>JAAAPD010000012.1 GCA_009908505.1 Alphaproteobacteria bacterium | reverse complement strand
CATCCGCGCGCTGGACGTCGAGATGACATGGGCCATCGCCACCGTCGCCACAATGGTGTCGGTGGCGGTCTACCTCGCCATCGGCGCGGTGGCGCGCCGGGTGCTGCTGGACGACCCGCCCGTGATCCTGTCCGCACCCGCGGCGACCGGGCGGCGACGGCGGCGGGAGGGATGGATCAACGCCGGCCTCGTGCTGGTCCTCGCGCTTGGCGCCTGGGGCGGCGCGCTGTGGCTTTTCGATCTGAACCCCTTTTTCGCCAAGGGGCCGCATGACGTCGTCGAGGCCCTGTTTCTGGCCCCGGATGCCGGGGCGACCCGGGCCACCATCGGCGCGGCCCTGGCCGAAAGCGCCATCTTCCTGATACCGGGGTATCTGGCCGGCTTGGTGGCCGGGGCGGCGCTGGCGACGCTGCTGATCCTCGTGCCGGTGCTGGCGGGCACGGCCATGCCTGTGGCCATCGCCCTGCGCTCGGTGCCCATCGTGACGACCGCGCCCCTTGTCGTGCTGCTGATCGGACGCGGGGCGGTGGGGACGATCGTGCTGGTGGCGGTCATGGTCTTCTTTCCGACCTTCGTCGCCTGCCTGCAGGGGCTGAAGCAGGCGCCGGGGCAAGTCATGTCCGTCCTCGACAGTTACGCGGCCGGGCCGCTGACGCGGCTGGTCCGGGTGCGCATTCCGGCCATGCTGCCGGCCTTCTTTGCCGCGGCGCGCATGGCGGTGCCGGCCTCGGTTCTGGCCGTGACGGTGGTGGAGTGGCTGGCCACCGGCGCGGGCATCGGCAGCCTCATGGCGCTTTCGGCCTCGCTGTCGGACTACGACGTCCTCTGGGCCTCGGTCGTGCTGGTCGCGACGCTGTCCGCCCTGGGCTATCTCCTCGTGGGCAGCATCGAGCGGCGGGTGCTGGCCATCTACGCCCCCGAGCAACTTGCATGACCCCGCGCCGCGCCGCCTTCGCGATACCGGGGGACATCACCACCGCCACGGGCGGCTTCATTTACGAACGCCGCCTGCTGGAGGCGCTGCGCAGCCAGGGACACGACGTCACGCATCTTCGCCTGGGGGCGTCCTTTCCCGACCCGGACGCCGTCGACACTGCCGATGCCGTCGCGCAATTGCGGGACCTGGAGCCCGACCGCGTGGTCATCCTCGACGGATTCGTCTCGGCGACCCTGGACACCGAGGCGCTGGCCGCCCTGCATGTGCCCAGCGTGGCGATGGTCCACCACCCGTTGGCCCTGGAGGTCGGTCTGGACGGGGACCGCCGCGACCACCTTTACCGGCGCGAGCGTGCGAACCTCGCCCGCATCGACCATGTCTTCGTGCCCAGCCCGGCCACCGCCGAGGTTCTGACCCGGTCCTACGATGTGGCGGCCGACCGGATCACCGTCCTGCGGCCGGGGGCGCAGCGGCCAACCGGCATGCGGGCTGTGGCTGCGTCGCCGTTGATCCTGTCCGTCGGGATCCTGCATCCGCGCAAGGGCCACGACGTCCTGTTGACCGCGCTGGCGCGGATCACCGACCTGGACTGGACCGCGGTGATCGCGGGCACATCCCATGACGCCGACCACGCCGCCGCGCTGGACCGGCTGCACGCGGACCTCGGCCTCGGGGGCCGCGTCCGGATCGCCGGGTATCTGCCCGATGCAGAGCTGTCTGCGCTTTACCGGCAAGCGGCCGTCTTCGCGCTGGCCACGCGCTACGAGGGCTACGGCCTCGTCTTCGACGAGGCGCTGGCGCACGGCCTGCCCATCGTCAGTTGCCGCGCCGGTGCCGTGCCCGATACCGTGCCCGCCGCGGCCGGCCACCTCGTGGCGACAGAGGATGACGCGGCCTTTGCCGATGCGCTCGCCGGGCTCTTGTCCGACACCGCGGCCTATCGGCGATGCGCCGATGCTGCACAGGCGGCCGGACGGACGCTGCCGACCTGGGCCGATACCGCGCGCACGGCCGGTGCTGTCCTGGACCGGTTGTAGCCACTCGCTCCCCTGCGGACCCGGCCCAGTCGGGGGCGGCGACGAGGCGCGACGAGGCGCACGGGCCGGACGCGGTGCCTCCTCGGCTATCACCGTCCGTTCACCGCGGTGCGCAGGCGGCATGACGGGTCGGCCCGTCGCCGAGGCGCGCAAGAATATCATGCGCTTGAAGCACGTGAGGGGGCAGAACACAGCGCCGATTTCCCGGGGGAAATCAATGCCGATTGGTGCGGTCGAGAAGACTCGAACTTCCACGGGTGTTACCCCACAGCGACCTCAACGCTGCGCGTCTACCAATTCCGCCACGACCGCACTGTCACTGGCTTGGTGAGCGGGTCTTTAGACAAAGCCCCGCCGCACCTCAAGGGGTAATTTGCGGGTCGCGCGCCGCGCGCGGGCGCCGCCGCCAGAGCCATGCCAGGCCGTCTGCGGCGTCTCGCCGAAGAGCACGTGGTTCAGCGCCCGCCCGGGCACCAGCGTCAGCAAGCCGGTGACGCCCACCGCGCCGAACCAGACCGTTTGCATGGCGATGCGGTGCCCCCGCACGTCGCCGCGGCGGATCAGACGGACGCCGTCCAGCACGCCCCAGATCGCCAGCGGGCAAAGCAGGTGAATGGGGCCGAAGGGGCCGACAAGCGCGAAGCGGGCGGGGATGAAGAACCCGCTGACCGCCAGCGCCAGCATAGAGACCACCCAGGCATAGCCCAGGCGCCTGTGCCAGCGGTCGCGGCGGCTGCGAAAGAGCGCGAAGGGCCCAAGAACGAGGGCCGGCAGGGCAGCGGCGACGTGCAACTGGATGACCAGCGGGGCAGAGAGGATCGGATCGAGGTTCATGATGGCTCCTGTCTATGGATGGGATCGTGTTGTCGCCGGATCGGCTTGGCCCTACCCTTGGGCGTGCCCCGGCCCGGGGCTCAACATCGATTCCGCGAAAGGACGGGGCCGCTTCGTGAGTGACATGCACCAGTCATCCGCGCTTCGTGAATGGCGGGGCCACATGGGGCACCCGGTCACGCTGGCCGGGCTGGCCGCGGCGGGGGTCGTCCTGGCCCTGGCCGGCCCGTTCGGCACGGATGGCTTTGCACTGACCACCCGGTTGGCCTACTGGCCCGTCCTGATTGTCGCGACCTACGGCGCCGCGGCGCTGGTGAACACGACGCTTGCGCCCGTGACCCGGGCACGGCCTTTCTGGCAGGACGTGGTGCTGACCGGACTGGTGGCGGGCGCGGTGGTGGCTATCATCGTGCTGGCGGTGAACCGGGCCGCCTTCGGCCTCTGGCCCGATCCGGCCGAGCTGCCGGGCTTTCTCGGCACCCTGTTCGCTATCACCTTGGTGGTCAACGCGGTGATCGCGCTCGGCTTTCGCCATGGGCCGACCGCGCGGGACCAAAACCGGCCTGCCGCCATCCTCGACCGCCTGCCGCTCGACAAACGCGGCCCGCTGGTGGCGCTTTCGGTCGAGGACCACTATGTCCGGATCCGGACCCTGAAGGGCGAGGAAATGGTTTTGATGCGACTGGCCGATGCCATGCGAGAGGTGGGCGACACCGATGGCACGCAGGTCCACCGTTCGCACTGGGTGGCCTTCGGACAGGTGCGCGCGGTCCGGCGCGACGGCGATCGCGCGATCCTGACCATGGCAAACGGGCCGGAAATTCCCGTCAGCCGAGCCAACCTGCCCAAGATAAAGGAGGCGGGGCTGCTGCCCCGGTAGGACCATGGTCGAATGGATCACCTCGGACGGGCTGACGGACTACGATGCCGCCGTCACCTTCATGGAGGATCGCGCGGCGGCCATCGCCGAGGGCAGTGCCGACGAATGCATCTGGCTGCTGGAACATCCGCCGCTTTATACCGCGGGCACCAGCGCAAAACCCGCCGATCTGGTCGCGCCCAACCGCTTTCCGGTCCACGAGACCAAACGCGGCGGCCAATACACCTATCACGGGCCGGGCCAACGCGTGGCCTACGTGATGCTCAACGTGGCTGAACGGGGTCGCGACGTGCGCTGCTTCGTGCGCGACTTGGAAAACTGGGTCATCGCCGCCCTGGCCGAGTTCAACGTTACAGGCGAGATCCGCCCTGGCCGCGTCGGGGTCTGGGTGCAGCGCCCGGAAAAGCCGCCCCTGCCCGACGGCAGTCCGCGCGAAGACAAGATCGCCGCCATCGGCATTCGCCTGCGCAAATGGGTCAGCTTCCATGGCATCAGCCTCAACGTCGAGCCGGACTTGGAGCATTTCACCGGCATCGTCCCGTGCGGCATCTCCGATCACGGGGTCACTTCGCTGGTGGATCTGGGCCTGCCGGTGACCATGGCGGATGTGGACGTGGCGCTGCGCCGCAGCTTCGACAGGGTCTTCGGCGGCTGAGCCCCCGGCCGATCGTCATCGCAATGAAACGGGCCGGCCGACTGGCGGACGCTTGCATCGTTGCGCATCCCGCGTCGCCTGCCCGATTCCCTGAGTCTTTTTGTTGTTACGCTTTTGTCGCCGGACTGAAATCCGCGCTGCCTAGCCTCATCGTTGGAATGATTCCAACCGCTGCTTTTCAGGAGAGACCGATGAAAGATATCGACACCGTCAACATGTCCGCCGACGACTGGGATGAACAGAATTTCCCGCGTCCCGAAACCAACGACTTCGACGAGGTCGTCGAGCGCGCCATTTCGCGCCGTGGCTTCCTGGGCGGCGTGCTGGCCTTCGGGTCGGGAGCCGCGGCCATGGGCACCGGCCTGCTGAGCGGCACCTCGGCCGAGGCGCAGGCGGCCGCCAACCGCTTCCCCTTCACCCCGATCGACATCCAGACCGATTTCGATGTGCATGTGCCCGAGGGCTACAACCGGCAAGTGATGGCCCGCTGGGGCGACGCGCTGATGCCCGAGGCCGAAGGCTATGACATCACCGAGGGCGGCCCGGTCGAGGGCTCGGACATGGTGTTCGGTGAAAACACCGACGGCATGGAAACTTTCTCCTTCCAGGGCCACCAACTGATTGCGATCAACCATGAATACACGAACCGCGGCACCAACCTCCCAGCAGACCAGGAAGGAACGCCCGCAAACGCAGGCGACGTGCGCAAACTGCAAAACCTGCAAGGCGTCACGGTCATGGAAGTTCGCGAATCCGACGACGGATGGTCCATCGTCACGGACAGCCCCTTCAACCGCCGCATCCACCACAACACGCCGATGAAGATCGTCGGCCCCGCGGCCGGCCATGACCTGCTCAAGACCGAGGCCGACCCGACCGGCACCGAAAGCCTGGGCACGCTCAATAACTGCGGATCGGGCAAAACGCCCTGGGGCACCTACCTGACCTGCGAAGAGAACTTCAACGGCTACTTTGGCTCGACCGAAGCGGCGCAGGACCAGAAGCCCAACGCGCTGATCGACGGTTATGCCCGCTACGGCATCGGCACCGATGGCTGGGGCTACGACTATCACAAGTGGGATGCCCGGTTCGACACGTCGAAGAACCCCAACGAACCGCACCGTGCCGGCTGGGTGGTCGAGATCGACCCGACCGACCCGACCAGCACCCCGGTCAAGCACACCGGCCTGGGCCGCTTCAAGCACGAGAACGCCGAGGTCGTCCTTGCCCCCGATGGGCGCGTGGTCGTCTACATGGGCGATGACGAGCGCGGCGAGTTCCTCTACCGCTTCGTGTCCAACGGCACCTATCAGCCCGGCGGCTCGACCGAGGGTCTGCTGGACGACGGCACGCTCTACGTGGCCAAGTTCAACGACGACCAGACCGGCGAGTGGCTGGCCCTGACCCCGGAAACGACGGGCATGGACGCAGCCGAGATCCTGATCTTCGCCCGCAAGGGCGGATCCGCTGTGGGCGCCACCACCATGGACCGCCCCGAGTGGATTTCTGCCAACCCCCATGCGGTCGAGGCCTATTGCTGCCTGACCAACAACCGCAACCGCGGGGTCAAGCCGAATGCCGGTGGCGACGAAACCCCGGTCAACGGCCCCAACCCGCGCGAGACCAACCATTACGGCCAGATCGTGCGCTGGAAGCCGCATAACGACAACCACGCCTCCGACACGTTCGACTGGGATCTTTACGTGATGGCCGGAAACCCGACCGTCTACAACAATATCTATGGCGGGTCCGACAACATCACGCCGGGCAACATGTTCAACTCGCCCGACGGGATGGCCTTCGACAGCAACGGCCTGGTCTGGATCCAGACCGATGGGGACGATGACAACGAAGAGGACTTCGCCGGCATGGGGAACAACCAGATGCTGGTCGGCGACCCTGTCACGGGCGAGATCGCCCGCTTCCTGACCGGGCCGAACGGGTCCGAGGTCACGGGCCTGGCCTGGTCCGCCGACCGTCGCACGATGTTCGTCGGCATTCAGCACCCCGGCGGTTCCTGGCCCGATGGCAACGGCCTGCCACGGTCCTCGGTGATCGCGGTCAAGCGCGACGATAACGGCGTTGTGGGCTAAAGCCGCCTGACCCGTCGGAACGGGCCGCCCCGCCGGGCGGCCCGTTTGCATTTATCGGGGTGCACATGGCGCAACGGCGCGCGAGGCCGCGGCGCAATTGATCTGCATCAACGCACCGGCCGGCACGATTCGGCATGTTGCCACCAAAATCGCGAAACTGCGCCATTTTTACCCATGCGATTCCCTGCATGGGTTGTTGCCTCGTTCCCGTGACCGCTCTAGAACCAATTCCGGAAGGGGGAGTCCGGCGTGACTCGTCCGCAAAGAGCTTACGCAGAGGAGAGCCACATGGCAGACGCCGCCATTCACGGCCACGAGCACGAGGACAACCGGGGGTTCTTCACCCGCTGGTTCATGTCCACAAACCACAAGGATATCGGCATTCTCTACCTTTGGGTGTCCGGTATCGTCGGGTTCATCTCGGTGGCCTTCACCGTTTACATGCGCCTGGAACTGATGGAACCGGGCGTGCAGTACATGTGCCTGGAAGGCGCGCGCTTTACCGCTGCCGCAGCCGGGGAATGCACCCCCAACGGGCACCTGTGGAACGTCATGATCACCTATCATGGCGTGCTGATGATGTTCTTCGTCGTCATTCCGGCGCTGTTCGGCGGCTTCGGCAACTACCTGATGCCGCTGCAGATCGGCGCCCCGGACATGGCCTTCCCCCGCATGAACAACCTGTCCTTCTGGATGTTCGTGGCCGGTGTGTCGCTTGGCGTCGCCTCGCTCCTGGCTCCGGGCGGCAACGGGCAGCTCGGCTCGGGCGTGGGCTGGGTGCTCTACCCGCCGCTTTCGACCAACGAGGCCGGAATTTCGATGGACCTCGCCATCTTCGCGGTTCACGTGTCGGGCGCCAGTTCGATCCTGGGCGCGATAAACATGATCACCACCTTCCTGAACATGCGTGCGCCGGGCATGACCCTGCACAAGGTGCCGCTGTTCTCCTGGTCGATCTTCATCACCGCCTGGATGATCCTGCTGGCCCTGCCCGTCCTGGCCGGCGCCATCACCATGCTGCTGATGGACCGCAATTTCGGCACCACCTTCTTCGACCCCGCGGGCGGCGGTGACCCGGTGCTCTACCAGCACATCCTGTGGTTCTTCGGCCACCCGGAGGTCTACATCATCATCGTGCCCGCCTTCGGGATCATCAGCCACGTGATCGCCACGTTCAGCCGCAAGCCGATCTTCGGCTACCTGCCCATGGTCTACGCCATGGTCGCCATCGCGGTGCTGGGCTTCGTCGTCTGGGCGCACCACATGTATACTGTTGGCATGTCGCTGACCCAGCAGAGTTATTTCATGCTGGCAACGATGGTGATCGCGGTGCCGACTGGCGTGAAGATCTTCAGCTGGATCGCCACCATGTGGGGCGGCTCGATCGAGTTCAAGACCCCCATGCTGTGGGCCTTTGGCTTCCTGTTCCTGTTCACCGTCGGCGGTGTCACCGGCATCGTGCTCAGCCAGGCGGGCGTGGACCGGGCCTATCACGACACCTATTACGTCGTGGCCCACTTCCACTACGTGATGAGTCTGGGCGCGGTCTTCGGCATCTTCGCGGGGATCTATTTCTACATGCCCAAGCTCGCGGCCAAGAAATTTCCCGAATGGGTCGGACAGGTGCACTTCTGGGCCATGTTCATCGGTGCCAACCTGACCTTCTTCCCGCAGCACTTCCTGGGCCGTCAGGGCATGCCGCGCCGCTATATCGACTACCCGGAGGCCTTCGCCACCTGGAACTACGTCAGCTCGATCGGCGCCTTCATTGCCTTCGCGTCCTTCGTGTTCTTCATCGTGATGCTGTTCAAGCTGCTGCTGAGCCCGAAGAACGCCACGGAAAACAACCCGTGGAACGAATGGGCCGACACGCTAGAATGGACCCTGCCCTCGCCGCCGCCGGAGCACACCTTCGAGACGCTCCCCAAGCAAGAGGAATGGGACAAGGGACACGCCCACTAGGGGGCCACACCCGAACCGCTTGGAGGGCCCCGGATTTCCGGGGCCCTTTTCTTTTGCGGCCATCGGCTTAGTTGACCGGCGACCAGCCACCAAAATTCCGGAATTTTGGTCATGCCATACGAATGGACCACCCCCGACGGGCCCGACGCGCCCAAGGCCGAGTTGCATCTCTGGCCCTACCGGTCGCTGCTGCGCCGGGATTTCGTCATCTTCATCAGCCTGACCGCCGCGCTGGTGCTGGTGCCGCTTCTGGCCGTGATCGGCACGCCCGTTCTATGGGGCATCCTGCCTTTCATCCTGCTGATGCTTGGCGGGGTCTGGTGGGGTCTGTCCCGGTCCTACCGCGATGGCGAGATCGTCGAGGAACTGCGCCTGTGGCCCGAACGGATCGAACTGGACCGCCACGACCGAAAGGGCGGCCACCGGAGTTGGTCCGCCAACCCGCACTGGGTGCAGGTCAGGATGCGCCAGGACGGGCCGGTGCCCAATTACGTGACCCTCAAGGGCGAGGGGCGCGAAGTGGAAATAGGCGCCTTCCTGTCGGAAGAGGAACGCGCCGCGCTTCATGACGATTTGTCGGGACGGCTTGCGCGCCTGTCCGCGATGCAGAGCAATGTGCCCTAGCCCAGCCTGTTCTTGACCATCGGGCCGACCTTGCCGAAATCCATCCGGCCGGTGTATTTCGCCTTGAGCGCGCTCATGACCCTGCCCATGTCTCGCAGGCTATCGGCGCCGACCTCGGCAATGGCCTTGTCAATGGCCTTGGCGATGGCGTCGTCATCCAGCTGCTGGGGCAGGAATTCCTCGATGATCTTGACCTCGGACAATTCCTTTTCGGCCAGCTCCAGCCGGCCGCCCTCTTCGTAGGCGCGGGCGCTTTCCTGGCGCTGCTTGACCATCTTGCCGAGGATGCCGAGCACCTCCGCATCGCTGGCACCGCCCTCGTCACCGTCACCGCGCATCGCGATGTCGCGGTCCTTGATCGCCGCGTTGATCAGGCGCAGCGTCGCCAGGCGTTCGCTGTCCTTGGCCTTCATCGCGTCCTTGAGGGCGCTGTTGATGCGGGCGCGCATATCCATCCTGTTATCCCAATCCGTGTCGTGAGCGTTAACACAAGCACCGACCCTACCGCATTTGCCCCACCCCTCACAAGGACCCCTGTCAGGCAGGTGCGCACGGCCTTGACCCGCCCCCGCCCCGACCGTAAACCACGGCCAATTTGCCATTACATTGGGGGAGTCGCGCATCATGGCCCATTCGGAAACAGCCAAACCGACTGCCTGCCTGGTTCTGGCCGATGGCACGGTGTTCTACGGCAAGGGGTTTGGGGCCGCCGGGCAGACCGTCGCGGAACTTTGCTTCAACACCGCCATGACAGGCTACCAGGAGATCATGACCGACCCGTCCTATGCCGGCCAGGTTGTGACCTTCACCTTCCCGCATGTGGGCAATGTCGGCGTCAATCCCGAGGATGACGAAACCGCCGACCCGGTGGCCGCCGGCATGGTCGTCAAGTGGGACCCGACCGAACCGTCGAACTGGCGCGCCACCGAACGGCTGGAAGCGTGGCTGGACAAGCGCGGCCGCATCGGTATCGGCGGGGTCGATACCCGCCGCCTGACCCGCGCGATCCGCCAGCAGGGCGCCCCCCATGTGGCACTGGCCCATGATCCGGAGGGCAAGTTCGACCTCGATGCGCTGATCGCCGCCGCGCGCGGCTTTGCCGGGCTGGAGGGGCTGGACCTGGCCAAACAGGTCACCTGCGCTCAATCCTATCGCTGGGACGAGATGCGGTGGGCCTGGCCCGAAGGCTATGCACGCCAGACCGCTGCACGGCACAAGGTCGTGGCCGTGGACTACGGCGCCAAGCGCAACATCCTGCGCTGCCTGGCCAGCGCCGGGTGCGACGTGACCGTCTTGCCCGCCACGGCCACCGCCGAGGACGTTCTGGCGCTGAACCCCGACGGGATGTTCCTGTCCAACGGCCCCGGCGACCCCGCGGCGACCGGGACCTATGCCGTGCCGATGATCCGAGCTGTGCTGGACCAGACCGACCTGCCGGTTTTCGGGATTTGCCTAGGCCACCAGATGCTGGCCCTGGCCCTGGGGGCCAGGACCGTCAAGATGAACCACGGCCACCACGGCGCCAACCATCCGGTCAAGGACCTGGAGTCCGGCAAGGTCGAAATCACCTCGATGAATCACGGCTTCACCGTCGACAGTCAGACCCTGCCCGATGGCGTGAAGGAAACCCATGTCTCGCTGTTCGACGGGTCCAATTGCGGCATCGCCATGGACAGCCGCCCGGTCTATTCGGTGCAATACCACCCCGAGGCCAGCCCCGGCCCGATGGACAGCTACTACCTGTTCGAACGTTTCGCCAAGGCGATGGACAACCGCGCCGCCTGAAGCGGGTCGAAAACGGGACTTCGCCCACCACCAAGCAGGCACGATGAGCGCTTCAACCTGTGGTTTATTAACGCCCCGTTAACCAAAGTTATCCAAGACTTGTCCACGGGACAGGAAGGATGACGGGGCGATCATGACCCTTACGATCTTGCGCGGCACCGCCGCGTGTGACCTTGCCAGGCACGACCAGGCGTCAGACATCGCCCGCCCCCGGCCCGTGGCCGAGGTGCTGGGCCTCAAGGGGTTGGACCACGCGCGCCGGGCTGCCGCGCTGTCGCGTCAAAAGCGCGGGGATCATGACCGCAATTCGCATCTGGACCTGGTCGACACCGGCGCGTTGGCTCCCGACCCCCGGCTGGTACGCCTGCTGGGGCAAAGCTGGTGCCTGACATATCGCGCCCTGCCGATCCGGCATGTGGGCGGAACGCTCGTGCTGATGGTGCAGGCCGGCGCAACGGCGCCGGAATCGCCGGATTCAGCCCTTGCCGAGGCTGGGCTGCACCTTCGCACGACCCGCCTGATCCCCTGCCATGCCGACCAGATGGATGCCCAACTCGCCCGGGCCTGCCCCGACGCGCTCCAGAACCTGGCCGAGCGTCGCACGCCCCTGCACGAAAGCTGCCGCGACTGGCATAGCACCCGCGCCCGCAACCTGGGGCTTGCCGTTCTCGCCACCTTCCTGGCCTGCCTGATCGCCTGGCCCGCCGCGACCTTTGCCGCGATCCTGTGCTGGGGCGTCTTCACCCTCGTGATCACAACGGTGCTCAAGCTTGTCTCGGCCGTGTTCTTCCTGCGCCGCCCGCCCGAGGCGAAACCGGCCCGGCCGTTGCATCTGCGCGACCTGCCGACGGTCACGGTCCTCGTGCCGCTGTTCAAGGAACGCGACATAGCCCGCGACCTGATCGGCCGGCTACGGCGGCTGGACTACCCCTCGGCCAAGCTGGACGTCTGCCTGGTGATCGAGGCGCCGGACATCCTGACGCGGCAGACCGTCGCCGCCACCGACCTGCCCGCGAACATGCGGGTGATCGAGGTGCCACCGGGCAGCCTCCAGACCAAGCCCCGGGCCCTGAACTACGCGCTGAACTTCGCCCGTGGCAGCATCATCGGCGTCTACGATGCCGAGGACGCGCCCGATCCCGACCAGATCCGCATGGTCGTGAACCGTTTCGCCATGCGCGACGACAAGCTTGCCTGCTTGCAAGGGCGGCTGGACTATTACAACAGCCGGACCAACTGGCTGGCGCGCTGTTTCACCATCGAATACGCCACCTGGTTCCGCATCGTCCTGCCGGGCCTGCAGGGCCTGGGGCTGGCGGTGCCGCTGGGGGGCACAACGCTGTTCTTTCGCCGCGACATCCTGGAACGGCTGGGCGGCTGGGACGCCCACAACGTGACCGAGGATGCCGATCTGGGGATCCGGCTGGCCCGCCACGGCTATCGCACGGAAATCCTTGAAACGGTGACCGAGGAAGAGGCCAATGCCCGCCCCTGGCCCTGGGTCAAGCAGCGCTCGCGTTGGCTCAAGGGATATGCGCTGACCTATGCGGTACACATGCGCAACCCGCGCCGGCTATGGCGCGACCTGGGGCCTCGCGCATTTCTCGGGGTGCAATGGCTGTTCCTGGGCACGCTGAGCCAGTTCGTCCTGATGCCGTTCCTGTGGTCGCTCTGGCTGATCGCCTTCGGCCTGCCGCATCCGTTGTCCGGGGTCATGACCGGATCGCTCGCGCTGACACTGGCGGGGCTTTTCATCGGCTCGGAACTGATCGGCGTGGCGATTTCCGCCCTGGCTGTGCGCGATGCCGGCAAGCCGGACCTGATGAAATGGGTGCCCACCCTGCATGTCTATTTTCCGCTGGCCGCAATCGCCGCCTACAAGGGGCTGCTGGAACTGGCAACGCGCCCCTTCTACTGGGACAAGACGGCCCATGGCATCTTTGGGCCCACGTCGGGCCGGGCAGGCCTCAGATATGGCCGTCCTCGGCCTCGGCATCGAGGCGCAGCCGGATGACGAAGGCCTGGCTGATATGGTCGCGCAGGGCGGCGTCAGCGCCGTCGCCGTCGCCCTCTTCGATGGCGCGCACGATGCGTTCATGTTCTTCCAGCGTGTCCACCGTGCGGCCCTCCGCCGCGATCGAGGTCGACGCAAGAAGCGCCATAGAGCGGTGCACCAAGTCGAGCTGCTGCACGAGATAGCGGTTGTGGCTGGCCAGGTGAATCTGCTTGTGAAAGCGGCGATTGGCACGGGCCATGGCCTCGGGGTCATTCTGCAACCTGCGATCCGATTCCAGCATGTCGCGTAGCACGCGCTTTTCCTCGGGCGTGGCATGGCGGGCGGCCAAGCGCGCGGCCAGCCCCTCCAATTCGCCGCGCACCACGTAAAGCTCGCTGAGCTGCGAATGATCCAGCGAGGCCACGATCAGGGACCGGCCGTCGCGGGTCAGCAGATTCTGGGTTTCGAGCCGCTGCAGCGCCTCGCGGATCGGCGTGCGCGACACGCCGAAGCGCTCGGCCAGCTCGCTTTCCACCAAGCGGCTGCCGGGCTTGTAGACACCCGTATCGATCGCCTCGAGGATGAGTTGATAGGCGTCCTTTTGCGGCGATTTCAATTCGACCATACGGATTTCCCTTCGCGTTTCGGGGACCGTATCCCGTTGCACCCGATTGTATCAAGTCGGACCTATTGCCGCCCCCGCGATTCCGAACTAGGCTCGCGCCCATGGTCAAGGCCGATTTCTCTCATGTCCGCGCCTGGGTGTTCGACCTGGACAACACGCTCTATCCGCCATCTGCGGGGCTGTTTGCCCAGATCGAGCCGCGCATGGCTGCCTATGTCGCCCGCGCCGTGGGGGTCGACCTTGACGAGGCCAACCGCCTGCGCGACCTCTATTGGCGGCAATACGGCACCACGCTGGCCGGGCTCATGGCCGAGCATGACGTGGACCCAGGCCCCTATCTCGACGAGGTGCACAAGATCGACTTTTCCGTGCTGGACCCCGCGCCTGGGCTGGCCCGCGCCATCGCCGACCTGCCCGGACGCAAGATCGTCTACACCAATGGCTGCGAACCTTACGCACGCAACGTTCTGGCCGCGCGGGGGCTGACGCAGGTCTTCGATGCAGTCTACGGCGTGGAACACGCGGGCTTTCGTCCGAAACCCGAACAGGCCGCCTTCGAGGCAGTTTTCGCCCTCGATGATCTGTCGGCCGATCGCGGCGCGATGTTCGAGGACGACACCCGCAACCTGGCCGCCCCGCATGCCATGGGGATGCGCACGGTGCACGTGGCCCCGGCGGCCGAGCATCACGACCACATCCATCACCATACCGACGACCTGGCGGCTTTCTTGTCGCAGCTTGCCTGAGAGTGCTTTTCCCGGCGCGCGCCGGGGCCTATGTGTGGAATATGGATCAGGTCGATATCTTTATCTCAGGCGGCGGGGTTGCGGGGCTGAGCGCCGCCGCGGCCTTCGGCACCGCCGGGTTTTCCGTGGTCATCGCCGACCCGACCCCGCCGATCACCGACGAGGCCACCCGGGGCGCCGATCTGCGCACCACTGCCTTTCTCCAGCCCTCACGTGACCTGCTGTCGCGGGCGGGGCTCTGGGATCGACTGTTGCCCCATGCCGCGCCACTGCAGGTGATGCGCATCGTCGATGCAGGGGGCGAGACAGCCCAGCCGCGCATCACCCGCGATTTCGATGCCGCCGATATCTCCGACAGCCCCTTTGGCTGGAACTTTCCCAACTGGCTTCTGCGCCGGGAAATGGTGGGCCGCCTGGCCGAGCTGCCCAACGTGGATTTCCGCCCCGGAACCGGGTTCGAATCCATGCTGACCCGCGAGTCCGAGGCGCTGGTTACCCTGTCCGATGGCAGCCGCTTGCGTGCGCGTCTGGTGGTCGGGGCCGATGGGCGCAGTTCCCCCGTGCGCGAGGCGGCGGGGATCGCCGCCAGGACGACCCGCTACGGGCAAAAGGCCGTGGTCTTCGCCGTCACCCACCCGCACCCCCATGACAATATCTCGACCGAAGTGCATCGCGCCGGTGGGCCCTTTACCCTGGTTCCCCTGCCCGATCATGACGGCAAACCCTGTTCCGCCGTGGTCTGGATGGATACCGGCCCCGAATGCCAGCGCCGCATGGGCCTGGACGACACCGCCTTCGCGGCCGAGGCAACGGCTCGCTCGGCCGGGGTCAACGGCCCGCTGACCCTGGCCAGCCGCCGCATGGTCTGGCCGATCATCAGCCAGTTGGCCGACCGCATGCAGGCCGAACGGACCGCGCTGGTGGCCGAGGCCGCCCACGTGGTGCCGCCCATCGGCGCCCAGGGGCTGAACATGTCGCTGGCCGACCTCACCTGCCTGCTGGACCTGGCCGTGCAGCACCCCGAACGCTTGGGCGAAGCCAAGATGCTGGCCGACTATCACCGCCGCCGCCACCCCGAGGTGGTGTTACGGGTCAGGGGCGTAGATGCGCTCAACCGGGCCTCGATGGCCGGCACACCGATCCTGCGCGACCTGCGGGCCAAGGGGGTCGAGAAGCTTTACGGCATCGCGCCATTGCGCAGGACCTTGATGCAGATGGGGCTGGGCGCCAAGGGCTGAGCCCTAGCCGCCCGTCACCTCGTCGCGCCAGCCGTGTTTCGGGGCGAACCCGACCATCTTCTTGGCCTTGGCATTGGAATAGAAGGTGGCATGGCCGCCCATCTCGCCCTTGACGGGGACCCCGTTGTAGAATTCCTCGATCACCTGCGCGCTGGGAATGCCCACGGAACTGTCATCATTGGACACGTTGAACACTTCGTATCCCAGCCCGTCGGTCCGCAGGCAGCAATCGACCATGTGGCCCAGGTCGTGAGCATCGATATAGGCAAAGATGTTGCGCCGCCGCAGCGACGGATCGGCCACGAAATCGGGGAACATCTCGGCATATTCGTGGGGTTCGATCACGTTGTTGATGCGCAGCCCGTAGATATCCGCGCCTGACCGGGCCTGGAAGGACCGCGCCGTCGCCTCGTTGCAGACCTTTGACATGGCATAGCTGTCATGGGGCACCGTGGGATGTTCTTCGTCCACCGGCACGTAATCGGGCTTGAGCTCGCCGGCGGCGAAACAGACGCCATAGGTCGTCTCGGAACTGGCGAAGATGATCTTCTTGATCCCCAGCTTCACCGCCGCCTCGATCACGTTGTAGGTGGACAGGGTGTTCTGCCGGAAACATTCGCCATCCGTGCCGATCAGGATGCGCGGGACGGCAGCGAAATGCACCACGGCATCATAGGGTTGCGGCGCCTTGTCCAGCTCGTCGAAATCGGCCCATTGGGTCATCGCGCCCATGACCTGGCCACTGTCGCACAGGTCGACCAGCAATTCCTTGGTATCGGGCAGGCCGCTGGGCACCCGGTCGATATTGACCACCTCGTGCCCGGCCTGTTGCAGGACAGGGATGGCGTGGCGCCCGGCCTTGCCGCTGCCGCCGGTAAAGACAACACGCATATCGAACCCTCCTCTTTCTCGCCCAGCCTACGCCCTTGGAACGCGGCCGCAAGACCCGCCGCGCCACAACAACCGATTGCCCCGGACCGGGCTTTGCGCCACAATATCGGCCAATCAACAGCAGAGCAGCACCCATGGCAGACGACCTTCTCAACCGCACCGGGTCCGGTGACTACGACGCCTCCTCGATCGAGGTCCTCGAAGGGCTGGAACCGGTCCGCAAGCGCCCCGGCATGTATATCGGCGGCACCGATGAACGCGCCCTGCATCACATGGTGGCCGAGGTGCTTGACAATTCCATGGACGAGGCCGTGGCCGGCCACGCCAACCGGATCGAGGTGGAGCTGCACGACGATTATTCCCTGACGGTCCGCGACAATGGCCGCGGCATCCCCATCGACCCGCACCCCAAATTCCCCGAAAAATCCGCGCTCGAGGTGATCCTGTGTACCCTGCATGCGGGCGGCAAATTCTCGGGCAAGGCCTACCAGACCTCGGGCGGGCTGCACGGGGTCGGCGCCTCGGTGGTCAACGCGCTGTCGGATTCCATGGTCGTGCAGGTGGCCCGCAACAAGGCGCTTTTCGAACAGCGCTTCAGCCGCGGCCTGCCCCTTGGCCCGGTGGAAAAGATCGGCCAGGCGCCCAACCGGCGCGGCACCACGGTGACCTTCCATGCCGACGAAGAGGTTTTCGGCCACCATCGCTTCAAGCCCGCGCGCCTTTTCGCCTCTATCCGGTCCAAGGCCTACCTGTTCTCGGGGGTCGAGATTCGTTGGAAATCCGCCATCGATGACGGTGAAACTCCGACCGAGGCGACCTTCCATTTCCCCGGCGGGCTGGCCGATTACCTGCGCGAAACGCTGGGCGGCGCCCAAACCTATTCGGAAAAGCCCTTTGCCGGAACCGTGGATTTCCAGGAAAAATTCGGCACGCCGGGCAAGGTCGAATGGGCGATCCACTGGACGCCCAGTCGCGACGGGTTCCTGCAATCCTACTGTAACACCGTGCCCACGCCCGAGGGCGGCACCCACGTAGCGGGCTTCTGGGCGGCGATCCTGAAGGGGGTCAAGGCCTATGGCGAGCTGGTGAACAACAAGAAGGCCCAGCAGATCACCCGCGACGACCTGATCACCGGGGGCTGCGCGCTGGTCTCCTGTTTCATCCGCGAGCCGGAATTCGTGGGCCAGACCAAGGACCGGCTGGCCACGGTCGAGGCGCAGCGGCTGGTCGAAAACGCCGTGCGCGACCATTTCGACAACTGGCTGGCCGCAGATACAAAGTCAGCCGGTGCGATACTCGACTTCATGATCCTGCGGGCTGAGGAGCGTCTGCGCCGCCGGCAGGAAAAGGAAACCGCCCGCAAATCCGCCACCAAGAAATTGCGGCTGCCCGGCAAGCTGGTCGATTGCACGGCCACCAACCGCGAGGGCACGGAACTGTTCATCGTCGAGGGCGACAGCGCGGGCGGATCGGCCAAGATGGCGCGGGACCGTAAGACGCAGGCGCTTCTGCCCCTGCGTGGCAAGATCCTGAACGTGCTGGGCGCGGCATCGTCGAAACTGGGCAGCAATGCCGAGATCAACGACCTGACCCAAGCACTGGGGGTTGGCCTGGGCACGAAGTTCAACATCGACGACCTGCGCTATGACAAGATCATCATCATGACCGACGCGGATGTGGACGGGGCGCATATCGCGGCGCTGCTGATGACCTTCTTCTTCAGCCAGATGCGGCCGCTGATCGACAACGGGCACCTCTACCTGGCCTGCCCGCCCCTGTTCCGCGTCACCCAAGGGGCCAGGCGCGTCTATTGCCTGGACGAGGCGGAAAAGAACCGCCTGCTGGAGACCGGGCTGGGCGGCAAGGGCAAGATGGACGTGAGCCGCTTCAAGGGCCTGGGCGAGATGGACGCGAAAGACCTGAAGGAAACCACGATGGACCCGAGCTCGCGCAAGCTGATCCGGGTGACCATCGACGAGGACGAACCGGGCGAAACCGGCGATCTGGTGGAGCGGCTGATGGGCAAGAAGCCGGAATTGCGGTTCCAGTATATCCAGGAGAACGCGCGGTTTGTGGAGGAGTTGGATGTCTGATGAAGTATTCGGAACTTAAGAGATCCGAAAAGCGAACCATTGATACGGCTCTGGATATGGAAGGCGGATATGTCTTAGATTTCAGCAACCGCACAATTGAAGAACACTTTGAAGATGAATTTGATATAGAATTCTACTCGCAGAAATACGCAATTAACGGGGAAAGCAAAGCAAAGCGAACAAGAACGATTCTTGAGATGCTTGAAGGTCCGAAAGCTGCGCTTGTGCTGCGAAATCTTTGGGACGTCCGCTCCACCCTCCCGCTTTACACTGGAGATACTGACCCGTCGCAAGAGCAGGCGCTTAGCGAAAGGTATTTTGCAATAGTCGCCAAGCTTGGAGGCGATACTCCAGAGGTGGACCTTGAGGCATTGGACAGCTTTGAGGAGTCCGACACGCTACATACTTTGATTCAATCTATTGAGCGTGACATTCGCGCCGACTGCCCCGAAGCAGCGATGGATCGCCTGCACTTGTTTTGTGTCAAAAGATTCCGTCAACTTTTGAATGCAAGACAAATTGACACCCAAAGAGACGAACCACTGCACAGTCTAGTTGGAAAATACAAAAAAGCCCTGGAGAGCGAAGGTAGGCTTAGCGCGATGTCGATTTTGTTTATTCGATATTCAATCGCAGTTTTCGAAAAGTTCAACGAAATACGAAATGACCGTTCACTCGCCCACGACAACACCTTGTTAGACCCCAAAGAGGCAAGATTTGTTTTTGATGCGGTTGGCGCAGTGCTGAGATTCATCAAGAGCACAGATAGCGAATTCGGAAGCTAGACCTGCCCCATAAATTTTAAAGCGTGGTAGAGTTCACCTCGCGCGGAATCAAGGGCCGCAGGCCCGCCGCGCGATCGCCAGACCGCCCCCCGGGCTGGCGATTGATTACCGCTGGTGCGCCGTTTGGACGGTCTCCGACAGTGGCCGGGATAAATCAAAAGGCTGATAGGTCGCATCGCCATCCCGCGGTCTGGCCCTCGCGCAGCTTTCTCGCCCTACTCCTGTATCCCCTCCAGATAGGCCACCAGGTCCGCCACCGGGCGGCTGGTCATCATGGGCTGGCCGGTCTCGACCTTGATCGCGGTGTCGTCGCCCTCGAAAAACGGCCCGTAGACCGGCATCGGGCTGCCGTGGCTGACCAGCGGGTCGCGCCCGTCCACGCGCATGGCAACGCGGGTCGTGGGGAAAACCCCGTCATTGCCCGCCGCAAGCGCCGTCAGGTCGGGCGGCTGCAGGATCAGCGCCGGGGCCATCGGGCCACCGCCCGCACCATCCATGCCGTGGCAGGTTGCGCAATGCTGCTGGTAGAGCCGCGCGCCTTCTTCGGCGTCCTGCGCGGCCAGTGGCGCGGCCAAACAGCCCAGAACCAGTGAAAGTCTCAATGCACGGGTCATCGCCGCCTCCTATTCCTGGATGGTTTCAAGGTAGTTGGCCAGCGCCAGCAAGGTGGCGGGCACCGGGGTGCCGACGCCGTCTTCCTCGACGATCACGGTGGGGCCAAGGTCCAGCACACCGAATTCGGGCATCGCGGCGGAAAAGGCGTGGCTGCGGTCATAGCCGTCGATCACCGACATGACGTAATCGCGCGGGAAGTCGCCGCCGTTCTGGGCGCTAAGAGTGGTCAGGTCGGGCGGGATCGTGAACAGCTCCACCCCGAAATCGCCCGCGCCGCGCCCATCGGTGCCGTGGCAGGCGGCGCAGTCCTTCTGATAGGCGGCCTTGCCCGCCTCGACG
>JAAAPD010000064.1 GCA_009908505.1 Alphaproteobacteria bacterium | reverse complement strand
GCGCCTTTACGGCGAGGATTGCGTGTACCTGCTAGGCGGCAGCCTGCTGCGCTACGGCGACCGGATAGGCGACGCGATCCGCGAGATGCGGCAGGCGTTGGACGGCGTGCCGGCCTGAGGCCGAAATCAGCCCCTGCCGTGGCACGCGGGGGGCTGCCACGCAGCGCGCGCCGTCGGCTAGGTTGCCGGCAGTTTTACCCCCCTCAGGATCCTACTGGGATGGCAGCCCATAGACCGGCACGATTTTCTGCCGTACCGGCTCGGTGCTGGCACGCTGGGCATTGAGCACGTCCAGCATCGTCGCGGTCCTGTCGCTCGCGAATTCCACGCCGCAGGTCGCGCAGACCATGGGAGGGATATTCTCTACCATCATCAGGCGATCATCGTCCCAGGAGGCGGTCTTGGATCTATCAGGGGTTCGTGCCGCTTATTTGGGGTCGCCGACCCGGTTGCCGAAACCGCCTATGACGCCATCATCTAATGGCTGGTGAATGGGCTGACGCTCAAGAAGGCCTTACGGGCTCTTCTGCTTCATGTTCGGCGCCGGGCTAGGGTTCCTGATGCATTCGGCGGGGCGTCGTCTTCTGGAAGGTCGACCGTGATCTGCGGCACGTCGAACAGGACCGGGATCGAGGCGTCGCCGCAGTTCTCGGCCACCACCCGGGCGTTCTTGATCGGAAGCCTGTCTGACAGGACCATTCCGATACTCCAAACGAGGTTGCCCTCGCATTGCGCGCGCACCTGGTCGGGATTGATGACGAGACCGCAGTCATGACGCCCCCAAAGCCCGGTGAACCGAACCCGGCCGCGAGGATCGACCGCATGGCCGCCGTTTGATTGCGCACATGCGCGTGAAGCCCCGTCGCCGCGGCCTCGGAGCGGCTTTCAACCGTCTGCGCCTGGATGGTCCGCCTTCGTGAGCCGCGCCCCGTTCGAGGCCACCTTGATATCGGGAAGCGGCGTCATACCGCCAGCGCCGCGCGGATCGCGATACCCAGCTTGTCCACCAGCTCGCCGATCTGGTCGTCCTCTATGATGAAAGGCGGCGCGAGCAGGATATGATCGCCCGACGCACCGTCGATCGTGCCGCCCATGGGATAACAGATCAGCCCGGCGGCAAAGGCTTCGGCCTTGATGCGGGCGTAGATCTTGCGGGCCGGGTCGAGGGCCGTCTTGCTCTGCCGGTCCGCGACCAGCTCGATCCCTCGGAAAAGGCCGCGGCCCCGGATATCGCCGATGTTGGGATGATCGCCGAAGGCCGCCTTCAGTGCGTCATCGAGTTTCCTGCCCTGTCGTTGAACCCGGGGCAGCATGTTCCGGGCCAGGATTTCGCCCAACACGGCATTGGCCGCCGCCGTCGCGACCGGGTGGCCCATATAGGTATGCCCGTGCTGGAAGAACCCGGAGCCGGCGGCCAGCGCATCGTAGATGGCCGCCTGGCACAGCAAGGCACCGATGGGCTGATAGCCGGCCCCCAGCCCCTTTGCGATGGTCAGGATATCGGGCGCGACACCGTCTTCTTCGCTGGCAAAAAGGTGCCCGGTGCGGCCCATGCCGCACATCACCTCGTCGAGGATCAGCAGAACCCCGTACCGATCGCAAATCTCACGGATGCGGCGAAGGTAACCCGGCACGGCGGGAACGGCGCCCGCAGTCGCGCCGACAACCGGCTCCGCGATGAAGGCCATGACCGTATCGGGACCGAGCCGCAGGATCTCGTCTTCCAATTCTTGCGCGGCCCTCAGGCCATAGGCCTCGGCGCTTTCCCCGTCCCGCCGCTCGCGGTATTCGTAGCAGGGCGCGATATGGCTGGCCTGCGCGAGAAGCGGGGCAAAGGGCGCCCGGCGCCATTCGTTGCCTCCAGCGGCCAGCGCCCCCAGCGTGTTGCCGTGATAGCTTTGCCGCCGAGCAATGACGCGGTGGCGCTGCGGCTGTCCGAGCTCGACGAAATATTGCCGGGCCAGTTTCAGCGCGGCCTCCACGGCCTCGGACCCGCCGGACACCAGGTAGACCCTGTCCAGACCGGGGGGCGCATGGGCCGCCAGGCGCTCTGCGAGCTGCTCGGCCCCGCCCGATCCGTCGAGATAGCGCTTGCCATCCGCGTCAATGAGATAGCAGCCATCGCCGGAGACGGCCCTTGGAGGATCATGGCGCATGGAGCGGCCGAAGAGGTGAGTGGGCATGGTGTCCTCGCGCGGATGGGGGCCTGCGCGCCTCGATTACCAGAGCTGGTCGAGCATCCGGGGCTCCCCGGTCATGTTCAGCTCTCCCAGCGCGCGCAGCCTTGCATGAGCCGCCGCCGAAAGCGCCTGGCTATCGTCCAGCGCCTCGGCCATGCGCGCATGGGCGAACTCGGTCAGGACCTGCGCTGCAAGGGTCTCTTCGCCTGCCTCGAAAAGGCGTTCCGCGGCGCTCAGGATGTCCGGAATGCGGGCATTCACATCCGCTTCGATCGCGCGCCAATGGGTCCAGACCTCGTCCAGGATTGGGTCGGGTTTCTGGATGGCAAGATGCATCAGGCGCTTGAACGCCTGGAATGCGGATGTCCCGGTCTCGATCCCCTGCGGGACGAGGGACACCGTGTCAGGGTCCTTCTCCTTCTTGCGGCAATCAAGGAAGCGATGGCTTTCGCCGGTTGTCAGGTAGCGGTGCTGCCGCCAGGCGGGCGGGACGGAATTCTGCCCAAGGAAGACCGGCAAGAGCGGCGCGGTGACGGGACCGACCGGGGCTTGCCACATCATGCGCAGACCGTCATGGGCGGGATGGATGAGCGGCATGACCTGACCGTAGCCTGCCGTGTCCCCCGTCAGGCGCGTGTTGCTGATTGACCAGAACACATCCTCCAGCGCGATTTTCCCGGGGCGTTCGGCGAGGGCGCGCATCTGGTCCTCGATCCAGGCGACACCGTCCCAGCGATGCTTCCCGTCGCCATAGATGCGGTTGACATGGAATGGCCCGTCTTCCGGAGACCACCAGCCCTGTTCGCGGGCTGTGTCAAAGAAATGCGATGGGAACAGGAAGGTTTCATCCGGGGTCTTGGGGATTTCACCGATATAGCCGGGGCGCGAGGCGCGGATGCTGTCAGGCCCGAGCCGTTCGGCGCACCAGAGGCCACGGCCCCCGGCGAACTCGATCACCACCCAGGCTTCATCCGGATCGGCGATCATGTGGGAATTGCCGCCATACGTGGAATAACCATGCGTGGCGATCAATTCGCCGATAAGGTCCACCCCTTCGCGGGCTGTCCGGGCGCGTTCCACCACGATGCGGGCGAGGTCGGAATAGTTCGGCCCGGTCTGGTCCTTGGGCGTCAGGGAGATCAGCTCGGCCCGCGACGTCGACCAGATATCGCGCACCGCGACCCCGCATTCGTTCAGTCCGCCATTGGTCAGCGGCGCGGGCACACCGAGGTAATAGCTGTAGCTCACCCGCATGTTGCGCAGTGTCTCGGGCGCCTGCGGAATCTCGGTCAGATGGCCGGGCATATCGGCCTGCGGCGTCACGCCGACGGTTACGCTTTCGCCCTCCGGATGCTTTGCGCGCGGGTTGATCTCCAGCCAGTGACTGCTGGGCTCATCGCCGTAACCGGCCAGATAGGCTACCCCGTCGGCCGTGTGGTTGCGCCCGATATAGATACCGTAACTCATTGTTTTTTCGTCTCACCTAAGATGCGCCGGTCTCAGCCCAGCGGGAAATGGCAGGCGTGTCGCCGCCCGTCCGCCATTGTCACATGCGGCGGTTTCTCGGCCCGGCAGAGGTCTTGCGCGATTGGGCAGCGCCCCGCGAAATCGCACCCCTTGGGGCGGTTGAGAAGGCTCGGCACCTCGCCCGAGATCGACACATGCGCGCGGCGGCGGTCCGGGTCGGGTTGCGGCACGCCTTCGACCAGGGCTTTCGTGTAGGGGTGCACCGGGCGCGCAAAGACCTCGTCCGTGCGTCCCTCCTCGACGATGCGGCCCAGA
>JAAAPD010000022.1 GCA_009908505.1 Alphaproteobacteria bacterium | reverse complement strand
GGCCTCGATCGGCTGCTGGCCCAGACCGCGGAAGGCCAGGACCTTGGTGCAGCGGAACTGCTCGATCTTGGCGCCGTCGCGCGACAGCGCCTTGATGGTCTCGCCCGGCCTCAAAGTGCCTGCTTCGACCCGGCCGGTCAGGATACGGCCCAGGTAGGGGTCGGCCGACAGGGTTGTCGCCAGCATCCGGAACGGCGCGTCGCGTTCGGCCACCTGCTTGGGCGCCGGGACGTGCTGCACCACCAGATCGAACAAGGCCGTCATATCCTTGCGCGGCCCGTCCAGTTCCGTATCGGCCCAGCCATTGATGCCGGACGCGTAAAGCACCGGGAAATCAAGCTGTTCATCCGTAGCGCCCAGATTGGCGAACAGGTCGAACACCAGGTCCAGCGCGTTGTCGGCATCGGCGGCGGGCTTGTCGACCTTGTTCAGCACGACGATGGGGCGCAGCCCCAGCGCCAACGCCTTCGAGGTCACGAATTTCGTCTGCGGCATCGGCCCTTCGGCGGCATCGACCAGCAACACCACGCCATCGACCATGGACAGGATGCGCTCGACCTCGCCGCCGAAATCGGCGTGGCCGGGGGTGTCGACGATGTTGATGCGCGTGTCCTTCCATTCGACCGAGGTCGCCTTGGCCAGGATGGTGATCCCGCGCTCGCGTTCCAGGTCGTTGCTGTCCATCGCGCGTTCCGTCGTGGCCTGGTTGTCACGATAGGTGCCCGATTGCTTCAGAAGTTCGTCCACCAGTGTCGTCTTGCCGTGGTCAACGTGCGCGATGATCGCGATATTGCGAAGGTCCATAACAGAAGTGCCTTTTTGTGCTGCGCCGCCGCATTAGCCGATTGCGGGCGTTCTGGCCAGCCCTGTAATGCCGCATCATGTCGCGATGTAGCGATCCCGCCTGTGGTTGACCCCGATGATGGTATTCAGAATGGCCGCACCCAGCAGCGACCAAAGCACCAGCGCCGGGGCCATGACCAGAAGGGCCGCGCCGAACAGCGCAAGATCAAAGGCCAGTTGCACCCAGCCCGCGCGCCAGCCCATGCGCTCTTGCAGGTAATAGGCGAGGATGCCCACGCCGCCCAGGCTGGCCCGGTGGCGGAAGATTGCCAGCAGCCCGGCGCCGGCCACGACGCCAAACAGGACGGCGGCAACGGCCGGATGCCCGGGAACGACCTGCACAAGCCTGGCTGCGAGTTCGGCAAAGCCCGACACAAGCGCCACGGCGACAAAGGTCTTGAGCGTGAAGCTGCGCCCCAGGTGGCGATTGGCCAGCCAGTAGAAAGGCAGGTTGATGGCAAAGAAGATCACGCCGAAACCAAGGCCCGTTGCATAAGACAGCAGCACCGCCAGCCCCGCGGTTTGCCCCGTGACCAGCCCCGCGCTGGCCAGGATATGGATGCCGAAGCCGCAAAGCGCGCTGCCCACCAGCAGCCCTTGCGCGTCTTCGAACGGGGTATGCTGTGCGGGTTCGGACATGTCAGACCCTGGCGCTGAACAGGTTGATGACCAGGATCCCCGACAGGATCAGCGCGATGCCCAGTATCGCGGCCCAATCCAGCCTTTGCCCGAACATCACCCAGCCGATGGCCGCGATCAGGCAAATGCCAAGCCCGGCCCAGATGGCATAGGCCACGCCCACGGGAATGATCCGCAGCGCCAGCGACAACAGCCAGAACGACACCGCATAGGCCGCGAACGCGCCAATGCCCGGCACCGCGCGGGTCATCCCGTCGCTGGCCTTGAGCAGCGTCGTGCCCAGTGTTTCAAACAGGATCGCGATACCAAGGAAAACCCAGTGCATGGGCGCCTACCGGCTGCCTTCGGTCAGGCGGCGGGTGACGTAATCGGAGACGGTGGTCAGCATGGGCTGCATATGCTGCTCTTCGTTCTGGAAGAAGTGATCCGCGCCCTCGATTTCCTCATGCGTGATGGTGATGCCGCGCTGTTCTTTCAGCTTGCCCACCAGGTTGTGCGTGTCGCGCGGCGGGGCCACGCGATCGGCGGTGCCGTTGATAATCAGCCCCGAGGCCGGGCAGGGGGCAAGGAAGCTGAAATCATAGAGGTTCGCGGGCGGCGCGACCGACACGAAGCCGGTAATGTCGGGGCGCCGCATCAGCAGTTGCATTCCGATCCACGCGCCGAAGCTGAACCCCGCGACCCAGCAATGCCGCGCGTTCTGGCTTTGCGCCTGCACGTAGTCCAGCGCGGCGGCGGCATCGGACAATTCGCCCACGCCCTGATCGTATTCACCCTGGCTGCGGCCCACGCCCCGGAAATTGAAACGCAGGACCGAAAAGCCCATTTCATGGAACGCGTAGTGCAAATTGTAGACGACCTTGTTGTTCATCGTGCCGCCGAATTGCGGGTGCGGATGAAGCACGATGGCAATGGGTGCATCGACCCTGCGTTGCGGATGGAAGCGGCCTTCCAGTCGGCCTTCGGGACCGGCGAAAATGATCTCTGGCATGGGGTAGCCTTATGCGGGGAAAACAGGGAGCAAGCTGGCACCGCCGCGCGGGGGCGGGGCAGCGCGCAGCCCGAGAGGATGTGACGGACCGAGCAGGGACATTCTTGACTTTCACATTCAGGTATTTTAGAGCCATTCTAAATTACAGAAGGTCCGGGCCCGAGCGCGATTGGCAACGCCAAGGCAACAGTGCAGCTTTAGGGCGGGGTCCGTCAAAGGTCAACATGATAGCAGGCGCGGTGCCTATGGGCGCGTCGCGGGGGCAAACGGTATGAAACTCTCGACCAAGGGGCGGTATGCCATGATCGCGTTGGTGGACCTCGCCTTGGCCCCGACGGATCAACTGGTGTCCTTGGGTGAAATCGCCGAACGCCAGAACGTGTCGTTGGCCTATCTGGAACAGCTTTTCGTCAAGCTTCGGCGGGCCGGGCTCGTGGCCTCGGTGCGGGGCCCCGGCGGCGGCTACCGGCTGGCGCGGGCGGCCGACGCGATCCGGGTCTCGGACATCCTGGAAGCGGTGGATGAAACCGTCAGCGCCATGGACAAGGGCGCGGGCGCGAAAGGGGCCGTGACCGGGTCGCGCGCGCAATCGCTGACCAACCGGCTGTGGGAAGGGCTGTCGGCGCATGTCTACGTATTCCTGCACCAGGCGCGGCTGTCGGACGTGGCCGGCAACGCGATGACGCCATGCCCCGCCGTGCCCAACCTGTTTCAAGTGGTGGATGAGTAGGGCGCGCGACCCCCGTCGCGGCGGGGTCGCGACCCTCGCCGAATATTTATGCAAGGATGAACGGAACATGCGCCTTGGCTGAGCGTGTCTACCTGGATTGGAACGCCACCGCGCCCCTGCGGCCAGAAGCGCGCGCGGCCATGGCAGCGGCGATGGACGTTGTGGGCAACCCGTCCTCTGTCCATGCCGAGGGGCGCGCGGCGCGGGCGCTGGTGGAGCGTGCGCGTGCGCAGATCGCACAGGCCTTGGGGGCCGAAGGCGCGGATATCGTGTTCACCTCTGGCGCGACAGAGGCGGCGGCGCTCGCGCTGGCGGGGCGCGACCTGTCGGGCGCGCTGGTGGAACATGACGCGGTGCGCGCCTGGACCGACGGGGCTTTGCAGGTCGATGCGCAGGGCCGCGTTTGCGTGCCTGACCCCGCGCGCGCCACGCTGCAACTGGCCAATTCGGAAACCGGCATCGTGCAGGACTTGCCCGAGGGGCTGGCGGTCAGCGACCTGACGCAAGGTTTCGGAAAAATCCCCTTCGCGTTCAACTGGTTGGGGGTCGCGATAGGGTTCGTGTCGGCCCATAAGCTGGGCGGGCCGAAAGGCATCGGCGCGCTGGTGCTCCGCCAGGGCACCGAGCTTGCCGCGCAAATCCGTGGCGGCGGGCAGGAAATGGGCCGCCGCGCCGGGACCGAGAATATCGTCGGCATCGCCGGTTTCGGCGCGGCGGCAGAGGCCGCGCAGCGCGACCTGGCCGATGGGGTCTGGGACCGGGTGTCTGAAATTAG
>JAAAPD010000043.1 GCA_009908505.1 Alphaproteobacteria bacterium | reverse complement strand
GGTGCTGAAATCACGCTATATGCGGCTTTTCACGTGTATATATGGTTAGAAGGTTGAATTATCTGCTGCGATACCCTAGTTAGCTCATCGAACGAACAGAGAGGACGCCTCCGATGCCGAAAGACAGTGTTACACCCCGAACGCCAACGCCCCATCTGCGCAAACCCGATGCGAAGGATGGGGCTGCAATCTGGGAGCTGGTGAAAGCCTGCAAGCCTCTCGACGAAAACTCGATGTATTGTAACCTCGTGCAGGCTGACCACTTCCGCGATACCTGCGTTGTCGCAGAGCTGGACGGCGAGGTTGTCGGCTGGATTTCGGGCCACATGATCCCCGAAAAGGACGAGCTCTTTGTGTGGCAGGTCGCTGTCAGCGATACCGCGCGCGGTCTGGGCTTGGGACGCAAGATGCTGACCCACCTGATCGAGCGCGACAATTGCGCCGATGCGACCCACCTCAAGACGACGATCACCAAGGACAACGACGCCTCTTGGGGCCTGTTTCGCAGTTTTGCCCGCCATATCGGCGGCGGCCTGTCGGACGAGCCGCATTTCGAGAAAGAGGCGCATTTCGAGGGCCGCCACGACACCGAGCACATGGTGACGATCGAGCTGCCCGCCCCGGTGCCGCTGCGCCGCGCTGCCTGATCGGCGCGCCCGGCCCCTTCTTCAGAATTCTCCGAAAGGACCTATCATGGCCAAGGACATGACCAAGACGCATTCCATCTACGAACGCCGAGAAAGCGAGGCGCGTTCCTATTGCCGCGGCATGCCCGCGGTTTTCACCAAGGCGCAGGGATCGACCCTGACCGACCGCGACGGCAACACCTACATCGACTTCCTCGCCGGCTGTTCGTCGCTCAACTACGGACATAACGATCCGGACATGAAGGCAGCGCTGATCGAGCATATCGAACATGACGGGATCACCCACGGGTTGGACCTTCATACCGATGCCAAGGGCGATTTCCTGCATGCGCTCGAAACCCATATCCTGGAGCCGCGCGACATGGACCACCGGGTCATGTTCACCGGCCCGACCGGCGCCAACGCCGTCGAGGCGGCGATGAAGATCGCGCGCAAGTCGACCGGACGCACCAACGTCATCGCCTTCACCAACGGCTTTCACGGTGTGACTATGGGGGCGCTGGCGGCGACCGGAAACGGCTATCACCGGGGCGGCGCGGCCATGGACACCCATGGCGTCACGCGGATGCCCTTCGACGGGTTCGCCGAGGGCGTGGATTCCGTGGCCCTGCTGGACAAGATGCTGTCAGACGGCTCGGGCGGTATCGACGCGCCCGCTGCCATCCTGCTGGAAACCGTGCAGGGCGAGGGTGGCCTGAATGCTGCCTCGCCAAACTTCGTGCGTGGCGTGGCCGATGTGGCCAAGAAGCATGGCGCGCTGCTGATCATTGACGACATCCAGGCCGGCTGTGGCCGCACCGGCACGTTCTTTTCCTTCGAAGAAATGGGCGTCATGCCGGATATCGTGACCATGGCGAAATCCATCTCGGGTTTCGGCCTGCCGCTGGCGCTGGTGCTGGTGCGCCCCGAATACGATGTCTTTGGCCCCGCCGAGCACAACGGGACGTTCCGCGGCAACACCCATGCCTTCGTCACCGCCAAGACGGCGATCTACAAATTCTGGTCGGATGACAAGTTCCAACAGGACTTGGGGCACAAGACCGTCATGATTACCACGGCCCTCAACGAGATCGCCGAATTGATCCCGGGCGCCACGCTCAAGGGCCGTGGCCTGATGCAGGGCGTCGATGTGGGCAGCGGCGAATTGGCCGGCCAGATCTGCGCCCGGGCCTACGAGAAGGGCCTGGTGATCGAGACCTCCGGCAGTGATGACGAGGTGGTCAAGGTACTTGCCCCGCTCACCACATCGATGGAGACGTTCCGCAAGGGCTTCAACATCCTTCTGGACGCGACCCGTGACACCGTCGCCGACAGCAAGATCGCAGCGGAGTAAGATCATGATCGTCAGAGATTTCAACGAGATCACCAAAAATGACCCCGACCGGGTCGTGTCGGATGCAAAGTGGTCGTCCGTGCGGATGCTGCTGGCCGACGACAACATGGGCTTTTCGTTCCATATCACCTTTCTCGAGGCCGGGTCGGAACACACGTTCCATTACAAGAACCACTTCGAGAGCGTCTATTGCATGCAGGGTACCGGCGAGATCACCGATCTGGCCACCGGTACGACCTACCCGATCCGCCCTGGCGTGATGTATGCGCTGGACAAGCACGACAAGCACACCCTGAAGGCGCATGACGAACTGATCATGGCCTGTTGCTTCAACCCGCCGGTCACCGGCAAGGAAGTGCACCGCGAAGACGGATCCTACGCGGCGCCCGAGGAGGGCTAATATGGCCCATACAGTGGAAAAGATCGGCGGAACGTCCATGTCCCGCGTCAATGAACTGCGCGACGCGCTGTTCATAGGCGACCGGCCCAAGGCTGACCTATACGGCCGCGTCTTCGTCGTTTCGGCCTTTGGCGGGATCACCAACCTGTTGCTGGAGCACAAGAAAACCGGCGAGCAGGGCGTCTATGCCCAGTTCGCCCAGTCCGATACCGGCCATGGCTGGCATGATGGCCTGACCCGTGTGGCCGATGCGATGATCACGGCGCACAAGGCGGTTCTGGACAACCCCGCCGATATCGACCAGGCTGACGACTTCGTGCGCGACCGGATCGACGGCGCGCGCAATTGCCTGATCGACCTGCAGCGCCTGTGTTCTTACGGCCATTTTCGCCTGTCTGAACACATGTTGCAGATCCGTGAATTGCTGTCGGGGCTCGGGGAATCCCATGCCGCCTTCGTCACCACGCTCATGCTGCAACGTGCGGGCGTGAATGCCCGCTGCGTCGACCTGTCCGGCTGGCGTGACGAGGGGGGTGTATGCCTTGAAGAGCGGATCAAGGCGGCGATGGACGGCGTCGATCCCGAAACCGAGATGCCCATCGTGACCGGCTACGCGCAATGCGCCGAGGGGCTGATGCGCGAATTCGACAGGGGCTATTCCGAGGTGACATTCTCGCGTCTGGCGGCGCTGACCGGCGCGCGCGAGGCGATCATTCACAAGGAATTCCACCTGTCCTCCTGCGACCCCAAGCTGGTGGGCGAAGGCGCGGTGCGCAAGCTGGGCCGGACCAATTACGACGTGGCCGATCAGCTCTCGAACATGGGGATGGAGGCGATCCACCCGAAGGCGGCCAAGGTTCTGCGCCAGGCGGAAATCCCGCTGCGCGTGACCAACGCGTTCGAACCGGGCGATCCCGGCACGTTGATCGATGACCAGCCGGCCGAAACGGCTGCGGTCGAGATCGTTACCGGCCTCGATATCGTGACGCTGGAAGTCTTCGAACAGGACATGGTCGGCGTGAAAGGCTATGACGCGACAATTCTGGACGCTCTGCGCCGACATGGCGTGCGCATCGTCTCCAAGGTGTCGAACGCCAACACCATCACGCATTACCTGGACACGTCGCTCAAGACGATGCGGCGCGTGGAAAAGGATATCGCGGCCCAGTATCCGAGCGCTGAGATTACGACGCGCACCGTTTCGGTGGTGTCCGCCATCGGGCGCGACTTGCGCGGCCTGTCCGTTCTGACGCGCGGCTTGCAGGCCATCGCGGGGGCGGGGCACGAGGCCATTGGCGCCACACAAGGCCCCCGCAGCGTGGATGTGCAATACATCGTCGACCGCGACAGTCGCGACAGCGTCATAAAGGCACTGCACAGCGCACTGATCGAAGACGCGCCCACGTCGCTGGCCAAGGCCGCCTGACGCGGGCCGGGAGGCCAGTGTGACAAGGGCCCGCCCCGCGCAAGCGTGGCGGGCCTTTTCGTGTTACGAAAGTTTCACTTTCCCTCTGCAATATTTCGAATATCCATGAAATATGGAAATAGAAAGCCCCGCCCGACTCGCCACCCTCGGCCATCCGCAACGGTTGGCCATCTACGGGTTGCTCATGCGCCGCTACCCTGACCGGGTGCCGGCGCAGGAAATCGCGCAGGCGATCGACGCCAAGCCTAGCACCACCTCTGCCTATCTTGCCGCCCTGTCCCGAACCGGGCTGATCAGCCAGCAGCGTGACGGGACCTCGTTGCGCTACACGGTCGAGATGGACGTGGCGCAGACCCTTTTCGACGACCTGTTTCTCGATTGTTGTCGGGGCCGGGTCGACCTTTGCCTGACCAATACCCAACGGAGTTTCGACATGTCCCAGGATACCGACCGGAAATACAGGGTGCTCTTTCTGTGCACCGGCAATTCGGCCCGCTCGATCTTTGCCGAATCCATCTTGCGACACATGGCCAAGGATCGGTTCGAGGCCTATTCGGCCGGCACCACGCCGAAATCCGAGCTCAACCCCTTCGCGGTCGAGGTTCTGGAACAGAAAGGCCACGACACGGGGATGCTGCGCGCCAAGCACATGAGCGAATTCCAGGCCGAAGATGCGCCGAGGTTCGATTTCGTCTTCACGGTCTGTAACCAGGCCGCCAACGAAGACTGCCCGGCCTGGGGCGGCCAGCCCGTCAGCGCCCACTGGGGTCTGCTCGATCCGGTCAAGGTCGAGGGCACCGATGCCCAGAAAAGCCTGGCGTTCCAGAACACCTATGGCGCGCTCTATCGGCGTATCGCGGCCTTCACCGCGCTGCCCCTGGATGAATTGGACCGCATGTCCTTGCAACAGGCCGTGGACGAAATTGGCCAGACGAAGGACGACGCATGACAGTCTACGCGCTCAACGGCCTCGGCCGGATCGGCAAACTTGCCCTGAAACCGCTGCTGGACCAAGGGATGGAAATCGCCTGGATCAACGACGCGGTGGGCGATCCCGAAATGCACGCCCACCTGCTCGAATTCGATACGGTGCATGGCCGCTGGAATGCCGAGTTCGCGCATGATGCGGACAGCGTGACCATCGATGGCACCAAGCTGCCCTTCATAGGCACCCGGAACCTGTCTGATTTGCCGCTGGACGGGGTGGACGTGGTGATCGACTGCACCGGCGTGTTCAAATCCGAGGCCGCGCTGGCCCCCTATTTCGACGCCGGTGTGAAAAAGGTGGTGGTGTCGGCACCGGTCAAGGACGGGCGGACCGCAAACATCGTGATGGGGGTCAATGACGCCAGCTATGATCCCGGCGAACATCGGATCATCACTGCGGCGTCCTGCACCACCAACTGCCTCGCGCCGGCCGTCAAGGTGATCCACGAAAACCTGGGCATCCGCCACGGCTCCATGACCACTATCCACGACGTGACCAACACGCAGACCATCGTCGACCGCCCCGCCAAGGACCTGCGCCGGGCGCGCTCGGCGCTCAATTCACTGATCCCCACGACGACGGGCAGCGCCACGGCGATCACCTTGATCTATCCCGAACTGAAGGGGCGATTGAACGGCCATGCGGTGCGGGTGCCGCTGCTCAATGCCTCGCTGACCGATTGTGTCTTCGAAGTGGAACGGGACACCAGCGCCGAAGAGGTCAACGCCCTGTTCAAGGAGGCCGCCGAAGGTGAACTGGCGGGCATCCTGGGCTACGAGACCCGCCCCCTTGTGTCGACCGACTACACCAATGACACGCGCTCCAGCATCGTGGATGCACCGTCGACAATGGTGGTGAACGGCACACAAGTGAAGGTCTATGCTTGGTATGATAACGAAATGGGCTACGCCCATCGCCTGGTGGATGTGGCGCGTATGGTGGGGGCCTCCCTTTGACCGCCGCCACCGAACGCCCCGAGGGATTGTCCGCCTACATCGCTGTCACCGCGGCCTACTGGGCCTTCATGCTGACCGATGGCGCCTTGCGGATGCTGGTGCTGCTGCATTTTCACACGCTGGGCTTTTCGCCGGTGCAGCTGGCCTATCTGTTCGTGCTCTACGAGATCGCGGGGATGGTCACGAACCTTGCCGCCGGGTGGATCGCCGCGCGGTTCGGGCTGACCAGCACGCTTTATGTCGGGCTTGGCTTGCAGGTGCTGGCGCTGATCGCCCTGGCGCAGCTCGATCCCGGTTGGGCAGTCGGCGCGTCGGTGGCCTATGTCATGCTGGTGCAAGGGGCCTCGGGCGTGGCCAAGGACCTGGCCAAGATGTCTTCGAAGTCGGCGGTAAAGTTTCTGGCGCCCTCAGAGGATGGCGGCTTGTTCCGTTGGGTCGCCCTTCTGACCGGGTCCAAGAACGCGGTGAAGGGGCTGGGCTTTTTGCTGGGGGCCGCGCTTCTGGGCACCTTGGGCTTCGTCTGGGCGGTGCTGGCTATGGCGGCGGTGCTGGCGGTGATCCTGGTGGCGGTCCTGATCGCCATGCCGCCGGGCCTGCCCAAGGGGCGCAAGGGTGCGAAATTCTCCGAGGTTTTCTCCAAGTCCGCCAACGTCAACTGGCTCTCGGCGGCGCGCGTCTTCCTGTTCGGGGCGCGGGACGTGTGGTTCGTGGTGGGTATCCCGATCTATTTCTATGCCGTGCTTTCGGACGGAACCGAGGAGGGGAACCGGGCGGCGTTCTTCATGATCGGCACGTTCATGGCGATCTGGATCATCCTTTACGGGGCCGTCCAAGCCTACGCGCCGCGCCTGTTGCGGGCTGCCAGGCGACCCGAGGCCGACCTTGTCCGCGCGGCGCGCGGCTGGGCATTGGCGCTGCTGGTCGTGCCCGCGATCCTGACCGGCGCGGCCTTGGCCGCCGACCAGCCGCAAACCTGGCTCACGGCCACTTTGGTCGGTGGCCTGTTGCTGTTCGGCGGTCTGTTCGCGATCAATTCCGCGCTGCATTCCTACCTGATCCTGGCCTTCACCAAGGCAGAGCGTGTCACGATGGATGTGGGTTTCTACTACATGGCGAATGCGGGCGGGCGGCTGCTGGGCACGGTGCTGTCGGGGCTGACCTACCAGCTTGGGGGACTGCCGCTGATGCTGGGCACGGCCTCGGCCATGGTGGCGCTGAGCGCGCTGGCGGCCGGCCGGCTTGGGCGCGATTAGCCCCATTCTATCGCAGAGATACGTCGCACGCAGGTCAAGGCGGCATGGGCAACCTTGTCAAAGGGGCGGCGACCGTGACCCGGCCTTGGGGTTTGAATCTGCCTGCCCGCGCGGCTACGACTTGATGCAGGGGCCCCGGATCGGTCGCGGTTGAAGGAGAAAGCGATGAAATTCCTGCGTTTCGGAGACTTGGGTGCGGAACGCCCCGGCCTATTGGACGGTGAAGGGCGGGTGCGCGATCTGAGCGGCGTCGTCGCGGATTTCGCCGGACCAACCGTGTCGAATGAGGCGCTGGCCGAGCTTGCCGCGATCGACCCCGAGGCCTTGCCAGTGGTCGCGCAACCCGGCCGCATCGGCGCCTGCCTGGCGCAGGTGCCGAATTTCTTCTGCATCGGGTTGAACTATGCGCGTCACGCCGCCGAGGCTGGGCTGGACGCACCGACGGAGCCGATCCTGTTTTCCAAGGCCAGCTCGGCGCTGTCGGGGCCCGACGATCCGGTGATCATCCCCCGGGGAAGCCAGAAAACGGATTGGGAGGTGGAACTGGGGGTCGTGATCGGCCGCGAGGCGTCCTATGTCGGCGCGGCCGACGCGCTGTCCCATGTCGCGGGCTATTGCGTCGTCAACGACGTCTCCGAACGCAGCTTCCAGATGGACAGGGGCGGCCAGTGGATCAAGGGCAAGTCAGTCCCGACATTCGGCCCGGTCGGGCCGTGGCTCGTCTCCGCCGACGAGGTGCCCGACCCGCAGGCCCTGGGGCTGAGCCTGACTCTGAACGGCGAGGTCATGCAGGATTCGACCACCGCCGACATGATTTTCCCGGTGGCCGAGATCATCAGCCACCTGAGCCAGTTCATGATCCTGCAACCGGGCGACATCATAGCCACCGGAACGCCCTCCGGCGTTGGCATGGGCCAGCGTCCGCAACGCTTCCTGCGGCCCGGCGACTTGATGGAATTGACGGTCGAGGGTCTGGGCACCCAGCGGCAGGAGGTGCGCTAGCGCCTCAGGGCGCGGGCGTATTCCCTGTAAGACGCCTTCGGTGTCCGCGTCATGGTAACGTAGTCCACGTGCACCATGCCGAACCGCTTTTCATAGCCGAAGGCCCATTCGTAATTGTCCAAAAGCGACCAGTAGAAGAACCCCTTCATGTTCGCGCCCTCTCGGGTGGCCTCGCCGATCGCGCGCACGTGGTCGGACACGAAGCTGATCCGCGCCGGGTCATGCACCGCGCCGTTTTCCACGTGATCGTCCCAGGCCATGCCGTTCTCGGTCACGTAGATCGGCAGATCGCCCACATAGTCGCGCGCCAGACGGACCAGCGTATCACGCAGGCCCTGGGGGTAAATCTCCCACCCCATCTGTGTCTTGGGAAGCGGGCCCTCCACAGGCTTCATCGCGGGCCAAGCCATGTCCGGCGCCGCGCGAAGCAGCCCGCGCGTGTAGTAGTTGACGCCAAGCCAGTCGATCGGCTGCGCGATCAGCGCCATGTCGTCCTGCCAGCCTGGCGGCATATGGGGGGCGAAACCTTCCATCGCTTCGTCGGGATAGCGCCCATTCGTGATCGCCTCGATGAACCAGCGATTGAAGATCGCGTCCTGCCGCGTGGCGGCCGCAATGTTTTCTGGGGCGTCGTCCACCGGGCCGGTCGCTTCGAAATTCAGCACGATGCCGCAGTTCTCCTGCCCCTCGGCGCGCAGAACCTCCATGGCGGCCCCGTGCGCCTTGAGCACATGGTGCATCGCCCGGGCAGTGGCGCGGATGTCACGCAGCCCCGGCGCGTGGTGGCCCAGGAAATGCGACAGGAACGCCACGCACCAGGGTTCGTTGATCGTCGCTGTGGCATGAACGCGGTCGCCGATCCTGCGGTTTATGACCTGGACGAAATCGGCGAACCATTTGTGCACGTCCGGGTTGGTCCACCCCCCGAGGTCGGCCAGGGCCGAGGGCATTTCCCAATGATAGAGCGTTTGGAACGGTTTCAGCCCACGTTCCAGCATCCCGTCTACCAGCCGGTCATAGAAATCCAGACCCTCGGGGTTCGCCTTGCCGCGTCCTTCTGGCAGCACCCGCGCCCAGGAGGTCGAGAAACGATAGGCATCCATGCCCGCATCGCGCAGCAGGTCGAGGTCACTTTGCCAGTGCAGGTAATGATCGCAGGCGCGGCTGCCATCCTCGGCGCCGATGACGTTGTCCGGCACCTGCGCGAAACTGTCCCAGTGGCACGGGCCCGCACCGCCATGGGCCGATCCCTCGATCTGGTAGGCGGCGGTCGCGGCCCCGAACAGGAAATCCTCGGGAAAATCGGAACGTTTGAAATCCATGGTGGTCCTCAATCGGTCGGGGCGGGTCCGGTCGAGCGGCCCACCATCAATTCGGCTTCCAGCAAAACCTGCTGGGGCGGCGCATCGGGGGTGTTGATCCCGTCGATCAGCATTTGCGCCACTTGTCGACCCGCATCGCGAACCGAGGACCGCGTCGAGGTGAAAAGCGGCACGTCCGCACCGGTCGTGAAATACGACAGCGCGTCGTCATGGGTAATGACCGAGACATCGGCGCCCATCCGCAAGCCGCGGTCTTCCAGGGCGCGGCGCACGCCCAGGGCGCTGATCATCGAGGAAACCAGGAACGCGGTGGGCGGCATGGCGCGGTCCAGCAAGTCGAGCGCGCCACGATATCCCATCGCCTCGGTCATCTCGCCGCTGATTTCAAGGCCGGGGTCGGGGTTGATGCCGCGATCGGCCAAAGCACGTTCATAGCCGGCCCGCCGCCGGGACGCGAAATCCATTGCCTCCAGCCCGTTGAGCAATGCGATGCGGCGATGCCCCAGGTCCAGCAGAAACTCGGTGGCGCGCTGAAAGGACCGGCGGTTGTTCACGTCGAGCCAGGAATAATCCAGTGCCAGCCCCGAGGCGCGGCCATGCACGACAAAGGGCAGGTCGAGATCCTGCAGCAGGGGAATGCGTGGATCGTCCTTGCGGGGGCCGTGCACGATCACGCCATCCACCACCGCGCGCCGCTTGAGCGACCGATAGGCCTCTTCGGCCTGGTCGTCCTCGACCACCGAAATCAGCATCTCGTAGCCGCATTTCGAATAGGTCTCACCGGCGCCGGCGATGAAATCACCGAAGATCGGGTTCACCATTTCATGCTTGGACGAGATCGGGATGACATGGCCGATCGCATGCGATCGCCCTGTGGCCAGCCCCTTGGCGCGTGCATTTGGCAGGTAATTGTAGCGTTCCGCCGCATCCAGAACGCGCCTGCGGGTTTCCTCCTTGACCTCGGGATAGCCATTCAGCGCCCGGCTCACAGTGGTCTGCGAGAGGTTCAGCTTGGCAGAGAGTTCCTTGAGGTTCATGAGGCAGATTTGAAAACGCTTTGAGATGACAGGCTGTCGTACATCTTTTCGCGGGCCGTGCTAAAAATCAATGAAAAACCGAAGGATACCGCGCAATTGCAGAATTTTCCATGCTGCGACTGCAGCGTTGACAGGGTGCAGTCTTTGCTTCATGGCTATGGAACTCAAAGCGCTTTGGGGCGAGTCGTCGAACCGCCTCGGCGCGTGTTAGAGACTGCAGTTATGCGCGCGAGGCGCGCAATTGGGAGGATACTCATGAAAAAGACCCTGCTCACCGGTGCAGCAGCTGTCGCCCTGACCGCCGGTATGGCGTCGGCTGAAGAACTGACCGTGTTCGGTCCCTGGCTCGGGCCGGACCAAGAAAATGTCGAAGCCGTGCTGAACGCCTTTGCCGAGCAAACCGGCCACGATGTCAGCTATGTCGGTTCGGACAGCTTCGAACAGCAGATCCTCGTCGATGCCGAGGCCGGTTCGGCCCCGAACATCGCCGTGTTCCCGCAGCCCGGCCTTGCCGCCGACATGGCCAGCCGTGGCTTCCTGACCCCGCTCGAGGATGGCACGGGCGACTGGATCCGTGAAAACTATGCCGCCGGCCAGTCCTGGGTCGACCTCGGCACCTATGCCAACGAGAACGGCGAGGAAGAGCTCTATGGCTACTTCTACAAGGTCGATGTGAAGTCCCTGGTCTGGTATGTCCCCGAGAACTTCGAGGATGCCGGCTACGAGATCCCCGAGACCATGGAAGAGCTGAAGGCGCTCACCGACCAGATGGTCGCCGACGGGGAAACCCCGTGGTGCATCGGCCTGGGGTCCGGGGGTGCGACCGGCTGGCCGGCCACCGACTGGGTCGAGGACATGATGCTGCGCACGCAGGATCCGTCCGTTTACGATGAGTGGGTCGCCAACGAGATTCCCTTCGATTCCGAACCGGTCGTGAACGCGATCGAGGAATTCGGCTACTTCGCCCGCAACGACGACTATGTCGCCGGCGGGGCCGGGGCCGTTGCCTCGACCGACTTCCGCGACAGCCCCAAGGGCCTGTTCGACGCGCCGCCGCAGTGCTACATGCACCGCCAGGCGTCCTTCATCCCGGCCTTCTTCCCCGAGGGCACCGAAGTCGGGCTTGACGCCGACTTCTTCTACTTCCCCGCCTACGAAGAGGCTGACCTTGGCACCCCGGTTCTGGGTGCGGGGACTCTCTGGGCCATCACCAACGAGAATGAAGCCGCCCACGATCTGATCGAGTTCCTTCAGACCCCTGAAGCGCACGAGATCTGGATGGGCCTCGGCGGCTTCCTGACACCCCATACCGGCGTCGACTCCTCGGCCTTCGGTGATCCGACCCTGGCCAAGATGAACGAGATCCTGCTGGGTGCGACCACCTTCCGTTTCGACGCCTCCGACCTGATGCCGGGCGGTGTCGGTGCCGGGTCCTTCTGGACCGGGATGGTGGACTACGCCGGTGGCGCGGATGCCGAAGCCGTGGCCTCGGAAATCCAGGACAGCTGGGACTCGCTGAAGTAAGCACGGGTCGTCACACCTGAAATATTGGGCAGTCCGGACCCGCGCCGGGCTGCCCCCAAGAACCGCGACGCCGCGCAAGGCGTGTCAGGGAGGGGCACATGTCACCAGCACTACAGGGACTCATCACGATCCTGATCGGGGTCGGCGGCTGCCTGGGATACTTCTATTTATCCAATCAGCTGATCGACAAGGTCATCTTTCCGGCCAAGGGGCCGAAAGCGGGGCAGAACATCAACCGGGCGAACATGGTGCGCCCCTGGCTTTTCCTGTTCCCCGCGATCTTCGCGCTGGGCCTTTATCTTGCCTACCCCGTTGTCGAAACCCTGCGCCTTTCGCTGACCGATCGTGACCAGGGCGGCGCCTTCGTGGGCTTCGCGAATTACCAGCAGATGTTCACCGAGACCAAGTTTTGGGAAGCCATGCGCAACAACATGCTGTGGCTTGTGGTTGTGCCTGCCGCCTCGACCGCGTTCGGCCTTCTGGCTGCACAGCTGACCGACCGCATCAAGTGGGGTGCGGTGGCCAAGTCCATCATCTTCATGCCCATGGCGATTTCCTTTGTCGGCGCCTCGGTCATCTTCCGGCTGATCTATGTCGCCCGCCCGGCCGACCAGGCGCAGATCGGTGTGCTGAATGCCGTCTGGCTGCAATTCGAGGGCGGTGCCGGGAGTTTCCTGGTGCTCAAGCTACTGCCGGCGATCATGGTGCTCGGGTTCGCCGGGATCGTGGCCTATGTCGGCTACATTCTACTGAAACCGTTCCTGGGCAAGGGTTCGTCCCACAGCACCTTCGGGACCGTTATGCGCCTCGGCGGTGCGGCCGGTGCGGCCTACCTGGTCGTGACCTCGCTGTGGCAGATCGTTCAGCTGTTCGGCGCGCAACTGCCCTATGGCGAGCCGCAGCAATGGCTGACCATTCCGTTTTATAACAACTTCTTCCTGATGGTCGTGCTGATCTGGATTCAGACCGGCTTCGCCATGGTGATCCTGTCGGCCGCCCTGCGCGGTATCCCCGAGGAAACCGTCGAGGCCGCCATCGTCGATGGCGCCAACCCGTTCGAGGTCTTCTTCCAGATCAAGGTGCCGCAGATCATGGGGACCATCGTGGTGGTCTGGACGACGATCACGCTGGTCGTGCTCAAGATCTTCGACATCGTCTTTGCCATGACCAACGGCCAGTGGGAAACCCAGGTTTTGGCCAACTACATGTTCGACAAGCTGTTCCGGTCCAATGACTGGGGTGTCGGATCGGCCAGTGCCATCATCATCATGCTTCTGGTCAGCCCGATCCTGGTCTGGAACGTCTACAACGCCCGCAAGGAGATGCGCTGATGGACAATATCGCTGGAACCAAGTCGAGCCTGACATGGGCGGTACATCTTGCCACGCTGGCGCTGGTGCTGCTTTGGATCTTCCCGACTGTCGGGCTGTTCGTATCGTCCTTCCGGACGGTGGATCAGATCAATTCCTCGGGCTGGTGGGCGTCGCTTTCGGCGGCCGAGCAGAACGAGGTTCTGCGCGCCGCCGACCCCGGCGAGAACCGTGTGCCCGATGGCGACATGTTCGTGGTCAGCGGCAATCTCTTCCCGGACGGGTCTGAAAAGACGATCAGCGTCTGGGGCACGTCTTCGCGCGACATCGATGCCTATGTCGCCGGAGAGACCGCCGACCTGGGCGATGGCGAAACCATGACGGTCAACGCAGACGGTGCCTATGAATGGCGCGGCACCGACGACCAGATCTCGGGCCGTGGCCAGCGGATCTTCGTGACCGCCGAGGCCCCACCGGAATTCACCATGGACAATTACGAACAGGTTCTTCTGTCCGGTGACAGAACCGACAGCATGACCAAGGCCTTCTTTAACACCCTGACCGTGACCATTCCGGCCACGATCATTCCGATCGTCGTGGCAGCCTTCGCAGCCTATGCACTGGCCTGGATGGACTTCCCCGGTCGGGCTTTGCTGATCGCCATGGTTGTGGGTCTGTTGGTCGTGCCGCTGCAATTGGCGCTTATCCCGCTCTTGCGGCTGCATCTCGGGATCGGCATCGGCAAGGGCTATCTAGGCGTCTGGCTGGCGCATACCGGCTTCGGGTTGCCATTGGCGATCTACCTTTTGCGCAATTACATGGTTGGTCTGCCGCGTGACATCATCGAGAACGCCCGTGTGGACGGGGCGACGGAATTCCAGATCTTCACCAGGATCATCCTGCCGCTCAGCTTCCCGGCGCTGGCCTCCTTCGCGATCTTCCAGTTCCTTTGGACCTGGAACGACCTGCTGGTGGCCAAGGTGTTCCTGATCGACGCGACCGGTGAAACCACCGTGATGACAAACCAGATCGTCGAGCTTCTGGGCACGCGCGGCGGCAATTGGGAAATCCTCGCGACGGCGGCCTTCGTGTCGATTGCGGTGCCGCTGGTGGTGTTCTTCGCGATGCAGAAATACCTGGTGCGCGGCATGCTGGCCGGTTCGGTCAAGTAGACGCGGCCCTCAAAAAGGAAAGACAAGACCGAGATGACGAAACTGGAGGCGTTGGTGCCCGAAAAGGTGCTGGATAAGGAAAAGGATTGGTGGCGTGGCGCGGTGATCTATCAGATCTACCCGCGCAGCTTCCAGGACAGCAATGGCGATGGTATCGGCGACCTGTCCGGCATCGTCCAGCGGCTGCCCTACATCGCCTCGCTCGGGGTCGATGCGATCTGGATTTCGCCCTTCTGTACCTCGCCGATGAAGGATTTCGGGTATGACGTCAGCGACTATTGCGACGTTGACCCGATGTTCGGCACCCTGGCCGATTTCGATGCCGTGGTGGAAACCGCGCACGGCTTGGGCCTGAAGGTGATGATCGACCTCGTGCTGAGCCATACCAGTGACCAGCATCCCTGGTTCACCGAAAGCCGTGCCAGCCGCGACAACGACAAGGCCAATTGGTATGTCTGGGCCGACCCCAGGCCCGATGGCACACCGCCCAACAACTGGCTGTCGATCTTTGGTGGATCGGCCTGGCAGTGGGATCCGCGCCGTGAGCAATACTACCTGCACAACTTTCTGACCTCGCAGCCCGACCTGAATTTCCACGAATCGGACGTGCAGGACGCGCTGCTGGACGTGGCGCGGTTCTGGCTGCACCGGGGGGTGGACGGGTTCCGGCTGGACACGATCAACTTCTATGTCCACGACGCCCAGCTGCGCGACAACCCGCCCCTGCCGGTGGAACAGCGCAACGCCAACATCGCGCCCAGTGTGAACCCCTACAACCACCAGGAACACCTGTATTCCAAGAACCAGCCGGAAAACCTGGACTTCCTGCGCAAGTTGCGCCGGGTCATGACCCCGTTCAACGCCGCCGCCGTGGGCGAGGTGGGCGATGCCCAACGCGGCCTCGAGATCCTGGGCGAATACACGGCCGGCAACGACCTGATGCAGATGTGCTATGCCTTCGAGTTCCTGGCCAAGGACCTGCCCACGCCCCAACGCTTCGCCGAGGTCATGGGCCGCGTCGACGAAGTGGCGACCGACGGCTGGGCCTGCTGGGCCTTTTCCAATCACGACGTAGTGCGCCACGCGACCCGCTGGAACCTGACACCGGCGGCGCAGCGCGCCTTCACCTCGCTGATCATGTGCCTGCGCGGGTCCGTTTGCCTCTACCAGGGCGAAGAGCTTGGCCTGCCGGAGGCTGATGTCGCCTTCGAGGACCTGCAGGACCCCTATGGCATCGAGTTCTGGCCCGAGTTCAAGGGCCGCGATGGCTGCCGGACGCCAATGGCCTGGGAAGCGTCGAACCTGCATGCCGGGTTCTCCACATCGCCCCAGACCTGGCTGCCGGTCAGTCATGAACACGTTCACCGCGCCGTCACCGTCCAGGAGGAGGACCCCGGCGCGCTGATCCATCACTATCGTCGCGCGATCGCCTTTCGCCACGCCCACCCGGCGCTGGCCAAGGGGGACCATGACGGGGTCAAGGTCGCGGGCGATGTCGTTCATTTCTCCCGCAGTCTGGGCGACGAAGTGATCTTCTGTGCCTTCAACCTGAGTGACACGCCGTCGGACATGTCCCTGCCCGAGGGCAGATGGACACCCATCGGCGAAGAACTGGGCGGGGCACATGTCTCGGCGGATAACAAACTGCACCTCGGACCGTGGCAGCCCTGTTTCGCTGTCCGCGCATCCGGTTAGAAAAAGAAAAGGGGAGGGGCCAGATGGCGGACCTGAAGCTGGAGAACGTCGAAAAGACCTATGGCGGCACCGTCGAGGTGCTCAAGGACATCAATCTCGACATCAAGAAGGGCGAATTGATCGTCTTCGTCGGCCCGTCGGGCTGCGGCAAGTCCACGCTCTTGCGGATGATCGCGGGCCTGGAACAAATCACCGGCGGGACGCTGGAAATCGACGGCCAGGTGGTCAACGATGTGCCCCCGGCCCAGCGGGGCATCGCAATGGTGTTCCAGTCCTACGCGCTTTATCCGCACATGACCGTGCGCGACAACATGGCTTTCGCTCTGAAATTGGCGAAGAAGACGCCCGAAGAGATCGACGCCGCCGTCGACAAGGCCGCCAAGATCCTGCAGCTGGAACCCTACCTGGATCGCCTTCCCAAGGCCCTGTCCGGGGGCCAGCGCCAGCGTGTCGCCATCGGCCGGTCCATCGTGCGCGACCCCAAGGTCTACCTGTTCGATGAACCGCTTTCGAACCTCGACGCCGCGCTGCGGGTCGCCACCCGGATCGAGATCGCGCAGCTCAAGGAATCGATGCCCGATTCGACGATGATCTACGTGACCCACGACCAGGTCGAGGCCATGACCCTGGCCAGCCGCATCGTGGTTTTGGCCAACAAGGGTATCGCGCAGGTCGGATCGCCGCTGGAGCTGTATGAACGCCCCGAGAACGAGTTCGTCGCGCAATTCATCGGCTCGCCCTCGATGAACCTTTTGCCGGGCGAGATCACCGGCACCGGCGAGCAGACCACAGTCAAGTTGGCCGGTGGCGGCACGGCGGTTTCGGACGTGCCCACGCAGGACGCGGACAAGGGACTGAAGGTCAATGTCGGCGTCCGGCCCGAGGATTTCATCGAGACCGAGGACGACTACATCTACGAGGGCAAGGTGAACATCACCGAGGCGCTGGGCGAGGTGACGCTTCTCTACTTCGTACCCGAGGGCGATGCCGAGCCGGTCATCGCCAAACTGCCAGGCATTCATGCCGATGTGCGTGGTCAGAACGTGCGCCTGACGGCCGACCCGGCGAGAGTGCAGGTCTTCCACAACGGCAAATCGCTCTATCACCGCTAGGGCCCTCTTTCATCGAAACCGTCGGACCCCCCGCTTGGGTGGCGGGGTGCAAGAAAGGTATGTCACATGACCCGGATCGTTCTCGTCGGCGCTGGAAGCCTGCAATTCGGAGCCGGCATGCTGGGCGACATCTTTCAGTCGGCCCATCTGACCGAGGCCGAGATCATCCTGAACGATATCAACGACGCCGCCGCCAAGCGCACCGAGGCGATGGCGCTGTCCTACATGGCCGAGAACGACCTGCGCCAGTCCGTGCTGGTCGAGGGCGACCTGTCCCGGGCCTTGCAGGGGGCCGATTTCGTGGTGATTTCCATCGAGGTCGGTGACCGTTTCGCCCTCTGGGACATGGACTGGAAGATCCCGCAGCAATACGGCATCCCCCAAGTCTACGGTGAAAACGGCGGCCCGGGCGGTCTGTTCCATTCCCTGCGGATCATCCCGCCGATCCTGGAGATTTGCGGCAAGGTCATGGAGCACGCGCCCGGCGCCACGATCTTCAACTATTCCAATCCCATGAGCCGGATCACCACGACGGTTCATCGCGCCTACCCCGGTATCAAGTTCATCGGCATGTGCCACGAGATCGCCAGCCTTGAACGCAACCTGCCTCCGCTGCTGGATCAGCCGCGCGAGAACATCCACTACCGGGCAGGCGGGTTGAACCATTTCTCAGTCCTGACCGATTGCACCTATCTGGCCAGCGGCAAGGACGCCTACCCGGACGTGATCGCCTGGGCCGAGGCGCATTTCGGCAACCAGCCGGGCTATTCCGAGGTCCTCAATGCCAGCCGCCGCACGGGCAAGGCCGTCGATACCGAAGGCTGGATGGAGATCGACCTGTCCCATGTGACCGAGGTGCGCCCCTGGTCCGACCGTTGGCTCTTCAAGCTGATCCTTGATCGCTTCGGCGCCCTGCCGATCACCTATGACAGCCATTTCGGGGAATACATCCAGTGGGCGCATGACTGTGCCGACCACCGGGGGGTTCTCGACTTCTACACCTATTATCGCACTTATCTGGGCAACGTGACGCCGAAAATCGAGCCGGTTCTGCACGAACGGGTCGTGCCGATCATAGAGGGGCTGATCACGGGCGAGACCTATGAAGAGGCTGCAGTGAATATTCCCAATGCCGGCTTGATCGCCGACCTGCCGGACTGGATCGCGGTCGAGGTTCCGGCGCAAGTCGGCTCCGATGGGGTGCGCGGAATCGCCGTGGATGTGCCAGCGGGCATTCGCGGCCTGCTGACCAACCAGGTCGGGGTTCACAACATGACGGCCGAGGCGGTGCTGCGGGGCAGCAGGGACCTGGCGATTCAGGCGCTTCTGGTCGATCCGGTCGTCACGGTTTCCAGGGGAATCCCCGACCTCGTCGATCACATGATCGCCGAACAGGCGCCGTGGCTTGATTACCTGAGCTAGGCAGAACCGGCGATTTTCCGCCTGTTTTTTCGGCGGAATGCGGGAATTCTTACGTCAGGTCAAACCTTTGCGCGTGGAATTTTGTTCGTCTCAACCCTTGCGTTTACCCGCGACTCCCAGAACACTCCGTCCATTCCCCTGCGCAGACGGGGGGTCCGCAATGAGTGCTCGAAGCGGGACCATGCCCCGGACGAGCCGAAATAAGGGAGTTACACCATGACATTCCACAGCAGACTTCTGGCCACCACGGCGGCCTCGGTGCTGGCGCTTTCGGGGGCGGCGTTCGCCGACAACCACGCCATGACCGGCCCCAACGGCGAAGCCCTGGCCGAAACCCAGGAATTCACCTATCGCGTTCTGGACGAGCATTCCTCGCTCGATCCCGGCATCGTCGAGGACGTGACCGGTTCCGAGGTCGTGCGCGACCTCTTCGAAGGTCTCTACAATGACAGCAAGTCCGGCGCCACGCTGGAGCCCGGTGTGGCCCTGTCGCACGAGGTTTCCGAAGATGGCCTGACCTATACCTTCACCCTGCGCGAAGATGCCAAGTGGTCCAATGGCGACCCGGTGACCGCCGGTGACTTCGTCTATGCCTGGCGCCGCGCGGCCAGCCCCGAACTGGCCTCGCCCTATGCCTGGTACATGAGCCTGATGTCGCTGGAAAACGTCGACGAGGTCATCTCCGGCGACGCGCCGCTCGAAGACCTGGGCGTGACCGCGGTCGACGACTATACCCTCGAAGTGCGCCTGAAAGAGCCGCTGCCGTACTTCCCGCAGATGCTGACCCATGCGACCACCTTCCCGGTGCCGCAATCGGTGGTCGAGGAACATGGCGACCAGTGGACCCGCCCCGAGAACATCGTGTCCAACGGTGCCTATGTGCTGGAAGAGCACGTGCCGCAGGAACGGTCGGTGCGCGTCAAGAACGACATGTACTGGGATGCCGAGAACACCATCGTGGAGCGCGTGACGGCCCTTGTCATCAACGACGAGAACCAGGCCCTGACCCGGTTCCTGGCCGGTGAGCTCGACCGCACCGAAGTGCCCGCCGGGCAGTTCCCGCGCCTCAAGGAAGAGCACCCCGAAGAGGCGATCAGCTTCCCGCGGCTGTGCAACTACTACTATACCTTCAACCTGCGCGAGGACGGCCCCGAGGCCTTCAAGGACGAGCGTGTCCGCCAGGCCCTCGCCCTTGCTGTTGATCGCAACGTGATCGTCGAGAACGTTCTGGCCGGCGGCCAGAGCCCGGCCTATACCTTCACCCCCGCCGCCACCGCGAACTTCGATGTGCCGGACGTGGAAATGGCCGCGATGACCCAGCAAGAGCGCAACGCAATGGCCCAGGACCTGATGGCCGAGGCCGGCTATGGCGAGGACAACCCGCTGTCCTTCGAGATGGTCTACAACACCTCGGATGCGCACCGCTCCGTCGCGGTCGCCATGAGCCAGATGTGGAGCCAGACCCTCGGTGTGGAAACCACGTTGGCCAACATGGAATGGCAGACCTTCCTCGAGGCCCGCAACAACGGCGATTTCGAACTGGCCCGCGGCGCCTGGTGTGGTGATTACAACGAGGCGTCGACCTTCCTCGACCTGTTGCAGACCAGCTCGGGCTACAACGATGCCAAGTATTCCAACGCCCAGGTCGACCAGTTGCTGTCCGATGCCAAGACGGCCGAGGACCCCAACGCCAACTACACGCAGGTGGAACAGATCATCGCCGAGGAAATGCCGGTGATCCCGATCTACCACTATGCCGGCGTCTACATGATGGACGAGAACCTGATCCCGTCGTGGCCCGTGGAGAACGTCCAGCAGAACTGGTACTCCAAGGATCTGTATTTCGTCGCTGACGAATAAGACCGCCAGCTTTGAAAAAGATCCGCGCCCCCGGTGAGTGGGGGCGCGGGTCGTCGCCTTTCGGGACACACCTGCCATGCTTGCCTATATCGTCCGGCGCCTTGCCATCGCCATTCCCACGATCCTGATCCTGGTCGTGATAAGTTTCCTGTTGATGTATTCGGCCCCCGGCGGGCCGTTCAATTCCGAACGCCCCCTGCCGGCCGAAGTCATGGCCAATCTCGAGGCCAAGTATGGCCTGGATCAGCCCATGTGGCGGCAGATGGTGTCCTATGTCTGGGGCGTGGTGTCGCAGTTCGATTTCGGCCCGTCCTTCCAATACACCGACCGGACCGTGAACGACGTGATCGCGCAGGGCTTTCCGGTGACACTGACCTACGGGCTGTGGTCGGCCATCGTCGCCATGGTGGTGGGCGTGTCGCTGGGCGTGGCGGCGGCGGTGCGCCAGAATTCCGTTCTGGATTACCTGGCCGTGGGCATCACCATCGGGGCGCAGGCGTTGCCAAACTTCGTCATGGCGCCGATCCTGGTGCTGATCTTCACGCTCTGGCTGGGCT
>JAAAPD010000028.1 GCA_009908505.1 Alphaproteobacteria bacterium | reverse complement strand
TTTGAGCGCCCGCCGTTGCAATGGCCTCTTTCCTCTTTCCTGACCTTCGGGCTGACGGCCGCGCTCATCCTCGTCGCGGCATTCTGGTTCGTGATGACCCGCCTGACCGGGCCCCTACGGGATCTGTCACGCGCCGCCGAGGATCTGGGTCGCGGCGAGGCAATTGATCCGCTGCCGGTCGCCGGCCCCGAAGAGGTGCGCGACCTCACCCGCGCGTTCAACCGCATGCAAGAACGGCTGACGCGCTTTGTCGCGGATCGCACCCGCATTCTCGCCGCCGTCAGCCATGATCTGCGCTCCCCTCTCACGGCGATGCGGTTCGATGCCGAACTGGTCGAGGACGAGGAGACCCGCGAGAGCCTGATCGCCTCCATTGACGAGATGCAGACCATGGCCGAAGCCACCCTGACATTCGCCGAGGGGCTGGCGGGGCGCGAAGCCTCAGAGGTCGTCAACCTGCCCGACTGGCTCGAGACACTGGCAGACGACAAGGCCACGCCGTTCGCACTGACTGGTGGGCCGACGATGACGGTACGAATTCGCCCCCTTGCCCTGCGCAGGGCCGTTCGCAACCTGGTCGAGAACGCCACCCGCTACGGGGGCGGCGCGACCGTCGGCTGGCACCGCGCGGGCGACAACCTGGTGATCGAGGTCACCGATCATGGCCCTGGAATCCCCGAGGAAGAGCTCGAGGAGGTCTTCGCGCCGTTTCACCGGCTGGAAGCATCCCGCTCGCTCGAAACCGGGGGGCACGGGCTAGGCCTTGCCATCGCGCGGGCGATCGTTCGCGGACACGGTGGCGACATCCGGCTCGAAAATCGTGCCGAAGGTGGGCTGAAGGCTTCGATCGTGATCCCGCTGTCCGAGGACGCACCCGTAAAAGACCAGAAAAAAGCAGAAGGAGTCATGAAATGAGACGAACAGCAATCTGGGCAATCATCGGTCTTGCGGCGCCGACACTGGCCGCCGCGAGCCCTGGGGAAAACTGGCAGGAAGGATATGGTCACATGATGTGGGGTGGTGGATACGGCATCTTCGGCGGGCTTATGATGATCCTGTTCTGGGTCATCGTCATCGCCCTGATCGTCTTTGCGGTGAAATGGTTCAACGACAACCAGGGCGGTGGAAATCGCGGAAAGCGCGATGCGCTCGAGATCCTGCGCGAACGCTTCGCTTCGGGCGAGATAGACGAGGAAGAGTTCGACCGGCGGCGCAAGGCGCTGGAAAAGTGAGACGGGTGCTCCAGGCCTTGTCCCGCCGCGGCGGGACAAGGCCGGGGCGATCGCCATATCATGAACCGCGCCTGCCGCTCCCCGGAACGGGTGCGGCAGCACGTTGTCAAGGCTGCCTCGCGATGATGTCCCGGTCTTCCCCTGCGGCATCGTCGAGCGCCGCCATGACCGCGTCCGCCGTCAGGAGTTCCGGCAGAACGATGCCCTCCGGCGCGGCCGGGCCATAGACCGCGTTGAACGGAATGCCGTAACGGTCGAAGCTTTCCAGATAGCGTGAAATCACCGGGTCGGGCCGGGTCCAGTCGGCTTGTATGGGTGCGACGCCCGCTGCCGCAAGCGCCGAGACGACCGGTTCGCGGTCGAGCACGAGCGCCTTGTTCGCCTTGCACGTCAGGCACCAGTCAGCCGTGACATCCACGAACACGACCTCGCCCCTCGATACGCGGCGCGCGATCTCTGCCCGGTTGAAGTGCACCCAGTCGGTCACCTGCGCGTCAAGCGTGCGGGGTGCCGATGTGTCGGCCAGATACCCCGCCCCGAAGAGCATGATCCCCACGAGCGGCAGCGCGAGCCCGGCGCGGATCACGCCCCGGAGCCTCAGTAGCGACAGCAGCAGGACGAGGCCTGTCGTCAGCCCGACGACCGCCAGCATCGTGGTCGTGCCGGCCACTCCGTGCAGCACCCAGACAAGCCAGGCCGCGGTGACGGCCAGAAGGATGCCCAGCACCACGCGCAGCGCGATCATCCACCGCCCCGGCCTTGGCAGGTGGCGGACAAGACCCGGTCGGGCGGCGACCAGAAGGTAGGGGGCCGCAAGCCCCAGCCCGAGGAAACTGAAGACCAGCGCGATGTCGGTGCCGCGCCCGGCCAGCGCAAAGGCGATGGCCGTCCCGAGAAAGGGCGCGGAACAGGGCGTGGCCAGCACCGCGGCGAAGGTCCCGGTCAGGAAATCGCCCACATGACCCCCGGCGCCCCCGGCCCGCGCAAGCCGGGTTTGCAGACCGGCGGGCAGGGAGATCTCGAAGGCGCCGGCGAGGTTTGCCGCGAAAATGGCCAGGATGCCGATCATGAGCGCGAGGAAGACCGGGTTCTGGAATTGCAGGCCCCAGCCCACCGTGACACCCGCCTGCCGCAACGCGAACAGCGCAGCGGCGAGCCCCCACATGAAGGCCATGACCCCCGCGGCCGAGGCGAAAAATCCCCACCGAACGGTGGCGCGACCGGCGCGCTCCAGTTTCATAGCCGAGGACAGCTTGATCGACAGTACTGGCAGCACGCAGGGCATGACGTTCAGGATCAACCCGCCCAGGAAGGCCGTCAGCGCGATCCAGACCATGCTTGACAACGACGCGGCGGCGCGCGCTTCCGTATAGGGCGGCGGCGGTGCCGCGGCCAGCCTGTCCGGCGTCACGGTCACGGCCCAGCCACCGGTATCGGTCGCGGTGAGCGATGGCACCGCAGGCGGGTCGGCGGGCGGCGAAAGAATGAGTAGGCGCGCCCAGAGCAGGCGGCCATTCTCGCCCAGCCTGATGTCAGGGGTCCCGAGGGAGGCACCTTCTCCCAGTTCCGGAAACAGATCCGGCGTCTGGAAGGGAGAGGACCGCCGCAAGGTTACTGTCAGCGCAGTTGCGTCGGTATCGACATGCGCGGTGGCGGACCTTATGCCCCCGGCTTTCCCCCCGACCGGGACGCGGCCCGCGTAATCGGCGATGCGGGCGGCGCTGGCCGGGTCGATCGACCCGCCTTGGGGTAGGTCAAGCGTCAGGGTGAAATCCTGCGGCACGCAGACATCGGAGCAGGTCAGCATCGTTACCGAGGCGGACAGATAGGCAGGCCGGCCCGGCTGGTCCAGCGCGATGCGCAGTGGAAAAACCACCTCGTCATGATAGCCGAAATTCTCGATGCCGAAGGCGGTGAACCGCTCGGGCGCGGGCCATTGAAATTCGACCTCGGCCACGTTGCGCGACCCGGTCCAGTCTATCTCGGGCGGGAAGCCCACCTCTCCCGGTGTGCGCCAATAGGTCTTCCAGCCCTCGCCAAGCTCCAGCGCCAGCCCTGCCGAAATCGTACCGGAACCTGGCGCGATGCCGTTTTCTGCCGTGATGAGCTGCGCGCTGACCGCCGGTGTCGTCGCCCGGTCCGACGTTGCGGCCAGAACTGCCACCGACGAGGCGGCAAGAAACAAGATGCTCGACGCAATCGTCGCGACGCCCTTTTGAGTCGATTTGTTCAGCATATTCTATGCCAGCCTTCATCGCGTTCGATCTCAACCAATCGGCGCAATACGCCCTCCGTTATCTCACCCTGAATGACCGTTCCGCCGACGACCATTGCCGGTGTCCCGATGAAACCGAAAGTCCGCGCGAGAGCCTTACTGATCATGAGTTCGTCGACGACCTCATCGCTCTGCATATCTTTGACCAGCCGGTTGCCATCTATTCCGATCTTGTCTGACAATCGAAGCAAATAGTCACGCGTCGGCTGGAACGGCGTTGTCCACAGAGCTTCCTGAAACGCGACGTAGGCGCCTTGTCGCTTGGCTGCCAACACCGCTTTCGCCGCACGATCAGATCCGTCACCGAGGAGCGGTAGTTCGTGCCAGGAAACCGTCACGCCGCTTTCGCGTTCTTCGGCAAGATCGGCGAGACGCCGCATCTGCACGCGGCAGTAGGGGCAGTAATAATCGGAAAATGACGCGACCGGTACAATCGACGGATCGTCGCCCGCGTCCGGATAAAGTGCTTTGCACAGGTCTGCTTCGACCTCGGCGATGGTTTCCGCGCTTGGCCCATCTTCTTTCGCCTCAAGGCCGACAAAAGGGTCGAACGCGCCAGACGAGGAACTTCCACCGGATATCTCGCGAAAGCCCTCCGGGCGCGCCAGAGGCTCGAACTCGGGCATGCCGGAGAAACGATCCAGGAGTGAGGGAAGCGTCTGAAAGCCAACAACGACGCCTGCAGCGACGCCGAGAAAGGCAAGTGTGGAACGTCTTGATGTCATTGCAATTCCTGCGACCCAATCGC
>JAAAPD010000049.1 GCA_009908505.1 Alphaproteobacteria bacterium | reverse complement strand
GCCCGCGGGCCACTGACATCACCGCCCGCAGGACCGCGGAGGGCCCATCGCGCGACGATGGCACGTAAAGGTCCCGATACGCTCACGTGTCGCGTGGGTCTTTCGATCCGGGAGCGGACATGGCAGGTTCAACTCAGCGGCGCTGCCGCGTGGTTTAACAGTAAGGAGCACACCATGGGACTTGGAGATATGCTGGGCAGCGCGATGGACGCCTTCGGCGGGACGGACGAGATTATCTCGAAGATCAGCGAGAGCGGGATCGACCTCTCCGCCCTCGCCGAGATGGACCCAGAGGCGGTGACGGCGATGCTCGAGGAAAAGGGGATCGACCTGTCGATGCTCAAAGGGCTCGGGCTGTCGGTCGAAGACGTGATCGAGAAGGTCAAGGAACAGCTGGCCTGATCAAGAGCCTTCGGGGCCGGACTTCTCGGGCCCCAACGGCCGCTACGCCCGAAATCGTGGGGCGGGTATGGCGGGAGTGGACGTCGAACCGGCGCCGCACGCTTCCGGCATAAGTAATGCAGATGCGGCATTCGACACGAAGGGCGGAAAGCTGATGGGGTGGATGGCTCCTGCTTCAACCGGCGTCGCAATGCGCCATAATGCAGGTTTCAAAATCTGCTTATGAGAGGAGCCACCCCATGCAAGTTACCACAATCGGCGTTGATCTGGCCAAGAACGTTTTCCAAGTTCACGGGATCACAACCCGCGAAGAAGTGGTGTTCAACAAACCACTGCGTCGGGCGCAGTTTCTGCCGTTTTTTGCGAAGCTGGAGCCCTGCCTGATCGGCATGGAATCCTGCAGCAGTGCGCATCATTGGGCCCGTGAACTCACCGCATTGGGTCACGAGGTTCGGCTGATCCCGCCGATGTATGTGAAGCCCTATGTCAAACGTGGGAAATCAGATGCCATTGATGCGGAGGCAATTTGCGAAGCGGTGACACGTCCAACCATGCGCTTTGTGGCGATCAAAACGGTTGAGCAACAAGCCCTGCTGTCGCTGCATCGGGCGCGCGACCTTTTGGTTCGTCAAAGAACGCAGTTGATCAACGGTTTGCGAGGACTGGTTGCCGAGTTTGGCATCTACATCCCAAGAGGACTGGCCCGGGTAATTGGGTTTGCAGAAGACATCATCCTTGGTGAAGTGCTCGACCTGCCGGACATCGCCAACGAGGTGATCCGTAACCTGGCCGAACAGCTCATGGCTCTGCACCGGCGGGTTCGCTGGTATGAGGAACGCTTGAAGCAGGTCGCCAAAGAAGATGCGCGTGTTCGTTTGTTGCGCACGATACCGGGTATCGGCGCGGTAACGGCTTCCGCGATCATTGCCAGCATTGGCGACGGGCATCAGTTCCGAAACGGCAGGGAATTTGCTGCCTGGCTGGGTCTGACCCCCGCAAACAAATCCAGCGGCGGCAAGGAGAAGCTGGGGCGGATCACAAAGATGGGTGACCAGTATTTGCGATCACTACTTGTCGTCGGCATGACATCACTGGTCCGACAAACACGATCCCACCCCGAGCGTGCCAGCAAATGGTTGACGTCATTGCTTGATCGCAAACCAGCTCGCGTTGCCACTGTGGCCATGGCAAACAAGACGGCCCGGATCGTCTGGGCGGTGCTCACCAGCAACGAACCCTATAACCCGCGCACAGCATAACAATAGAAGGAACAAAGAGTTAGCAAGACCTGCGATGTGATGGTGCATAAGTCAGCCGCAAAAACCAGGACACCCCGCCGAATGTCCCGGGCGTCATAGCCCGCTAAGCTGTAAGGGACCTGGTTTGCGGAACCCATCAGGGCCAGCGGTCAAAACCGCGCAAACAGGCCGGACACATGACTGCTTCTGACAAACGCACAAATCTCATCAAAAATGTCTTGCTATGCAGGAGCCATCCACACATGACCTTCGCCGCGCGGGTCGCGGACTGGGAAACTGCTGGATGAATTGATCCTTCAGTGCAGTGACAGCGTCGGCTGAGCGCAGGTAGCCACTAAAGCGTTTCGCAAAAAACCTGAATCACAGATTTTCGCGAAACGCAGTGCTACGCTCAATCGTTGCACGCGTTCCGTCTTTCGCTGATGTCTCAGGTTAAAGGCGGAACGCTTTAGTTTCAGTGTCGCCCGCCACGCTTGCGCGATCACCTTCCAGCTTGCTGAGTTTGCGTAGCTCGCCGCATAGCGCTCGCCACCCTTGCCGCCATTAACCGACTGCGGGCACCATCGTCACGCGCGAGACCGCGATCGCAAGACCTGACCAAACAAACCGGTTCAACAGTGCGGGCAGCCGTGCAGAAAACGCCTTAGAAGGCCATGGACGACCGCGCCCGGCGATCTTTCCGTTAAGCGGCGTGCCACTTGGGGAATGTCGGAAAAAAACCGAATGCGATTCACGGGGGCGTTGCCAACGCGAGAATTCAACCTTGAAGTACTCCGCCAAAAACCTGAAGGACCATTTAATGGCGGAGTTCTAATTGCAACGGTCCCACCTTTACCTAAGTCGTATCAATCGCAACCTGGCTAATCTGAATAACGGCATCAATATTCGTGAAATTTGGTAGATCCCCCATTATTTTACTGGCATTTGGAGAGAATGCAGATTCAAAGTCTTCGACGGTTTCAAAATATAAATTGCCCATCGCATGGTAGGTCGCAACGGAGCCGGGCTCACCCCCCTGCAGGCCTTTTTCAACGGTGGCGCCTTTTACAGCATCTCCCAATGTATCCAACACCATCGGCACATGTCGGTTGCAATAATAATCCATGTCGAAGGTTCTGCCATTCCCATTTGGATACAGTACACTTACTTTGATCATGTCTTTTTGCACAGAGTCCTCACTTTCATTTTTTCATCACAAAGCCCCCTCAGGGTTTGCCGCAAAGCCGTCTCAAGTTATGCTAAATGCACGAGCATTACGTGAAGCGCTGGTGAATCTCATATGTTGCGCGCACTTCAGGTAAAGCTGTGTCTCAGCTTTTTATCGAGGCGTTTTAGTTGGCGTCCTTCGAGACCTTGTTCTTCGTAAAATGAATATGGGGCCTAGGGTAAGCTGGGAAATCATCCAATCGACCATTAAGAAATTCAATATGAACAATCCAGGTCCCTTCGTGACCCGCTAAATTTCCAACATCCTTGCCCTTTTCAAGCGTCAAGACAGCCATTGATAGCTGGCGTAGCATGATGCAGTTTGGGCTCAAAACAGCCATTCCACCCTGCTGACAGCGCCTACCCGTCGATCAGTGCCGCGATGATGGCTTTTGCCTCGGGGCTGGCCCAGTCGGCGTCGCCCTGAAGGCGCGCGATTTCCTGGCCTGACGGGTCGAGTATCAGCGTCACCGGAAGACCCAGCACGCCCATGTCGCGGGCCAGCGCACTGCTGCTATCGGCGTGAAGCGGCAGGTTGTCCACGCCGATCTCGTCGAAGAACGCCTCCATCGCCGGGCGCGGGTTTCGGCCCGTGGCGATGGTGACGACCTCGAACGCCTCGCCGCCGAACTCGGTCTGCAACTCGGCCAGTTGCGGCATTTCCTTGCGGCAGGGCGCGCACCAGGTCGCCCAGAAATTGACCAGCGCGTATTTGCCCTCGTAGGCGGCGAAAGTCATGTCCTCGCCCGCCTCGGAGGTGAAGGCGACGGCGGAACCGGGGGCCCGGGCGAATTGCAGCTTGGCCATGTCGCCGCCTCGCATCTCTTCCAGCGCGGTGAAATCCGTGGCCGCGACGGTGGGCGCGGGGCTTTCCCTGTCGTTCAAGGCCAAGTATAGCCCACCGGCAAGGCCGATGGCGGCGGCAGCTGTCAGGATCAGGGCTTTGGTCATGTCATCACCTTTGGAACGCGGGGACCCATGTCGGACAAAACTGGATCGAATGCAATGTGGGGCGGGCGCTTCGGCAGCGGGCCGGATGCGATCATGGAGGCGATAAATGCCTCGATCGGGTTCGACAAGCGGTTGGCGAAACAGGACATCGACGGATCTCGTGCGCATGCGGCCATGTTGGCGGCCCGGGGCATAATCTCAGAAAAGGACGCCGAGGCCATTCGGGAAGGGCTGCTCACGGTCTTGTCAGAGATCGAGGACGGCGATTTCGCCTTTTCCACCGCGCTGGAAGACATCCACATGAACGTCGAGGCGCGCCTGAAAGAGGTGATCGGCGATCCGGCGGGTCGCCTGCATACCGGGCGCAGCCGCAACGACCAGGTGGCCGTCGATTTCCGGCTCTGGGTGCGGGACCAGTGCGACGCCGCCGAGGCGGGGCTGGTCGCGTTGCAAAAGGCGCTGCTGAGCCAGGCCGAACAAGGGGCCGAATGGGTCATGCCCGGCTTTACCCACCTGCAGACTGCGCAGCCCGTGACCTGGGGCCATCACATGTTGGCCTATGTGGAAATGTTCGGGCGTGACCGCGCCCGGTTCGCCGATGCGCGCAAGCGGATGAATGAATCGCCCCTTGGGGCTGCGGCGCTTGCCGGCACGCCCTTCGATATCGACCGGCACATGACGGCCGGGGCACTGGGCTTCGACGCCCCCATGGCCAATTCGCTCGACGCGGTCTCGGCCCGCGATTTCGCCCTGGAATTCCTGGCCGCCGCGTCGATCTGCGCCATGCACCTGAGCCGCCTGGCCGAGGAACTGGTGATCTGGTCCAGCGCCCAGTTCCGGTTCGTGTCCATGTCCGACAAGTGGTCGACCGGGTCGAGCATCATGCCGCAAAAGCGCAACCCGGATGCCGCCGAATTGCTGCGCGCCAAGATCGGACGCATCTTCGGGGCCAATGTGGCACTGATGACGGTGATGAAGGGCCTGCCCTTGGCCTATTCCAAGGACATGCAGGAGGACAAGGAACAGGTCTTCGATGCCGCCGACAACCTGTTGCTGGGCCTGGCGGCCATGGCGGGCATGGTGGCAGATATGAGCGCCCGGCCCGAGAACCTGCGCGCCGCGGCCGCCACGGGCTTTTCGACGGCCACCGACCTGGCCGACTGGCTGGTGCGCGAGCTTGGCCTGCCCTTCCGCGAGGCGCATCACGTTACCGGCGCATTGGTGGCCGAGGCCGAAATGCGCGGCTGTGACCTGCCGGACCTGCCGCTGGAGGTCATGAAATCCAGCCACGCGGGAATCACCGAAGGGGTATATGGTGTTCTGGGCGTGGACAATTCCGTTCGCAGCCGCATGTCTTACGGGGGCACGGCCCCGGACCGGGTCCGGGAGCAGATCGCCCGCTGGAAGGAGGCCCTGTCATGAAGACCACCCTTGCCCTGATCTCCCTTCTGGGCGTCGCTGCCTGTGGCGCGGACGACCCGCCGTTCCAGCCCAGTGCCGGGGTCGGCGTATCGGTCGGCAGCGGCGGCGTCAGCACCAATGCCAATGTCGGTGCCACCAACGGGACCGTCTCGGTGGGCCTGAACCTTTGATGCGGTGGCTGTTCCTGGCACTGGCCGTGTGGGGCGCGGTGCATCCGATGTGGTATTTCGTGTCCTGGTTCCAGGAAAACGGCTGGTCGATCATGGCCATGGTCGAGGCCTGGCACGCCAATGACGCGGCTTCGGGGCTGGTCTGGGACCTGACCATCGCTGCCGTGGCGCTGACCGTCTGGGTGATCTGGGAAAGCGTGACGACGCGGCGCTGGACCGGGCTGATCGCGGTGCCCGCGACCTTTTGCATCGGGGTCAGCTGTGGCCTGCCGCTCTACCTCTTTCTGCGGATGGGGCGCAGCTAAGCGGTGTCGCTGCCGCGACGCTTTCATGCGCGAAATCTCTGAGGCGACGCGCTGTTGCCTCGCCGCGCGGGCTGCCTTGTTGCGGCGCGATATTTTTGACCCAAAGAGGCCTTGGGGTTTTGGCCAGACCTGCTAAACCCGCGCGAGGATGTCGAAGGGGGCCGGTATGGACCATTTCCTGTATCGCGATGGCGCATTGCATGCCGAGGATGTGCCGATTTCCGAGATCGCGGCGGCCGTTGGCACGCCGTTCTACGTCTATTCCAGCGCCACGCTGCTGCGTCATTTCCGGCTGTTCGACGAGGCGCTGGCGGGCACCGATCACCTGGTATGCTATGCCATGAAGGCCCTGTCGAACCTGGCGGTGGTCAAGCTCTTGGGCGAGGCGGGCGCGGGGATGGACGTTGTGTCGGGCGGCGAATACCGGCGTGCCAGGGCGGCCGGTTTGCCGGGCGAACGGATCGTCTTTTCCGGGGTCGGCAAGACCCGCGAGGAGATGCGCCTGGCGCTGGAGGGCGGCATTCGCCAGTTCAATGTCGAGAGCGAGCCGGAAATGCGCGCCCTGTCAGAGGTGGCGGCGTCGATGGGCGTGGTCGCGCCCGTGACGGTTCGGGTCAACCCGGACGTGGATGCGAAGACGCACGAGAAGATCTCGACTGGAAAGGCCGAGAACAAGTTCGGCATTCCCATTGCCCGCGCCGGCGAAGTCTATGCCGAAATCGCCGCCCTGCCGGGGCTTGAGGCCGTGGGGATCGACGTGCATATCGGCAGCCAGCTGACCGAGCTGGAGCCGTTCCGGCTGGCCTATCAGAAGGTGGTGGAACTGACCGAGGCGTTGCGGGCCGATGGCCATGATATCCGCCGGCTGGACCTGGGCGGTGGTTTGGGCATTCCCTATGAACGGTCCAACGTGGCGCCGCCATTGCCGGTCGAATACGGACGGATGGTCCGCGAGGTCGTCGGCCACCTGGGTTGCGAGATCGAGATCGAGCCAGGCCGGCTGATCGCCGGAAATGCCGGGTTGCTGGTGGCCGGGGTGATCTATGTCAAGCAGGGCGAGGGGCGCGAATTCCTGATCGCGGACGCGGCGATGAACGACCTGATCCGGCCGGCAATGTATGACGCCTGGCACGATATCGTGCCGGTGCGCGAAGCCAAGCCGGGCGCCGTCATGACCCCCTATGACATTGTCGGCCCGGTCTGCGAAAGCGGCGATACTTTCGCCAAGGGGCGCATGTTGCCCGAGCTCGCAGAGGGCGAGCTGATCGCCCTTCGTTCCGCCGGGGCCTACGGGGCGGTGATGGCCAGCGAATACAATTCGCGGCCCCTGATCCCCGAGGTGCTGGTGAACGGGGATCAATTCGCGGTTATCCGCCGACGCCCGACCTTTGACGAGATGCTGAATCGAGATACCATCCCCAAATGGCTGTAGCGGGTTGCCCCCGCGGCCGATCATGATGTGAGGCTCTCATCCGTCCCGAGCAGACCCCCCGGCATCTGCGCATGCCCATCGCCCTGACCCTTGCCGGCCTTTGGGCCGAACGGGTCACGCGGGCGTTCTGGCCGGTATGGACAGTGCTGTTCGTCGGGCTGGCGCCGTTGATCATGGGCTGGCAGGACAGCCTGCCGCTCGAGGTGGTCTGGGGCTTCGCGGTGGTGGTCGTCCTGGCCTTGGGCTGGGCGTTCTGGCACGGGGTGCGCGGGTTTCGAACCCCTTCGCGGGATGAGGCCTTGGCGCGGGTCGATGCGCGCCTGCCGGGCCGTCCCATCGCGGCGCTCGAGGACCAGCAGGCCATCGGGGCGGGCGATGCGGCATCGGAAACCGTCTGGCGGGTGCATCTGCAACGCATGTCCGACCGCACCCGCGACGCGCGCCCGGTCGAGCCTGATCTGCGCCTGTCGCGGGCGGACCCGTTCGGCCTGCGCTATATCGCTCTCCTGGTTCTCGTCGTGGCGCTGATGTTCGGGTCGCTTTTACGGGTCGGCAGCGTGGTCGAGGCCGGTGTCGGCGGCACCGGGCAGATCGCCACCGGCCCGGTCTGGGAAGGCTGGGTGGAACCGCCCGGCTATACCGGCAAGCCGACCCTCTACCTTGCCGACCTTCAGGGCCAGGCGATCCGCGCGCCCGAGGGGGCGCTGATCACCGTGCGGCTTTATGGCGAGGTGGGTGAGCTGACCGTGGCCGAGACCGTATCGGGCCGAGCCGGCGAGGTGCCGCCGGCCTCGGATGTGCAGCAAAGCTTCGAGGTGGCGCAATCGGGCCGGCTGGAAATCTTGGGCGAAGGGGGCGCGACCTGGGATGTCGTAATGGTCCCGGACGAGGCGCCAATGGTGGAGCTGGCCGGGCCGGTCGAGGTCGAAGCCTCGGGCGAGATGGCCCAACCGTTCCGGGCCAGCGACGATCACGGCGTGTTCGCCGGCGAGGCGCGGATCGAGCTGGACCTTGCAGCGGTTGATCGTCGTCACGGGCTGGCGGTGGACCCGGACCCGCGCGAGGCGCTGATAGTGGACCTGCCCATGCCGTTTTCCGGCGACCGCGCGGAGTTCGAGGAAAGCCTGATCGACGATTTCTCGCAGCATCCATGGGCGAACCTTCCGGTCACGTTGACGCTGACTGTCGAGGATGCCGTGGGCCAGTCCGGCAGCAGCCCGGCCGAGACCGTGCCCCTGCCCGGACGGCGGTTCTTTCAGCCGGTCGCAAAGGCGGTGATCGAACAGCGCCGCGACCTGCTGTGGTCCAAGGCGAATGCACCACGGGTGGCCATGGTGCTGCGGGCCGTGTCGCATCGGCCTGACGAGTTGTTCAACAACGAGACCAGCTATCTGCGGCTGCGCGTGACCCTGCGCCGGCTGGAGGCAGAGATGGAAGACGGCCTGTCCGATACCGCGCAGCAAGAGATCGCCCAAGCGCTTTGGGATCTCGCGATCCTTCTGGAGGACGGTTCGCTCGCCGATGCGCGCGAACGCCTGGAGCGGGCGCAGGACCGGCTGGCCGAGGCGATGCGCAACGGGGCCTCGGACGAGGAAATCCAGGAATTGATGGATGAATTGCGCGCGGCGATGGATGAATACATGCGAATGTTGGCCGAAAACGCCGAGCCGGGCGAGGATGGCACCGATCAGCCCGATAGCGGCCAGGAGAACCGGCAGGTTTCGCAAAGTGAGATCGACGCCCTCATGGACCGCATCCAGGAGCTGATGGAAGAAGGCCGCATGGCCGAGGCACAGGAGCTGATGGAACAGCTCAACCAGATGATGGAAAACATGCGCGTGACCCGCGGCGAGGGCGGCGACGGCCCACGAACCCCCGGCGAGCAATCCATGCAGGACCTGGCCGAGACCCTGCGCGACCAGCAGCAGTTGAATGACGACGCGTTCCGCGAGTTGCAAGAGCAGTTCAACCAGGGCCAGCAGCAGGGACAGCAAGGCCAGCAGCAAGGGCAACAGGGCCAACAGCAAGGGCAACAGGGCCAACAGCAAGGGCAACAGGGCCAACAGCAGGGCCAGCAGCCCGGCGGCGAGGATCAGCCCGGCCAAGGCCAGCAACAGGGCCAGCAGGGCCAGGGGCTGGGCCAGGGCGACAACAGCCAGCAGGGCATGACCGGAGAAGGCGGCCAGGGCGGCGAAGCCACCGGCGAGGGGTCGCTGGCGGACCGGCAGAACGCCTTGCGGCAGGGCTTGAACCAGTTGCGCAACGCGCTGCCGGGATTGGACGGCGAGGCGGCAGACCGCGCGGGCGAGGCGCTGGGTCGGGCCGAGGACGCCATGGAAGGCGCCGAGGACGCGTTGCGCGACGGCGAAATGGCCGAGGCCATCGACCGCCAGTCCGAGGCGATGGATGCCTTGCGCGACGGCATGCGCAACCTGGGTGAGGCCTTGGCCGAAAACCAGAGCGAAGACCTGCAGGAGGGGCAGGGCACTCAGACCGGCCGGGCCGATGGGCGCCCGGAACCGGGCCGCCGCGATCCGCTGGGCCGCCAGATGGGCAATTCCGGCCAGTTCGGCAGCGACGAGAACATGCTCCAGGACGAGGACGTCTATCGCCGGGCCGAGGAACTGCTGAAGGAGTTGCGCGACCGGTCCGCCGACCAGGAACGGCCCGATCTGGAACTGGACTACTTGAAGCGGTTGCTGGAGCGGTTCTGACGCCGCCGCGCGCTTTGCCGCCGGTCGCTATCGCTCGGTCGCGCCCTTGCCGGCGATGATCCGGTCGCGAAATTTCTCGATCCGGGCGATGCGGGTTTCGGGCGACTTCGCGCCTGCCAGGTTGACGACATAGCTTTTCCGGCGTCCCGGTGTGAGGGCGTGAAAGGCCTCGGCCAGGACCGGGTCTGCGTCCAGCGCCGCGACCAGTTCTTCGGGCAGCTCCAGGTCCTGCGTGGTCCTGGCGGCTTGATCCCCGCCTCGGCATAGCCCTTGGCCTCGGCCAGGTAGGCGCCGATCGCCGAGGCCAGACGGTCCACCGCCGCATTGCTGGTGAACCGGATCATGTCCGCGTGCTGTGTGTTCGGCCCTTGGCGTTCCAGGACGCCCTGCGGGTCCTTCATCAGGGCGGCGTCGAAGAAGCTGAGCCGGAAATCGTCCCGGAAGGCGCCTATGATCGCGATGTTGCGGCCCGCATGCACATAGCAGGGATGGCCCCATTTGACGTGCTCTTCCAGCCCGGCCTGAAGGCAAAGCCGACGCAGCGCGGCCAGCCCAGCGGCCCAGGCCCGTGTCGAACAATCGGGCGTGTCGAAGCGGGCGCAGCGACCACAGCCGCGCGCGAAATAGTCTTCGATCTGGGTGATCACGGCGCCTACTCGGTCGTCGCCTCGGGCGTGTCCGGCGTTTCGGGGGCGTCGGGCGAAACCGCCGGGGGGCTGTCGGCGGCGGTGTCCGCGCCCTCCATGCTGGCCATGAAGTCCTGCAATTTCACGTCCAGCCAGAGGCGCCATTCATTGACCTGCGCGACATAGGCGTCCAGCGGGTCGGCCAGGGCCGGCACGGCATCGCCGATCTGCCGCGCAAAGAGATAGACCAGGGCCGCGAGAACGGCGAGCAGGACGACGAGAAGGAAGCCGCGCCGGAACCCGCCGGACCGGGGCGGCGTCTCGGTTTCGTCGACAGGCCCTGCCGCGGCCTCGTCGTCCGAACGCAGGGTCGAGTTGATTTCGTCGATATCGGGCAGCAGGTCGCGCCGGGTCCGGTCGTCTTCCTTGCTTGCGGCAACGGTGGCAGCGGCGGCGGCGGCGGCGGCGGCAGGGCCGGCGCCAGAAGCCTCGTTCTCTCCGCGCAGCCGGGCCATGCGGCGGCGCGCCTCTTCACCGCGCTGGTCCTCGGGGGCGGTGCCTTCGTCCAGCCCAAGGTCCGGCTGGCTTTCCAACTGCTCCGCCTCGGTGCGGCGGGCGGCCTCTTCGCGATCGCGTTCTTCGCGCAGAATCCTGGCGACATCGGGGTCGATGTTGCGCCGTTCGGGCGCCGGTTCCGGCTGGTCGTCCTCCTGCTGGTCCGCGTCATCGGCAGCAACTTCGGCCTGCTCCGGCTCCGGTTCGGGCTCTTGTTCGGCCTCCGGTGCCGGCTCGGGCTCCTGTGCCGGCTCAGGCTCGGGTGCCGGCTCGGGCTCGGGTTCGGGTTCCGGCTCAGGCTCGGGCTGAGGTTCCGGCTCGGCCTCTTGCTCGGCCTCGGGTTCCATCTCCGCGTCCGGCTCGGGCTGTGGGGGTGCGGGCTGGGACGCCGCCCCCGGTTGCTCGAACCAGGTGTGGCCGCAATTGGAGCATTGAACGTCCCGTCCGCTCTCGGGGATTACGTCGTCGGCCACCTCGTATTGTGCGCCGCAATTGGGGCATGCCAGCCGCATCGGTCTTGTCCTTTCCCCTGATTTCGGGGGCTTTGTCGCTGCTCTTGTCCCGAATTGTTAGCGATCCGGGGGGCGCAGCGCAAAGGATTTGCGCCGATGGGGCCAAAGGCGGATTTCCCCCGTGGCCAATTGCATACAGGTTGCTTTTCGGCCAGAACTTGCCGCAGCAGGGAGATGCGGGCGTGATCGAGCTGGACGAAGTTGCATACAGCTATGGCGGCGGAGAGTTGTTTTCTTCGGTCTCGCTGTCCTTGGCGCCCGGGACATTCCACTTTCTGACCGGGCCATCGGGCGCGGGCAAGACGACCCTGCTCAAGCTTTGCTATGGCGAATTGAAGGCCACGGCCGGCCAGGTGCGCTTGTTCGGGCAGGACACCCGCGACCTGGCCCGCGACGAGGTCGCCCAGCTGCGCCGCCGCGTGGGTGTGGTGCACCAGGATTGCCAGTTCCTCGACCACCTGCCCGTGGCCGAGAACATCGCCATGCCGCTGACTGTCTCGGGCCGCGAGGGGACGCCCGAAGATCTGGAAGCCCTGTTGGGATGGGTCGGTCTGCGCTGCCAGGCCGGGCAATTGCCGCCCGAGCTTTCGGGGGGCGAACGCCAACGCGCCGCGCTGGCCCGCGCCGTGATCATGTCGCCCGATGTCATCCTGGCCGATGAACCAACCGGCAACGTGGACTGGGACATGTCGCAGCGCCTTCTTACCCTGCTGATCGAGCTGAACCGGATGGGCAAGACCGTGCTGATCGCCACTCATGACCTGGGGCTGATCCGGGCGGCGAAGAGCCAGGTCGAGGCGCGGGTGCTGCGGCTGAAGGACAGGCGCATCCAGGCGGCGGGGGCGAACCTGTGATGGAGATGCTGCGCCGCATGCTGGCCCTGCTGGCCGGCGACCCACAGGCCGACCGGGCGGTGCCTCCCACCGGGTTCACTGCGCGACTGACGTTGATGTCGGCGGCGGCCATGGCGCTCTTGGCGGTCTTTGCTCTGGCCATGTCGCTGGCCACCGGGCGGTTGGCCGATCGCTGGTCCGAGGAATTGGCGCGCACCTCGACCTTGCGCATCTCGGCCCCCGCCGACCAGATGCAGGGCCAGACGGTCGCGGCGGTCGAGCTGCTGCGCACGACGCCCGGCGTGGCCGAGGCAAGGCCCCTGACCGCCGAGGAACAGCGTGCCCTGCTGGAGCCGTGGTTCGGCCCCGACCTGCCGGTCGAGACCCTGCCGATCCCGCAGTTGATCGAGATCATCGAAGAGGGCGACGGTTATGACCCCGCGGGGCTGCGGGCCCGTCTTCAGGCCGAGGTGCCCGGTGCGATCCTGGACGACCACGGGCGCTGGCGCGAACCCCTTGTGCAGGCCGCCGGGCGGTTGCGACTGCTGGCCTGGGTGTCCATGGGGCTGATCGCGCTGACGACGGCGGCGATGATCACGCTGGCGGCCAACGCGGCGCTGTCGGCCAATGCCCAGGTGATCCGGGTGATGCGGCTGGTTGGCGCGCGCGATGTCTATATCGCCCGGGCCTTCGTGCGCCGCTTTACCTTGCGTGCCCTGATCGGCGCGACCGCCGGAACGGTGCTCGGAATGCTCGCGGTCCTGGCGCTGCCCTCGACCGACGTGGCGGGCGGTTTCCTGACCGGGCTGGGATTTCAGGGCTGGCATTGGCTGTTGCCGCTGACGATCCCGCCACTGGCGGCGCTGGTCTCATTCTTCGCCACACGGCAGGCCGCGTTGCGCAGCCTGGGGGAACAATCGTGATGCAATTCATCCAATGGCTTCGGTCGCTTGTTTTCGTCGTGGTGATCTATCTCGCGATGATCCCATACGGCCTGCTCTACCTGCCGGCCGCCCTGCGCAGCCGCGACGGGGCCATCGCCGCCTGTCATGCCTGGTGCCGGTTCGTGAAATGGGCCGCGCCCTGGATGGTCGGCATCCGGACCGAGGTGCGCGGCACGCCGCCCACGGACGAGTGCCTGATCGCGGCCAAGCACCAGAGCTTTCTCGATATCATCCTGATCTATTCCAGCGTGCCGCGCGGCAAGTTCATCATGAAGAAGGAACTGACTCGGGCGCCGATCCTGGGCTGGTATGCTCTGCGCATCGGATGCGTGCCCGTCGATCGCGGCAAGCGGGCCCAGGCGGTGCAGCGCATGGTGGCCGATGTGGCGGCTGGCCGGGCCGATCCGGGACAGTTGATCATTTACCCTCAGGGGACCCGCATTTCGCCGGGGATCAAGGCGCCCTACAAGGTCGGGTCATCCGCCCTCTATTCCGAGCTGGGCCAGCCCTGCGTGCCCGTGGCCTGCAATGTCGGCCTGTTCTGGCCGCGCAAGGGGATCATGCGGCGGCCGGGCACGGCGGTGGTCGAGTTCCTCGACCCGATCCCGCCAGGCCTGCCGGGGCCGGACGTCATGCAAAGGCTGGAACGCGAGGTCGAGTCCCGGTCCGACGCCCTGATGGCCGAGGCCGGTTTCAGCAAGGAGATCGAGACATGACCCGTATCGAAACCCTGGAGGACCTTCAGGCGATCTACGGCGTGCCGTCGCCCCGGTCGCTGACCAAGGTCGTCACCCGCCTGACCCCGGCCTATCGCAAATGGATCGGGGCCAGCCGGTTCGTCGTTCTGTCCACGGTGGGGCCGGACGGCACGGATTCCACGCCGCGCGGCGATGATGGCCCGGTGGTGAGGATCGCTGATGACCGCACGCTGCTGTTGCCCGATTGGCGCGGCAACAACCGGCTGGACAGCCTGCGCAACATCGTCCGTGACCCGCGTGTCAGCCTGATGTTCCTGGTGCCCGGGTCGGACAACGTGGTGCGGGTCAATGGCCGTGCCGTGGTCACGGCGGATGCGTCCGTTACCGACCAGTTCGAGCAGAAGGGCCGGCACCCCAGGACGGTGACGGTGGTTACATTGCAAGAGGCCTATTTCCAATGCGCCAAGGCGGTGATGCGTGCCGGCCTTTGGTCGCGCGACGATGCCGCGGGGCTGCCCAGTGCGGGCGATTTTTTGCAAGAGGTCGAACCGGAATTCGACGGGGCCGACTACGATCTGTCCTATCCGGACTACGCCAAAGGTCGGATGTGGTAGCCTAGCTGTTCAGGTCTTCCAGCAACCGGCCGTGGCGGCTGGTTTCCTGCACCAGCTGACCGAAGGTTATGATACCTTTGCCTTCGAGAAGCGGCAGCAGCTTCACCAGGGCCTCGGCCGTGGCGCGGGCATCGCCCAGGGCGGTATGGCGCAAGTCCGGCGAGATGGTGACGGCCAGCCGCGCGCACAGCGCGTCCAGCGAGTGTTCCGCGTTGGTGCCGAAGACCACCGCCGACAGCAGAACCGTGTCAACGACCGGATGGTTCCATTCAACCCCCATTTCCGGGGCGAACCGGCGCAACAGTCCAATGTCGAACGGCGCGTTATGGGCGACAAGAACCGCGTCGCGGGCGAAATGATGCAGGGCGCGGCCGGCCTGTGCGATATCGGGGGCCCCGGCCACGTGATCGTCGCTGACCTTGTGGATACTGGTCGAGGCCGGTGGGATGGGCCGGCCGGGATCGACATAGCTGTCGATCGCCTCGCCTTCGATGATGCGCCCGTTCAACACCCGGACCGCGCCCACCTGCACGATCGCGTCCTTTTCGACCGACAGGCCCGTTGTCTCGGTATCGAAGGGCACGAAGCACAGGTCGCGCAACGGGGTGTCGGTGATTTCCTGCGTCTTGGGGCTCGTCATCAGGTCGAAATCGAAGACGAGCGGGCGCGGGGCGGGGCGCGGACTGTCATGGGCGGTGACGTCAATGAAGACCATGTAGCCATCTTCACCAAGGGCCTTGAGCCGCGCGTCATAGACCGTGCCACGGGCGGTGTCCTGCAATTCGAACGCGGCCTCTGGCTGATCCGGGGAAAGCTTTTCCATGGCCGCGCGCAGGGTCGCCAGGTCGTAGTAATCCGCCAGCGGCGCCTTCAGGCGCGGCGGCGCCACCAGCGACAGGATGCCGGCCGCCTGCGCATCGTAGAGCACGATTTCCAGCGAGGGGTTCAGCAGGATCGTGGCCAGCGGCATTTCCGTCAGCAGGGCGGTCAGGCGTTCGCTTTCCGCACGCAGGCGCTGGGTTTCATGGGCGACATGGGCGGCCGAGTCGATGACCGAGCTACTGAAGCTCTCGGTCAGGGCCTGCGCGGCGGGCGCAAGGTCGCCGAGGTAGCGCGCGGCCTCGGCGTCGACCTCGCTGTCTATTCCGGAATGGGCCCGCAGACGCATCACCGCCGAAAGCGTGTTGATCGGCTTTGCGACGTATTCGTCGAACAGAAGCCACACCCCGAGCGCCAGTCCGGTATTGACGAAGGCGAAGACGATGAAGGCCGTAACGAAGGGTGCGGTCGGCGGCGTCTCCTCGGCCCGCGACCAGCCCAGCCAGAGCGCGCCGCCGGCCAGCGCCACCCCGCCCGCCGCCAGAAGGCAGAAGAACAGGAAGATGCGCAGGCGCAGGCCAAGGCGGGTCAGCATGTCAGGTCTCGCAGACAAGTCTCAGGATGGGGTCGTCGGCGGGCATGGTTTCCCAATCGGCGTCGGCCACGCTGCCATCCTCGGCGAACTGCGCCCCGTCGATGAGCAGCGCCGAACGACCGCCCGCACAGTCGAACAGCATCGGGGCCTGGCTGACCGGGGACCAGCGACCGAAGAAATAGAGATCGGCCATGCGCTGGTCGGGCAGAGCCGGGTTGCGGCGCATGGTGCCGGTATCCACTGCTGCGAAACGCTTGGTATACGGCCAGACCTTGGTCCAGGGCCGCAACCAGCCCTGTTCCTCGACCGTGGCGGCGATGACGACGTCCTCGGGAAGGCGGTCCGCGGTGCGCTCGAACCACGTGTATTCGTTCGAGATCGTCATGGCGATCATCCCGCCCCCCGCCGCCACGGGCATCAGCCAGCGCGGCAGGCGGCGCCCGGTGGCGATATTGATCAGCATGACGATCCCGGCGCAGGCGATCCCGGCGAAGACAGTAGCGATCAGTTCCAGAAACATGGCTTATCCTATCGCACCTTTGCCGGACCCTGCGGCGGATTGCATCGTCTTGACGACCACGAAGGCGTCGCGCAGGTGGCTGCGCTCGAAATCCGAAAGGTCGGACGGGTCGAGGTAGTTCGAAGGCGACCCGCCCGCCCGGACCTGCGCGGCCTGATGGTCCAGCCGCATCGTGGCGATCAGGTCATAGGCATCGAGCAGGTCGGCGCCGCCGGATTTCGATACGGTGCCGGACTCTATCGCGGCCTCGATCCGCGCACGGGTGTTCACCTGACGAAGCTGGCCTTGCAGCGTGTAGACCCGGCCCAGGTCCACCACCGGCACGACGCCGTTGTGCTTCAGGTCCAGCTGGTTGCGGTGTTCGCCCGACCGGATCGTCGCCAGGCCGCGCAGCAGGCCAAGCGGCGGCTGATGCTTGAGCGAGTTGGAAACCATGTGTGCGGTGAAGATCGAGTTCCTGGCCGCCGCCTTGAGTGTCTCGGTCTGCAAGCCCTCGAAAAGGCTTTCGTCGCCGCCGATGGGGCGAAGGTCGAACATGACCGAGGCAAGCATCTGCGCCTCTGGATCGGGCTTGGCGATCCAGCCCTGGAAATAGTCTCGCCAGACCCTCAGCGGCTGGCACCAACGCGGGTTCGTCGCCATCATGTCGCCGGGGCAATAGTAGTATCCGCAGCGATCCAGACCGTCGCTGACGAATTTCGCAAGCTCGGCGAAATAGGGCATGTCGGCATCGGTCACGTCGTCTGACAGGATCAGGCAATTGTCCTGGTCGGAGACGCCGGTCTGCTCCTGCCTGCCCTGGGATCCGCAGGCCAGCCAGAGGTAGGGTACGGGCGCGGGGCCCAGCCTGGCCTCGGCCAGGGTCAGAAGGCGGCGGGTGGCGGTATCGGCGATATCGGTGATCAGGCGCGTGACGACCTCGTGCCGGTTGCCCGTCTCGACCAGCTGCAACAGCAGCTTGGGGATCTGCGCCGTGGCGCGGCCCATTTCGTCGGCGGTGTCGGCCTTGGCCACGCTGCCCACGATATCGGCCGAGGACATGGCCTGCGCGCGGGTCAGGTCGGTCTGGGTGACGATGCCGCGCAACCTGTCGCGCTCGACGATGGGGACATGGCCTATGCCGCGCTCGACCATCAGGTGCAGCACGTCCGTCACCAAGGCCTTGGGGTCAAGGGTCAGGGGTGCCTCGGTCATGATGCCCGAGACCGGGCCGGACGCGTCCGCGCCGCCCACGATGACCCGGCCATTCATGTCGCGCAGGGTGACGATGCCGCGAAAGGTGTCGCCGTCGCACACGCAGACCGATGAGATGCGGTGCTCGTGCATCTGCCGTGCCGCGTCGCGGATCGGGGTATCGGGCGCGCAGGTGATCGGATCGCGCGTCATCAGCCTCTCGACCGGCAGGGTGGCCACGTTCTTGTCGCCGGCCCGTTCGGGGCGGCGGCGGTCGAAGAAGCGGGCGACCGGGGCATGGGTCTCGATCAATCCGAAGAATTTGGCGGCGGGAATGCAGATCATTCGCGCACGGGCCTGAACGGTCGCCGTGCGACTGGCCGCCGCGCCGCGCAGCAACGCGCGTTCGCCGAAGGAATTGCGCGGGCCGAGAATGGACAGCTGAACGCCGGTTTCATCGGTGATCTCGATCTCGCCCTCGGCGATCACGTAGAGGTTTCGCACCTCTTCGCCGACCGCGAACACCGTCTCGTCCTTGGCCAGGTCCCGGGCCCGGGCAATCTGCGCCAGGTCATCCAGCGCCGCATCCGGCAGGCTGTCATAGGGATGCACCGAGGCAAGGAACTGGGTCAGGTCGGCCGGCAGAGGCATGGTGCTGCGCCTTCTGGAAAAGTCCTGCCCACTATGACGTGGGCAGGACGGTATTGGAATACGGGGCGCGCGGCCGAGGATGGCGTGCGCGCCCCGCGCCTGTCTTAGTGCCCGTCGGTGGCAGTTCCTGCCCCGCGCGGGATGCGGACGCTCTGGACGAGGTCCTTGATTTCCTGCGGGGGTTCCTTGGTCATGCTGCTGACCACATAGGCCACCGCGAAGTTGACCATGGCCCCGACCGCCCCGAAGGAGGTGGACTTGACCGGTCCCAGCAGCGGGTCCGCATCTGTAAAGGCGTTGGTGTCGGGAATGAAGAACCAGCCCTTGTGCAGGAAGATGTAGACCAGCGTGACGATCAGGCCGGCCAGCATGCCCGAGACCGCCCCGGTGTTGTTGATGCGGCCGAAGAAGATGCCCATCATCAGCGCCGGGAAGATCGAGGCCGCCGCAAGTCCGAAGGCCAGCGCCACGGTCTGCGCCGCGAAGCCCGGTGGGTTGAGCCCCAGCAGGACGGCCACGACGATCGCCGCTGCCATCGAGATACGCGCCGCGAGCAGCTCGTTCCTTTCCGACATGTTCGGGGTCAGCTGACCCTTGAGCAGGTCGTGGCTGACGGCCGAGGAGATGGCCAGAAGCAGGCCCGCCGCGGTGGACAGTGCCGCCGCGAGACCACCGGCCGCGACAAGTCCGATGACCCAGCCCGGAAGGTTCGCGATCTCGGGATTGGCCAGAACCAGGATGTCGCGGTTGAAATTGGTCAGTTCGTTGCCTTCCCAACCGTTGGCCTCGGCCTTGGCTTGCAGATCGGCATCGGCGTCATTGTAGTACTGGATGCGCCCGTCGCCGTTCTTGTCTTCCCAGCCCAGCAGGCCGGTCTTTTCCCAGGTCGCCATCCAGGCATACTCGGGGTCGGTTTCGATCTCCTCGACACTGACGGCCTGGGCATCGGTGCCATTGGGCCACATCAACTCGGAAATGTTCAGGCGCGCCATGGCCCCCACGGCCGGGGCCGTCAGGTAGAGCAGCGCGATGAACACCAGGGTCCAGCCCGCCGACCAACGCGCGTCGGACACGCGGGGGACGGTGAAGAACCGCATGATGACGTGGGGCAGGCCCGCGGTCCCGATCATCAGCGACAGGGTGAAAAGCACCATGTTGATGGTCGAGCCATGCGCGGCGGTGTATTCGCGAAAGCCCAGATCGGTGACGATCTGGTCCAGCTTGGCCAGCAGCGGCTGGCCCGAGGCGGTATGCTCGCCGAACAGACCCAGGGCCGGTATCGGGTTGCCCGTCAGCTGCAGCGAGATGAAGATCGCCGGGATCGTGTAGGCCATGATCAGCACGCAGTACTGCGCCACCTGCGTGTAAGTCACGCCCTTCATGCCACCGAAGACGGCATAGGCGAAGACGACGCAGGCCCCGATCATCAACCCCCAGAAAGCGTCGATCTCGAGGAAGCGGCCGAAGGCCACGCCGACCCCCTGCATCTGCCCGATCACATAGGTGATCGAGGCGACCAGGAGGCAAACCACGGCCACCATGCGCGCGGTCTTGGAGTAGAACCGGTCGCCGATGAACTCGGACACGGTGAACTTGCCGAACTTGCGCAGGTAGGGCGCCAGAAGCAGCGCCAGCAGCACGTAGCCGCCCGTCCAGCCCATCAGGAAAGAGCTGTTGTCATAGCCCGTGAAGGCAATCAGGCCGGCCATCGAGATGAAGGACGCGGCCGACATCCAGTCGGCGGCGGTGGCCATCCCGTTGGTTACCGGGTGCACGCCGCGCCCGGCCGCGTAGAATTCGCTGGTCGACCCGGCCCGGGCCCAGACCGCGATGCCGATATAGAGCGCGAAAGACGCGCCCACGAACAGCAGGTTGAGTGTAAACTGATCCATTGGTTCTATTCCTCGTCCACGCCGTGTTCACGGTCGAGCTTGTTCATCCGCCAGGCGTAGAAGAAGATCAGGGCCAGAAAGACCAGGATCGACCCCTGCTGCGCGAACCAGAAGCCAAGATCGGCCCCGCCCACGGAGATGCCTGCCAGCATCGGGCGCAGGACGATCCCGAACCCGAAAGAGACCAGCGCCCAGATGACGAGGCTGATCAGGATGATACGCACATTGGCGGACCAATAGGCGTTGTTGTCGTTGTCTTGGGACATGGGTTTCCCCCTCCTTTTAGATATCCCACCGGCCCCGAAAGGGCCCGTGTCGTGGTTCAGGCCGTGGCCTTGGTCACGACCGCATTCAGGTCGGACGCGATCTCCTCAATCGCCCCCATGGCGTCGACGCGGCTCAGTGCGCCGGCGGTTTCGTAATAGGCGATCAGCGGCGCGGTCTGCGCGTGATAGGCCTGCAGGCGTTGCGCGACCGTGGCCGCGGTGTCATCGGCGCGTCGCTGCATGTCGGTCGCCCCGCACTTGTCGCAAACGCCCGGCTCGGCGGTCGGCTTGAACCTGTCGTGATAGCCTTCGCCGCAGCCCCTGCAGGTGAAGCGCCCCGAGATCCGGTCCACCATGGCGGCGTCCTCGACCTCGAGGCTGACAGCGGCGTCGATCCGCTGGCCGGTATGCGCCAGCAAGTCGTCAAGCGCCTCGGCCTGCATGGTGGTGCGCGGAAAGCCGTCAAGGATCACGCCATTCGCGCAATCGGGCTCGGCAAGGCGATCGCGCAGGATGGCGATGACGATCTCGTCGCTGACAAGATCGCCGGCGTCCATCACGGCCTTTGCGCGTTTGCCGGCCTCGGTGCCGGCGGCCACGGCGGCGCGCAGAAGGTCACCGGTGGACAGCTGTACCAGCCCGTGACGCTCTTGCAACATCCGCGCCTGCGTGCCCTTGCCGGCACCCGGCGGGCCCAGCAGGATCAAGACGGGGGCGGTCGGTTTCATGTTGATGCCGTCCATCACGCGTCTCCCCTGTTCATCCTGTTTTCGATGAGGTCGTCGACGACGGAGGGGTCAGCGAGTGTTGATGTGTCGCCGAGGGCGTCGTAGTCGTTTTCGGCGATTTTGCGCAGGATGCGGCGCATGATCTTTCCGG
>JAAAPD010000073.1 GCA_009908505.1 Alphaproteobacteria bacterium | reverse complement strand
CAGAACCTCGGACCCGGCCAACACGCGATAGAACACCCGGTCCTGGCTGATCGCGCCGAGCATGGCAAAAGCAGCATAGGGCAATTCCAGGCGCACTTCGCCCTGTTCGCTGCGCAACGTTTCTGCAATCGTGGTGGTCGAGGCCGCCAGGACATTGTCCTGGGTTTGCGCGGCCGCCTGCGCGGCAAGGCTTTTGACCATGCCCCAACTGAGCAGCGACAACGCGGCGGCAACCCCGGCCAGCAAAAGTGTCAGGCGCTGCCGGATGGAAGCCGCTTGGGTCATCCTGCGTCCGTATCCACGCGGTAGCCCAGACCGCGCACGGTTTCGATGCGTAGCCCCCCCATGCCGTCAATCCGCCGCCGCAACCGCCCGACATACACCTCGATGGCGTTTTCGGTCACCTCGGCCTCGTAGGAAAACAGGTGATCCATGACTTGCGATTTCGACAGGATCTGGCCGGGGTGGCGCGCGAATATCTCCAGCAGGCGGATTTCACGGTTGCGCAGGTCCAGCGTCGTGTCACCATGCTGCAAGGTGCCCGCCAGCGGGTCGAACAGCACGGCGCCAAGCGCGATCTGGTTGCGCGCCGACCCGCCCCTGCGACGCAGCACGGCGCGGCAGCGCGCTTCCAGTTCGGAAAAGTCGAACGGTTTGGTGATGTAGTCATCCGCGCCCTGGTCAAGCGCGCTGACACGATCCGAGACCTGCGCCCGCGCGGTCAGCACGATGACGGGCGTTTCCAGATGCGCGCGCTTGGCGGACAGGAAGTCACGCCCGTCACCATCCGGCAGCGTGACATCCAGCAAGATCAGGTCGTATGTCGCAGCGACAAGGCAATCCTCTGCTTCGGCCAATGTGCCCGCATGGTCAATCGCATGCCCGTCCAGCGCCAAACGCTTGACGATGGACTCGGCCAGCTCTGCGTTATCCTCCACCAGCAGGTAGCGCACCTTTTCCCCCTACGCTTGGTGTGACAGTTCCAAACCCGTGTCAGGCTTCTGTCAGCTTTTTGTGGTTTGCAATGACCATGGGCGGCAAAGGATCGCCTGTCAAACGGGAGGAAGATACATGAGCACCTTTGGGTGGACCCGCCGCGCGGTCATCGCAGCGGCAACCGTAACCGTGGCACTGGGCGGCGCGGCGCAGGCCGACGACCATCAGGTCATGGAATCCCTGCATTTCATCGTGCCCGGCGGCGCGGGCGGCGGCTGGGACGGCACGGCCCGCGGCACCGGCGAGGCGCTGACGAATTCCGGCCTGGTCGGATCGGCCAGCTTCGAGAACATGTCGGGCGGCGGCGGTGGCGTTGCCATCAACTACATGATCGAGAATGCCGCGAGCCTGGACAACACCTTGATGGTGAATTCCACGCCCATCGTGATCCGGTCGCTGACGGGCGTGTTTCCGCAAAGCTTTCGCGATCTGACGCTGGTTGCCGGCACGATCGGCGATTATGCCGCCATCGTGGTCCCGGCCGATAGCGACATAGAAGGCATGGACGGCCTGCTGGCCTCCTATGCGGACCAAGGCCCGGATTTCGCCGTGGGCGGCGGGTCGGTGCCGGGCGGCATGGACCACCTTGTCGCGGCAATGGTCATGCAGGCCGCGGGCGAAGCGCCGACGGAGCTGAACTACATCCCCTATGACGCGGGCGGCAAGGCGATGGCCGGGCTGCTGTCGGGCGAGATCGACGCGCTGTCGACCGGCTTTTCCGAAGCGATCGCGCTGGCCGACCAGGGCGAAGTGCGCATCCTGGGCGTGACAGCCGAAGAGCGTGTGCCCGCCTATGACACCGCGCCCACCTTCATGGAGCAGGGCATCGACATGTCCTTCGTGAACTGGCGCGGCTTTTTCGCGGCACCGGGCACGAGCGACGAAAAGACCGCCCAGTACATCTCGGCACTTGAAGCAATGTACGAGACCGACGCCTGGGAAGACGTCCGCGCGCGCAATGGTTGGGTCAATATCTGGAACCCGGGCGACGACTTCCGCAGCTTCCTGGAAGATCAGGAAAAGGTCATCGGCGACCTGATGACGGAACTGGGCTTCCTGTAAGCAGGTGGCCAGCCCGGCGCGCGCGACGGCGCGCCGGGCCCGCGCGACCCCACGGCCCGGCACACGGGTCGTGATCTTTTTGCCAGATAATTCTTCAGGAGGGGTGGCCATGGCGCTGGATCGCTGGATCGCGCTTGTTTTTGTCGTGTTTTGCCTTGTCTACGGCTACGCGGCCTTTTTCACCATGGACCAATTGTTGCCGCCATTCATGCAGCGCAACCCGGTCTGGCCATCGAGCTTTCCCAAGATCCTCTCCGTGGTGGGCGTGATCGTGGGGCTTGTGGTGCTGACGGGGCTGGAAAAACCCGAGAAAGACGCCGCGCCCTCGGCCGACAAGATCAACTATCGCCGCCTGCACGAGTACAATCTTGGCCAGGCGCTGCTGTTGCTGGGGCTGATGGTGCTGTATGCGCTGATGCTGCGCACCGCCGGGTTCCTGCTTGCGACAACGGTGTTCCTTGTGGCGGGCAGCGTCATCCTGGGCGAGCGCAAGTGGCACATCATGCTGCCTGTCGCGATCCTGGCCACCGGTGCGGTCTGGTATCTTGTGCAAGAGGTGCTTGGCATCTTCCTGCGCCCCTTTCCATTCTTCATGGGGACATGATCCATGCTTGAAGGCATCCTGATCGGCCTGAGCGCCGCACTCTCCATCCAGAACCTTCTCATGGTCATCGCGGGGTGCCTGATCGGCACCTTCATCGGCATGCTGCCCGGCCTTGGGCCGATGTCGATCATCGCGATCATGATTCCCGTCGCGATCACGCTGGGCGACCCCGCCGCGGCGCTGATCCTGCTGGCGGGCGTGTATTACGGGGCCATTTTCGGCGGCTCGACCTCGTCGATCCTGCTGAATGCGCCGGGTGTCGCCGGGACCGTGGCCAGCAGCTTCGACGGCTACCCCATGGCGCGCAGCGGCCAGGCCGGCAAGGCGCTGACCATCGCGGCCGTGTCCAGCTTCGCGGGCGGCACGATCGGTGCAATCCTGCTGATGATCTTCGCGCCCGCGCTGTCCTCTGTCGCGCTGCTGTTCCACTCGGCGGAGTATTTCGCGCTGATGGTCGTGGGATTGAGCGCCATCGCCGCCTTCGCGGGCACCGGACAGGTGTTCAAGGCGCTGATGATGACGATCCTCGGGCTGATCCTGGCCACGGTGGGCGAAGGCGCGCTGTTCAACATGCCACGCTTCACCATGGGGCTGATGGACCTGCAATCGGGGATTTCCTTCATCACGCTGGCCATGGCGATGTTCGCACTGCCGGAAGCGTTGTTCCTCGTGCTGAACCCGGCGGGCAGCGCCCAAGGCTCGGGCGGCACCAACAAGATATCCGGCCTGCGCTTTTCACGGGCCGAGGGGCGGGCCATGACCCCGGTCATCGGGCGCCAGTCGGTGCAGGGGTTCTTCATCGGGGTGCTGCCCGGCGCCGGGGCCACCATCGCGTCCTTCCTTGGCTACGCGGTCGAACGCAACCTGGCCAACAAGGACGAGCAAGCCCAATTCGGCAAAGGCTCTGTCAAGGGGCTGGCCGCGCCGGAATGCGCCAATAACGCCGCCTGCACCGGGTCTTTCGTGCCGCTACTGACGTTGGGCATCCCCGGGTCGGGCACAACGGCGATCCTGCTGGGCGCGCTGATCGCGCTCAATGTCACGCCGGGGCCACGGCTGATGACCGACACGCCCGAAATCTTCTGGGCGGTCATCATCTCCATGTTCATCGGCAACCTCGTGCTGCTGGTGCTGAACCTGCCGCTCATCCCTTACATCGCCAAGATCCTGTCGATCCCGCGCAACTTCCTGATTCCCTTCATCCTGTTCTTTACCCTGATGGGGGCCTATATCGGCCAGAACAACGCGACCGAATTGCTGATGCTGGTCGGGCTGGGGGTGATCGCGACGATTTTCCGCTTCGCTGATTACCCGCTGGCGCCGCTTCTGATCGGCTTCATCCTTGGCACCATGCTGGAGGATAACTTCGCCCGCTCCATGCAGCTTTATCGCGGGGTCGGGTTCATCCTGGAGCGGCCCATGACCCTGGGCCTGCTGGTCCTGGCGCTGGCGCTGGTGCTGCTGCCCAGCTATCGCGCGCGGCGGGCGCGCAAACGGGCCGAGGGCGTGGCCGATGGCGACTGACCCGCTGGCGGGCATAACGGTTCTGGACCTGACCAACGTGCTTGCCGGACCGTTTGCCTGCCACCAACTCGCCCATCTGGGGGCAGAGGTCATCAAGGTCGAAGCGGTGGGCCGGGGCGACCTGGCCCGCAACCTTGGTGCCGAC
>JAAAPD010000035.1 GCA_009908505.1 Alphaproteobacteria bacterium | reverse complement strand
TTGATCGATCCGAACACGATCAGCGGGCGCTTTTCGCCCATCATGGCGCGCACGCGGTCATTGTCGGTTTTCTTGCCGCGCGTGCGGGCGACGGCAAAGGCGCAGGGCATGCCCAGATCGTTTTCCAGGTAGTTGCGCAGGCCACGGGCATAGGTTTCATTGGCGACCACGGCGAAGCTGGCAGTGGCGTAGAAGTCTTGCGTCACGGAACGCCACAGATCCCACATCGGCTTCAGCGTCGAATGCTTCTCGCGGGTGATGAACGGCTCGGGGTCCAGCCCCAGCAACTCGCCCAAGCCGCGCAGGAATTTCGTCGTGCTGTCCATCCCGATGGGGGCTTGCAAGTAGGGCTTGCCCAAGACTTCGCACAGGCCCCGCCCAAATTCGCGATACATGCAGATGTTGACATCGGCATTCACAAGGTTGCGCATCTCTGCCAGATGCGCGCCCAAAGGCATGACCATGTTCACCTCGGCCCCGATGCCTTCGACAAGGCGGCGGATTTCGGCCAGATCGGACGGCATGTTGAAGGTGCCATACATCGGCCCAAGAATGTTCACGCGCGGGCGCGCACCCTCTTCGCGCTTCTTTTCGGGCGGCATCCGACCCTTGGTCATGCCGTATTCCGTGAAAATCCACGTCATCGCGCGGTCGGCGGCTTCCCACTGGTCCTCGTCGATGGTGCGCGGCAGAAACCGTTGGATATTCGTGCCTTGCGGGGTCACGCCGCCGCCGATCATCTCGGCAATCGACCCTGTGACCACAACAGCGGGCAAAGCGGGGTCGAGCGTTTTCCAGGCGCGTTTCATGGCGCCCTCGGTTCCGTCCCGACCCAACTCCTCCTCGCCCAAGCCTGTCACGACAATGGGCAGTTCATGCGGCGGCAGCGCATCGGTGTAATGCAGCACCGATGTCACCGGCAGGTTCTCGCAGCCCACCGGGCCGTCGATAACCACCTGCAAGCCCTTGACGGCGCAGAACGCATAGACCGCGCCCCAATACCCGCCTGCCCTGTCGTGATCCTGTATCAGCATCAGATCATCTCCTGCGCTTTTGCAGCGCGCGCGGCCTTGTCCAGTTTCTTCTGGTGCGCGGCGCGGAAATCGGGGCGCAGGTTGGGATCGCCTTCCCAGATACCCGCGGTATCGCCCTCGCCGACGCCCTCGAAAAAGTCGCGCATCTTGTCCATGCGCTCTTTGCCGGCGATGGCCGCGTTGACGACCTCTCCCAAGGACCCGGCCCCGGCCGGCCCCATCAGGGGGCGCGCGGAAATCAGGTTGGTGAAGTAAAGCGACGGAATACCCTTTTGCTTGGCGTGCTGCACCACGGGCGTCGTGCCGATCACCAAGTCAGGGTCCAGCCCGTCGCATGCGGCGAGATCATCGGCCAGCGAGGCGCGGAATTTCACGGCCACGCCGCGCGCTTCCAGCCAATTCTTGTCGTCCTCACTCCAACGCGAGGCCGCGCAGGCGGTGCCCACATAGGCCACATCCGCGCCGCTTTCGATCAGCAGGCGCGCCACGATCAATTCCGACCCTTCATACCCCGACAGCGTGATCCGCCCCTTGACCGGGTTCGCGGCCAGCGCGTCCTTGATCGCGGGAATGAAGCTGTTTTGCGCGGCGGCCACCTGCGCGGGCGCCACCCCCATCGCGTCGCCGATCGCGGCCAGCCAGGCATGCGTGCCCTCCACCCCCACGGGGGCAGAGCCGACAACCGGGCGGCCCGCCGTCTCGAACTCGCGCACGGCGGCCGTATAGAACGGGTGAATGGCCGCCACCGCCCCGCAATCCAGCGCGGCATACATCTCGCGCCATTCGCGCGTGGGCACGACCGGGCCCGCGGCCAGGCCCATGGGCGCCAGCATCGCGCCGATCATCATCGGGTCGGCGGGGAACATTTCGCCCAGCAGGGTCACGGTCGGGCGGTCGTCGCGGCCCGCGACAGGTGCGGGAACCGGACCGGCCTCGACCTCTTGCCGGGCGTAGTTCAGCATGGCCCCGGCCAGCACGTCCTTGGCTTCGGCATGGGTGGGAATGCCAAAGCCCGGCACGTCGATGCCGATGATCCGCACCCCGTTGATGTCCTTGGGCAACAGCCGCAGCGGCACCCCGCTGGCCGTGGGCACGCACAGGTTGGTCACCACGATCGCGTCATAGCGTTCGGGATCGGCCATCTCGTGCACGCTGTCGCGGATATCCTCGAACAGCTTGCCCGTGACAAGGGTTTCGGAACTGAACGGCACATAGCCCACGGACCGCCGCGCGCCGTAGAAATGGCTCACGAAGGTCAGGCCATAGACGCAGCAGGCCGACCCGCTCAGCACGGTCGCGACACGCCGCATCCGCAGCCCCACGCGCAAGCTGCCGAAGGCCGGGCACATGGATTCGGGACGATCATGCGGGCCTTGCGGGTAATCCTTGGCGAACTGGTCCAGCACCGCGCCATTGCCGGAGGCGCGCGCTTGGGCAGCCATCTGTTCGCCGGGCGCATGGCAGCCCATACCGTCGGGAGACACGCCTTCGGGTGCGTCCGGCAGATCGCTTTCCAACACCTCTACAGGCGTCTCGGCGGCCGAGTCATAGCTGACTTCACCGCCCGTTTTGGGGTCAACGTCATCACGCATCGTCATAGACCACTTCCAGGCTGGCTTTCTCGACCGCGTTCTTGCCGCGCATGTCGGCGTCGGTGGCGGGTTCCAGCACCACGTCACCGCCGGTATCCTTGCTGTCGAACAAGCCCAGCAGACCGTCCTGGTTCAGCGGCGTGGGGCGCAGCGGTGGGGCGATGGCCACCGCTTCTGCCAGCCCCTGGAACATGTCGCCCCACTGGCTCTCGCCCGTGCCGACAATCTGGTAATTCGCGGATTTCTTGCGCAGGTCGTCATCGGCAGGGATCGCGGCCAGAACCGGAATATCGACCGATTCGGCAAAGGCCTGCGCCTCGCCCGTGCCGTCATCCTTGTTGATGACCAGCCCGGCGACGCCGACATTGCCGCCCATCTTGCGGAAATATTCCACCGCCGAGCAGACATTGTTGGCAACATACAGCGATTGCAGATCGTTGCTGGCGACCAGGATCACCTTTTGCGCCATGTCGCGGGCGATGGGCAGGCCAAAGCCGCCGCAGACCACGTCGCCCAGGAAATCGAGCAGGACATAGTCGAAATCCCAGTCATGGAAGCCCAGCTTTTCCAGCAGCTCGAACCCGTGGATGATGCCGCGCCCGCCGCAGCCGCGGCCCACTTCCGGGCCGCCCAGTTCCATGGCGAACACGCCGTTGCGCTTGAAGCAGACATCGCCGATATCGACCTCTTCCCCGGCCAGTTTCTTGGCAGAGGATGTCTCTATGATGGTGGGGCACGCCTTGCCGCCGAACAACAGGCTGGTGGTGTCGGATTTCGGGTCGCAGCCGATCAGCAAGACGCGCTTGCCCATCTCGGCCATCATGCAGGACAGGTTGGCCAGCGTGAAGGATTTGCCGATCCCGCCCTTGCCATAGATCGCGATGATCTGGGTGTGCTTGGTCGGTTCGGATTGCGGCACTTCCAGCGTCGGTTCCTCTTGCGCCTCGTCGCGCAAGCGTTGGTCCATGTCTTTCAGGTTCGGAATGTCCAGGCTCATGCTGTTGCCTCCCAGTCGATGATCATCTTCAGGCAGTCAGGATCGCTGAAGGCCGTCTCGTAGGCGGTGCCAGCCCCGGCGGGGCGGGCATGGTGCGTAATCAGGCCCGAGAGCGACAGCTTGCCGCTGTCGATCAGGGCGCGCGTGGCGGTCAGGTCGTCGGCCTGCCATTCGGCAGCGATGCGCAGGCGCGCTTCGCGCATGAAGGCAGGGACGAAATTGAACTGGATGGGCTTGGTGTAGAAGCCCGCCAGCACCACCTCGCCGCCCTTGGCGATGCGCCCGATCAGGCTGTCCAGCAGCCCTTCGGCGCCGGATGCGTCCATGATGGTGGTGTAATCGCGGCGGGTATCGGCATCGGGGTGGATCACCTCGTAGCCCTCGGCGCCCGCTTGCCGCGCGGGGTCGATTTCCCACACCGTGGGTGCAGGTGCGCCCGTGGCAATGGCAATCCGCGCCATCAGGCGGCCCAGCACGCCGTGGCCGATAATCAGCTCGGGCATGGTGGCATTCGGCCCGGCCAAGGCATGATGCGCGGTCGCGGCCAGCGCGAGCAGCGCGCCTTCCGGCCCCATGGCGCTATCGACCCGCGTGACGCGGCCCGCATTGCTGACCAGGTGGCGCGACGCTGCGCCGAACAACCCGTAAACCGGCCCCGATTCGCCGGGCGCAAAGCAATTCGCGCCGGGCACGAACACACGGTCGCCGGCCATGTAGCCGCTTTCGGCGCCCGCTTCCAGAACTTCGCCGCAGGCTTCGTAGCCCGGCACAAGCGGGTAGCCCATGCCGGGGAATGGCGGCATCTCTCCGGTCCAGAACAGTTTTTCGGTGCCGGTGGACACGCCCGAATGATCGACACGGATGACCAGGTCTTGCGGGCCGGGTGCCGTCAATTCGACCCGACCCAGCGAAAGCTGGCGCGGGGCGGACAGGATGATAGC
>JAAAPD010000079.1 GCA_009908505.1 Alphaproteobacteria bacterium | reverse complement strand
TCGATTCTCATAGGTTTCTGATCGTTCTTGCGACGTTATTCTCGATCGTTGGACATGGTTGGCGTCAGGCGTTGAATATGGGCTTGAATTTGATCTTCGCGCCGGCGGGCGCAGCCCGGCGACAGGTGCAGCGGTAGCGGAAACCGGGGGTTGCGATTCTGTATCCGATAGGGCGTGACGCGCGACACGCTCAGAAAGTCTGCTGTTTCCGCGAGGTTCACGAGCCTTTGCATCCGGGACATTAAAGGCTCCTTTTCCGCGCGCAGACGACCATGCCGCACCGCGGCACGGCTTAGGCTGTTGTTCCGTTCCGGATTTGAAATGCGGATAAACAGCAAGCCGTGGGTCATCTGGTGCTGAATGTCCTCGCGAAAAGCCCGTGACACACTTAACTGTCCCAAGCCACAGGCATCCCTGTCGGGACAAGTGATTTCCGCAGGTTGCGAACTGGATGTGTGTCGGTTCCAGATCGGCTTTCACTTCGATGTCAGCGGTCTCTGGGTTTGCTGGCCAAGTGAAAATTCGACGGTCCGGTGACGTTACCGGGGAGTTTTTACAATCCCTGAACAAGGACTTTGGATTGGCCAGGGACGCTCACTCAAGAGGGGATGGCGCATCGCCGACATGTTTCGGCGTGGGCAATTCGTTGCCAGTCCGATCATGCCCGAGGTCATCGGTGATCGGCATGGCCAGCTCGAGATCGCCGTCTTCGAAGGGGTCGATATGATCGGCCCCCCCCCGCAAACGGGGCGTGCAGTCCTCGTCGATCAAAAGGAGGTCGCGGTGCGGTTTCGAAAGGATCGCAGCGCCCATGTCCTGATTCCCGTCAAACATTCCATGTCGATCACACCGTTTGCCGGCGACTGATTCAAGCCGGGGCAAGGTTGCACGTGGGGCGATTCACGATGACAGTTTCTGCGGCTGCCGGGTCAGAACTCGGTGGCACGCAACACCTCTAAAGCAGCAAGTGGCTTGGGTCAGCTATCAGACGTGCATACCGGGCCAGGAAGCGTGCGGCATCGGCACCGTTGATGACGCGGTGGTCATAGGACAGGTCCAAGGGCACCATCGGCACCGGGCGCGGGGTGTCGCCGTCCCAGACCGTGACGGTTTCGGTGCGGGTGATGCCAAGGATTGCCAGCTCCGGCGGGTTCACGATGGGGGTAAAGGCGGTGCCGCCGATGCCGCCAAGGTTGCTGATGGACATGGACGCCCCGCCCATTTCATCCGGGCCGATCTTTCGGGCCTGCGCGCGGGCGGCAAGGTCTGCGATCTCGGCAGACAGCGCCCACAGCCCCTTTTGGTCGGCATCGCGGATGACGGGCACCATCAGACCATTGGGCGTGTCCACGGCGATACCGATATGCACGTAATCCTTCAGGACCAGGGTTTCGCCATCCGGGGTCAGCGACGCGTTGAAGCGCGGGACCTCTCGCAAGCACCGCGCCAGCGCCATGACGTGGAACGCCAGCGCGGTCAACTTGATGTCGCGCGCCCGTGCTTCGGATTTCCACGTCTTGCGCAGCGCCTCTATGGCCGTCACATCAGCGCGGTCGTGATGCGTGACCTGCGGGATCAGCGCGCCCGCCGCGCTCAGGTTGGCGGCGGCGACCTTGGCCATGCGCGACAGCGGTTCCTCTGTCACCGGGCCATGCGCGGCATGGTCCACGTCCCAGTAGCGCGTCTGGTCCGGGCTGGCCGTAGCTGCTGCCGGGGCCGGGGTGTGCCCGCCCAGATGCGCGTCCACATCCTCGCGCCCAAGCGTGGTGCGCCCGGTGCTGCGGGCCAGCGCTTCCAGGTCCACGCCCTTGTTGGCCGCGTAGTTCTTGGTGCTGGGGCTTGCTTGCAGGTCCATGATTCCCCCTTACCAACTGGCCGAGATATATTGCGTTTCCATGAATTCGAGCATCCCTTCATGCCCGCCTTCGCGGCCCAGCCCCGATTGCTTGGTGCCACCGAAGGGCGCGGCCGGATCGCTGACCAGCCCGCGGTTGAGGCCGACCATGCCGTAATCCAGCCGCTCGCAAACCTGCAACGCGCGCTTGAAATCGCCACTGAACACGTAGGCGACCAGTCCGTATTCGGTGTCATTGGCGCGGCGGATCACGTCGTCCTGGTCGGTGAAGGTCTGGATCGCGGCGACGGGGCCGAAGATTTCATCTTGCACGCACTCGGCGTGTTCCGGCACGTTGGACAGCACCGTGGGCGGGTAGAAATAGCCCGTGCCCTCGGGCAGCTTTCCGCCGCATTCGACCTTTGCGCCCTTGGCGACGGCGTCGGCCACGAAGTCGGCCACCTTGTCGCGGGTCGCGGCATTGACCAGCGGGCCGACATCCACTGACGGGTCGGTGCCGTCGCCCACCTTCAGGGCCGACATGCGCTCGGCCAGCCGCTTGGTGAACGCCTCGGCAATATCGGCGTGAACATAAATGCGGTTCGCCGCCGTGCAGGCCTCGCCCAGGTTGCGCATCTTGGCCAGCATCGTGCCCTCGATCGCCGTGTCCATATCGGCATCCTCGAACACGACGACGGGCGCGTTGCCGCCCAGCTCCATCGCCGGTTTCAGCACCTGGTCGGCGGCGGATTTCAGCAGCGTACGCCCCACGCCGGTGGACCCGGTGAAGCTGACCACCCGCACGCGGGGGTCATGCAACATGTGATCGACCAACGGCCCGGTGCGCTTGGTGGGCAGCACGTTGACCAGCCCCTTGGGCACGCCCGCTTCTTCCAGCAGCGGCATCAATGCCAGCATGGTCAGCGGTGTTTCCGACGCCGGTTTGATGATGACCCCGCAGCCTGCCGCCAAGGCGGGCGCGATCTTGCGCGTGCCCATCGCCGCCGGGTAGTTCCACGGCGTGATCAGCACTGCCAACCCGGCGGGTTTGTGCTGCACCATGATCCGCGCGCCGGAAACGGGGGCATGGGTAATCAGCCCGTCCGCGCGCACCGCTTCCTCGGCAAACCAGCGGAAGAACTCGGCGGCATATGTGGCCTCGCCACGGGCATCGACCCCGGCCTTGCCGTTTTCCAGCGTCATCAGATGCGCGAAATGATCGCGCCGTTCGGTCATCAATTCCCACGCCTTGCGCAACACTTCCGAGCGTTCGCGCGGGGTGCGCGCGGCCCAATCGGCCATGGCCGCTTCGGCCGCATCCAGCGCGGCGTCGGCATGTTCGATCCCGGCGCTGGCGACAGAGGCGAGCACCGCTTCATTCGCCGGGTTGACAACGTCGAAACGGTCATCGGTCGGCACCCAGGCGCCGTTGATATAGAGGTCGGTATGGTCCATCTTGGTCCCCAATCTACAGCAGGTGGCGCAGCGGCTGTGCCACGCGCCCTGCGACTGTGTTCAAAAGCGAGATCGCGGCCTGCGCGCCGAGCTGTCCGCCCGCGCATTCCAGCACCAGCGACAGCCCGTCGCCTTCGGGCAGCAGGGTCAGCACGGGCACGTCCTCGGCCCCCATTTCGACCGTCTGGACAAAGCTGTCGCGCATGTCGCGCAGGATCAGCTCCGGGGCATGGTCGGTCGGGGTGACATGTGCCATGCGGCGGCTTTCAGGCAGGGCATAGGCCTTGGTCGTGCCGAACCGCTCAATGCCGACGGTGCTGACATGGTCCTGCCCGGCGATGGCCGCAAGGATCGCATCGGCGCTCTCCACCTGCGGCGCGGCCCAGTCGGTGAAAGCGCTCAGCCCATCGGGCGCGTGCGCGGTCAAGCGGCGGCTGGCCTGCACGGGGGCCGCTTGTGGCGCAGTGTCGTCGGGCAGGGCGCGCAGCACCTCCAGGTCGGCGACGTGGAAGGGCTGCGGATGGCCCGCGCGTGCCAGCCGCGACAGGTCCAGCCCCTGTTCCAGCGCCAGACGCCGCGCTTTCGGCGACGCGAGGATGCGCCCGCCTTCCGCCGTGACGCCTGCCTTCGCTGCGGGGGCCGGTTCTGCGGCTGGCGCGGCCTCTTCCGGCGCTGAGTCTGGCTCAGAAGCCGCCGGGGCGGCGGCTTGCGCCGGCGCCGCGTCGGCGGCAGAACGCGCGACCGGGCTCAAAGGCGCCTCGGTCGTCAGGATCGCCACGGGGGCGCCCACGGCGACATCCTCGCCTTGCTGCGCCAGCGTCGCGGCCAGATAGCCGCTGGCCCCGGCGGGCACTTCCATCGTGGCCTTGTCGGTCTCGACCTCGAACAGCAGATCGTCCGGGCCGACCTGCGCGCCAAGCTCGACCAGCCAGCCCACCATCTGCCCGCTATCCTGCGCCATGCCAAGCTGTGGCATGGTGATCTGCTTGCCCTCTGGCAAGGCGTCGCTTGCAGGCGCGGCTGCTGGGGGCGCTGCGGGCGCAGGGCTGTCATCCTCGGCACTGTCGGAAATCCGCGCGATGACCTGCCCCACGGGCACATCGTCACCTTCACCGGCCACAACGCCGGTCAGGTAGCCCGCTGCCTGCGCCTCGACCTCCATCGTGGCCTTGTCGGTTTCGACCTCGAACAGGGCGTCGCCCTTGGCGACCGCGTCGCCCGGCGCTTTCAGCCAGGCGACGATCTTGCCCGCGTCCTGTGCCATGCCCAGTTGAGGCATCGTCACGTCATGCGGCATGGATCATCTCCCCGGCGCAGAGCTTGCGGGCATTCGCGGCCACGCCTTCGGGTGTCGGAACGGTGATGTCTTCCAGCGCAGGGCTGAACGGCACCGGCACGTCCATCGC
>JAAAPD010000069.1 GCA_009908505.1 Alphaproteobacteria bacterium | reverse complement strand
CCTGGCCGAGGAAATCGAGAAGACCAAGGAAGAGGGTACGCTGTTTTCACTGCACATGAAGGCGACGATGATGAAGGTCTCGGACCCGATCATCTTCGGCCACGCGGTGCGGCAGTTTCTGGCGCCGGTCTTCGACACGCACGGCGACGCGATGAAGGCCGCGGGTGTCGACCCGAATGCCGGGCTGGGTGCCCTGCTTGACCGGGTGTCGGACAAGCCCGAAATCCTGGCCGAGATCGAAAAGGTCATGGCGGACCGACCGCCCATGTACATGGTCGATTCCGGCAAGGGCATCACCAACCTGCACGTGCCCAGCGACGTGATCATCGACGCCTCGATGCCCGCACTGATCAAGGCCGGGGGCAAGGGCTGGGGCCCGGACGACGCCCAGCATGACACCAACTGCGTCATCCCCGACAGCTCTTATGCGCCGGTCTATGACGAGACGATTCGCTTCTTCAAGGAAAACGGCAAGCTGGACCCCGCCACCGCCGGAACCGTCCAGAACCTCGGGCTGATGGCCCAGAAGGCCGAGGAATACGGCAGCCACCCGACCACCTTCGAGATCCCGCAGGCGGGCACCGTCAAGATGATCCTGGACGATGGCACCGTGCTGCATGAGCATCAGGTGCAGGCCGGCGACATCTGGCGGTCGGCCAGCGCCCGCAAGGCCCCCATCGAGGATTGGGTCAAGCTGGCCATCGACCGGCAGCGCGCGACGGGCTATCGCGCGATCTTCTGGCTGGACGCGGCCCGCGCCCATGACGCCGAGTTGATCCGATATATCAAACCCATCCTGCAAGCCGCTGGTGTAGAAAACAAATTCGAGATCATGGCCCCGCGCGAGGCGACCCGCGCCAGCCTTGAGACGATCACCGGCGGCGAGAACACCATCGCCATCACCGGCAACGTGCTGCGCGACTACCTGACCGACCTGTTCCCGATCCTGGAACTGGCGACCAGCGCCAAGATGCTGTCCATCGTCAAGCTGATGAACGGGGGCGGCCTGTTCGAGACCGGCGCCGGCGGCTCGGCCCCCAAGCATGTGCAGCAGCTGCACGAGGAAAACCACCTGCGCTGGGATTCCCTTGGCGAATTCTGCGCGCTTGGCGAAAGCTTCAAGTTCCTGGCCGACCAGAAGGGCAACGACAAGGCCCGCGTGCTGGGCGACGCGGTCGAGGCGGCGACGCAAGGCATCCTCGACCACGATCGCAGCCCCAGCCGCAAGGTGGGCGAACCTGACAACCGCGACAGCCACTACTGGTTCGCCCGCTACTGGGCCGAGGCGCTGGCCGCCCAGACCGACGACGCCGAGCTTGCCGCGGAATTCGCCCCCATGGCCAAGGCGCTGACCGAGGCCGAAGCGCAGATCACCGGCGAACTGGCCGCGGCCCAGGGCCAGCCGGCCGATACCGGCGGCTATTACATGAACGACGACGCCAAGCTGGCCGCCGTAATGCGCCCCAGCGCTGCGCTCAACGCCATTATCGGCTAGTCAGGTCACGACCGTCGAAGCGACCTGTCCCCGGGTCGCGCCGTTTCTCATTCCCAACCCCATCCGGAGGGCCCGATGTCGAAGATCAAGGTAGACAACCCCATCGTCGAAATGGACGGCGACGAGATGACCCGCATCATCTGGCAGTTCATCAAGGACAAGCTGATCCTGCCCTATCTGGATATCGACCTGCTCTACTACGATCTCGGGATAGAAGAGCGCGACCGCACCGAGGACCAGGTCACCATCGACGCCGCCGAAAGGACCAAGGAGGTCGGCGTCGCCGTCAAATGCGCCACCATCACCCCCGACGAGGCCCGGGTCGAGGAATTCGGCCTGAAAAAGATGTGGCGCAGCCCCAATGGCACGATCCGCAACATCCTGGGCGGCGTGGTGTTCCGGGCGCCCATCATCTGCAAGAACGTGCCGCGCCTTGTCCCCGGCTGGACCAAGCCCATCGTGATCGGCCGCCACGCCTTCGGCGACCAGTACCGCGCCACGGACATGAAATTTCCCGGCCCCGGCAAATTGTCCATGAAATTCGTTGGCGAGGACGGCACCGTGATCGAGGAAGAGGTCTACGACGCCCCCGCTGCGGGCGTCTACATGGGCATGTACAACCTCGATGACAGCATCCGCGACTTCGCCCGCGCCTCGATGAACTACGCGCTGAACATGGGCTGGCCGCTCTACCTGTCGACGAAAAACACCATCCTGAAACAATATGACGGCCAGTTCCTGCAGATCTTCCAGCAGGTCTTCGACGCCGAGTTCAAGGACAGGTTCGAAGAGGCGGGCATCTGGTACGAACATCGCCTGATCGACGACATGGTCGCCTGCGCGATGAAATGGAACGGCGGCTTTGTCTGGGCCTGCAAGAATTACGACGGCGACGTGCAGTCCGACACCGTTGCGCAGGGCTTCGGCAGCCTGGGGCTGATGACCTCGCAGCTGATGACCCCCGATGGCAAGATCGTCGAGGCCGAGGCCGCCCACGGCACCGTCACCCGCCATTACCGCCAGCACCAGAAGGGCGAGGCGACCTCGACCAATTCCATCGCCTCGATCTATGCCTGGACCGGCGGCCTCAAGCACCGGGCCAAGCTGGACGGCAACGCCCAACTCAAGACCTTTGCCGAAACCCTGGAAAAGGTCATCGTGGACACGGTCGAAAGCGGCTATATGACCAAGGACCTGGCCCTTCTGGTCGGGCCGGATCAGCGCTGGCTGACCACCGAGGGCTTCCTTGAAAAGATCGACGAGAACCTGAACAAGGCGCTGGGGGGCTAGCCCCTCCCGCACGCGCGCCAGGGCCGTCCCCCGGGGGACGGCCCTTTTCGTTTTGACACCGGTTTCGTTTTGACACTGGGTGCATCCTGTCCTAGCGCATCGGCGATGGCACAGGACATTCCCACCACCCCCCATACCGCGCTGGAAGACGCCCAGGCCTTCGCGCTCGGCACCGCCATGTGCGCATTGGGGATCACCATGTTGACCCATCTGGGCCTGATCACCGGGCAGACCGCCGGGCTGGCCGTGCTGCTGTCCTACGTCACCGGTTGGTCCTTCGGACCCATCTTCTTCGTGCTGAACCTGCCTTTCTACTGGCTGGGCTGGGTTCGGCTGGGTCGCCGCTTCGTGGTCAAGAGCGTGATCTGCGTGACCCTTCTTTCGGTGATGGCCGAAACCTTTCCGGCGCTGATCCGTTTCGACGAACTCGACCCGGTGCTCGGCGCGCTGTTGGTGGGGGCCGTGACCGGGCTTGGCCTGATCGTGCTTTTCCGCCACGGCGCTTCGCTGGGCGGTGTGGGCGTGCTGGGGCTGGTCATACAGGACCGCACCGGGTTCCGGGCGGGCTACGTGCAACTCGCCTTCGACGCGGCGCTTTTCGCCGCGGCCTTCGCGGTGCTTGCCCCGCGCATGGTGATCTTCTCGCTGGCCGGGGCCGTTGTCGCCAACCTGATCATCGCCACCAACCACCGCCACGATCGCTACACGGGACGCTAGAGACATGCCCAAGCATTACCTGTTCCTGCTCCTGGCCGTCGCCGCCGAAACCATCGGCACCTCGGCCCTGCAGGCCAGCCAGCAATTCACGCGGCTCTGGCCCTCGGTGCTCGTCGTCGTGGCCTATGCCATCAGCTTCTACCTGCTCTCGCTTACCCTGAAATACATGCCCGTCGGCATCATGTATGCCATGTGGTCGGGGCTGGGCATCGTCTTCATCGCGCTGATCGGCTGGTTGCTCTTCCGCCAGGCGCTGGACCTGCCCGCCGTGATCGGCATCACGCTGATCCTGGCCGGTATCGTGATCATCCAGCTCTTCTCGGACACCGCCGCCCACTAGCTTTCTTTGGACCTTAGATATCCCTGGGTCGCCAGTGTTGCGCCATTGGTCCGAGCGAAAATGGCGACGGGCAGCGCCCCAATCACACAAAACATGCCTGCGCAGCAGACAATTTGAAAACACCCCTACCCTTTTCCCCGGACAGCGGATAAGGCCAGCGCAACTCTTCCGAAGGATATCCAGATGGACCTGCGCAATATCGCCATCATCGCCCATGTCGACCACGGCAAGACCACGCTCGTGGACGAACTGCTCAAGCAATCGGGCGCGTTCCGCGAAAACCAGGCCGTGGCAGAAAGGGCCATGGACAGCAACGACCTGGAACGCGAACGCGGCATCACCATCCTGGCCAAGGCGACCAGCCTGGAATGGGGCGACATGCGCATCAATATCGTCGACACCCCCGGCCACGCCGATTTCGGCGGCGAGGTGGAACGCATCCTGTCCATGGTCGATGGCGTTGTCCTGCTGGTCGATGCGGCCGAGGGGCCGATGCCCCAGACCAAGTTCGTCACCTCCAAGGCGCTGGCCCTGGGCCTTCGCCCCATCGTGGTGCTCAACAAGGTGGACAAGCCCGATGCCGAACCCGACCGCGCCCTCGACGAGGTGTTCGACCTCTTTTCGGCACTGGACGCGGACGAGGACCAGCTCGATTTCCCGCATCTCTACGCCTCGGGGCGCGCCGGATGGGCCGATACGGAACTCGACGGCCCGCAAAAGGACCTTGCCGCGCTGTTCGACCTGATCGTCGAGCATGTCCCGGCACCGAAACAGGTCGCGGCCAAGGACGCGCCGTTTTCGATGCTGGCGGTCACGCTGGGCGCCGACCCGTTCATCGGTCGCCTGCTGACCGGCCGCGTGGAAAGCGGCACCCTCAAATCCGGCGCCACGGTGCAAGCCCTCAGCCGCGAGGGCGACAGGATCGAAAGCTTCCGGGTCTCCAAGATCCTCGCTTTCCGGGGCCTGGCCCAGCAACCCATCGACGAGGCCGTGGCCGGTGATATTGTCAGCATCGCGGGCATGGCCAAGGCCACCGTGGCCGACACGATCTGCGCGCCCGAGGTGTCCGAGGCGATCCCGGCCCAGCCCATCGACCCGCCGACCATCAGCGTCACCTTCGGCATCAATGACAGCCCCCTTGCGGGCCGCGACGGCAAGAAGGTGCAGTCACGCGTGATCCGGGAACGGCTGATGAAAGAGGCCGAAACGAATGTCGCCATCAAGGTGAGCGACACGCCCGGCGGCGAGGCCTTCGACGTGGCCGGCCGCGGCGAATTGCAGATGGGCGTGCTGATCGAGAACATGCGCCGCGAGGGGTTCGAGCTGTCGATCTCCCGCCCCCGCGTGCTGTTCCAGGAACAGGACGGCCAGACCATGGAACCGGTCGAGGAAGTCACCATCGACGTGGATGACGAGTATTCCGGAGCGGTGATCGAGAAGCTGACCGGCGCCCGCAAGGGCGACCTGGTCGAGATGAAACAGGCCGGGGCGGGCAAGACCCGTATCGTCGCCCATGTGCCCAGCCGCGGGCTGATCGGCTATCACGGCGAATTCCTGACCGACACGCGCGGCTCGGGCGTGCTCAACCGCATCTTCCACGGCTGGGTGCCCCACAAGGGCAAGATCCCTGGCCGCCGCCAGGGCGTTCTGATCTCGATGGAAAACGGCCAGTCCGTGGCCTTCGCCCTGTGGAACCTCGAAGAGCGCGGCAAGATGTTCATCGGCGCCCAGGCGGATGTCTATACCGGCATGATCATCGGTGAGCATTCCCGCGACAACGACCTGGAAGTGAACCCGCTCAAGGGCAAGAAGCTGACCAATGTGCGCGCCTCGGGCACGGACGAGGCGGTGCGCCTGACCCCGCCGGTTCAGATGTCGCTGGAAGAGGCCATTGCCTATATCGACGATGACGAACTGGTCGAGGTGACGCCGAACGCCATTCGCCTGCGCAAGCGCCATCTCGACCCGCATGAACGCAAGCGTCACGCCAAGGCGGCCGGCTGAACAGGATTCCGGGGGTTTCTGGACCGGCCCCGGGGCCGGGTCGCGTCACTCGTCGATTTCCACGACCATCAGGTCACGCTCGGCCGCGCCCAGGGCATGGGCCAGCGCCTGCTGGTAATCGGGACTGTTGTAGCATTCCACCGCCGCCTCGACCGAGGGGAACCGCGCGACCACGTTACGCGGCCGCTCTTGGCCCTCCAGCTGCACGAAACGGCCGCCGCGGGCCAGGAACCGGCCACCGTGCTTTTCGATGGCGGGCCCTGCCAGGCGGGCATATTCGGCATAGGGGTCCGGGTCCGTCACGTTGACACGGGCGATCCAGAGCGCGGGCATTACATTCCCTCCACGATGACGATGTCACGCCGCGAGGCCCGCAGCGCGATGGGCAGGATTTGCTGGTATTCGGCACTGTCATACCACGCTTCGGCGGTGGCGCGATCGGGAAATTCCACGATCACGTGGCGCGCGGGCGCCTCGCCTTCGGCGACGCGTTGCGCACCGCCCTTTACCAGGAACCGCCCACCCCATTTCTCGGCGAGGGCCACGGTCTGCGCGGCGTAGGCGGCGTAGTCCTCGGGATCGGTCACGTCGATCCGGGCGATCAGGTAGGCGCTCATCCCAAGACCTTTTCGGCCGCGGCGATCGCGGCCTCGGCATTGGCCACGTCCTTGCCGCCGCCCTGGGCCATGTCCGGGCGGCCGCCGCCGCCCTTGCCGCCCAGTTCAGCCACGGCGGCGCGCACAAGATCCACGGCGCTGACCTGCCCGATCAGATCCTCGGTGACCCCGGCCGCGACCGCGGCCTTGCCACCCGCATCGGCGATCAGCAACACCGCGCCGCTGCCCATCTGGGTCTTCATCTCGTCGATGATGCCCGGCAAATCCTTGCCGGTGACGCCCGAAAGCACCTGAGCCTTGAAGGATATACCGTTGACTTCCTTGGCTTCCGGCCCTGTCGAGCCGCCACCGCCCATGGCCAGTTCACGGCGCAGCTGCGCCACCTCGTTCTGCAGGGCCTTGCGGTCCTCCATCAGCGCCCTGATGCGCTCGGGCACCTCGGCGGCCTGGGATTTGAGCATCAGCGCCGCCTCGGCCAGGCGGTGATCCTGGGCCGAAAGGTAGTCCAGCGCGGCCCGACCGGTCAGCGCCTCGACCCGCCGCACCCCGGCACTGGAGGCGCTGTCGGACAGGCAGACAAAGGCCCCAATATCGCCGGTCTGGCGCACATGGGTGCCGCCGCACAGTTCGATCGACCAGGTCCGGCCATCCAGCCCCTTGCCGGTCTGAGCCTTGCCCATCGAGACCACGCGCACCTCGTCGCCGTATTTCTCGCCAAAGAGCGCCTGAGCCCCCAGCGAGCGGGCGTCGTCGGGTGTCATGATCCGGGTGGTGACGGGGCTGTTCTGGCGGATCATCTCGTTCACGCGGTGTTCGATCTGCCGAATTTGGTCCAGCGAAATGGCCTTGCCGTGGCTGAAATCGAACCGCAGCCGGTCGGGCGCGTTGAGCGAGCCGCGCTGGGCGACGTGATCCCCCAGCGCCTCGCGCAGGGCCTCGTGCAACAGGTGCGTCGCCGAATGGTTGGCACGGATATTCGTGCGACGGTCGTGGTCGACCTCCAACTCGGCGCCCTGCCCCGTGGTGATCTCGCCCTCGGTCACCTCGGCGAAATGGATGAAGACCCCGGCGGCCTTCTTGGTGTCGGTGATCGTCGCGCGGCCTGTATCGGTGGTCAGCGTGCCGCTGTCGCCCACCTGGCCGCCGGCCTCGGCATAGAACGGGGTCTGGTTGCAAACGATCTGGACAGTCCCGCCGGGTTTCGCGGCCTCGGCGCGGTCGGACCCGCTGACGATCGCGATGATCTGGCCCTCGGCCTTCTCGGTGTCATAGCCTAGGAAATCCGTCGCGCCGTGTTCATCGGCAATGTCGAACCAGACGGCGGCATCCGCCGCCTCGCCCGACCCGGCCCAGGCGGCGCGCGCCTTGGCCTTCTGTTCGGCCATGGCCGCGTCGAACCCGTCGGTGTCGACCATGATTCCCCGGTCGCGCAGCGCATCCTGCGTCAGGTCCAGCGGGAAGCCGTAGGTGTCATAAAGCTTGAAGGCGGTTTCCCCGGCCAGCGATTGCCCCTCTTCCAAGCCGATGCTTTCCTCGGCAAGCAGTTTCAGGCCCCGGTCAAGGGTCTGGCGGAACCTTTCCTCTTCGCCCAGCAGGGTTTCCTCGATCGTGGCCTGGCGTTCGCTCAGTTCGGGATAATGCCCGCCCATCTGCTTGACCAATTCCGGCACCAGCCGGTGCATCACCGGGTCCTTAGCGCCCAGCAGATGCGCGTGGCGCATGGCACGGCGCATGATCCGACGCAGGACATAGCCACGCCCCTCGTTGCCCGGTAGAACGCCCTCGGCGATCAGGAAAGAGGTCGAGCGCAGGTGGTCCGCGATGACCCGGTGATGCACGTTGCCGTCGCCGTCGGGATCGACGCTTGTCGCATGAGCGCTGGCCTCGATCAGGGCGCGCATGAGGTCTGTGTCGTAATTGTCGTGCTTGCCCTGCAGCAGCGCACCGATCCGCTCCAGCCCCATACCGGTGTCGATGCTCTGCATGTCCAGCGGCACCATCGATCCATCCTCGAACTGCTCGTTCTGCATGAAGACGATGTTCCAGATCTCGATGAACCGGTCACCATCCTCATCGGCGCTGCCCGGCGGGCCGCCCCAGATATGATCGCCATGGTCATAGAAGATCTCGGTACAGGGGCCGCAGGGGCCGGTCGGGCCCATCTGCCAGAAATTGTCCGAGGTTTCGATGCGGATGATCCGGTCCTCGGGCACGCCGACCTTCTTCCAGATCTCCACCGCCTCGTCATCGGTGTGGTAGACCGTGGTCAGCAGGCGCGACGCGTCGATACCGAAGTCCTGGGTCAGCAACTCCCACGCAAAGGGGATCGCGTCGGATTTGAAGTAATCACCGAAGCTGAAGTTCCCCAGCATCTCGAAAAAGGTATGGTGCCGGGCGGTGTAGCCGACATTGTCGAGGTCGTTGTGCTTGCCGCCCGCGCGCACGCATTTCTGGCTGGTGGTAGCGCGTTTGTAGTCGCGATGTTCGAGCCCGGTGAATAGGTTCTTGAACTGGACCATGCCGGAATTGGTGAACATAAGCGTGGGATCGTTGCGCGGCACCAGGGGCGAGCTGGACACCACCTCGTGGCCCTGACGATGGAAATAGTCGAGGAAGGTGCTGCGGATATCGGCAAGGCTGGTCATGGTTCGGTCCCGGGATTTCTGGCCGGTCAGAAATAGCCCTGCCCCGCCCCACTGTCCACAGGGGGCAAAAGGAAAAGGCACCGGCGCGGGCGCCGACGCCTTAGCGATGTTTCGTCTGGGCGGGTGCCGTCAGCTCTCGACCAGGTCGTCCGCGTCATCGCCGCCCGGCGGCATGTCGAAATCCAGCCCGTGCGCCGCGCGGATCTTGTCCTCGATCTCGTGCGCGATGGCCGCATTCTCCCTCAGGAAGGTCTTGGCATTCTCGCGGCCCTGGCCGATGCGTTCGTCGCCATAGCTGAACCATGCGCCGGATTTCTCGACCACGCCGGCCTTGACGCCCAGGTCCAGAAGCTCGCCGTTCTTAGAGATGCCTTCGCCATACATGATGTCGAATTCCACCTGTTTGAAGGGCGGCGCGACCTTGTTCTTGACGACCTTGACACGGGTGGCGTTGCCCACGACCTCGTCGCGGTCCTTGATGGCGCCGATGCGGCGGATATCCAGCCGGACCGAGGAATAGAATTTCAGCGCGTTACCGCCGGTGGTGGTTTCGGGGCTGCCGAACATGACGCCGATCTTCATGCGGATCTGGTTGATGAAAACCACCATGCAGTTACTGCGCGCGATCGACCCGGTCAGCTTGCGCATGGCCTGGGACATCAGGCGGGCATGGACACCAACCGAGCTGTCGCCCATGTCGCCCTCGAGTTCGGACTTCGGGGTCAACGCGGCGACCGAGTCGACCACGACCATGTTGACCGCCCCCGACCGGACAAGCGTGTCGGTGATTTCCAGGGCCTGTTCGCCGGTGTCGGGCTGCGAGATCAGCAGCTCGTCCAGATCGACACCAAGTTTCTTGGCGTATTGCGGGTCCAGCGCGTGTTCGGCATCGACGAAGGCGCAGACGCCGCCCTTCTTTTGTTCCTCGGCCACGGCGTGCAGGGTCAGCGTGGTCTTGCCCGAGGATTCGGGGCCGTAGATCTCGATGATGCGGCCCTTGGGCAGCCCGCCGATCCCCAGCGCGATATCCAGCCCCAGCGACCCGGTCGAGGTGGCCTCGATGTCGCGCATGGCGTTGTCGCCGCCCATCTTCATGATGGAGCCCTTGCCGAACTGCCGCTCGATCTGCGCCAGGGCGGAATCGAGGGCCTTCTGTTTGTCTGCCGATGCCTTGTCTGTCATTTGAAGAAGATCTGCCGTTGCCATGTTTTGACCCCTTATTTCACACCCGAGTACGGGCGACAATTGCTGCGTCGTTCACCTCTTGTTCTCATGTATGAGATCAAAAAGAGAACATTTCAACCTTAAACTTAACGACAGTCATGCCCCGGCGAGGGTTAACAGCGGGTTTACAGGGGGAAATCGGCCTCAGGCCCGCGCCTCGCAGGCCTCGGCCATGGACTCGGGAATCGCCAGCAGTCCGTGCAGGCCGCAATTGCCGTCGACCAGGTCGGCCAGGCTCAGGCGGTCGAGCTCGTGATAGAAGGCCGCCAGCGCCCGTGTCAGCGAGTCGCGAAGCCGGCAGGCCCCGGCCAGCGGGCAGGTATTGGTGGCCGGATCGAAGCATTCGGCAAAGGGGATGTCGGCCTCGAAGACGCGAAACACCTCGCCGATCGAAATCCGCTCGGCCGGAAGGGCCAGGCGCAGACCGCCCGTCCGCCCGCGCACGGTTTCGATAAACCCGCCCGCATGCAGCAGGTTGACGACCCGGGCCACGTGATTGGCCGAGGCGTTGCAGATTTCCGCCACCTCGCCGGACCGCACCAGGCGCCCCTCGTTGACGGCGCAGAACATCAGCACGCGCGAGGCAAGATTGGTTCGTGTTGTCAGGCGCATTGTTTCGATCCGTTGGGGTAACGGACGATATGTCGCAAATTCGAGACCGGTTTTACTTGATCCAGATCAGACCAGACGAAAAAAGCATCGCCCCTTCAGACGACCTTCAAGCCAGGGCCGAGGCCCGCGTGCGAAGGGCGAATTTTTGGATCTTACCGGTCGAGGTCCGGGGGATGGTGTCGAAGACGATCCGTCCCGGCACCTTGTAGGGGGCCAGGTGATTCCGGCACCAGGATCGCAGTGCGGCTTCGTCCGCCGGCTGCCCGGCATTCAGTTCGACAAAGGCACAGGGGGTTTCGCCCCATTTCGCGTGCGGCATCGCAACCACGGCCGCCACGGCGACGGCCGAATGACGATAAAGCGCCTCTTCCACCTCGATGGACGAAATGTTCTCGCCGCCCGAGATGATGATATCCTTGGACCGGTCCTTGAGCTGGACATAGCCATCGGGATGCACGACACCCAGATCGCCCGAGTGGAACCATCCCCCGGCCAACGCCTTTTGCGTGGCCTCCGGATTGCGGAAATAGCCCTTCATCACGACGTTGCCGCGGAACATGACCTCGCCCATGGTCTCGCCGTCGTGGGGGACGGGCTGCATCGTCTCGGGGTCCAGCACGTCGAGCTGTTCCAGCGGCAGGTAGCGCACGCCCTGCCGGGCCTTCAGCCGGGCCTGTTCGGCGGCGGGCAGGTCCGACCAGCCGGCGTGCCATTCGTTGACCACCGCCGGCCCGTAGGTTTCCGTCAGACCATAAAGATGCGTCACGTCGAACCCGGCGGCATCCATGCTGGCCAGCAGGCTTTCGGGCGGGGGCGCGGCGGCGGTGAAGAACTGCACCCGGCGGTCAAGCGGGCGTTTCTCCGCCTCGGGGGCGCTCTCGATCAGTGACATGACGACGGGCGCACCGCACAGATGCGTCACGCCCTCCTCGGCCAGGGCGCGCCAGATCGGTTCGGACCGGACCTGCCGCAGGCAGACATGCGTGCCCGCGATGGCCGACAGCGTCCAGGGAAAGCACCAGCCGTTGCAATGAAACATCGGCAGCGTCCAGAGGTAGACGCTGTGCCGGGCCATCGCGGTGGTCAGCGCATTGCCCTGGGCCAGAAGGTAAGCGCCGCGATGGTGCGAAACCACGCCCTTGGGGTCGCCGGTGGTGCCCGAAGTGTAGTTGATCGAGATCGCGTCCCATTCATCCTCGGGCAGGCGCCAGGCGAATTCGGGATCACCGGATCGCAGGAACGCCTCGTAATCCTCGGCCCCAGGCATGGCGCCGGGGCCGCAATATTCGGGATCGTCGTATTGCAGGACCAGTGGCACGACCTCGCAGAGCGCCAGGGCCTCACGCATCAGCGGGGCGAATTCGCGGTCCACGATGACGATTTGCGCCATGGCGTGATCCAGTTGAAAGGCGATGACGGCCGGATCCAGCCGCGTGTTGATCGAATGCAGGACCGCCCCGCACATCGGCACGCCGTAATGGCATTCCAGCATGGCCGGCGTATTGGCCAGCATGACCGAGACCGTGTCCCCCCGCCCCATGCCGCGCGCGCCAAGGGCCGAGGCCAGTTGCCGCGTCCGGGCATAGAAGTCGCGATAGGTGCGGCGCAAATCGCCATGCACGATCGCGGTGTGATCGGGAAAGACGCTGGCCGCACGTTCCAGGAACCCCAGCGGCGTCAGCGGCTGATGGTTCGCCGCATTGCGCTCCAGGCCGGCATCATAGGGGTTTTCGGCCATGTCTATCGGTCCTGCCAGCGGGGGTCACGCTTCTCGATGAAGGCGCCAATGCCCTCTTCGGCATCATGGGCCAGCATGTTGTCCACCATCACCTGGCTGGCATAGTCATACGCGTCGGCTAGCGGCATCTCGCGCTGCGCGTAATAGGCACGCTTGCCGGTGGCCAGCGTGAGGCTGGATTTCGAGGCGATCTTTCGCGCCATCTCCATGGTCGCCTCGCGCAGCGCGTCCTCGGCGACCGCGTAATTCACCAGACCGATTTCGGCGGCCCGAGGCGCGGGAACCATATCGCCGGTCAGCAGCATTTCCATGGCGTGCTTGTGGGCGGTGTTGCGCGACAGGGCGACCATGGGCGTGGAACAGAACAGGCCGATATGCACGCCGGGGGTGCTGAATTTCGCTGTCTCGGCGGCGATGGCCAGGTCGCAGCTGGCCACCAATTGGCAACCTGCGGCGGTGGCAATGCCCGTCACCTCGGCAATCACAGGCTTGGGGCAACTGACGATCGCCTGCATGACGCCGGAACACCGCGCCATGACGCGCGTGAAATAGGCGCGGCCCCGGTCTTCGGCCTCGCGCCCGGCGGTCATCTCCTTCAGGTCATGACCCGCGCAGAAGGCCGGTCCATTAGCGGCCAGCACGACCACACGCACGGCCGGATCATCGCCCGCCTGGGCAATGGCACTGCCCAGTTCCGCCAGCATGGCCTCGGACAGGGCATTGCGCCGCGCCACGTCGTTCAGGGTCAGCCGCATGATACCGTCCCGCGACAGGTCACGAAGCAGAATGATACTGTCCTGTTTCATCACGCAGGGTCCTTTCGCCGGGATCAGTTGACGTTGATTTCCACGCTGTCGGCCAGCGTGTTGGCGATGAAACAATAGCGATGCGCGCGGTGCTGCATCTCGTCCAGCTTGTGGGCCTCGACGTCAAACCCGGTTTCGAAGCGCACCACGGGGTTCAGGTCGATCCGCGTGACCGACATCTGCCCCTTGGCGTTCTTGCCAAGATGCGCCTCGGCATAGTCGTGATAGCTAGCCACGGGCCACCCCGCCTTGGCGCAGAGCGCAAGGAAGGTCATCATGTGGCAACTGGACAGGGCCGCCGCGAGGGCCTGTTCGGGGTTGGTGTGGTCGGGATCGCCGCCCCAATCGGGGGCGGCGTCCACCTGCACTTCGTGGGTGCTGTTGTATTGCACCGTATGGGCGTTGGAAAACTTGCCGGTTTCCAATGCCGGATCAGTGCGGTGCCAGTGCAACTCGACCGCGAGATCGGACAGTTTTGCCGCCTTCATGCCGTGGCCTGCGCGTTGATGGCGGCGCCGGTCGCGGCAATCTGCTTGCGCGGGTCGAAGAAGGGTTTTTCGACCACGGTGGCGGTGGTTTCGCCGGCGTGGGTGAGGATTTGCAACTCGGTGCCGAGGTCGGCGGCGTCTGCCGAGACCATCGCCAGTGCGATGTTCTTCTTCAGGCGCGGCGAATAAACCGCCGAGGTCACTTTGCCCACGGCTATCCCCTGGTGGTTGATCGTCCAGAAGGCGGTGTTGGGACCGGCCATCGGATCGCCGTCGATGACCAGGCCCACCTGCTTGCGGGTCACGCCGTTGTCGCGGATGCGTTGCAGGGCGAACTTGCCGATGAACTCGGCCTCCATGTGGAGGTTCACCAGACGGTCGAAGCCCAGCTCGAAGGGGTTGGTCGTGATGTCCGCATCGGCGTGATAGGACAGCATCCCACCCTCGATCCGCCGGATGGTCGAGGTATGGCCGGGCTTGAGGCCCATGGGCAGGCCGGCGGCCATGATCCGCTCCCACAGGGCATCGCCATAGGCGCCATCACGCAGGTAGATTTCATAGCCCAGTTCGCTGGACCAGCCGGTGCGCGAGACGATCAGCGGGATGCCGTCCAGCTCGGTCTCGATGAACCAGTAATAGCGCAGGTCCATGATTTCGTCGCCGAAAAGCTCGCGCATGATTTCGCCCGATTTCGGGCCCTGCAGCTGCAAGGGCGACACGTCGGGCTCGGTGATGGTCACGTCCAGGCCCGAATGCACGGCCACGCCCTGTGCCCAAAGCAGGATGTCGCTGTCGGCCAGCGAAAGCCAGAAGTGATTCTCGCCCAGCTTGAGCAGGATCGGATCGTTCAGGATGCCGCCCTCGGCATTGGTGATCAGGACGTATTTGCACTGGCCGACAGCCATGTTCGACAAATCGCGCGGGGTCAGCATCTGGGTGAAGCGCGCGGCATCGGGGCCGGTGATTTCGACCTGCCGCTCGACGGCCACGTCGCACAGGATCGCGTCGTTCACCAGGTTCCAGAAGTTCTGTTCCGGGTCGCCGAAATCACGCGGGATGTACATGTGGTTGTAGACCGAGAAGCCCTGCGCGCCCCAGCGCACGGTGGCATCGAAGTATGGCGATTTGCGGATCTGGGTGCCAAAGCCGAAGTCCTCAGATTGCATCATGTCGTCCTCCCTGGTTTGCGCTTCGGGCCGGGCCCTGGGCTGCGATTTCTCCTGACGCGGATGTAGTCTGTTCGGCCTGACTCTTCGGCCTGAAATGCGCGGGTTCGGCAGACCGTACAGGCTCGGTTTCACAGGGTTGAAGACCGAATGGACCAAGTTGCCAGATAGCGACATCGGCATGTCGCAAACATTATCGGCCTCTCTGCGCCACCAGCTTGGCCAGGTTGGGCTGTTCGGCCTTGACCAGGCGGGTCGCGAAATAGGTCATGTAGCGGTCGATCGCGAGGTCCGCCGACAACAGCTCGTCCATCAGCGCCTGGAACGCGGAAAAATCAGAGCAGACTACGGTCATCACGTAATCGATGCCCCCGCCCGTGGCGACGCAATTGATGATCTCGTCCACGTCTCGGATGTAGCTCTCGAACCGGTCGAAATCGGCCTTGCGGTGATGGGTCAGCGAAACCGTGACGACCACGCGGGTCGAGTCGACCACCCGTTCCAGCGCGATATCGGCATGATAGCCACGGATGTAGCCCGCCGCGCGCAGCCGGGTCAGGCGCGCCCAACAGGGCGTCGCCGACAGGTTGACGATCTCGGCAAGCTTTGTCTTGCTCAACTGGCCGTGCTTCTGCACGGCGCTGAGAATGCGAATATCTGTCGGATCGAGCCCCTGCCGCTCTCGCATCTGTGTCCGCCTTGTCGACTAAGCATCATGCCGGGCGCACCGAAAGGAAAGCGCGGCCTGCCATGGGGGTAGTATGCCGTCAACCGGGCCGGCGGCAAAACGGTTTTGCGACACCTTCGGGATGACCTGCGTCACCCGCAGGCTGCGCCCGCGCGCGACCGGTACGAGGCCCGAGGGAGGACGCCTGTGCCCAGAGCGGGCATGGCGACGGAACGGAAGTTCGCCAAAACCTCTTACGCGAAACCGTTTTCTGCCTTCGTTGCGGAACGTGCCTGCAATGGCGCCATGCGGCGATCGGGCTGGCGCGCCGACGCGGACATTTGCCGTTTCTGCGCTGCCCGTTGACCTGACGGCGAAACGGCGCCTCAGCGGATCGCATTCACAGACCGGCGCGCCCGATGCTGCAAGCTGCTCGCTAAAGTGCCAATTAAAAATGTCACCAAAGATCAGAGCCTTGTTAAGGAATCCTTGAGCGATCTGACCGACGGTCCAGACCTCAAGACAAGAGGCAAGTCCATGCTTTTCAGAGTGATCTATCTCAGTGATTCTTCGAGTGGCCTTCCCAATCAATCAGATCCTGTTTGAATTCACGGAGAACGAGCAGGTGGATACCGATCATCTGCCGAGGATCCTGAAAGCCTACCGTGAACTTGGCTTCGGCACTGCAATCGACGATTTCGGCGCCGGGTATTCCGGCCTTTCGTTGCTCAGTGAGTTTCTGCCCGACCTGATCAAGTTGGACATGCAACTTCTGCGCGACATCCACCTTTCGCCAACCAAGCGTGTCATCGTCGGTAACACCCTGCGAATGGCGCATGAACTCGGTCTGAAGGCGGTGTGCGAGGGCGTTGAAACCCAAGAGGAATTCACCTGTCTGCGAAGCCTTGGGGCCACCCACATGCAAGGGTATTTCATAGCGCGCCCCGAAATCGAAACCCTGCCCGGTTTCAACCTCGCGTCATGATCCGGGACATCGTGCCCCGAGGACAAAGGTGGACGCGGGAACTCGGACCACCTGGACGGATTCGAACGGGAGAACCCGACCCCTAAGCAAACTCTGCTCGGGCCCGATCCAACAGCTTCGCGCAACGCAGGATGCCAAGCCAAGACACCGTGGCGCATCTTGAAAGAAGGTGATGTGGCGGAGCGGAAGGGATTCGAACCCTCGAGACGGTTTCCCGCCTACACACTTTCCAGGCGTGCGCCTTCGACCACTCGGCCACCGCTCCGCTGGCGGGGATACTCAAAAACCGCACGTGGATGCAAGAGGCTATCGGAAACTATTCGCGGCGACGTGACGGCCTAGGCGTCGAGGTGCAGGTGCACGCGGCGGTTCTGCCTGCCCTTCTTCTCGATCTTGCCCAGCCGGACTGGCCCGATCTGGGCGGTATGAGCCACGTGGGTGCCGCCGCAGGGTTGCAGATCGGCGGTGTTCTCGCCTGCGCCGATGCGCACCAGGCGGATGCGGCCGGCCCCGCGTGGCGGGGCCACGGACAGGGTCTTGACCAGGCCGGGATTCGCGTCCAGCTCGGCCTCGTCGATCCAGTCCTCGCTGACCGGAAAATCACAGGCGATCAGCTCGTTGAGCGTTTTTTCCAGCGCTGCGCGGTCCTCGGGCGCCTCGGGCATATCGAAATCCAGGCGGCCCTTTTCGGCGGTGATGGCCCCGCCCGTCACGGGCAGCGGGATGACAACCGACAGCAAGTGCAGCGCCGTGTGCACACGCATATGGCGGTGGCGGCGGTCCCAATCGAGGGCCTGTTCCAGCCGCGCGCCCACGGGCGGCAGCGGCGCCGGTTCGGCAGGCACCAGCACGAGGTCGTCCCCCGCGCCCTTGACCGTCGTGGCGATCTCGATCTCGCCCCCATCCCAGCGCAGGTGCCCGCTGTCACCGGGCTGGCCGCCCCCGGTGGGATAGAATATCGTTCGGTCCAGCACGACGCCCCCCTCCTCGGTCAGGGCGGTAACCTGGGCCGGTGCGGTCCGCAGGTAGGGATCGTCGCGAAACAACCAGTCCGTCATCATGCCTCTCCTGCGTCGGCGTCCGCGTCCGGGTCGGCCGGATCCCGTGGCGCCGCCCGCTCTTCGATTTGCGTGTCGGTGCCGGACGCGGAGGGGCGCCCACGCAGGGACTCGGGGTTGCGCAGCCAGATGTCGCGTTGTGCGAAGGGAATCTCGATCCCCTCTTCGGCAAAGCGTTTCGCGATCTCGTGGTTCATCTCGGACTTGACCGACAGAACCCAGTTCACGTCGCGCAGGATGGCGCGGATCTCGAAGTCCAGGCTGTCGGCGCCGAAGCCCTGGAAGATCACCGCGGGCGCCGGGTTGGCCAGGACCAGCGGATGCCCCTCGGCCACATCCAGCAGGATGCGTTCGACCCTGGCGGTATCCGTGCCATAGGCCACGCCCACGGGCACGATGACCCGGCCCACCGAATTGCCACGCGTCCAGTTCGTGACCTGGCCGCTGACAAGGTCGGCATTGGGAATGATCACGTCGGTCCGGTCGAAGGTCTCGATCCGGGTGGAGCGCACCGAGATGTCGCGGACATAGCCCATCTCGGTGCCGACCTGGATCCAGTCGCCCTCGCTGATGGGCCGTTCGATCAACAGGATGATCCCCGAGACGAAATTCGATACGATGTTCTGCAGGCCGAAGCCGATCCCGACCGACAGCGCCCCGGCCACGATGGCCAGCCCCGACAGGTCGATCCCCGCCGTGGTGATGGCGATGACCGCGGCAAGGAAGATGCCCAGGTACCCGGTGCCCGCGACGATGGCATTGCGTCCCCCGATATCCAGCTTGGTGCGCGGCAGGATCGACGACCGCAGCGCCCCCTGCAGCAGCCGTACGACCGTGTAGCCAACCGCGAAGACCAGCACGAAGGTCAGGAAATCCGTTGGGGAGATACGGGTTTCACCGATGGCGAAGCCTTCGCGCGCACGGGCCAGGATCTCGGTCAGGTCGGTCACCCGCGCGCCCCAGACCAGCGCCAGAACAGGAACCGACATGAGCGCCAGCGCAAAGCCGATCAGGACGGGGATCAACGCGTCCTGCGCGCCGTCATCAAACCCGGACAGCAGCGTGTAAAGGTCCACGGACAACCGTTGCAGGATCACCAGCACCCCCAGCACGTAGAGCGTGATGGCGGCCGGCACGACCATCAGTTCGAAGGCGGCCACGTAGCCTGCCGCCCCGGCCAGGACCCCGGCCACCGACACAAGGGTGAGGATGCGCCCCAACAGCCGGCGGATGACCATGCGAAAGCCGCGCTTTTCGCTGGTCTCATCCGCCTCGCCCCCTGCCTCGCCCATGTCCGAGGTGGCACGCATCAACCGCCCGAGGCGGAACAGGGAAAAACTGAGCATCACCCCGGTCACGAAGAGCACGACCGCCCAGGCCACGTCGTTGAACTCGGTGGCGTTCATGAATTCCGTCAAGACCAGGATCAGGGCCAGCACCACGCTCAGGACGGTGATCTGGCGTGATGCGCCGTCGCGCGCCTCTTCCGGCAGTTCCAGCGCCGCCTCGGCCCCCTGGACCGGCGGATAGAGCAGCAGCCGCGCCAGCCAATGTCCGAAGAAGGGCAGGATCGCGGCGGCGGGGATGATGCTCAGAACCTGTTCTCCGCGCCGCCCCAGGATATCCAGGGCATCGATCGCGTTCTCCAGCAGGAACAGGCCCAGCAGGGGCAGCAGAACCGCGCTGAGCGATATCACGAAACGCCAGACCCCGCGGCCGCGGCGCGACCGGGTGGTCACGCGACCCTCGACCCAACCGGCCCAGCGGCGCCCGCGCAGCAACAGGATCAATGCCGCCGCCGCCGACAACAGCGCCTCGGGCAGCGCGTCGCGCCATTGCGTCCCGAATAGCGGGCTGCTGCGGACATTCACCGCCTCGGCCCGCAAGAGCCTGTAGCCGCTGTTGAACGCCGCCAGCGTCTGCCCCCAGCCCGTCGGGTCGAGCGGGGACTGGACCCGCTCAGTCAGGGCGGCGGCCTGGCGCGACCGGATCTGGGCATCGATCTGCGATATCAGGCCGCTGGCACGGGCATGGGCCGCGGCCGCCAGAAGGCGCGGGGCGCGCAAGTCCTCGAGCATGCTGTTGAGTTCATCCCGACGTGCAACAACGCGCGGATCTTCGCCCTCGGTCGCCTCGCCCAGGGCCGCGATCTGCTGCCGCAATGTCTCGATCCGGGCGGCATTGGTGTTCTGGCGGGTCAGGAACCTGTCGCGCCACTCGGTCAGGCTGGCGCGCAGGTCGTCCAGCGTCGCGGTCGAGACACGCCCCGCCGACAACGCGGCCTCGACCCGTTGGGCGAGCGCTTCCCATTCACCGAGGTCGTCGAAAACCTCCGGCAGGTCCTGTTCGGCCGGCGCCTCTTCCTCGGGCACGGGGCCGCCGGCCTGGGCCAGAGCCATCGACCCGAGGACGACGAACACCAGAAGGGTGAAAAGGCGAAAGAGCACGGTCATTGATCCTCGAACACGCCGGGGATCGAGCGCGGTGCCGCGTCGAGGAAGCCAGGCAGCGGCAGGCCCTTTTCACGCAGGAATTCGGGATTGAAGAGCTTGGACTGGTAGCGCGTGCCGTAATCGCACAGGATCGTCACGATGGTATGGCCCGGCCCCATTTCGCGGGCCATGCGGATCGCACCGGCCACATTGATCCCCGACGACCCGCCCAGGCACAGCCCCTCGTGTTCCAGCAGGTCGAAGACGATGGGCAGCGCCTCGGCGTCGGGGATGTTGTAGGCCATGTCAGGGGTGAATCCTTCGAGGTTGGCGGTGATGCGCCCCTGCCCGATTCCTTCGGTGATCGAGCCGCCCTCGGCCTTGTGCTCGCCCGTGGTGTAATAGTTGTAGAGTGTCGCGCCATCGGGATCGGCCAGGCCGATCTTCACGCCCTTGGGCTGCAGGGCCTCGGCCACCCCCGCGATGGTCCCGCCCGATCCAACGGCGCAGACAAAGCCATCGACCTTGCCGCCGGTCTGGTCCCAGATCTCGGGGCCGGTGGTCTCGATATGGGCCTGGCGGTTGGCCACGTTGTCGAACTGGTTGGCCCAGATCACGCCCAGGTTGCTGTGGCGCGCCATTTCCTCGGCCAGGCGGCCAGAATAGCGGACATAGTTGTTGGGGTTGCGATAGGGCGCGGCGGGCACCTGCACCAGTTCGGCCCCGGCAAGGCGCAGCATGTCCTTCTTTTCCTGGGACTGCGTCTCGGGGATGACGATAACGGTCTTGACCCCCATCGACGCGCCGACCAGCGCCAGCCCGATCCCGGTATTGCCGGCGGTGCCCTCAACGATGGTGCCGCCGGGCTTCAGTAGGCCCTTTTCCACCGCGTCGCGGATGATGAAAAGCGCCGCGCGATCCTTGACCGACTGACCGGGGTTCATGAATTCCGCCTTGCCCAGGATGGTGCAGCCGGTTTCCTCGGACGCCTTGCGCAGCTTGATCAGGGGCGTGTTCCCGATCGTGTCGGCAAGGTCTTGGCGAATGGTCATGGCGGCCCCCTCGTGAATGCTGTTTCTCTGGTGTAGGACCGGCACCGGCCAACATCAAGCCGATGCGCGCAGTCTCTCGCGGTTGCGGGCCAGCCAGTGCCCGGCCAATTCCAGCGGGATCAGGCGAAAACCGCGCGCCGTCAGGCGTGCGTCGAACTCCGACCAATCCATGAGCAGCGACCGGATATCCTCGGCCTCGTCGGCCCTGCCACCCAGCCCCGGCAGGTCATCGGGCAGGTCGGCAAGGCCCAGGTAGAGGTGGAAATGCTCGGTCGTGGTGCCCGGGCTGACATAGCTGTCGGCGATGGGGTCCAGCCGGTTCAGCGTCACCCCCGCCTCTTCCATGGCCTCGCGGCGGGCAGCCTCTTGGGGGGATTCATCGGGGTCGACGCGGCCGGCAATGGGCTCTAGCAACCAGGGCGACGGATCGTTCCGCAGGTAGGGGCCGGGCCGGAACTGTTCGATCAGCAGGACACGGTCGCGCACCGGGTCATAAGGCAGGACCAGCGCAACATCGCCCGCCACCCAGACCGCCCGTTCGACAACCGGGCTCATCGTGCCGTCGAAGCGGCGAAAAGACAGGTCCAACTCCTCGGCGGCGAAATAATTCATGTAGGGATGACGGCGCGCCTGCAGGGCGACATCCGCGCGCGACGGCCCGCCGACCGGGGGCGTGCCCGCCCCGCGCAGGCGGGCGGCAGCCCGTGACAGGATCTGCCCGTGACGCCGACCCATTTCCACTGCCGGAACCTTCCCGAACAGCGACATCGCCTCGCGCGCCGCCTCGACCGTCAAGGCGCCCTGCCCCGCGATCCAGTTGCCCAGGCTCCAGTCCTCGGATGCCGCTTGCCAGCGGCCGGGTTTCGGCAGGTAGGCCAAGGCGGTAACCGGGCGCTCGGCGGCATCCAGCACCTCGATCTCGGCGGGGACGTAGTCGAAGGCCGCCTCGTAGAAATGCAGCCGGTCAAGGGCCTGCGGGTCCAGCCCCGAGACCAGAGCGCCATAAGCCGCGGCGCCGCCCTCGGCCATCATCGGAAAGCTCTGCCCCTTTACACGGGCCACGCGGTGCCGCGCCCGTCGCGCGGGACGCCATTGGCCCGGTGCGCCCGCCACGACCTCGAAGACCGGGCGGTGCAGCAGCGTGCCGAAGAGAAACACCTCCATCAGCTGTACCGGCGCCCCACGAATTCGGTGCCCAGCCCGGCCAGAACGCCGCCCACGCCCAGCGTGGTCAGGATCTCGGGGGTCAGCATCATAGTCCCGTGTTCGACCATCAACTCGAATACCGCGACCACCGCCTCGACCGGGGTGTCATAGAACTTGCGCAGGCTGTTCTCGATCATCGTGACCGAGGAATGGGTGAACAGCGCCACGACAACCAGCGCCACGGTCGTTGTCAGCCCGTAGCTGACCGCGTTGACATAGCCCGTTCCGCCGCGCGGCCCCGCCAGCTTCCAGCCGCAGATCAGCCCCAGCCCCGTGTTGACCTCGGCGAACAGGCCCATTTCCTTGTTTTCGGGAAACAGCGGCACGATCAGTCCCGATACGTACCACGCCAGAACCGCGAAAAGGACCGCCGCCATTGCGCGCGCTGCTGTCGGCATACCCTACTCCCCCGTGCCCTCGTGCCACGGCGGGCCGTCGGCGTCAGGCGCCGCGCGTCACCGTGATTTGCGTCACGTCGCAGTTTCCACTGCGAAACGTCCCCGCGCAAGAGGTCAGGTAGAAGTTCCACATCCGCCGGAACCTTTCGTCGAATCCCAGTGCCGCCACGTCGTCCCATTTTGCGTTGAACGTGTCATACCAGCGCCGCAGCGTATCCGAATAGCTTTCGCCGAACTCGATCGAACGGACCACGTCCAGGCCGGCCTTTTCGATCTCGGCGCGCAGCACCTTGGGCGCGGGAAGCATTCCGCCCGGAAAGATGTATTTCTGGATGAAATCCACGCCGCGCTTGTAGACCTCCCAGCGGCGGTCCTGCACGGTGATGATCTGCAGCGTGGCGTTGCGGCCGGGCTTGAGGCATTTCTGCAAGGTGCCGAAGTAGGTGGGCCAGTATTTTTCGCCCACCGCTTCGAACATCTCGATGCTGGCGATGCCGTCATAGCTGCCGGTCTCGTCGCGGTAATCCTGTAACTTGAACTCGACCTGGCCCGACAGCCCCGCCTTCTCGATCCGGTCGCGGGCAAATTTCAACTGTTCCTCGCTGATGGTCAGCCCGGTCACCTTCAGCCCCCGTTCCTTGGCGGCATATTCGGCGAAGCCACCCCAGCCGCAGCCGATTTCGAGCACATGATCGCCCGGTTGCGCGCCCATCTGGTCGACCATCGAGGCATATTTCTGCACCTGCGCCTTTTCCAGGCTTTCCTGGCCGGTCTCGAACAGGGCCGAGGAATAGGTCATCGTGTCGTCCAGCCACAGTCCATAGAAATCATTGCCCAGATCGTAGTGATAGGAAATGTTCCGCTTGGCCTGCCGCTTGCTGTTGGATTGCAGCAGGAAGCGCAGCTTTTCATAGGCCCTGAGAAGGCCCTGCCCCGGAAACCCGTCATAAACCTCTTCGGCCTCGTCATGGACAAGATCCATGAAGGCCATCAGGTCCGGCGTGGACCAGTCACCATCAAGATAGGCGTCGCAAAACCCTAGGTCACCCTCGCGGATCAGGCGGGCGAAGACCTCGGGGTCATGGATATCCAACTGGGCGACATAGCCCGGGTCCTTGCCCTCGACCCGGAACACCCGGCCATCGGGCAGCTTCAGGTCCAGCCGCCCGCGCGGTATGGACTTCAGCTTTTCGAAAACCGGTCCGAAATAGCGCGGCAGGTCCGTTTGCCCTGCGGTCGTGGTCAGGATCATCGTGTCTTCCCGTTTCTTGTTGCTTGTCAGGCTTCTACGCACCGGCACGGCAAACGGTTCTGCGAAATGTTAGCGGGTTGCGCGGTTTCTGTCACGCAAGGGGCTAGAACGCCCGGTTCTGATAGGCGTCCAGCGCCCGCTGGCGCCCCTCCTTCAAGTCCACCACCGGCGCCGGATAGGCCGCATCGGCGGACAGGCCCCAGGACTTGGGGACCGCGTCGAAATAGGACAAGGCCGTGTCACTGGGGCGGGAGCGGCCCTCGGCGATCCAGCGGGCGCGGTAGGTGCCGTCGGGGTCGAACTTGTCGAGCTGCGTGGCCGGGTTGAAGACGCGGAAATAGGGCGTGGCATCCGGCCCCGACCCCGCCGCCCATTGCCAACCCATCGCGTTGGAGGCCGCGTCCCAGTCGATCAGGCACGCCTCGAACCATCTCTGCCCGACGCGCCAATGGCTCAGCAGATGCTTGGTCAGGTAAGAGGCGACGATCATCCGCGCCCGGTTGTGCATGGTGCCGGTCACGTACATCTCTCGCATCGCCGCATCGACGAAGGGCTCGCCCGTGCGACCCTGTTTCCAGCGCGTCACGGCCTCGGTCTCGTCCTCGTTCCAGGGGAAGGCCTCCCATTCCTCGCGCCAGTTGCGGGAGGTGATGCGCGGGGTGTGATAGACGAGGTGATAGGCGAAGTCGCGCCAGACGACCTCTTTAAGAAAGGTCTCGGCGCCGCGCTTGCCCTCGGCCATGGCACGCTGGCCGGCATGCCACAGCGCAACCGGGGAAATCTCGCCATATGTCAGGTTCTCGGACAGGTGCGAGGTGCCGTCGCGGGCCGGAAAATCGCGGCACTCGGCGTAGTCTTCGATCTTGTTGGCGATGAAGGCCCCTAGCCGGCCGCGCGCGGCCTCTTCGCCGACCGTGACGTGATCGGCCACCACGTCGGCCCCACGGCGCATGGCCGCGCCCATCGCCCAGTCGTCCAGCCTGTCGGAGACGGGCCAGCTTTCGGGCGCCGGGATGCGCCCCGGCGCCGGCTGCGGGTCGGCCGGAACACGGTCGCGCACGGCCTTCCAGAACGGCGTGTAGACCTTGTAGAAGCCGCCGGTCCCGGTCTCGACCGTCCAGGGTTCGAACAGCACATGGCCCGCGAAGGACCGCGCGTCGATACCATCCTCCTTCAGGGCCGACTTGACGGCGCTGTCGCGGGCAATGCCGTCGGGGTCATAGGTGCGGGTCCACCAGACCGCCCCGGCCCCGGTCTCGGACACCAGGTCCCGCAACACGTCCAACGCCTTGCCCCGCCGCAGGACCAACCGCGCGCCGCGGTCCTCCAGCGCCTCGGCATGGGCGGCAACGGCAAGGCCCAGCCGCCATTTCGGCGCGGCGCCATGAGTTTCCACGACCTCGTCATGCACGAAGACGGGGATCACCGGTCGGCCCGAGGCAACGGCCTCGCTCAGGGCCGGATGATCGGACAGGCGCAGGTCGCGCCGGAACCACAGGATGATGGGGGCGGTCATGACGCACTCCGCTTGGATCGACGATCCGACCAGATAGCCCGCGCGCCAGAACTTCAACCGCGAAAAAGCGGACGGGCCGCCCCGATGGGACGGCCCGCCTCTTTCGTTTGGGTGCGGGGATCAGCCGCGCTTTTCTGCCATCAGGCCACGCAGGATCGCGTAACAGATGATCAGCAGGATGATCGTGAAGGGCAGCCCGGTGGAAATCACCATGGCCTGGAGCGCCCCCAATCCGCCGCCGATCAGCAGTGCGATGGCGACGAGCCCCTCGAAGGTGCACCAGAAAATCCGCTGGGGCACCGGCGCGTCGACCTTGCCGCCCGCGGTGATCGTGTCGATCACCAGCGACCCGGAGTCCGAGCTGGTCACGAAGAAGACGATGACCAGCACGATGCCGATGGTCGAGGTGATGGCCGCAAGCGGCAGGCTCTCCAGCATCGCGAACAGCGACAGCGGCGGGTTGTAGCTGTCGATCACCTGGGCCTTGACGGCGCTGGCTTCGGGGTTGGCGATGATGTCATTGATAGCGGCGCCACCGAAGACGGCCATCCAGAAGACACACACGATGCTCGGGATCACCAGCACGCAGGTGACGAACTCGCGCACGGTCCGGCCCCGGCTGACGCGGGCGATGAACATGCCCACGAAGGGTGACCAGCTGATCCACCAGGCCCAGTAGAAGGCGGTCCAGCCCTGACGGTATCCGTCATCTTCGCGCCCGAAGGGCGTCGACAGCGGGATCAACTCCTTGAAGTAGGCCCCAAGACCGGTGACGAATTCGGACAGGATGGTCGCGGCGCCGGCGGCGAAGAGCACGAAGAGCAACAGCACCAAGGCAATGCTCATGTTGATCTCGGACAAGACCTTGACGCCCCCGTCCAAGCCCCGGACAACCGAGACCAGCGCCACCGCGGTGATCGCGGTGATCAGGATGACCTGCACTGTCGTGGTGTTGGGAATGCCGTAGACATACTCCAGCCCCGCGTTGGCCTGCTGCGCGCCGAAACCCAGCGAGGTCGCCAGGCCGAAGAGCGTTGCGAAGACCGCCAGGGTGTCGATAATGTGGCCGGTCCAGCCCCAGACGCGATCACCGAAGATCGGATAGAAGGCCGAGCGGATCGTCAGCGGCAGGCCCTTGTTGTAGCTGAACAAGGCCAGCGCAAGCGCCACGACCGCATAGATCGCCCAAGGGTGTAGTGCCCAGTGATACGAGGTCGCGGCCAGCGCCATGCGCCGGGCCTCTGCCACGTTTTCCTGGATCAGCACACCGTCCTCGGTGAAGGGTCGGACAGCGCCCAACGGCTCGTCGCCCCATGGTGTGCCGAAGTAGTAGGCAGGTTCGAGCACCCCGAAGAACATCAGGCCGATCCCCATGCCGGCGGCGAAAAGCATCGCGAACCAGCCGGCATAGCTGTAGTCGGGCCGGGCATCGGTCCCGCCCAGGCGCACACCGCCCCAGGGCGACACGATCAGGAACAGGCTGAAGAGCACGAAGAGGTTGGCCGCCGACAGGAAGAACCAGTCGAAGGTCGAGGTCAGGTAGGACCGCATCCCGAGGTCACAAAAGGCACCCGGCTCGCAGCCTTCAACGGCACTTGCATCGACCCCGTTGAAGAGTCCATTCGCATGGCCCGGCGCCACAAGCGCATAGGCCACGAAGGCGATCACGGTCATCCCAGAGATCACGAAGACCGGGTTGTGAATATCGAGCCCGAAGGGCCCGATCTTGGTTTCGATATTGTCCTGACCGATCTTGTAATCGGTCTCGATGATATCCGAGTGCCCTTCGGGCGTCGGTATCCCCTGAATGTCTGTTTCATCCGACATCTATGGGTTCCCTGTAATTGATTATCAGATTGATTGTTCGTGCGGATCGGCAGCCCCGTCAGGCGGGGCGTACCAGGAACACGCTGACTTGCGAGTGCCGTGCCAGTTCGCCGCCGTGCCCGGGAAGGAACATGTCGGCCATGTTGGGCAGGTGCGTGGCCATGACCACGAGATCCGCACCGAGCTCCTTGCGCGCCTCGATCAGCTTGTCGTCAAGGTCGACCGCCGGGTCGTGGCTGACAACCGGGTGGGACCCGGCGTCGATACCGTGAAGTTCGGCCTGGGCGGCGGCCAGCTTGGCCAGTTTATCGGCGTATTCCTCGGGGGTCCGCGCAACGGACCCCGGCGTGGCTGCGGTGACACCGACATAGGTCACCTTGGCCCCGTAGTGCTTGGCCTGATCGGCGGCCACTGTCATCGCCCGGTCCAGCTTGTCGGCATGGGCCAGGTCGACAGGCATCATGATGTGTTTGAACATGTTCCCTCCTGTCCGGTCAAACTAGATGGCCTGCACGTTTTTAACGTAAGCCCCTTGTTCGCCTCTGTTATCAGAGGGTCGAGCAGCCTCACTGCCGCCCTTCCCTGCGGCGAAGGGTAACAGCCCTTGAAACGGGAAAACAACCATCCAAGGCGGTTATTGCCACGAAAACGACCATTTTTCCGGCAGCGGCCCGCAGGGCGCGCCGCCTCAGCCCCGGCCCTTGAGGTCCTTCTTGCAGGTCGCGGGCGGCCCGTCGCCTGTGGTATAACCTGTCACACCGCAGGTGTCGCAGCGATACTCGCGCAGCCTACCGCGCATTTCACCGGAGGCCAGCCAGACGCATTCGGGCGCCTTTGGCGTGGACTCGGCCACGGCCCGGCGATGAGACCACCAAAGGAAGACGATCACCGCAACGACGATGGCGATGGTCAACGGCATCTCACGCCCCGTCCGGCATCATGGCAAGGTCGGTGACGCCGGGATCGTGCCCCGCGGCGGTCAGCATGGCATGGACCTGACCGCGATGATGGGTCTGGTGGTTGAACAGGTGCATCACGCACAGCGCGATGGGGTGCCGCATCTCGGCCCCGGTCGCCCCCGACCGCCAAGTCAACTCGCCCACCAGGTCGACAGCATCCAGCCCCCGCGCCCATTCGCGCAGCCGCCCATCGGCGAGGAACCGAAGCCGGGCCCACTCGCGCGCATGGGGTGTCATGGCCGGGCTATCGGCCAGCGCCTGCGTCGGCGCCTCGGACCCGTTCAGCCGCGACAGCCAAATCAGGTCCGCCCAGAGCAGGTGGTTCAGCGTCCCGAGGATCGAGCCGAAGAAAGCGCCGCGATCCTCGCTCAGCGCCGCGGGCGACAGCCCGGCGACGCAATCGGACACCGCTTTGTTCTGCCACTGGTTGTAGCGGGCCATGGCTCGGCAGTAATCCGGCGTGATCATCATCGGCCCGGGCCCTTCCAGTCGATGGCACAGATCTCGCCCGATTTGCCCGAAAGGTCCCAGACCCGGCCATAGTCGCGCACCTTGGATTTCAGACCGCGAGCGGCGATCACGTCGGGGCCCATCCAGTATTGCGTGTTGGTCATGACAACCGGATGACCGGGGTCGGCGCCGGGGATCATCTCGATCTCGCCCTGCACCTTGCGGCCGATGTAAAGGCCGCGGCGCGGCCCCTCGCGCAGGATTTCGACCCTTTCGCGCTCGGCGCCGATGATCTCGCTCACCAGCATGGTGAACAGGCCCGTGGTGCCCCCCGCCTCGCCGCTGAGGATCTTCAGCAGCCCCCGGTAGGCCGGTTCGCTGGCCCGTTCGTCGACATAGACGGCGACCTTCCAGTTGCCCTCGGCCATGCGGCCCGGGATCTCGGCCAGAAGACCGACGTTCAGGCCCGTCAGATCCGCCCCCTCGTAATGGCCCTCGTCGATGGCGATCGCCATCCAGGCCTTGCAACTGCCCTCGGTCGGTGGGTGCTGGCCCAGGCTGACGACACAGGGGCAGAAGACCGTGCAATTGCAGTTAAGGAACAGCTCGCCCCGGATCGCCCAGTCCGTCGGGCGCATCTGCCGCCGCTTGGGGTCGGCGGCCACGCGGCTGTCGATGCGCTGGCTGACCGGCAGCCTGTCCGCCCGGCCGGTTTCATGATCCTTGGCCATGTCCTGCACCCTCTCCTGTCCGTCCTGCCGTCAAAACTGGCAGAAGCGCGCGCAAGGGGCAATATGGCAGGCCGCATCGCGCTTTGCCCCTTGCGGAAAGGCGTTGGTTGAACTTAGCGTCGATCCATCACGTTCCTAACGGGAGATCGGAATGAAACTGACAACCTATCTCGGCGCCGCCTCGGTCGCGGCCCTCGCCACCGCCGTCTCGGCCCAGGATCCCGACCTTCTGGTCTTCGATTGGTCCGGCTACGAGGAAGAAGGCTTCTACCAGCATTATATCGACCAACATGGTGACAGCCCGACCTTCGCCTTCTTCGGCGAAGAGGAAGAGGCATTCCAGAAGCTGCGCTCGGGCTTTCGGGCGGATATCTCGCATCCCTGCCCTCACTCGGTCCAGAAATGGCGCGATGCCGGGCTGATCGAACCCTGGAACATCAGCCAGATCCCAAGCTATGACACGCTGGCCGAACAATACAAAAACGACCCGGTCTTCACCGATGGCGACGATGTTTATTTCATCCCCGCCGACAACGGCGCGACCGCCCTGCTCTACAACACCGAGGAAGTCAGCGAGGCCGACGCCCAGAGCCTGCAGATCTTCCTTGACCCGGCCTATGCCGGCCGCACCAGCCTGCCCGACAACGTGGATGACAGTTTCGCCCTGGCCTACCTCGCCACCGGCACCACGGACTGGACTGAAGCCACGCAGGAAGATTTCGAGCGGGCCGCCGACTGGCTGCGCCAGGCCCACCAGAACGCCCGCACCTACTGGGCCGACGGGGCCGAGTTGAACCAGCTGATGGCCACCGGCGAGGTCGTCGTGGCCTGGTCCTGGAACGAAAGCTTCGTGGGCCTTGCCGATGAAGGCCACCCCGTCGCCTATAACCGCGAGGCCGAGGAAGGCTCGTCCCAGTGGTTCTGCGGCTACGTGAACTTGGTGGACGGCCCCGGCTCCGAGGAAAAGGCGCATGACTTCGTCGAGGCCTGGCTGCAACCCTCGGCGGCGGAATACATCGTCACCGAATGGGGCTATGCCCACGCCAATACCGAAGCCATGGCCAGTTTCGACGACGAAACCCTGGCCTCGGTCGGGATGGGTCAGCCCAGCACGCCGGTGCTGGCCCAGTTGCCGATGGATATCGAGCTGCGCGAGCAGATGATCGAGACCTTCGAGCGGATCAAGGCCGGGTTCTGATCACCCGGGGATACCGGCAACGGGGGCGGCCTTTCGGGGCCGCCCTTTTCGTGTGTTCCCGCCAAGCTAGCTTTTGTGAAAATGAGCCTGCCCATGCCCGCAATCGACATCCTCATCGCCCTTCTGACCATCGGCTTCGGCGCCTTCGGCCTTCTTGCGCCGCGCTACACCGCCGGCGCGCTGGATCTGGCGCCGACGGACAGCACCATGGGCCTGAGCGAGCTGCGCGCCGGATCGGGCGGGTTGTTCGTGGCGCTTGGGGTCTGGTGCCTGGTTGCAGGCGCGCCAGCCTATTTCGCCCTTGGCATCGCCTATCTGGGCGCCGGGGCGGGCCGGGCGCTGTCGATCCTGCTGGACCGCCCGCCATTGAAAAAGGTGCTGCTCTTTCTGGCCTTCGAATGGCCCCCGGCGGCCTACCTGATCTGGGCCCACTGGCCCTGATGCCCCTTGAAATCCCGTCGCTCGGGGCGCATATTCGCGATGTCCTTCGGGACTATGGACATAAACGCGCTCGTAATAAGCGGATCGGACCCGGGGGCGGTACCCGGCGGCTCCACCAAATCGCCTTCGTTGGGGGAACATGGGGCCGAAACAGGATCGACGAACGTCTAAAGGGGTTAGCTTTGTCCCGGCGGGGTGCCACCGTATCGGCCCGAAACAGTACAATTGCCAACGACAATCGTGCTCCGGTTGCAGTTGCCGCCTAAGCGGTAACAAGACCGAAATCTAAGCCCAGTCCTCTAGCAAGGGCTGGCGGGGTTCGCAGGCACCTGGCAACAGAAGCCTGCACTTTCCCCAACCGGCGGACTCCGCAATCGGCCCAGGCCGATCGCTCTGTCCTTGGACGGTGTTTGCACGCAAACCCCGGGCAACAGAAGCCTGCACTTTCCCCAACCGGCGGACTCCGCAATCGGCCACGGCCGATCGCTCTGTCCTTGGACGGTGTTTGCACGCAAACCCCGGGCAACAGAAGCCTGCACTTCCCTCACATGGCATTCTCCGCCAGAGTGTTGGGATGAAAGGCTATTTCATATCCCTGCTGATTGCCTTCGCGCAGCCGATATGGGCCTGCGAAACCGCCCTTCTTCTGACGATCGACGTGTCGAACTCCATCGACGTGGCCGAATACAGGCTGCAGGTGGACGGGCTGGCCGATTCGCTTCTGGATGCCGAGATCACGGATGTGATCGTGCGCGGGCAGTCGGCACTGGCCGTCGTGCAATGGTCCGGCTTCGACCGGCAAGAGCTGTCGATTCCCTGGACCCGGCTGCGCAGCCGCGCCGACGTCCGCACCTTCGCCGCGCAGGCCCGCGCCATGCCCCGTGCCTTCGTGTTGTCCGACACCGCCCCGGCCGAGGCGCTGGACTTCGCCCTGCGCCAGTTCGCCGACGCCCCCGATTGTGACCGCCGGGTCATCGATGTTTCGGGCGACGGCACGCCCAATTCCGGCAGCGCCCCCCGGCCCATGGTCCGCGCCGCCGAACGCGCCGGGATCACCATCAACGGCATCGCCATCGAAAGCATGGGACTGGCCATCACCAATTTCTACCGCCGCGAGATCATCACCCGCGACGGTTTCGTCATCACCGCCCGCCAGCACCGCGATTATCCCCGCGCCATCCGCGAGAAACTGCTGCGCGAACTCAGCCGCATCCTGGGCTAGAGCGGCAGCGCCACGGTCGACTTGATCTCTTCCATGGACAGCAGGGCGGTGACGTTGTGCACCCGCACCTCGGAAATCAGCGCCTGGTAGAAAGCGTCGTAGGCGCGGGCGTTCTTGACGCGCACCTTCAGGATATAGTCTATGTCACCGGCCAGGCGGTGCGCTTCTTGCACCTCGGGGCGGTCGCGCAGAGCCTTAAGGAATTTCGCCTGCCACTCGGCCTCGTGTTCGCTGGTGCGGATCAGGACGAAGAAACAAGCCTCGAACCCCAGCGCCTCGGCATCCAGCATCACCGTCTGCTGGCCGATGATTCCCGCCTCGCGCATCTTGCGAATCCGGTTCCAGACCGGGGTCTTCGACGACCCCACCTGCTTGGCGATTTCATCCAGGGACTGGCTGGCATCGCGCTGCAGCTCTTCGAGGATTTTCCGGTCGAGCGCATCAATTCGGACCGACATTTCGCTTCCTTTCCGGTTCATGAACGATCGTTCTGGGCGTCACGCCTTTTGCGACATATGTCCCTAATTGGCGAGATAAACTCCCATTTATCGGGACTTTTTCCTAATATGACCTCGAGCACAAGGGGTCAGACCATGCAGCATTTTCCCATCTTCCTCGACCTGGAGGCCCGGCGCGTCGTTTTGTCCGGCGGCGGCGAGGCGGCGCTGGCCAAGCTGCGGCTGCTGCTCAAGACCCGCGCCAAGATCTCCGTTTTCACCCCCGCCCCGGCGCCGGAAATCGTGGAGTGGGCGGCCGCGGGCCGGGTGACCCTGCACCGCCGCGCCATCGCGGCCGGCGACGCGCTTTGCGCCGTGCTGGTCTATGCCGCCGACGAGGACGAGGCGCTGGATGCCCGCACCGCGCGGATCGGCCGGGCCGAGGGCGCGCTGGTCAACATCGTGGATAACCTGGCCGACAGCGCCTTCATCACGCCGGCCATCGTCGATCGCGACCCGGTGACCGTCGCCATCGGCACCGAGGGCGCCGCCCCCGTCCTGGCCCGCAAGATCAAGGCCGAGCTGGAAGAACGTCTGCCCGCCGCATTGGGGCCGCTGGCGCGGATCGGCAAGGGCTTTCGCAAGATGGCCGAACACCTGCCCTTCGGCAGGGCACGGCGCGCGTTTTGGGCCGAGTATTACTTCCAGGCCGGCCCCCGCGCCATGGATCAGGGCGGCGAGGATGCGGCGCAGGCGGCGCTGGACGACCTGCTGGCCCGGCACCTGTCGGCGTCACCGGCTGCCGGGCGCGTGGATTTCGTCGGCGCCGGCCCGGGCGATCCCGAGCTTCTGACCCTGAAGGCGCGCAAGGCGCTGGACGCCGCCGACGTGGTGATCCACGACCGGCTGGTCGGCCCTGGCATCCTGGAACTGGCCCGGCGCGAGGCGCTGATGATCGACGCGGGCAAGCACGGCTTTGGCACGGCCATGGCGCAGGACGAGATCAACGCGCTGATCGTGGCGCATGCGCGCGCCGGAGCGCATGTCGTGCGCCTGAAGGGGGGCGACCCGATGATCTTCGGCCGCCTGGATGAGGAAATCGACGCGGTCGTCGCGCAGGGCCTGCCCCATGCCATCGTCCCCGGCATCACCGCCGCTGCCGCTGCCTGCGCCAGCCTGGGCCAATCCCTGACGAAACGCGGCCGCAACAGCCAGATCCGGTTCCTGACGGGCCATGACACCCGCGGCTTTGCCGATCACGACTGGCGCGCGCTGGCCACCCCGGGCGAGGTCACGGCGATCTACATGGGCAAGCGCGCCGCGCGGTTCATCCAGGGCCGGTTGCTGATGCATGGCGGTGCGCCGGAAACGCCGGTGACCGTGGTTGAAAACGCCTCGCATCCCGACCAGCGCGTGCTGGAAACCACGCTCGCACGGATGGAGCCCGACATGGAACAGGCCGCCCTGAGCGGCCCCGCCCTGACATTCATAGGGCTGGCCCCGCGCCGGGCGCCCGCCGCCCTGCCCGTCCCCAACCAGATACAGGAGGCACGTTGACATGCCCCGCCCCTTTACCCCCAAGGTCGTGACCGCCAATCGCCTGCTGGAGGGCGACGCGGTCTGGCGCACCCGCGATGGCGACTGGTCGCCGGACATGGCGCAGGCCGAACTGATCGAGGATGCCCGCACGGCCGAGCTGCGGCTGCTCGAGGCCGCCGCCGAGGCGCATCTGGTGGTGGGCGCCTACCTGGCCGATGCGGCCCGCGGGGAAACCCGGCCCGAACCCGTCCATTTCCGCGAGGCGTTCCGCACCCGCGGCCCGTCCAACTACGCCCATGGCAAGCAAACCGACATGCAGGAGAAGACGTGATGTATCGCTTCAACGACTTCGACGAGGCCTTCTTGCGTGACCGGGTGTCCCGGTTTCGCGCACAGGTCGAACGCCGCATCGACGGGTCGCTGACCGAGGACGAGTTCAAGCCGTTGCGCCTGATGAACGGGCTCTACCTGCAACTGCATGCCTACATGCTGCGGGTGGCGATCCCCTATGGCACGCTGAACAGTGCCCAGATGCGCCAACTGGCCCATATCGCCGAGCGGTGGGACAAGGGCTATGGCCACTTCACCACCCGCCAGAACATCCAGTTCAATTGGCCCCGCCTACGGGATGTGCCCGATATGCTGGACGCGCTGGCCGATGTGGGGATGCACGCGATCCAAACCAGCGGCAATACCATCCGCAACGTGACCGCCGACCATTTCGCCGGTGCCGCCGCGGACGAGATCGCCGATCCGCGCCCGGTGGCCGAGTTGTTGCGGCAATGGTCCACGGACCATCCCCAGTTCCAGTTCCTGCCCCGCAAGTTCAAGATCGCCGTCTCGGGCAGCCGGCATGACCGCGCCGTGACCCGCGCCCATGACATCGGGCTGGAGATTGTCGAGAAGGACGGCGAAATCGGCTACCGCGTGATCGTCGGTGGCGGGTTGGGCCGCACGCCCATGATCGGCAAGGTGCTTCGGGACTTCCTGCCGCAAGACGACCTGCTGCCCTACACCGAGGCGGTGGTCAGTGTCTGGAATCTGCTGGGGCGGCGCGACAACAAGTACAAGTCGCGCATCAAGATCACCGTACATGAACACGGGATCGCGGAAATCGCCCGCCTCGTGGAAGAGGAATTTCAACAAATCAGACCCGGTTTTGCTGGGTTAGACCGGGATTTTCTTTCACATATCGAACATTTTTTCGCGGCGCCGGCTTTATCCGAAAAATCCACCGCGCCCAATGATGCAGCCTATGAAACCGATCCGGTGTTTCGGGCCTGGGCGGATACGAACCTGGCCGCGCACCGGCACCCGGACCACGCGATCGTCACCGTCTCGCTCAAGAAGCACGGGGGCACCCCCGGCGATGCGACCGCCGGGCAAATGCGCGTTCTGGCGGACCTGGCCGAACGATATGGCCATGACGAACTGCGCATTTCCCACGAACAGAACGTGATCCTGCCGCATGTGCACAAGGCCGATCTGCCCGCGGTCCATGCCGCCCTGAAAGCAGCGGATTTGGCGACGGCGAATGTCGGTTTGGTCAGTGACATCATCGCCTGCCCCGGCATGGACTACTGTTCCCTGGCCACGGCCCGGTCCATTCCCATCGCGCAACAGATCGCGACCCGGTTCGAAAACTTGAAGGTCGAACACGATGTCGGCCTGCTCAAGATCAAGATCTCGGGCTGCATCAATGCCTGCGGCCATCACCATGTGGGCCATATCGGCATTCTCGGGCTCGACAGGGCGGGGGTGGAAAACTACCAGGTCACGCTGGGCGGCGATCACACGGAAACCGCCACCATCGGCGAACGCGCGGGGCCCGGTTTCTCGGCGGACGAGATCATCCCGGCCATCGAACGGCTGGTGCTGGGCTATCTTGACCTGCGCGAGAGCCGCGACGAGACCTTCCTGCAGGCCTATCGTCGACTGGGCCCCGCCCCCTTCAAGGCGCTGCTCTACCCGGAGGCCAAGGCCGATGCCGCTTGATGGACGCACGCAAACCCTGAACCGCCGGTTCCGCAACCATTCGGCCACGTCCGTGATGGAACATGCGCTGACCAGGCTGGGCCACATCGCGCTGGTCAGTTCCTTCGGCGCGGAATCCGTCGTGCTTTTGCACATGGCGGCGGTGATCGACCGCAAGGCGCCTGTTCTGTTCATCGACACCGAGATGCTGTTCGCCGAAACGCTGGTCTACCAGCAGGACGTGGCCGAACGGCTGCGTCTGGAGAACGTGCAGGTGATCCGCGCCGACCGTGCGCGCCTCTTCGAGGCCGATAACGAGAACCTGCTGCACCTGCACGATCCCGATGCCTGCTGCGCCCTGCGCAAGACCGAGCCGCTGCAAGACGCGTTGCGGGGTTACGAGGGCTGGATCACCGGCCGCAAGCGCTACCAGGGCGGCAAACGTGCGGCGCTGGATTTCTTCGAGGTCGAACGCCCCGCCGATGCGATGCCCCGGATCAAGGTGAACCCGCTGGCCCATTGGGACACGGCCGATCTGCAGGATTATATCGCCGAGAACCGCCTGCCCCGGCACCCGCTGGTGGCCAGGGGCTATCCCTCGATCGGCTGTGCCCCCTGCACCCACCCGGTCGCCCCGGGCGAGGATGCCCGCGCCGGGCGCTGGAAAGGGCAGGACAAGGACGAATGCGGCATCCATTTCGTGGACGGCAAGCTGGTGCGCGGCACCGCCGCCGCCGAATGAAAGGAAAAGACCATGAGCGTGATCGTCACCGATACAGGGTTCGCCCCCGAGGACTGGACCGGCGGCTTTGCCGCGCTGGAGGACTGGCCGGCCAATGATTGCAGCGTCGGGCTGGACCTGTCGCCCGACACCGACCCGACCCGGCTGAGCGGTGTGCTGGCGGCCCCGCTGATCCGCATCGCCTTTCCCAGCTTCGCCGATGGCCGGGGCTTTACCCTGGCCGCGCGTCTGCGGCGGTTGGGCTATGGGGGCCGCCTTCGGGCGCAGGGTCACGTGATCGCCGACCAATACGCGATGGCGCGGCGGTCCGGCTTCGACGAGGTGGAAATCGACACCGACCTTGCCGCCCGCCAGCCACAGGATCAATGGCTAACCCGCGCCGATTGGCGCGCGCATGACTACCAGGCACGGCTGCGCGCTGCCGCATCGTGAAAACCTGTGTCCACGGGACACCTTTAACTGACACAGATCAAGGACTAGAAGGGGGCGTGGCATGGATACATGCCGCGACGCAGATATGACAGAGATGACACCCGTGACCGAAGCCGCTGCCCTCAAGGCCACCCGCGACCTGCCCGACGCCCAGACCGTCAAGGAGGTGCGCCATTACACCGACCGCCTGTTTTCCTTCAAGGTGACCCGGCCGCAATCCTTGCGTTTCCGTTCGGGAGAGTTCGTGATGATCGGACTGATGGGCGACCCGGACCCCAAGACCGGCAAGCAGAAGCCGCTCTTGCGGGCCTATTCCATCGCCTCGCCGTCCTGGGATGACGAGCTGGAATTCTACTCGATCAAGGTGCCGGACGGGCCGCTGACCAGCAAGTTGCAGCATATCGAGCCGGGCGACCAGATCATCCTGCGCCCCAAGCCGGTCGGCACGCTGGTGCATGATGCGCTGCTGCCGGGCAAGCGGATCTGGTTTTTCGCCACCGGCACCGGCTTCGCGCCCTTTGCCTCGCTTCTGCGCGACCCGCAGACCTACGAGGATTACGATCAGGTCTTCATCACCCATACCTGCCGCGAGTTGGGCGAGCTGACCTATGGCGCAGAGCTGATCGAGAGCATCCGCAACGATGAGCTGCTGGCCGAACTGATCGGCGAGGGTTTCGCCGACAAGATCCACTACTACCCGACCACCACCCGCGAAGAGAGCCCCAAGATGGGCCGCATCACCGACCTGATGCGTTCGGGCGAGGCGTTCGAGGATCTTGGCGTGCCGCCCCTGTCGCCCGGCACCGACCGGGCGATGATCTGCGGCAACCTGGCCTTCAATCTCGAACTCAAGGAAATGCTCGAGGAATACGGGCTGGAGGAAGGCGCCAATTCCAAGCCCGCCCATTACGTCGTGGAAAAGGCGTTCCTGGACTGAGGGCCGGGGCCGGGCGCCGTCGCGCCCCGGCGATGGGCAAAAGAAAAGGGGCCGCTCCTTTCGGGGCGGCCCCTTCGCTTTGCCGTTCTGCGCGGGTCAGAGCCCGGCAGCCTCGCGGATCTGTTCGATCACACCCGGGATCAGGTCGGGATTTTCGGCGGCCTGGTCCACGGCGGTGTTTAGCGACTGCTTGACCAACGGATTCAGGTCCGAATTCTCGATCCATTCCGACACTTTGGCGGGGTCGAAATTTTCGGCGTCAAGCAGCGTCGAGATGTCGGTGCCGGCCTCGGTCTCCTCGGTCGCCTCGGCGGTTTCCTCGGTGGTTTCGGGCATATCGGCGGACCCTTCGGCTGCCTCGTCGGTGGCCTCCTCGACCGAGTCGGTGGCGCCTTCGACGGCATCGCCGGCCTCTTCGACCGCGTCGCCGGTGGCTTCGGCGGCGTCCTCGGCCATCTCCTCGGCGCCCTCGACGGCATCGGTGGCCATATCCTCGGCGCCTTCGGCGGCGTCCTCGGCGCCCTCGGTCACGGTCTCGGTCGCGCCTTCAACGGCGTCCTGTACGGCGGTGGCGGCCTCTTCCGCGGCCTCGGTGGCTTCAGAAACGGCCTCGTCGACGGCGTCCTCGGCCCCTTCGGCAGCCTCCTGCACGGCCTCTTCGACGGCGGTCGCGGTCTCTTCGGCCCCCTCGACGGCATCCGTGGCCATGTCCTCGGCGCCCTCGGCCGCCTCGCCCGCCGCGTCACCCGCGGCCTCGCCAGCGTTTTCGGCCGCATCCGCGGCATCGCTGGCGGCCTCTTCGGCCTGTCCGGTCAGTTCGGACACGGTCTCGGTCGGGGTCTGTTCGTTGACGAAATACTGGTATCCGAAGAAGACCAGCCCGGCCACCACAACGATGATGATGATCGCACGCATGGTATCAGTCCTTTCAAAACTCAAGATCGGCCCTTGGTCGGACCTTGCCCCCCTTCTATTTCACGAGCGCGGCCCGGTGAAAAGCGGGAAGCGCCCCGATGCCTTCCCCCTTGCGGAAAACAGCCCGACAGGCCCCCGAAACAGGCCTTGAACGCCACCCGGCACGCGTTTACCTTGCAGGCTCAAATCCAGCGACAAAAGGACAAGACCCATAGCCCGCAGACCTCACAACGCGCCGCCCACGCGCGACACCGGCCCCCGTGTCAATGATCGCATCCGGGCCCCCGAAATCCGTCTGATCGGCCCCAACGGAGAGAATGTCGGCGTCGTCTCGCCGGACCGCGCCATGACCCTTGCAGCAGAGGTGGGGCTGGACCTGGTCGAAATCTCGCCCAATGCCAATCCGCCCGTGTGCAAGATCATGGATTTCGGAAAATACAAATACGAACAGCAAAAGCGGGAATCCGAGGCCAAGAAGAAACAGAAGGTCATCGAGGTCAAAGAGGTCAAGTTCCGGCCCAACACCGACAGCCATGACTACGACGTCAAGATGAAGAACGTCACCAAGTTCCTCGAAAAGGGCGACAAGGTGAAGGTCACGCTGCGGTTCCGCGGTCGCGAGATGGCCCACCAGAATCTTGGCCGCGAATTGCTGGAACGGGTGGCCGAGGACGTCAAGGAGCTGGGCAAGGTGGAAAACATGCCCAAGATGGAAGGCCGCCAGATGGTCATGATGATCGGACCGTTGCCGCAGAAGGGTTGAGCCCACCACGGCCCGTTCCTTGAAAAGCGCCTCCGCCATGCGGGGGCGCTTTTCCTATGCCGGGCGGCACATCCGTCTAGCCATCGTCCTTGTTCGGCTCGAAGACCTTGCGGCTCAACTGCACCATCTTGCCGGTTTCATTGGCATAATCATCGACTGCGGCCTGGAAGAACTCTGACTGGATCTTCTGGATGTCCTGCGGGGATTTCGCGTGCAGCAGCTTGTGCTGGAAATCCACGTCCTTTGCCACGCGCTCGGACAGGAAATGCAGCCATTCGCTACCCATGTCCGACATGGCCTCCATCCAGCCGGCGCCCATGTTGTTCATGGCCCCCAGCCCCATCTTCTGCCACTGGGCCATCATCTCGGAGACCTGGCCCATCGGGTCGTCTGCGGTCTTGTCTTTCTTGGTCATGTGGCACCTCCTGTTGCTCAGGACGCCAGACCGGAGGCCTTGCGCCAATGATCCCGATCAAACCGGGTAGAAAAGGGGCCACGCGATCCGCGCAGCCCCAATTCACCATCCTGTTGCGCCGGTCTCAGGCCGCGGCTGATACCGCGCGGCCGGTCAGCACCTTGGCAAGATGGGCCCGGTAATCGCCCGACCCGTGCAGGTCGCTGATCATGCCGTCGCCGGACAGGTCGAGCCCCGAGATCGCATCCGCAGAGAAGTCCTTGGACAGTGCCTCTTCGGCCTCGCTCCAGCGAATAACGCCCTCTTCAGAGGCCCCGGTGATCGCCACCCGCACACCGTCGGCAAACTTGGCCACGAACACACCCGTCAGGGCAAAGCGCGAGGCCGGCTGGTCGAATTTCTGGTAATTCGCCGCCTCCGACACAGGGAAGCGCAGCTCGGTGATGATCTCGCCGTCGTCCAGCGCGGTGGTGAACATGCCCTGGAAATAGTCATCCGCGGCGATCTCGCGGGTGTTGGTGATGATCGTCGCCCCCGAGCCCAGCGCCGCGGCCGGATAGCAGGCCGAAGGGTCGTTATTGGCCAGGCTGCCGCCGATGGTTCCGCGATTGCGCACCGCCGGGTCGCCGATATTCGCGGCCAGCGCGGCCAGGGCCGGATAGGCGCCGGCCTCGGCCGCCACGGTGGCATGGGTCGTGGCCCCGCCGATACACAATGCGCCATCATCCGACAGGCACACGCCCTGCATTTCCGGGATCGCCGTGAGGCTGACCAGCCGTTCCGGCATGGCCAGGCGCTGTTTCAGCGTCGGGATCAGGGTCTGGCCGCCGCCCAGCGGCTGGCTTTCGCTGGAATCGGAAAGCAGTTTGACCGCATCGGCAATCCGGGTCGGCCGTTCGATATCGAAAGCATACATTCTGAGCGCCTCCTTAGCTGTTCATCGCCGACCACACGCGCGAAGGCGTCAGCGGCATGTCGATATGGGTGACGTTGGAATGGCCGCCCGATTGCAACGCGTCGATCACGGCATTGACCACCGAGGGCGGGCTGCCGATGGCCCCCGCCTCACCGCAGCCCTTCACGCCCAGCGGGTTGTGAGTGCAAGGAGTCTGGCAGGAATGGTCGACACTGTAGAACGGCACGTCATCGGCACGCGGCATGGCGTAATCCATGTAGCTGGCCGAGATCAGCTGACCATCCGCGTCATAGGTCGTGTGTTCCAGCAGCGCCTGCCCGATCCCCTGGGCCAGCCCGCCATGGACCTGGCCTGACACGATCATCGGGTTGATGACATTGCCGAAATCGTCGGCCGCGGCGAAGCGGTCGATCGTGACCTTGCCGGTGTCGGGGTCCACCTCGACCTCGCAGGCATAGGCCCCCGCCGGGTAGGTGAAGTTCGCCGGGTCGTAAAAGGCGGTTTCCTCCAGCCCCGGTTCGACCTCTTCGAGCGGGAAGTCATGCGGAATATAGGCCTTGAGCGCCACGTCGCCGAAGCCCACGAACTTGTCCGTGCCGGCCACGCTGAATTGCCCGTCGGCGAACTCGATATCCGCCTCGGACGCCTCCAGCATGTGGGCGGCGATCTTCTTGCCCTTGTTGATCACCTTCTCGGTGGCGCGCACAACGGCCGAGCCGCAGACCGCCAGCGACCGCGACCCATAGGTGCCCATGCCGAAGGGGATCTTGGAGGTGTCGCCATGGACGATCTCGACGCTGTTCTCGTCGATACCCAACATGCCGGCCACCACCTGCGGGAACGCGGTTTCGTGCCCCTGCCCGTGGCTGTGGGCGCCGACCATGACGGCGATGTTGCCGGTGGCGTTCACCCGCACGGTGGCCGCATCATAAAGCCCCACGCGCGAGCCCAGCACGCCCACAAGATTCGAAGGCGCGATGCCGCAGGCCTCGATATAGGTGTTCACGCCCAGGCCGCGCAGCTTGCCGTTCTTCTCGCTTGCCTTGCGGCGCGCCTCGAACCCCTTGCGGTCGATCATCTCTTCCAGCTTGTCGACCAGCGCGCCGTAATTGCCGGTATCGTATTCCAGGCCGGCGGCGCTGGTGAACGGGAACTGGTCGGGTTGGACGAAGTTGCGGCGCCGGATGTCCAGCGGGTCGATGCCCAGCTCGCGGGCGGCCATGTCGATCACGCGCTCCAGCGAATAGGTCGCCTCGGGACGCCCTGCCCCGCGATAGGCATCCACGGGCGCGGTGTTGGTGAACACGGCCTTCACGTTCACATAGACATTGGGCACGGCATAGTTCCCCGCCATCAGCGTGCCGTGCAGGAAGGTCGGCGTCGCGGTCGAAAAGTTCGACAGGTAGGCGCCGACATTGGCCATGGTCTCGGTCCGGAACGCGATGAAGGTGCCGTCCTTTTCGCAGGCCAGTTCGATCTTGGTCACGTGATCGCGGCCATGGGCATCGGTCAGGAAGCTTTCGGACCGGCTCGCCGTCCAGCGCACGGGCCGGCCGATCTTCTTGGCCGCGGCCAGCACCAGCGCTTCTTCGCCGTAGTGGTAGATTTTCGAGCCGAAGCCGCCGCCCACGTCGGGCGCCACGACCTTGAGCTTGTTCTCCGGGATGCCCAGCACGAAGGCCGAAATCAGAAGCCGTGTCAGATGCGGGTTCTGCGACGTGGTGTAAAGCGTGTAATCACCCGTGCCCGGATCGTAATCGGCGGTCGAGGCACGGGGTTCCATGGCGTTGGGCACCAGCCGGTTGTTGACCAGTTCCAGCGTGGTGACATGCGGCGCGTTCTTGATCGCTTCGTCCGTGGCCGCGCGGTTGTCCTCGATCCAGCCCCAGTCGAAACACTGGTTGGTGCCGATCTCGTCATGGACCAGCGGAGCGCCCTCTTTCAGAGCGGCGCCCATGTCCACCACGGCGGGCTGTTCGTCGATCTCGGCGACGATGGCCTCGGCGGCATCGCGTGCCTGTTCCTCGGTCTCGGCGATGACGGCGGCATAGGCGTCGCCCACATGGCGCACCTTGCCATGGGCCAGAACCGGGCGCTTGGGTTCCTTCATCGGCTCGCCGTCGCGGCTGTTGATCTGCCAGCCGGCCGGGTTGCCGCCGACATCGACGAAATCCTCGCCGGTGAAGACGGCCAGCACGCCGGGCATCTTTTCCGCCTCGGACGTGTCGATGGATGTGATGACACCATTGGCCACCTGGGACCGGGCAAAGACCGCGTGGGCCTGGCCCTGCAGGGCGATGTCATCGGTATACTTGCCCCGGCCCGTCAGGAACCGGACATCTTCGCGGCGCATCGGACTGGCGCCAATTCCATGATCTTTCGGCATTTCTATCTCCTCCCTGTGAGCACCTGGCGTCCAAACGGACCCGGCGCCTCAAGACGTCTCCTCGACAATCCCTATTCCCCCGCGATGGCACTCACATCCTGGCCGGATGCGGCCATGATCGCCTTGACGATGTTGTGGTAGCCGGTGCAGCGGCAGATATTGCCCTCCAGGTAGTCGCGGATTTCCGCCTCGGTCGGCTTGGCGTTCTCCTCCAGAAGCGCCGCCGCCGACATCACCATGCCCGGCGTGCAGAACCCGCATTGCAACCCGTGATGGTCCTGAAAGGCCTGCTGGATCGTGTTCAGCGACCCGTCGGGATTGGCCATCCCCTCGATCGTCGTCACCTCTGCACCCTCGGCCTCGGCGGCGAACATGGTGCAGGCCTTCACAGCCTTGCCGTCCACATGCACCACGCAAGCGCCGCACTGGCTGGTGTCACAGCCGATATGGGTGCCGGTCAGGCGCAGATCCTCGCGCAGGTAATCGGACAGAAGGATGCGCCCCTCCACCTCGCCGGAAACGGTTTTTCCGTTCACGGTCATCGAGACCTGTGTCATGATATTCCTCCCTGGATGCGTTTTGGTCAGTCAACCATGGGGACCCCACCCTTGGAAAGCCCAAGATTGACGCGATTGCCCAGAAATGCGTCGCGTTTGGCCCGCGTCAGGGGCGCCGCAACCTCTGGGTGACCTCGGCCATGATGCTGACCGCGATCTCGGCGGGGCTACGGGCGCCGAGATCCAGACCCACCGGCGCGTGGATGCGCGTGATCTCGGCTTGGGAAAAGCCGGCCTCGGTCAGCCGGGCGACGCGCTTGTCATGAGTCCGGGTCGACCCCAGGCAGCCCAGGTAGAACACGTCCGAGCGCAGCGCGGCCATGATCGCGGGATCATCCAGCTTGGGATCGTGCGTCAGCGTCACGACGCAGGCGCGCGGGTCCAGCCCAATGGCCGCCAGCGCCGCGTCCGGCCAATCGTCGCGGATGGCCTCGCCAGGAAACCGCGCCTCGGCGGCGAAGGCCGGGCGCGGATCGACCAGCACCGGGTCATAGCCGCAGGCGCGCGCCATGGGCAATAACGTCTGGGCGATATGCACCGCGCCGACCACGATCATGCGCAAGGGCGGGTTGTGCACGGCGACGAAGGTTCGGCCGTCTTCCTCGACACCCGAGCGATCCATGCGGAACCGGTCGGGGTAATCGCCCGCGGGCGCAAGGCGGCGCGTTCCGCTTTCAAGGTCCGCCACCAGCGCGACCGGCCGGCGCGCCGCCCGGGTCTCGACCAGGTCGGCCAGAAGCGCCTCGGACAGGATCGGTCCGACCGGATCGACCAGAACCCGGATGCGCCCGCCACAGGCCAGGCCGACGGCAAAGGCGTCGTCGTCGCTGACGCCATAGTCCAGCAGCCGGGGCTTGCCGTCCTCAAGAGCCTCCAGCGCCTCGGTGATCACCGCCCCCTCGACGCAGCCGCCAGAGACCGAGCCTTCCATCGCGCCCTGCCCGTCGATCACCAGCTGGCTGCCCACGGGCCGCGGGGCAGATCCCCAGGTTTCCACCACCGTGGCCAGCGCCACGCACCGCCGCGCCCGGTGCCAGTCCAGCGCCAATGCGGGGATGTCGCCTGTCACTGCGTGACCTCAGGCAGGGTGAAGACCTGGCCGGGATAGATCAGGTCCGGGTCGCGGATACGATCGCGGTTGGCTTCGTAGACCTCGACATAAAGTATGCCCGCGCCATAGCGTTCCTCGGCAATCGCCCAAAGCGTGTTGCCCGGCTGGATCGTCCGCGTGGCCACTGTGAAATCGGGATCGGCGGTTTCCTCTGACATGACGGCGGCGACGGTCTGGGGGTCTTCGCGGCGGAACAGGCTTTCGATGCGCGAGACGACCTCGCCCTCGGCATCCACCTCGTCGATGCGCAGCGTGTAAATGCCGGTATCGACCTGCGGCAGATCCGTGCGCCAGCGCCCGTCGGCATCCACCGGAAGCGTCCCGACCGGCCGGTTGTCGACGTAGACCCGCACGAAGCCCTCGCCGCTGGCCCGCCCGGCCAGAATGACCTCGCCCTCGGGGTCATAGGTGATGGTGTCCAGCGCCACCGAGGACAAGACCTCGGGCGGGGTGTCGGGGGCCCGGTTGGGCTGCACTACGCGCACGCCGTCCTCGCCCACGGCCAGAACCGGGCCGGTGGCATCGGATTCGGGCGCGGGGGGTTCGGACGCAGGGGGTTCGGGGACCGCTGGAACCGATCCGGCAACCGGCGCGGCAGGGCTGACCGGCGCCTCGGCCTCGATGGTGGGGGCCGGGGCCGGTGCCGACCCGTTGGCGTCGTCATCGCGCACGGCTGTCGCGGTATCGGCGGCTGTCGCGGTATCGGTGGCTGGCGCGGTCGGCGGGCCAGGGTCGTCCGTCTCTGCAATGGTCACGTCCTCGACGGCGTCAGGGGTCTCTGGCTGTCGGGTCGCGGCCTGCGGGGCCGCCTCGGCGAGGGCCGCACCGGGTTCCGGCCGGGGCGCGGGGTTGGCATTGATGACATAGCGTTCGGGCGAGCGGCGCGCGGCCCCGTCCGGGTCCTCGACGAAGGCCAGCAGGCGCGGGCTGTCGGAATAGCCCAGTTCGGGATAGGACTGGAAACTGCCCGTCGAATCGGCGGCGACCACGTCGACGGTCTCGCCATCCACTTCGATCGCCACGTCGGCGCCCGGACTGGCCAGGCCGAAGATCAGTGACATGCCGTCCGCCTCGACCGCAAGCTGTGCCAGGCGCGGGCCTTCGGGCCGGGGCTCGGGCTGGGGCACGGCCTCGGGGGCATCCTCCTCCTGCACCGCCGCCTCGGTGCCATCGGGTACGGGGTCCGCCGCCGTTTCTTCGACCGCCGCCACCGAGGGGGCGGTCGACGGGGCTGTCCGGTCGGGCAACGGTCGCAGTATGAAGGCCGCCGCGATCGCCGCCACGGCCAGGCCGCCGCCTCCGAATATCAAAAGCTTGTCGTTCACCTGGGTCCCCATCCGCGCCCCGTCCCGCCGGGGCGCCTTCCCTTTCCATTGGCAAAGTGTATCAACCCGCCTAACAAGGGTCAAAGCAAGCCCACTTTGTCCCACAGGTTCCCGATGCCCCATGATCCGACCTCCATCTGCGTCTATTGCGGCTCTCGTGACGGGGCCGGTCCGGCCTATGCAGCGGCCGCCGAGGCGACCGGCACGCTGATCGCCGCGCGGGGCTGGCGGCTGGTCTACGGGGCGGGCGACGTGGGGCTGATGGGCCGCGTGGCCCGCGCGGCCCAGGCGCGCGGCGGCGAAACCCTGGGCGTGATCCCCGCGCATCTTCTGGCGCGCGAAGTGGGCAAGCGCGACCTGACCACGCTGATCGTCACCGAGACCATGCATGAACGCAAGAAGGTCATGGTGATGAATGCCCATGCGGTCGTCGTTTTGCCTGGCGGCGCGGGCAGCCTGGACGAGTTCTTCGAGGTGTTGACCTGGGCGCAGCTGGGGCTGCATGACAAGCCGATCTTCCTGCTCAACACCGCCGGCTACTGGGATGCGCTGATCGCCCTGACCGACCAGATCGTCGCGCAGGGCTTTGCCGGTGCCGGACTTTTGGACCTGTTCACGGTCGTTCCCGACATCACCGCGCTGGAGGCCGGGCTGTCGGCACGGCTGGGGATCACGTCTGCGAGATGACACCTATCGCGGGGGGCGGTGTCAGGGCAGTGTGCCGGTCATGATCGCGCGTCTTCTCAAGACCCTTGGGGGGTTGGCCCTTGCCCTGCTGCTGCTGGCCTGCGGCTCGCATATCGTCAATTCCGGCGACGAGTCCCTGCCCCCCAGACCCGAGGGCGCGCTGCGGGTCGCCACGCTCAACGTGCATTACATCGTCCAGTCGGCGGGCGACGGGCCGTGGTCGGAACAGGGCTGGCACCGCCGCAAGGCGCCCCTCGACGCGGCCTTCAAGGCCATTGGCGCGGACCTCTTCGCGCTGCAGGAATCCGAGACCTTTCCTGCCACCAATCGTGACGGCACCAACCTGACGCTGGACTACCTGCTGCAGCGCAACCCCGGTGTCGCGGCCGCGGCCACGGGCGATCCGGCGGACTTTCCCTCAACCCAGCCGATGCTCTACCGCACGGACCGGCTGACGCTGCTGGACCAGGGTTGGTTCTTCTTTTCCGAAACGCCGGACGTGATCTATTCGCGCACCTTCGACGGGTCGTGGCCCGCCTTTGCCAGTTGGGCCGAGTTCCAGGATGCCACCGGCCAGCGGGTCCGGGTCGTCAACGTCCATTTCGAGTATCGCAGCCGCTCGAACCGGCGCCTTTCGGCGGCCCTCGTGCGGGACCGGATCGCGCCCGTGATCGACGCCGGCACCCCGGTGCTGCTGGTGGGCGACATCAACGCCATGCACGGTGCGGCGACGATGGACCAGCTGGAACAGGCCGGCTTGTCCTTCCTGCACGTGGACGGCGCGACCTATCATTTCAACCGCGGCATCAACCTGTTCGGCGCGATCGACCATATCGCGCACTCGGCCGGGATTGTCCCGCTGGGCGACCCGGTGGTCCTGCGCCGCAGGTTCGGCGACACCTGGCCGAGTGATCATTACCCCGTCGCCGCCGATCTGCGACTGACCGGGCCATGAAAAAGGGGCCGGCGGTGCGCCCGCCGACCCCCCCGGGTCAGATCTCGTTCGCCGATCACATCCGGCTTGCGACGTTTTCCCAGTTGACCAGGTTGTCCAAGAAGTTCTGCAGGTAGGCCGGCCGCTTGTTGCGGAAGTCGATGTAGTAGGAATGCTCCCACACGTCGCAGCCCAGCAGCGCGGTCTGGCCGAAGCACAGCGGGTTCACGCCGTTCTCGGTCTTGGTGACCTTCAGGCTGCCATCGCTGTCCTTGACCAGCCAGGCCCAGCCCGAGCCGAACTGGCCCGCACCGGCGGCGGCGAATTGCGACTTGAACTCGTCGATCGAGCCGAAGCTGTCGGTCAGCGCCTTTTCCAGCTCGCCCGGCATCTTGCTTTCGCCCGGCGCCATCATTTCCCAGAACTGGTTGTGGTTCCAAAGCTGGCTGATGTTGTTGAAGATGCCGCTCTGGGCCACGGCGGACTTGTCATAGGTGCCGGTGATGATCTCTTCGAGGCTTTTGCCTTCCCACTCGGTGCCGGCGATGGCCTTGTTGCCATTGTCGACATAGGCCTTGTGGTGAATGTCGTGATGGTATTCCAGCGTTTCGGCGGACATGCCCTTGGACGCCAGCGCGTCATGGGCATAAGGAAGATCGGGAAGATCGAAAGCCATGGTGAACCCCTTGTTCAGTTTGTTCGCGTTACGTTACCTAACAAAGCCCTATGACCCTCGAGGTCAAGCACCCGCCGGCGCAAAAACCCCGCACACGCGGTGCGAATATGTCCGGATCGGTGGACTTTGACCGCCGATTTGATATGATCATGCGAAACGGCCCCGGAGAAACCGGGGCTTCTGGCGCGACCGCGTCGGCCACGACATGAGCAGGTGAAACAGTGACTTTCCGCCAGACGGCTTTTCCCATGCCGCGCCCCTTCGCAAAGGGTCAGACGTGATGGCCAAGCATACCTATACGATCCTGTCGATGATGAAGGACGAAGGCCATTCACTGGTCGAATGGGTCGCCTATCACAAGCATATCGGCTTCGATAACATCGTCGTCTATACCAACAATTGTGGCGACGGCACCGATGACATGCTGATCCGCCTCGAGGAGCTGGGCTGGGTCCAGCATTTCCGCAATGACGTGCCCGAGGGCAAGAAGCCCCAGCCAAATGCGCTGGCGCTGGCCTCGCAGAACCCGGAAGTCACCGACAGCGACTGGATCCTGACCATGGACGCGGACGAGTTCCTGTCGGTCAAGGTCGGGCGCGGCTGGATTTCCGACATCGTCGAGCGCATGGATCCCTCCGCCAGTGCCATGGCCATCACCTGGCGCTTTTTCGGCTCGAACGAGATTACCGAGTGGAATCCCGGCCTTGTGATCGAGAATTACACCAAGGCCGCACCAGACATGTTCAAGAAGGGCTGGGGCGTCAAGACGCTGTTCAAGCCCTATCGCGACATGAAGCTTGGGATCCACCGCCCGCACATCAAGAAGGCAAAGCAAGAGCCTGAAAACGCGAAACTTCTGTTCGATCAGCTATGGCTGAACGGGTCAGGAGAGCCGATGCCGGACGAGTTTTCGCTCTCAGGCTGGCGGTCGACCAAGCCGACGCTGGGCTACAAGTGGGCCGAGTTGAACCACTACGCGGTGAAATCCTACGAGGCCTATTTGCTGCGCCGGGTGCGCGGCAACGTGAACAATAAGCCTGACAAGTATAACGAGGCCTATTTCGCCCTGTTCGACCGCAACGAGGAAGAACACACCAACGTCCATCGCCACCTGCGCGGCACCAAGCGGCGCATGGCGCAGATCCTGTCCGATCCGATCATGAGAGAATTGCAGGACAAGGCCCTGGAATTTCACAAAAAACGGGTTCAGGTGCTGCGCGAAAGCGGCGAATACGACCACTGGCTGGCCGAGCTGAAGGACGCCTCGAAGATCCCGCTGGACAGGTTGGACGAGGTTCTGTTCGTTCAACACCTTCCCAAGGAATGGCAGGAAAAGGTCAAGGACCTGCAGGCCCAGGGCGTGCCGGACAAGCAGATCGCCAAGATGATCGCCCAGACCCAGACCGCCAAGAAGGGCGAGACGCGGCAGGAACTGCTGAGGGCCGCGGGCCACGACCCCGCCGAGAAGCTGGACGCCCATTCGCTCAAGGGCCGTGGCGAGGGCGAGGCCGAGAACCTTGAAAACCCGTTCATGGACACCGAGGCCGCCGCCGGGCTGGGCGTGCCGCTGGCCCAGGAACGCACCCAGAAGATCGCCCTGGCCGCCCAGGCCGCGGGCAAGGATGACCCGCGCGCCGCCGACCTTCTGAAAAAGGCGAAGGCGGCGAAAAAGGCCATGGCCGCGCAAGACGCCAAGGCCAAGGCCAAGAAAGCGGACGGGACCAAGGCCGGAACCGCCGCCAAGGTCGACATCACCGACCCCGCGCCCCCGATCGAGACCATCCTCGACGAGGCCACGATCAGCGCCTCCGACCGTGTCGAAAGCGCGCCGGGAACCGTGCCGCCCCCGCCCGAGGTCGGCGCCCCCTTCCCCGATCCGTCCGAGGCCGAGGCGGCCCCCGAAAAAGCGGCGCCCAAACGTGCGGCGCGCACGTCCAGGACCAAGCGCAAGACCACGTCCAAGGCGAAATCCACAACCAAAGGCGCCAAGACCGCGTCGAAATCCGCATCCAAGCCGAAAACGACCAAATCCACCCGCCGCAAGACGACCGCCAAGACCCGGGCCAAGTCCACCGCAGCCAAGACATGAGGCCACCCATGGCCACGACCAAGACAGCCCCAGATGCCGGCCGCAAGGTCCTCGTTTCTACGATGAAGAACGAAGGGCCCTACGTGCTGGAATGGCTTGCCTATCACAAATCCATCGGGATCGACGAATTCTGCATCTTCTCGAACGATTGCACGGACGGCACCAACCTGATCCTGAACCGGCTGGACCAGATGGGCGTGATCAAACACTACGACAACCCGCTGGGCCCGCGCATGGACCCGCAGCGCCGCGCCTATAGCCGCGCGGGCCAGCTCGACTGGGTGCGCAGCGCCGATTGGGTGCTGATCGTGGACGCGGACGAGTTCCTGAACGTCCATGTGGGCGACCACAGCATCGATGCGCTGATCGACCATTGCGGCGCGCCCGATGCGATCTCGGTCAATTGGCGGCTGATGGGGTCCGGCGGGGCGGCCCACTGGGACCCGCACGCGCTGGTCACCGAACGCTTTGCCAAGGGGTCCTCTTTCGAAGACCCCGAAAACGGGCTTGTCTGGGGGTTCAAGACGCTGTTCCGCCCCGGCACGTTCGACTTCTTCGGTGTCCACCGGCCCAAGTTCTTCAAGCACAAGGAAATCACCGAGGACATGGCGACCTGGACCAATGCCGACGGCCGGCCCATGGGCGGCAACATCCTGCAGAAGGGTTGGCGCGGCAATGCCGAGAATGTCACCGGTGACGGCGCCCAGGTGAACCATTACGCGATCAAGAGCCGCGAGGATTTCCTGCTCAAGCGGCTGCGCGGTACGGCCAATTCAAAGAATACCGACCGGATCGACATGGATTACTGGAAGAAATACGACATCAACACGCACGAGGACAGGACGATCCCCACCGCCGGCATCCGCCCACAGATGGACGAGTGGTTGCAGGATGCGGACCTGGCGGCGTTGCTGCGGGCCTGCCACGAATGTTCGCGGCGGGTTCTGGATTACCAGTTGCAGGTGCCCGAATTCCGCACCTTCATCGATACCGGCATTTTCGAACCCATGAAGGAGGCCGCCGAATGAGCGCCCGCTTTCTGTGCATCGGCACCCATCACAAGACCGGCACGATCTGGATGCGCAAGGTGTTCCGCGCCATCCAGCGCGACCAGGACATTCCCTTCATGCAATGCTACCGGGCCAGGCGCCTGGCCGATGCGGCCGACACCGGCCCGCAGATAATCGTCAACTGGTCGTCGTCCTTCCCGCGCGAGCTGATGGAGATGGACCATGCCCGGTTCATACACATCATCCGCGACCCGCGCGACGTGCTGCTGTCGGGCATGCGCTATCACCGCATCGCGCCGTTGGGAAACGAGAAGTTCCTGCGCGAGAAGCGCGATGAATGGGGTGGCAAGAACTACCAGGATTACCTGAACGCCCTGCCCGACGACCTGTCGCGCCTGATGTTCGAGATGGAGCACAAGCACGACAAGACCGTGCAGGAGATGCTCAAATGGCCCTATGGCCACCCGCGCGCGGCGGATGTGAGATACGAAGACCTGATCGAGGACGAGGATTGCAGCCAGTTCCGCGCGATCCTCGAAGGGTTCGCAATCGAGGGGCTGGATATCGACCGCGCGGTGCAGACCTACTGGGACCTATCACTGTTCGGCGGGCTCAAAGAGGACAGCGATCGCGAGGAACGGGTGCAGCTGCATGTCAGTTCGGGCGCCAAGGCGCAGTGGGTCACGAAACTGCCCCGCGAAATTGCCGAACCCTATGCCGAGCGCTATGGCGCGGCGCTGCGGACGCTGGGCTATGCCGAGGACGATACGTGGGTCGGCAATTGCCGTCCCATGGCGGATATCGCCGCCTGAGGCCCCTAACGGCACCTTGCCCATCGCGCGGCCGGCTGGCCCGCCCTAGTTGACGCGGGTGAATCGTGGCATCTGGCGTTCCCAGTAGGACGAAATGAGCTCGTCCAGTTCGGGCGCGCGCACATGGCGGCGCCCGGCATTGGGCAGAAAGGTCAGCTCGCCCAGGTAGATCTCCTCGCCCTTCTGGTAGAGATCGACGCGACAATACTGGTACTTGCTGCCCAGCTCGATGGCGACTTCTCTGGCCTTGTCGGTGCCTTCGGGCAACGGTTCCTCGCGCAGGTTCTCGCGCAGGAAATCATAGGGCAGGTAATTGAGGTTCTCGTCATAGATCGGGTTGTGCCGATCCTCGGTCTGGTGGCCCACATCCATCTGCAATAGCGCCATGCGCCCGTTGATCATGTGGAACCGGAAATCCGTGATCGGACCGTCGGACAGCCCGTCATTGAGGTCCTCTTCCAGGAACACATGGGGCGGGATGAACCGATACCACCACTGGCAGGAATTGAGACCATAGCTGATCGACAGCCAACGCCTGGCCTCGCTTCGGATATGTGCCATCTCCTCGTCGGAACAGGGGATGTTGACGTGCAGGTTGAAATGGCTGCCGTGGTTGGCCTTGAAGTAATAGCTGCCGGGCGCGATTCCGTCGAATGACACCTCTTCGCCCTTGGCCCATTTCTTGACGATCCGCGCGGTCTGAACGCGGTTGGCCAGCTTCTTGGGGATGTAGCGGCCGACCTGCAACTTGTCGGCGGGCTGCACCTTGGGCATGGGCATCAGCAGCGCGTGCAGCACGTTCATCGCGCCGAATGTCTTGGGGCTGCGGAAATCGGGCCATTCACCGGTGGCCTTGAAATAGCCGCCAATGCCACGGCGCACGACCTTGCGGAAATCGCCCTTGTCCAGCTGGCTATGTGCGGTCATGTGGACCTTGCCCGGCACCTGGTGCCGGGTGTCGGCGATGTTTTCCTCGTGCCAATTCATGAAATCGGTCACGAAATCCTTGATATAGGCGTCGCCCACCTTTTTGCGGGGGCGCCGGTCATAGTGGTATTGCTCGTAAAACGGACGCATGGATGCCTGCCAGATATGTTGCCTGACCCGTGTTCTCCGGGTTTCAGACCAAATATCGCGGGCGAATATGGCGCTTTTTTGGCAGCGCGCCACTTTTTGGGGACGCGCCGTTCAGAGACAGCCGACCGCCGGGGACGTCGCGGCGTTCGACAGCAACCCGAAAGCGTATTCCGCGACCGAGCGAAAGCAGATCACCCGCAGCGATCCGTCCTGTTCCATCCAGAAGGCCGCCGGGATCTGCGCCATGCGGGTGCGGCGGAAATCGCCGGGCCCGAAGGCCTCTGGCGCCATGTCCACCGGGCAAAGCCGCGCGATGACCTCGCGCGCGCCGGACCCCTCGACCGCGATCAGCGCCCGCGCGTCGGACACGTTCACCGCAAGGTAATGCTGCCCGGCCAGCGCCGCGTCGATCCGGGCAATGACCTCGGCCACCTGGCCGTGCGGCACCAGCAGCAGCAGTTCATCCGGCGACATCCAGGCCAGCCCGGTATCACCGTCCAGATGGGCCTGGCCCGCCTTGGGCATCGCCTGCCCGGTGATTTCCTTGCAGATCGCCTTGAGCTTGGTCGAGGCGAGGTTGCCGCGCAGGGTGATCATACCCTGAAGCCCCGCGTCGCGGACCGTGGTGGCCCCTTCGGCCACGCGGCCGTTCAATGCGCTTGTCTCAGACATTCTGCTTCTCCCCTTCCGGGTCATAGAAGACCGGGCTGACGATTTTTGCTTGCACCTCGGAGCCATCGGTCCTGACGAAGGTAACGGTCTCGCCCATCCGGTCGGGCCCCTTGTGGACAAGGCCCATTGCGATGCCCCGGCCCAGGGTGGGCGAATGGTAGGTCGAGGTCACGCGCCCTTCGGTGTTGCGCTGGCCATTGGCATTGGTGCCCGGCGCGGCGGCATAGGCCCCGTCGGGAATGACCGACCCGTCCAGGGTTTCCAGCCCCACCAGTTGCCAGCGATCGGGATCGACCATGTGGCTCCGGTCCTGGGCGCGCTTGCCGATATAGTCGTCCTTCTTCTTCGAGATGGCCCAGTGCAGTCCCAGGTCCTGCGGGATCACCGTGCCGTCGGTTTCGTCGCCGATCATGATGAACCCCTTCTCGGCGCGCATGATGTGCAGGCATTCGGTGCCATAGGGCATGACGCCGAATTCCTGTCCCGCCTCGTAGAGCGCGTCCCAGAAGGCGCGGCCCTGGCTGGCGGGCACGGCAATTTCATAGGACAGCTCGCCCGAGAACGAGATGCGGAAGACCCGCGCGTCAAACCCGCCGACCTTGCCCTCGGTCCAGCCCATGAAGGTCAGCGCCTCGGCCGAAAGTTCGATGTCCGAGCCCAGCTTTTCCAGCACCTTGCGGGCATTGGAGCCAACCACGGCGACCTGGGCATATTGCTCGGTCACGTTGGCGACATAGACCTTCCAGTCCCACCATTCGGTCTGCAGCCATTCCTCCATATGGGCATGGACGCTGTCCGCCCCGCCCGAGGTGGTGTGACACAAGAACGTGTCCTCATCGAGCCGCGCCACGACGCCGTCATCACTGAGAAAGCCGTTTTCCGAACACATCAGGCCGTAGCGGCAGCGGCCCACCTTCAGGGTGCTCATCATGTTGGTATAGAGCATGTCCATGAATCGGCCCGCATCCGGCCCCTTGACGATGATCTTGCCAAGGGTCGAGGCATCGAGCAGGCCCAGCTTTTCGCGGGTATTGGTGACTTCGCGCATCACCGCGTCATGCTTGCTTTCCCCGTCGCGCGGATAGCAATAGGGCCGCTTCCAGTGGCCGACAGGTTCCCAGGCGGCGCCGTGGTCCTCGTGCCAGTCATGGATCGGGGTGCGGCGCAGCGGCTGGAAGATCTCGCCGCGCGCCTCGCCGGCGATCGCGCCCATGGAGATCGGGGTGTAAGGTGGGCGGAAGGTGGTGGTGCCCGTTGCGGGAATCGGTTGACCCAACGCATCAGAAAGAACCGCCAAGCCATTGATATTGCTTAGTTTTCCTTGATCCGTGGCCATGCCCAACGTGGTATAGCGTTTGGTGTGTTCGACCGATTCATAGCCCTCTTGCGCGGCCAGCTGCACGTCGGACACTTTCACGTCATTCTGGTAGTCCAGCCACATCTTCGCACGTAGCTTGTAGCTGGCGCCCTGCGGCATCATCCAGACCGGCTGCATCGGGCTTTCCTCGGGGGCGTCGCCCTGGGGCGCATCGCCCGGTTTTCCCTTGGCCCCGGTGGCCTTGGCCGCGGCGGCGCCGGCCCCATGGGCGTTGGCAACCGCGTCGCGGGTGTTCATGGCGCCATGGGCGGTACCGGCCGTCAGCACGAACGTCTCACCTTGCGCGCCGGTCGGGGCCCGGTCGGGATCAGGGCGGAAATGCGCCTGCGCCTCGTCCCAGATCAGCTTGCCACCGCAATGGGACCACAGGTGAACCACCGGCGACCAGCCGCCGGACATCGCCACGGCGTCGCACTTGATCTCGTCCAGCACGGCGCCCTCGCCCGCCTGGGCACAGATCGCCACGCCCTCGACCCGTTTGCCGCCCTTGACCTTGGCGATGCCCTTGCCCAGCAGCACCTTGATCCCGTCCGCCTCGGCGCGCTTGGCCATGGCCCCCGCCTCGGCCCGCGCGTCGATGATCGCCGGCACTTCGAGACCGGCGGCCTTGAGCGCGAAGGCGGTGCGATAGGCATCGTCGTTATTGGTGACGACCACGGTACGGTCGCCGGGACTGACCGCGTAGTTCACGACATAGTCGCGCACGGCACTGGCCAGCATCACGCCGGGCAGGTCGTTTCCGGCGAAGGACAGCGGCCGTTCGATAGCGCCGGTGGCGGTGACCACCTGCTTGGCGCGGATACGCCAAAGGCGGTGGCGCGGACCCTCCTGATCGGGCGCGTGATCGGTCAGACGTTCGTAGGCCAGCACGTATCCATGATCATAGACCCCGGCGCCCATCAGGCGCGTGCGGACTTGGGCATTTTTCATGCTTTCAAGTTCTTGCAGGGCACTCTTGATCCAATCATCGGCGGGTTCGCCGTCGATTTCGGCCCCGTCCACGGGCGCACGCCCGCCCCAATGGGCGGTCTGTTCCACAAGCAGCACCTTGGCCCCGGCCCGGCCTGCGGCCAGCGCGGCCGACAGGCCCGCCACGCCGCCGCCAATCACCAGCACGTCCACGAAGGCATAGAAATGCTCGTAGGTGTCGGCGTCTCGGGTCTCCTTGTCCGGCGCTTGGCCCAGGCCCGCCGACTGGCGGATGAACGGCTCGTAGACATGTTTCCACAGCGGGCGCGGATGGATGAACATCTTGTAGTAGAAGCCCGAGGGCAGGAACCGCGCCAGCGCATTGTTGATCACGCCGATATCGAATTCGAGGCTGGGAAAATGGTTCTGCGACCCGGCCTTGAGGCCTTCGAACAGCTCGGTCGTGGTGGCGCGCTGGTTGGGTTCGAACCGGGCGCCCTGCCCCATGTTCACCAGCGCGTTGGGCTCTTCGGCGCCCGAGGCTACGATGCCGCGCGGCCGGTGATACTTGAAGGACCGGCCCACCAGCATCTGGTCATTGGCCAGCAGCCCCGAGGCCAGCGTGTCGCCGGCAAAGCCGGTCATCTGCTTGCCGTCAAAGGTAAAATGTTGCTTTTGCGACCGGTCGATGAACCGCCCGCCAGTTGCCAGACGTGTGCTCACTTGAATTCCCTCCAGGACCAGCCGGGGCGCTTGGCCGTGATGGCGTCTATGATGTCTTGCGGCGGCTCGGTGGTCTGGGCGGAATAGGTGCCGAAAACCTCGAGCGTCGCCGTGTCGCGGGCGGCGTGGAACCACTTGCCGCAGCCATTCACATGGCGCCAGCGTTCGAAATGCACGCCGCGCGGGTTCTCGCGCAGAAAGAGATAGTTCTCGAAATCGTCATCGGACGAGCCGGGACCATGGCGCGTCAGATGCGCCTCGCCGCCGGCGTGAAACTCGGTCTCTTCGCCGGTGACGCCGCAACAGGGGCATGTCAGGATCAGCATTTCCGAACTCCCTTGAAAACCATGGCCGTCATATCCATTTTCGAGTCATGTTTTGGGTTACATTTTCGATCATCACGCTTTTCGTCATCGGGGCCGGACTGGCCCTGTACGAATGGCGCAAGAAAACAACCGTTCTCCGGCATGATCTGCGGCAGGCTCCACCGGCCAGCGCCGAATTGGCGGCCGAGCGTGACCGTGCGAGTCATCGGCCCGGCGCCCACGGGGGCATGAACGAACCCCACATGATGGGGTGAGTGGTCGGCCAATGCCGGCTGTATGACTGTCCTCTGCGTCTCCATCAGTGCGCCACCCCCGCGGCGACTGATTCATCGATGAACTTGCCCTCGCGGAAGCGCCACATGCTGAATTCATCGGTCAAAGGCGAATGTCCCTTGGCCATCAGCTCGGCCATGGCAAAGCCCGATCCGGGAATGGCCTTGAACCCACCGGTGCCCCAGCCGCAATTGACGAAGACGCCCTCGACCGGGGTTTTCGACAGGATGGGGGATCGGTCGCCGGTGACGTCCACGATCCCGCCCCATTGCCGCAGCATCTTCAGGCGGCTGATCATCGGAAAGGTTTCGACCAGGGCGCGCACGGTTTCCTCGGCATGGTGGAAGGCGCCGCGCTGGGTGTAGTTGATATAGCCGTCGGTGCCGCCGCCGATCACCATTTCGCCCTTGTCGGACTGGGACATGTAGCCATGCACCGTGTTGGCCATCACCACCACGTCCATGCAGGGCTTGATCGGCTCGGACACCAGCGCCTGCAGGGAAACGCTCTCGATCGGCAGGCGGAAACCGGCCTTTTCGGCCATCACGCCTGAATGCCCCGCCACGACGATGCCCAGCTTGGTGCAGCCGATATCGCCCAGCGTGGTTTCCACGCCGGTGACCTTGCCGCCCTCGCGCTTGATGCCGGTGACCTCGCATTTCTGAATGATGTCCATGCCCATGTCGGAACAGGCCCGGGCATAGCCCCAGGCCACGGCGTCATGGCGCGCGGTGCCGGCACGGGCCTGCCACAGCCCGCCCAGAACCGGGTAGCGCGGCCCGTCGAGGTTGATGATCGGCACAAGTTCCTTGACCCGCTGGGGGCCGATGAATTCCGTCTGCACCCCCTGCAGCGCGTTGGCATGGGCGGTGCGCAGGTAGCCGCGCACCTCGTGCTCGGTCTGGGCCAGCATGATAACCCCGCGGGGGCTGTACATCACGTTGTAGTTCAGGTCCTGGCTGAGGGTCTCGTAGAGGCTGCGCGCCTTTTCGTAAATCGCCGCCGACGGGTCCTGCAGGTAGTTGGACCGGATGATCGTGGTGTTGCGGCCGGTATTGCCGCCACCCAGCCAGCCCTTTTCCAGCACCGCGACATTGGTGATGCCGTGATCCTTGCCCAGGTGATAGGCGGTGGCCAGCCCGTGCCCGCCTGCGCCGATGATGATCGCATCATAATGTTTCTTGGGGCTGGGCGAGCGCCAGTGCCGTTCCCAGCCGGAATGGTGGCGGGCGGCCTCTCGGGCGATGGCAAAGGCGGAAAAGCGTCTCATAGGCTCACTCTCGCGTGGAATCGTCTGGTCATGGTTTTGATACATGGCCCGTAGTTCAAGGATACCCACGGCGGCATTTGGATGCGCGTTTCCGACAAGCCTGACACCGGAGGTCAAATTGCCGCGAAAAAGCGGCGCGGAAGGTCTTTTTTCGCGACGCGGCACAGGCTACATCGGGCGCGTAATGGAACAGAACCCCTGGATATTCTGGGTTGCGGTCGCCGTCCTGGTCGCCTTTACCCTCGCCGCGCTTGTCGCCCCTCTGATCCGCCGCCTTTCGAATGGCGACGACAGCGAGGTGAGCGATGTCGACATCTACAAGTCCCAGCTCGAAGAGGTCGATCGCGACCTGGCGCGCGGCGTGCTGAACGCCGAAGAGGCCGAGCGTACCCGCACCGAGATCGCGCGCCGCCTGCTGGCCGCCGACAAGGCCGGCGTGCGGGCCACGGGCGAAGCGCCACGGGGGCTGAACCGCGCGCTGGCGGTCGTCACCGTTCTGGGTATCGCCGGGGCCGGCGTCTGGGGCTATGCCGAACTGGGCGTGCCGGGCTATGCGGACCAGCCGCGCTCGGAACGCCTGCTGCGCGCCGAGGAACTGCGCCAGGCCCGCCCGACCCAGCGCGAGGCCGAAGCCCGCATCACCGACAAGATCGCCGCGACGGCCCAGGTCGGCGAGGACGTGCGCGAGATGATCGAACGCCTGCGCCAGATCGTCCCGACCCGGCCCGACGACCTGAACGGCTGGCAATTGCTGGCCGACAACGAGGGCCGCCTTCTGAATTTCGAGAGGGCGGCAGAGGCACAGACCCGAGTCATCGCCCTCAAGGGTGCCGAGGCCACCGAGACCGACCGCTACCGGCTGGCCTTCTACCGGTTCATTGCCGATGACGGCGCGGTCAGCCCGGACCTGCAGGCCCAGATCGGGCAGGTGGCCGCGGATCGCGATGCCCGCACCGACCTTTGGCAGGCCATGGCTCTGGATGCCCGCTCGATCGGCCATTTCCAGGCCGCCGCCCGCGCGCAGGAACGCTATCTCGCCGCGGTGGGCGAAAACGCCGTGCCTGCCGACTTCGCGGACCTGCTGGATTACCTGGTCAGCGCCGCGGGGGGCGTCGTCACGCCCGAGGCCGAAACCATCGCCGTGCGCCTGTTGCAGCGTGACGAGGGCAATCCGGCCGCGCTCTATTACGCGGGGCTGCTGTATTATCAGACGGAACGGCCGGACCGCGCCTTCAATTTCTACCGGCGCGTGATCGAAACCGGAACGCCGGGCACCCTGCACTACACCATGGCTGCCGGCCAGATCGAGGACGTGGCCTGGCTGGCCGGCAAGGACTACACCCTGCCCGAGACCCAGACCCGCGGGCCCTCTGCCGCCGATATGGCCGCCGCCCAGGACATGTCCGAAGAGGACCGCACCGCGATGATCGGTGGCATGGTGTCGTCCCTTTCCGAACGGCTGGCCAACGAGGGCGGCACGCCCGACGAATGGGCGCAGCTGATCCGCGCCCTGGGCGTGTTGGGCGAAACCGAACGGGCCGCGGCGATCTGGGGCGAGGCACAGGAGGTTTTCGCTTCGTCCGAGCAGGCCGTCGACACGATCCGCAGCGCCGCCCGCGCCGCCGGCGTGGCCGAATGATCCACGAAACCCCCGAGGATTTCGTCGCCGCCCTGCCCGCCATGCGCCCGCTTGCCGGGCTTGACCTGGGCACCAAGACCATCGGCGTGGCGGTCAGCGACAGCCTCCACACGGTCGCCACCCCGCTGGAAACCATCAAGCGCAGGAAATTCACCCTGGACGCCGAGGCGCTTCTGGCGATCGCCGCCAAGCGCCAGGTGGGCGGGCTGGTCCTGGGGCTGCCGCGCAACATGGACGGCACCGAAGGCCCGCGCGCCCAATCCACCCGCGCCTTCGCACGGAACCTCTCGCGCCTGATCGACCTGCCGATCACCTACTGGGATGAAAGATTGTCTACCGTGGCCGCCGAACGGGCCCTGTTAGAGGCGGATGCGACACGAAAACGTCGCGCAGAGGTCATAGACCACGTCGCCGCCGGTGTTATCCTGCAAGGCATGCTGGATCGCATGCGCAACATCAGGGCGGGATCATGACCAGGCCGGAACGGACCGATCACATCTGGACGCGGACGGAGATCGAAAGCCCCTGCATCAAGGTCTGCGTGATCCATCCCGAGGCGCGGATCTGCACCGGCTGTCATCGCTCGATCGAGGAAATCGGCAGCTGGGCGCGTATGACGCCCGAAGACCGCCGCGCCATCATGGATGAGTTGCCGGAGCGGGCCAAACTGCTCAAGGTCCGCCGCGGCGGCCGCGCGGCGCGGCTCAAGCGCTAGGGACGGCGTTCGGTCCAGTCCCGGGCCTCGGCGAATTGTGGGCGGAAATAGGCCATTAGGCGCGGGTCCTCTTCTTCGCCCTGCCAGGGGGCAATACCATGCACCGCCAGCCTGTGCATCAACACCGCCTCGCCCAGCCGCAGATCCATCGGCACCGCCTCGCAGCGCGCGAACACCTCGGCGCGGGCGGCCTTGTAGGCCTCGGTCACGTCGCCACCCATGGCCGTCCCGGCCAGGGCATCCCGCATGATCTCGTGGCTGCCCTCCCAGATGACCAGCGGACTTTGCCCCACATCCGACAGGCTGACACCCAGCACGAAGGCATGCGGCTCGCGCAGGATGCGCCGCCCGTGCTCGAGGTGCAGACCGTCAACATGGGCGCCGCAGCGGTCGCGTCGGAACCGGTGTGCGGCCTCGCTTTCGCCCGGATCACGGCCCGGATAGCCGGGATAAATCGCCGACAGCTGCGCCGTGTGCCAGCGCCCGGGCCAGATGCCGCGCAGCCTGTGCGGCAGAGGCACCCCGCCGATGCTGCCATCGGGATCATTGGGCAGGACATCGACCCCGACGAACCAGGTCTTGTCATGGCGCAGCCAGCGATCACGCAGCGCCTGGTCATCGAGCAGGATTTCGCCCACCGACCGCGCCGCGTCGGCCCAGTCGCGCAGGCCCGGCAGGTCGCGCAGCACCTGGTATCCACGCCCGTCGATCATGCCCCTACCAGCCCAGAGCCTTGCGCAACATGTTCAGCGCCACGAGCATCAGGAACACCCCGAAGACCCGCTTGAGCGGCTTGGGGTCCAGCCGATGCGCCAGCGCCGCCCCCCAGGGCGCGGTGATCAGCGTCATGGCAATGACCAGGCCGAAGGCCGGCAGGTTCACCGCCCCCAGTGACAGCGGCGGCGCCACGGCCATGTCCATCAGAAGGAAACCCAGCACCGAGGGCACGGCGATGATCACGCCGAACCCGGCGGCGGTGGCCACGGCCTTGTGGATCGGCTTGCCGTATAGCGTCATCACCGGCACGCCGAAACTGCCGCCACCGATGCCCATCAACACCGACAACAGCCCCATCAGCTGGGCCAGCAGCCACTTGACCGGCCCGGTCGGCATGGCCTGCCCCAGCCGCCAGGCGCTGTTTCCAAGGGTCATGTAGAGCGCGACGCAGACGGCAAGCCCGCCGAAGATCGCCTGCAACACGTCCGAGCGCAGCTGTGCCGCCACGGCGACACCGATCACCGCGCCCAGGGCGATGCCCGGCCCCCAGCCGCGCAGGATGGCCCAATCCACCGCGCCCTTGCGGTTGTGGCTGAGCACCGAGCGGATCGAAGTCACGATGATCGTGGCCAGCGAGGTCGCCAGGCACATCTGCATCAGCTGCGGGCTGTCATAGCCCAGCCCGGCAAAGGCATAGTAGAAGGCCGGCACGAGGATGATGCCGCCGCCCACGCCCAGCAAACCGGCCAGGACGCCGGCAAAGGCCCCGATGACCAGCAGCATGGCCCCCATGCCCAGCAACAGTGTCAATTCGGGCATGGTCCCTCCAGCTTCTGTTCCCTGCCCCGATCATGGGCCGGCGCCGCGCGCCCTTGTCGCGCTCATCCCCGTCACAGGGCAATCTCGCGCTGCGGGCCGTGCTTTGGCCGGGTAGATAGCGCGGATCAAGGGGCGGTCCAAGCAGTCAGGCGGCGGCCCGGTCCATGGCCTCGAGCGCGTGATCCAGAACCTCCAGCCCGGCGCCTTCGCGGTGGCCCTGTTCGGACAGCACGCGCCGCCATTGCCGTGCGCCGGGCCGGCCCGCGAACAAGCCCAGCATGTGCCGCGTGACCTGCGCCAGCTTGCCGCCTTCGGCGAGGTGCGCGGCGATATGGGGGCGCATCGCCTCGACCACCTCCAGCCGATCCGGCCCGGGCGCGCCCCCGAAGATCACCCGATCCGCGTCCAGCAGGATATCGGCCGGGTTGTGATAGGCCGCACGCCCGATCATCACCCCGTCGAGGCCCCGGTCCAGATGCGCCCGCGCCTCGTCCAGCGCGGCGATGCCGCCATTGATCGAAACGTGCAGGTCCGGGAAGGCCGCTTTCATCCGATGCACGAGGTCATGATCCAGGGGCGGGATATCGCGGTTTTCCTTGGGCGACAGACCCTGGAGCCAGGCCTTGCGGGCATGGATGGTCACCCGTTCGACCCCGGCGGCGCGGATTTTCTCCAGGAACACAGGCAGCACCTCTTCGGGGTCCTGGTCATCCACGCCGATCCGGCATTTCACCGTGACCTCGGCCGGTTGGGCCGTGATCATCGCGTCACAGCACTCGGCCACCAGGTCGGGCGAACGCATCAGCACCGCGCCGAAAGTGCCCGATTGCACCCGGTCCGAGGGACAGCCGCAATTGAGATTGATCTCGTCATAGCCCTCGTCCGCGCCCATCCGAGCCGCCTCGGCCAGCTCGGCCGGGTCCGACCCGCCTAGCTGCAAGGCGACAGGATGTTCCGCCGCGTCGAACCGCAACAGGTGCCGCGCCCCCCCGCGCACCAGCGCCGGGGCCGTCACCATCTCCGTATAAAGCAGGACCTCGCGCGACATCACCCGGTGCAGGAACCGGCAATGGCGGTCGGTCCAGTCCATCATAGGGGCCGTAGACAATCTAGCGTGTTGATTTATTTGCATTTTTTGTGTATCTTCAAACTGTTGGCGGCGGATGCTGCTACGCTGGAATACGCCCCAATATCCCCGAATTTGCCCCTCTACGGGCGACTCATTGCACACACAGCGCACACGAAAATGGCCTCCATCTACCCGCGCTCCCCTCCGGTGCCTACCGGGTTCAGATCAGACGAAAGGGTGGCTCACGCGAGTGAGACGGCCCGAAGCCGCGACGACGCTCACGCCCAAGCCCGCCAGGCTGAGGCCCGGGTCGAGCAGGGGCTGGCACCTACAAGCACGTCCGTCTCCCGCCTCCAGACCTTTGGCGTCCTCATCGATCTTCGTATAACCGATATGTGCGAGGTAGGGAAACCGCCGCGTCGCGCGACGGCTCGCCCGACCTCTATTTCCGGGGGTTCTATTGTTGGAACTCCGAGATGGGTGCCAAGACGCTCGGCATCGCCAGTTTCTACCTGCGCGCGGTCTGCCAGAACCGCAACCTAGGGGCGTCGAGGATTTCCAGGAGATCACGATCCGGCACTCGAAATACGCCGCCTCCCGCTTCGCCCATGAGGCCGCCCCGGCGCTGAGCCGCTTTGCCGAGTCCTCGCCCGCGCCCTTCATCGACGGCATCCGCGCGGCGCGGGACAAGATCGTCGCGCGGTCGGACGAGGACCGTCAGGACTTCTTCCGCAAGCGCGGGTTCTCGAAGGCGGAAACGGGGCGGATCGTCGAGACGGTGCTCGCCGAGGAGCGAGGGGCGTCCTGCAAATCGGTCCAGTGGACCGATTTGAGCCCCGAACGCCCGCCTGAGAGCGTGTTCGACTTCGTACAGGGCATCACGGCCGTCGCCCGGTCGAAGCCGCATCAGGATGCGCGGTTGGTGATGGAGGGTAAGGCGAAGGCGCTGCTGGAGAAGGCGGCCTAGGGTCTGGACCCATTGATTTCAGGCGTGCTGCGTGACTCACGGCTCCAAAACGGAGCAGTGTCATGTCTGATCTTTTCTGGTTGAGCGAGGCGCAGATGGCGCGTCTGGAGCCCTTTTTTCTGAAGTCTCACGGCAAGCCGAGGGTCGATGACCGCAGGGTTCTGAGCGGGATTATCTTCATAAA
>JAAAPD010000042.1 GCA_009908505.1 Alphaproteobacteria bacterium | reverse complement strand
CGGATAAAAGGTACGCCGGGGATAACAGGCTGATACTGCCCAAGAGTCCATATCGACGGCAGTGTTTGGCACCTCGATGTCGGCTCATCTCATCCTGGGGCTGGAGCAGGTCCCAAGGGTATGGCTGTTCGCCATTTAAAGAGGTACGTGAGCTGGGTTTAGAACGTCGTGAGACAGTTCGGTCCCTATCTTCCGTGGGTGTAGGATACTTGAGAGGAGTTGCCCCTAGTACGAGAGGACCGGGGTGAACGATCCACTGGTGGACCTGTTGTTGCGCCAGCAGCAGTGCAGGGTAGCTATGATCGGACAGGATAACCGCTGAAGGCATCTAAGCGGGAAGCCCCCCTCAAAACAAGGTATCCCTGAGGACCGAGGTAGACCACCTCGTCGATAGGCCGGAGATGTAAGCGCTGCAAGGCGTTCAGTTGACCGGTACTAATTGTCCGATAGGCTTGATTTGATCCAGTAGAAGCAAGGTTCCCTTGCCCATACGGTTCAGAAGTCAGTTTACCTGGCTTGGACGATGTTTCTTTCTCGGTCTGGTGGTCATAGCACGAGCAAAACACCTGGCTCCATTCCGAACCCAGCCGTTAAGTGCCGTAGCGCTGATGGTACTGCGTCTTAAGACGTGGGAGAGTAAGTCGCTGCCAGACCTAGTAAGAAACATCGATCGTATCTCTCAGACGATGGCACAGCCACCGACCCTCTAGATGAACGGCCAGTGGCGCATGATTTGGCGCGGGGTGGAGCAGCTCGGTAGCTCGTCAGGCTCATAACCTGAAGGTCGTAGGTTCAAATCCTACCCCCGCAACCAATATTCTATTTCGACGCCTCCGCCGGTCCCGCCGCGGAGGTTTTTTCTGTGCGGGCGCGATGCCTTGCCGGTTTCGGGATCCACCCCTGCACCTCGTATCATGATCCTGCGCCCTCAGGGATGAGGGCGCGGATCAAGGCGTGGTCGGGGTCGGTCAGCCCGTCGATCACGTCGAAATGGTGGCGTCGGGGGTCGACCACCAAGGCCGCCCGCCAGGCCTCGGCCAGCAGGGCGGATTGGCGCAGGAATTCGGGTCGCTCCAGCGCGCCAACCCACGCCGTGATGGAAAGGCCGGGGCGCGGCCGGCTCAGAGCCGGACTTTCCGCGGTGGCTTCCTCGGGGTCCAGTCGCAAAACCTCATTCATGGAATGTAGTCGCAGCGGCCGCAAATCATGAATCCCGCTGATCGACACGATGCGCGTGATGCGGTCGGCGACGGGGTCGGGCAGGGGGGCATCTTCGCAGGCCATGCGCGCGGCCAGGTGGCCCCCCGCAGAATGGCCGGTCAGGACAATGGGACCATCGACCAGGCAAGACGCATGGGCGATGCCACGCCCGATCTGTGCGGTAATCTCCGCGATCCGCGCATCGGGGGCAAGGGTGTAGCCGGGCATCGCCACGGCCCAGCCACGGGCCAGCGGCCCGGCGGCCAGATGCGACCAATACGACTTGTCAAAGGCCTTCCAGAAGCCGCCATGGACAAAAACCGCAAGTCCCCGGGGCGCGACGCTCGGCAGGAATAGATCCAACCTGTCGCGCGCGGTGTCGCCATAGGCGATATCGAGCTGCCCGCGTGCGCCGGCCCGAAAGGCCTCGGCCTGTGCCGTCCAGTGCGCGGGAAACGCGTCGCCACTGGGAATATGCGCCCCATTGGCAAAGGCATCTTCCCAGTCGATGCCACTGGGATCGGGGCGCAAAAGGGCGGTGGGGTCGGTCATTATGCTGTCTGCCTCTAGGCGGTTGACTTCCGGATCGCAATCGTTCGAATTGCCGAAGCTTAAGCATGTCGATCAGCGGTGCAATAACCCTGACGTTTGCGTCGGCGGGGCCTGGTCCCGCCCCATCGACAGCCAGAGGAGAGACGGACATGGGCGTGCCCCTGCCAAGAAAAGACCTGTTCGATATCCCCGAGGGCGTGATCTACCTCGATGGCAATTCTTTGGGGGTTCTCCCCAAGGGGGCGGCCGCCCGCGCGACCCGCGTGATCGAAGAGGAATGGGGCGGTCAGCTGATCCGGGCGTGGAACAGCGCGGGCTGGATGGACCTGCCGCGCGTAGTGGGAGACCGCATCGCGGGGTTGGTCGGCGCGCCGGCGGGCGCGGTCGCAACGGGCGACACCCTGTCGATCAAGGTCTACCAGGCGCTCGATGCTGCGCTGAAAATCCGCCCCGATCGCCGGATCATATTGTCGGACAACGGAAATTTTCCGTCGGACCTCTATATGGCGCAGGGTCTGATCGGCACCAAGGATACGGGGTATGAGTTGCGCACCCCGGACCCGGAGGCAGTGGCGCAGGCCATTACCGAGGACGTGGCCGCCGTGATGTTGACGCATGTGGATTACCGCTCGGGGCGGATGCACGACATGAAGGCGATCACCGAAAAGGCTCATGCGGCGGGCGCGGTGATGATCTGGGATCTTGCCCATTCCGCCGGGGCGATGGACCTGGACATCGCCGGGTCGCGGGCCGAGTTCGCCGTCGGCTGTTCCTACAAGTATCTCAATGGCGGGCCCGGCGCGCCGGCCTTCATCTACGCGCGGCCGGATATCGTGCAGGACATAGACCCGGCCCTGGCCGGCTGGCTGGGCCACGAGGCCCCCTTTGCCATGGACCCGGATTACCGCCCTGCCATGTCCACCGAGCGGTTGCGCGTGGGCACGCCGCCGATTCTGCAACTGGCGGTTCTGCAAGAGGCGCTGACGGCCTGGGACGGGGTCGACCTGGCGGATCTGCGCGCGGCGTCGATGCGGCTGGGTGATCTCTTCATTGCCGAGGTCGAGGCGCGGTGCCCGGCGCTGACCCTTGCCTCGCCCCGCGATGCGGCGCGGCGCGGCAGCCAGGTCTCATTTGCCTTCCAACACGGCTACGCGGCGATGCAGGCGCTGATCGACCGGGGGGTGATCGGCGATTTCCGGGCGCCCGACATCATGCGCTTCGGGTTCACACCGCTCTATATCGACGAGGGGGACGTGGTCGCGGCCGCGACGGTTCTGCAGGAGGTTCTGGAAACCGACGCGTGGCGCGATCCGAAATACCAAGCCCGGTCGCGTGTGACCTGAGCCTGTGGATAGTCCCGCCATGACCAGGGGGCCATGGCGGGATGCTGGCGGGGATTATTCCCAGCCGGCTTCGTTCAGCAGCATCTGCGCCGCCGGGATGTTGTCGGCGATGACAGCGGCATCCAGATCATCGGGCTTGAAGAACCCGAGCGCGGCGACCGAGGGGCTCAGGCCAACACCCGGCACGGCCGGGTATTCGTCATTGCCCGCCGAGAAGTATTCCTGCGCCTGGTCGGAGGCCAGGTATTCGAGGAAACGCACCGCGTTGCCACGGTTCGGTGCGTTGGCGGCCACGCCGCCGCCCGACAGGTTCATGTGGGCACCGATACTGTCCTGGTTGGGGAAGACCCAGCCGATCATGTCCAGGCTGTCGGACAGGCCGTCCACGTCCTTGCGGATCGCGCGGGCGAAATAATAGGTGTTGGACATGGCGATGTCGCACTCGCCCGACACGATGCCGCGCAGCTGGTCGGTGTCGCCGCCCTGCGGATCACGGGCGAAATTGCCGACCACGGCCTCGGCCCAGTCTTTCGTGGCCTCTTCGCCCAGATGCGCGATCAGGGCGCCGGTGATGGTCTGGGTGTAGACGTTCGAGGAGGACCGGATGCAGACCTGCCCCTCGTATCCGGGCTTGGCCAGGTCCTGGTAGGTCATCGGCGGGTTCTCGACATCGTTCTTGTCATAGAACAGGATCCGCGCGCGCTGCGAGAAGCCGAACCATTGGTTGTCATCGTCCTGCAGATAGGCCGGCACGCGGGCTTCCAGGACATCCGAGTCGATGGACTGGAACAGGCCCGCATCCTTGGCGCGTTCCAGGCGCGAGGTGTCGACGGTCAGGAACACGTCGGCAGGACTGTTTTCACCTTCGGCGCTCATCCGGGCGATCAGCTCGTCGGCGTTGCCTTCGATGCGGTTGATCGTGATGCCGGTCAGTTCGGTGAAGTCGGAATAGAGGCGTTCGTCGGTGTCGTAGTGACGCGACGAATAGAGGTTGAGTTCACCCTCGGCAAAGGCCGGAACCGCCATTGTGGCGGCTAGGGCGGTCGTCAGCAAGCGGCTGCGAATCGAGGTCATTGGGATCTCCTTGGTTAAGCCTAGTGTTTTTATCGGATAATGGATCATGCGGCTGTGTCAAGAATGTCCGACAAAAATTATCGGCAATTCTTCGGAGCCGAAGAACCCCGCCCGTCCTACTGGTCGAGACGGCCGCTGTTCTGAGAATTCGAAGACCCGCCCTAGGCGGTGATCGCGCTGCCGCTGCGCCGCTCGGCAATCTGGGCGCAGAGCAGGAACACCGGCAGCAGCCCGAGGCCGGCGATGACCAGGCTGGGCACCGCCGCGCCGGTCAAGCGCTCGTCCGAGGCCAGGCGGAAGGCCTGGACCGCCAGCGTGTCGTGGTTGAAGGGCCGCAGGATCAGGGTGGCGGGCAGTTCCTTGACCGTGTCCACGAACACGATCAGCAGTGCGGTCAGCAGGCTGGGCCGGAGGATCGGCAGGTGCACCGCCCGGACAGTGCCCATGGAACTGCGCCCGAGGACCCGCGCGGCGGCGTCGACATTGGGCGTCACCGTGGCCAGACCGCTGTCATAGGCACCGATCGCCGCGGCCAGGAAACGGATCATGTAAGCCGCGATCATCAGCCAGATCGATCCGGTGATCAGCAATCCTGTGGAGATGCCGAACCAGGCCTCCATCCGGGCGTCCAGCCAGTTGTCGAAACCGGCGAAGGGCACCAGAAGGCCCACCGCGATCACTCCGCCCGGCACGGCATAGCCCAGCCGGCTGATATAAAGCGACAGGGTCGACACCCGGTTCGGTCGCATCCGCCGGAACGTGCCGATGAAGACCGCGGCCGAAACCGTTACGATCGCGGCGATCCCGGCCAGTTTCACGGTGTTCTGCAGGAAATCCAGGTAACGCGGGCTGAAAATGTTCTGTTCGGAACGCAGCCCCATCGCGAACAGCGCCATTGTGGGCACGATCACGCCCAGTAGCACCGGCGCCCCGCAGACCAGCTGCGCGCCAAGCGCCGTGCGCCCGGTCAACCGGGTTCGGCTGAAGGGTTCCTGCCGCCCGCGCAGCGCATAGGACGCCGCGCCCCGGTTGTTCTGCTCCAGCACCGCCAGCAGCAGGGCAAAGGCCAGCAGCCCGATGGCCAGTTGCGCCGCCGCCGCGCGGTCGGCCATGGAGAACCAGCTGGTGTAGATACCGGTGGCGAAAGTCTGCACACCGAAATGGGCGACCGTGCCGAAATCGGCGATGGTCTCCATGATGACCAGCAAGGCACCGGCGGCGATGGCTGGTCGGGCCATCGGCAGCGAGACACGGAAAAACGCCGCCATGGGGGACGAGCCGAGCGAGCGCGCCGCGAAATACGGCCCCGTCGCCTGCAGGCGAAAGGCCGCCCGAGCCAGCAGGTAGACATAGGGATACAGCACGAGGGTCAGCATCGCCGCCGCCCCGCCGACGGACCGGATCTCGGGGAACCAGTAATCGCGCGGGCCCCATCCCATCACGTTGCGCAGGGTCGTCTGCACGATGCCGGGATGGTCGAGGATATGGGTATAGGCATAGGCCAGAACGTAGGCCGGAAAGGCCAATGGCACGACCAGCGCGATTTCCAGAAGGCGCCGGCCACGGAACTCGGTGGTGACGACCAGCCAGGCGGTGACGGCACCGATGACGATGCTGCCCGCACCCACCAGAGTGACCAGCACCAGCGTGGTCCAGGTGTAGCGCCACAGCACCGTGTCGGCCAGGTGCCGCAAGGTATCGAGGCTGCCAAGCATGGCGGCGGCGACAACCCCGATGATGGGCAGCAGGCAGATCGCCACCACAAGAAGCGCCACGCCCGAGATGAAATGTCTGTCCATCTGTGCCGCTCGTTTCCCGTCCGATATTGACCATTCCAGATTGGGCGTATCTAGCGCGGATGCCGGGCGGTTTACAGGCTTCATTTCCGCGCGGGGCGGTGCGCCTGCGCAGGGCCCACTCTCGCTTTTCCTTTGGGGGATGGCGGGCTAATGTCACGCCAAAGGGAGCGGTGATGAAAGATATCGTACAAGTCAAGGATTTGACAAAGCGCTATGACAACGGTTTCGAGGCCTTGTCCGGCGTCAATCTGAACATCCGCGAGGGTGAGATCATCGCGCTGCTGGGCCCGAACGGGGCCGGCAAGACGACCCTGATCTCGACCATCTGCGGCATCACGCAGGCCAGCGCGGGCAGCGTGAAGGTCGACGGGCACGACATCGTGCGGGATTACCGCCGGGCGCGGGGCATGATCGGGCTGGTGCCGCAGGAAACCCATGTCGAGTCCTTCGAGAAGGTCGTCAAGACCGTGCAGTTCTCGCGCGGGCTGTTCGGCAAGCGGCGTGACGATGCCCTTGTCGAAAAGGTGCTGCGCAGCCTGTCGCTGTGGGACAAGAAGGACAGCAAGCTGATGCAGCTGTCGGGCGGCATGAAGCGGCGGGTCCTGATCGCCAAGGCGCTGGCCCATGAACCGCGCGTGCTGTTCCTGGACGAACCGACCGCCGGGGTCGATGTCGAGTTGCGCAAGGACATGTGGGAGGTCGTGCGCGGCCTCAAGGAACAGGGCGTGACCATCATCCTGACCACCCATTATATCGAAGAGGCCGAGGCGATGGCCGACCGTATCGGCGTCATCAACAAGGGTCAGATTTCGTTGGTCGAGGAAAAGAATGCGCTGATGCAGCGGCTGGGCCGCAAGACCCTGCAGATCGAACTGGCCGAACCGGTCGAAGCGGTGCCGCAGGCCCTGTCGCACCTGCCGCTGGCCGCCGAAGGTGGTAAGCTTGTTTATTCCTATGACAGCCAGTCCGAACACACGGGCATCACCGGGCTGCTCAACGAAATCCGCGATGCGGGGTTGCACATGACCGATCTGCAGACCCGCCAAAGCTCGCTCGAAGAAATCTTCGTCAGCCTCGTGAAGGAGGACGCATGAACCTTTATGCCATCAAGGCCATCTACATCTTCGAGATGAGCCGGTTTTTCCGTACGCTCTGGCAATCCATCGTCTCGCCGGTCGTGTCGACCTCGCTTTACTTCGTGGTCTTCGGCGCCGCCATCGGCAGCCGGATCGATCAGGTCGAGGGGGTCAGTTATGGCGCCTTCATCGTGCCGGGGCTGATCATGCTGTCTGTGATGACCCAAGCCACCACGAATGCCAGTTTCGGGATCTACTTTCCGAAATTCATCGGCACGATCTACGAACACCTCTCGGCCCCCGTCAGTTTCCTGGAAATCACGCTGGGCTATGTGGGGGCGGCGGCAACCAAGGCGCTGTTCATCGGATCGGTGATCCTGCTCACGGCCTATCTCTTCGTGGATATCCAGATCCAGCACCCGCTGGCCATGGTGGCCTTCCTGGTCCTGACCTGCACCAGCTTTGCTCTGCTGGGGTTCATCATCGGAATCTGGGCCGGCAATTTCGAGCAATTGCAGCTGATACCGCTTCTGGTGATCACGCCACTGGTCTTCCTGGGGGGGTCGTTCTACTCGATCTCCATGCTGCCGCCGGTCTGGCAGACGATCACCCTGTTCAACCCGGTGGTCTACCTGATCTCCGGCTTTCGCTGGTCGTTCTTCGGTACCGCCGATCTGCCGGTCGGGCTCAGCCTTCTGGCCATCGCGGGCTTTACCGCGATCTGCCTGGCCACCATCGCCTGGATCTTCAAGACGGGCTGGCGGCTGCGGGATTAGGGTGACGGCGCGGGAAATGCCGCCGATGCCGCCTTGTTCCCACACCCGTCGCAGCCTACATGTGTGCGCATGAAACGCTGGATCCCCTTCCTGAAATCAGAGCCTGTCGTGTCCGTGGTGCGCCTGCAGGGCGCCATCGGCGCGGGCGGGGCGCGCGGCCTGTCCGATCGCGCCATGGCTGATGCCATCGAAAAGGCGTTCAGCCGGGGCAAGCCCGCGGCCGTCGCACTGGAAATCAACTCTCCCGGCGGATCGGCCGTGCAATCGTCCCTGATCGCGTCGCGGATCATGCGCCTGTCGCGGGAAAAGGACATTCCGGTCTTGAGCTTCGTCGAGGACATCGCCGCCTCGGGCGGCTACTGGCTTGCCACGGCGGGCGAGGAGATTCATGTCGACCGCGGGTCGATCGTGGGGTCCATCGGTGTGATTGCCGCGACCTTCGGCGTGCAAGAGGCGATGGGGAAGATCGGCATCGAACGCCGCATCCATACCGCCGGAAAATCCAAGAGCTTCCTTGACCCGTTCCAGCCGGAAAAGCCGGCCGATGTGAAGCGGCTGCGGGGCATGCTCGATGAACTGCACGGCTACTTTAAGGATCATGTGGTCGAGCGCCGGGCCGGCAAGCTGGCCGAGGACAAGGACCTGTTCACCGGCGAAGTCTGGGTCGGCGAAAAGGCCATCGAGATCGGCCTGGCCGACAAGGTGGGACAACTGGTGCCGGTGATGAAGGACCGGTTCGGCGACAAGGTGCGGTTCCGTCGCTACGGCCAGAAACGCGGATTGTTCCAGCGTTTCGGCGCGCAGGTGGTCGATGATGCCGTCGCCGGCCTAGAGGAGCGGGCGGCCTTTGCCCGTTTCGGCCTCTGACGTGATTTCAAAGATCGTTCTTCTTTTTCTCGTCTTCATCGGCGTGCTGGGAATGTTCGGCAAGCTGCGCGCACCCCGGATCGTGCGCCGGGCACAGGACAGGCTGTCCAGTGCGAAGTGCCCGCGCTGCGGGAAATACACCTTCGGAAAGCCCTGTGACTGCAAGGGACGCGGCGGATGATCATGGATTGGGTCTATACCGGCCTCGGCCTGTTGCTTTTGCTGTTGGCCGGGGACAGCCTGGTCAAGGGCGCGGTGAACCTGGCGTTGCGTATCGGCGTTCCGGCCCTGATCGTGTCGTTGACCATCGTCGCCTTCGGCACCTCCGCACCCGAGCTGCTGATCTCGGTCCAGGCGATCTGGGACGGCGTGCCCGGCTTGGCCCTGGGCAACGTCGTGGGGTCGAATACGGCCAATGTCCTGCTTGTGCTCGGGGTGCCCGCGCTTTTGGCGGTGATGCATACCGGCGAGTGCGAGACGCGTGACAGCTACCTGCAGATGATCGCGGCCAGCATTCTGTTCATCGCGCTGGCGTTCCGAGGCAAGTTCGACTGGATTTCCGGGCTTATCCTGCTGGCGGCCCTTGCGGCGATGCTGCTGCACGCGGGCCTTGCCGCGAATGCCCACCGCAAGAACGGGGTCAATGCCCCGCCCGAGGATGTCGACGACCTTGAAGGCGCCGATCCGGACCTACCTTGGCCCAAGATCACCCTTTTCCTGGTGCTGGGGATCATCGGTCTGCCATTGGGGGCCAGCCTTCTGGTGGACGGGGCCAGCAATATCGCCCGCGATTTTGGCGTTTCGGAAACCGCCATCGGACTGACTCTCGTGGCGGTGGGCACGTCCCTGCCGGAACTGGCGACCACGGTGATGGCGGCATTGCGCCGGCAGGCCGATGTCGCGCTGGGCAATGTGATCGGGTCGAACATGTTCAACCTGCTGGCCATTATCGGCGTGGCCTCGCTGGTGGGCGAGATCCCGGTTGCCGCCGAGGTCCTCCGCTTCGACCTGTGGGTCATGCTGACCTCTTCGTTGATCCTTTTCCCCTTCGTCTTCCTGCGGATGGACATCAATCGGACAAGGGGTGTGGCGCTGACCGCGCTCTACATCGCGTATATATGGTCGGTTCTATGACGGGCGTTGCACTGGTCACCGGAGGCGGCAAGCGGCTGGGCGCCGCCATGGCGCTCTATCTGGGGCAGCGTGGCTATGATGTGGCGGTGCACTACAACGGCAGCGCCGCTGGCGCCGAGGATGTCGTGCGGCAGATAAAGGCCACTGGACGCGACGCCGTGGCATTGCAGGCCGACCTTCTGTCCGAGGATGAAACACAGGCGCTTCTGCCCCGCGCGGCCGAGGCGCTGGGTCCGGTCACCTGCCTGGTCAACAACGCCTCGATCTTCGAGTATGATCAGATCGACACCATTACCCGCGACAGCTGGGACCGGCACCTGGACTCCAATCTGCGTGCGCCGGTGGTGTTGACGCAGGCGCTGGCCGCCCAGGCCCCCCAGCCGGCCATCGACGGCAATGGTGAACCGCGGGCCACGGCGCTGGTGGTCAACATGGTCGATCAGCGGGTGCGGAAGCTGACCCCTGCCTTCATGAGCTATACCATCGCCAAGATGGGACTTTGGGCGTTCACCCAGACGGCCGCCCAGGCGCTGGCGCCTGCCATTCGTGTCAATGCTATTGGTCCGGGCCCGACCCTGCAGGGCGCGCGCCAAAGCGACGCGCATTTCGCCCGCCAGCGGGCGGCGACAGTTCTGGAACGCGGCTCGAACCCCGAGGACATCACCGCGGCGCTGGGCTATCTCCTGGATGCCCCGGCGGTGACCGGTCAACTGCTGTGCATCGACGGTGGTCAGCACCTGGCTTGGCAGACGCCGGACATCCTCGGGCTGGAGTGACCTTGCGGCAAGTTGTGCACCGCCCCGGTTTGCCGGAGCCGGCGATTAACATTTTCGTAACAATCTCAGTGGCTTGCGAATTGAGTAAAAAAATCACTATAGTTTTCAAGGCTTTGAATATCTGCCTAAAAAGCAGGCACCATCACGAAACCGTCACAAAACAAGGGGAAATCCGGATGCCCAAAAGCTTGCCCACCGAGTTGTCCACAGGTTGCGTGGGTATGTTTGCCCTTGATCCTGCGCCGGTCCCATTGCAGTGCGCGCCGGGAATCATAGTCTTGGCCCATGCCTGACGCCGAAAACCAGATAAAGACCGGTCCAGAGGTTATCCAATCCTATCTCAGGACGCTGGACGCCAGTCCCGGCGTCTACCGGATGCTGGATGTGCATAACCGGGTGCTTTACGTCGGCAAGGCGCGCAATCTCAAGGCGCGGGTGGGCAACTATGCCCGGCCCACCGGGCACGGCCCGCGTATCGCGCGGATGATCGGCGAAACCGCCTCAATGATGTTCCTGACCACGGCGACCGAGACCGAGGCGCTGCTGTTGGAACAGAATCTCATCAAGCAGCTCAAGCCGAAATACAACGTGCTGCTACGTGACGACAAATCCTTCCCCAATATCCTGGTGGCCAAGGACCACGACTTTCCGCGCATCGACAAGCATCGCGGCGCCAAGAAGGCCAAGGGCGCCTATTACGGCCCTTTCGCCAGCGCGGGGGCGGTCAATCGCACCCTGAACACGCTGCAAAAGGCGTTCCTTTTGCGCACCTGTTCGGACAGCGATTACGAGACCCGGACGCGACCCTGCCTTCTGTACCAGATCAAGCGGTGTAGCGCGCCCTGTGTCGGCAAGATCAGCCGCGAGGATTATGCCGGGCTGGTCAGGGATGCCGAACGCTTCCTGCGCGGCAAGTCCACCGAGATGCAGGCGGCGCTGGCCAGCCAGATGGAAGAGGCGGCCGCGGCCATGGAATTCGAACGGGCCGCCGCCCTGCGCGACCGTATCCGCGCCCTGAGTTTGGTCCAGACCGCGCAGGGCATCAACCCGCAGGGCGTGGCCGAGGCCGACATCATCGCCCTGCACACCGAAGGCGGTCAGGCCTGCGTGCAGGTGTTCTTCATCCGGGCCAACCAGAACTGGGGCAACCGCGACTACTACCCGCGCGTGACCGGCGACGAGGACCCGGCCGAAGTCATGCAGGCCTTCATCGGCCAGTTCTATGACCAGCGCGAACCGCCCCGGCAATTGCTGCTGTCGCATGGCGTGGATGACACGGACCTGGTGGGTGCGGCCCTGGGCGAGAAGGCGGGCCGCAAGGTCGAGATCGTCGTGCCCCAGCGCGGCGAGAAGGCCGAGCTTGTCGGCGGGGCCATGCGCAATGCCCGCGAAAGCCTGGCGCGCAAGATGTCCGAAACGGCGACGCAGGCGAAGCTGCTGCGGGGGCTGGCCGAGGCCTTCGACCTTCCCGTGCCGCCACAGCGGATCGAGGTCTATGACAACAGCCATATCCAGGGGACGAACGCCGTCGGGGCGATGATCGTGGCGGGACCGGAGGGCTTCGAGAGGGGGCAGTATCGCAAGTTCAACATCAAGGGCGAAGAGCTGACCCCGGGCGACGATTTCGGCATGATGAAAGAGGTTTTGACCCGGCGGTTCAAACGACTGCTCAAGGAAGACCCCGAGCGGCAATCTGGCGCCTGGCCGGGGCTTTTGCTGATCGACGGGGGCGCGGGGCAGGTGAGCGCGGTGCGCCAGATCATGGACGAGCTGGGCGTCGGCGACGTACCCATGGTGGGCGTGGCCAAGGGGGTCGACCGCAACCATGGCAAGGAAGAGTTCCACCGCACCGGCAAACCTGTGATGGCGCTACGCCACAACGATCCGGTGCTCTACTTCGTCCAGCGACTGCGCGATGAGGCGCACCGATTCGCCATCGGCACCCACCGTGCAAAGCGGGCCAAGGCGGTGAGCGCCACGCCGCTGGACGATATCCCGGGCGTGGGTGCGGCGCGCAAGCGGGCGCTGCTGGCCCATTTCGGATCCGCCAAGGCAGTGAGCCGCGCGGCCCTGGCCGACCTGTGCGCGGTCGACGGAATTTCCGAGGCCATGGCCGAGACGATCCACGGGCATTTTCACGAGAAGGGCTGATCTGGCGGGGTGCCTTCGGCACGCCTCATGTCTCGTCGTCGCGGTGCTCCTCCTCGGGAATGGGGGCCAACCCCCAAACCCCCGCGGTATTTTCGACCCAAAGAAGCGGGGGGTGTGGCGCGGGGACGGGAATGGCGCTAGGAAACTGTTATGAAATGGACCTTGCCCAATATATTGACGGTTCTGCGCCTTATGGCGGCGCCGGGTGTCGCGGTTCTGTTCCTCTATTTCAGCCGGCCCTGGGCGGATTGGATCGCGCTTGCGTTGTTCACGGGCGCGGCGGTGACCGACTGGATCGACGGTTACCTGGCCCGGGCCTGGAGCCAGGAATCGAAATTCGGCGCCATGCTGGACCCGATCGCCGACAAGGCGATGGTGGTGATCGCGCTGTTGGTGATCTGCGGGTTTTCCGGGATGAACCCGTGGATCCTGTTGCCCGCCACTCTGATCATGTTCCGCGAGACCTTTGTCAGCGGGCTGCGTGAATTCCTGGGAGACACGGCCGGGACCCTGAAGGTGACGCGGCTGGCAAAGTGGAAGACGGCTGCGCAGATGACCGCGATCGCGGTGCTGTTTTCAACCGGCGCCTTCGAGCATTACTACATCATGCAGACCTGGGGCATGAGCGACGAGGTGGTGCGGGACATTATTGCCGGCGCCATCCCCGACGAGCTGGGCATCGTCTGGAAATACCGCGGTATGCAGATTAGCTGGTGGATCGGGATCATTCTGCTTTGGGCGGCGATGATCCTGACGCTTTTGACGGGCTTGGATTACTTTCGCAAATCCCTGCCGCATCTTAGGGGGTAGCCATGCAGGTTCTCTATTTCGCCTGGGTTCGGGAACGCATTGGCCTGCCGCGCGAAGACGTTCAAAGCGATGCCGCCACGGTGGCCGAACTGGTCGAGGAGCTGCGCGCACGCGAAGAGCGTTATGCCGCCGCTTTTTCCGACCTGTCGGCGCTGCGCGTGGCGCTGGACCAGGAATTGTCCGAGTTCACGGATTCGCTGGACGGCGTTCGCGAGGTTGCCTTTTTCCCGCCGATGACCGGGGGCTGAGCGCATGTCGATCCGGGTGCAATCTGACCGGTTCGATCCCGGCGCCGAGCTCAACGCGTTCAGCGCGGGGGTCGCGGGCGCCGGGGCGGTGGTGAGCTTTTCCGGGCTGGTGCGCGATGTGGATGGCGGTCTTCAGGCCATGGAGATCGAGCACTATCCGGGCATGACCGAGAAAGCCCTGGCCCGGATCCGCGACGAGGCCTTGGCGCGCTGGGCGTTGGCCGACGTGCTGATCATCCACCGTTACGGGGCGATGGCGCCGGGCGAGGTGATCATGATGGTCGCCACCGCGTCGCGCCATCGCAAGGATGCTTTCGAAGCGGCGGATTTCCTGATGGACTACCTCAAATCCCGGGCCCCGTTCTGGAAAAAGGAACGCAGCAGCTCCGGGGCCGATTGGGTCACCGCGCGCGACGCGGACGAGGACGCGCTGAAGCGCTGGTGATCAGGGCAGGTGCCGGTCCAGCAGGTCGTGCAGCGGAACGCGCGCGCCAAGCCGCGCGGCCAGCGGGTAGAGCCCGCCGATCTTGCGTTGCAGGAAGAGCACGTCGGCCGGTGGCGGCGCGGGCGCGAGGCCCTCTTGCACCAGCGCCATGCCCTCGGCCTGAAGGGTCTGTGCCAGGCGCTGATCGGAAAAATCGTAGACCGGGTGTTGGCGCAGGTCGACGAAGGCCGTCTCCATCATGGCAATGACACGGGCGCGGTGATCGGGGCGCAGCGAATCGTCCAGCAGACCCAGCCTGATGGCTGCCGTCACCATATCATCGCGCCGGCCCGCCATGCCCGTGCGGATCAGCGCGCCATAAGCGGCGACCACCCAAGGCGCCAGCGCGCGGGTCGCCCCGAAATCCAGCAGGGCGATTTGGCCAGTTTCGTCGTCGTGGAGGTAGTTGCCAAAATTCGGGTCGGTCTGGACCAAGCCGAACACGAAGATCTCGCGCAGAAGCAGGTCGAAAAGGGCCTCGACCGCATGGTCCCGACGGGCCTGCGGGGCTTCGGAGAGCGCCTCGATGGGGGTGCCAGTCACGAAGTCCATGGTCAGGACGGTTTGCGTCGTCAGTTCGGGCAATGGGCGCGGCAGGGCAAAGCGCGGATCGTCTGAAAGCAGATCGGCAAAGCGGGACATGTGCGTGGCTTCGGCGGCATAGTCGGTTTCCGCGTGCAGCTGCGCGCGGGCCTCGGCCAGCAGGGGGGCAAGCTCCAGCCCACGGGGGGCCAGTCCGGACAGGCGGATCAGGCTGCCCACATTGGCGACGTCGCTGTCGATGCTGCGGGCGATGCCGGGGTATTGCACCTTGATGGCGATGCGGCGCCCGTCGCGCAGCCGGGCCTTGTGGACCTGCCCGATCGAGGCGGCGGCGATGGGGCGAACGTCGAATTGCGCGACGCGGCGCAGCCAGTCCGGCCCCCAGGCCGCGTTCAGCACCGATTTCAGTTGTTTCGGGGGCATGAAATCGGCCCCGTCGCGCAAGCGGGCCATGATCTCGGCCAGGTCCGGGGGAAGGATGGCGCCGGCGTCCATGGACACCAATTGCCCCACCTTCATGGCCGCACCGCGCATTCGGGCCAGTTCATTGGTGATCCGGTGCAGGTTGGCGGGGGTCAGCAGAAGATCGCGCCTGTCGGGGCGTTGGCCACGGCCGAGCCCGGCCAGCCCGTCGCGCGCCATGCGCCCCGCCAGCCCCATGGCCAGGCCGCCCAGCCGCACGCTGCGGCCCAATCGGTGGCTGGGCACGGGCAGGCCGCCGGTGCGGCCTGGGGGTGGTTTGGACATGACCCGGCTCCTGTCTGGTGGTGCGCATCAGGTAGCGGGGGCGCGCGCCGCGGCAAGTTGCCAGTCTAGGCCATCTCGGCACAGGTGGCATGGCGCGGACAGGTCGTCAGGTGGTCATTGACCAGCCCGCAAGCCTGCATCCAGGCATAGACGATGGTCGGGCCGCAGAACTTGAAGCCGGCTTTCTTCAGGTCCCGGGACATGCGCGTGGAAAGCGGTGTATGGGCGGGCACCTCGGCCAGCGTAGCCCAGAGGTTCTGGATCGGCTTGCCGCCGACATAGCCCCAGCAGAATGCTGAGAAATCGTCGATCTCCAAGTAGGCGCGGGCATTGGTGATCGTGGCTTCGATCTTGCCGCGATGGCGGATGATGCCTGGATCCTGCAGCAGGCGCGCGACCTGCGGTTCGCCCCATCCGGCGATGGCTTCTGGGTCGAAACCGTCAAAGGCGGCCCGGAACCCCTCCCGCTTTTTCAGGATGGTGATCCAGCTCAGCCCTGCCTGGAACCCGTCCAGGACCAGCTTTTCCCAAAGCGCGCGGCAGTCATGTTCCGGCACGCCCCATTCGGTGTCGTGATACTCCAGGTAGATCTGATCCGGTCCGGCCCAGCCACATCGTTCCATTCTGGCCCTCCATTATCGTTACAATTCAACTCAAACCGCAAAGCTTTACCAGCCCTTAATCGGGGTCGGGCAGACCTGAGGGACTTGAACGGAGTGGCTGATGCCCGCCTTTGATCTTTCCCGGTCGGCCCTGGATGAACAGGTGCCCAAGGATCCGCTGGACTACGCTGTCAGCGTTCGGGACAGGGATGTCATGCGCATGGTGCGCGACGCCCTGGCGCAGGACCATTGCGCCCTGGCGTTCCAGCCGGTCGTGCTGGCCGCGCAGGGGGGGAATACCGCCTTCTACGAGGGGTTGATCCGGGTGCTGGACGACACCGGGCGGGTCATTCCGGCGGCGCAATTCATGGGCAAGGTCGAGGATGACACGATCGGCCGCGACATTGATTGCGCCTCGCTGGCGCTGGGCTTCGACCGGCTGCGCGAGGTGCCGGGCCTTCGGCTGGCGGTGAACGTGTCGGCCCGGTCCCTGGGCGATGGAACATGGCGCCGCGTTCTGGAACGCAACCTTCATGATGACCCCGACCTGGGCCATCGTCTGATCCTGGAAATCTCCGAGGAAAGCGCCATGCAGCTGCCCGAGGTGGTCATCCGCTTCATGGAAGAGATGCAGCCGCGCGGCGTGGCCTTCGGTCTGGATGATTTCGGCGCCGGGCTGACGGCTTTTCGCTATCTCAAGGATTTCTTCTTCGACCTGGTCAAGATCGATAGCTGCTTCGTGCGCGGCATCGACCAGGACCCGGACAACCAGGTAATCGCCGAGGCTCTGATCACCATTGCCCACCAGTTCGAGATGTTCGCCGTGGCCGAGGGGGTCGAAACCCGGGCCGAGGCCGCGATGTTGGCGCGGTTCGGCGTCGATTGCTTGCAGGGCTACCTCTACGGTGTGCCGAGGTTTCGAATCTGAATGGGCGCGCCGCCGTTCGCGCAATAAAATTACGCCCACGCGCCGTGAACCATGTTGCGGTTGCAGCATGGAGCCCCTAAGAGGGAGGGGAACGGCGGGTCGGGGCCCGTGCGATTCCGCGTCTGGCTCCTTGCCGCCATTGAATTGACGGATCAGGAGAGGACTCACCCATGACCAACGTCGTTATCGCATCTGCCGCACGCACAGCCGTGGGCAGTTTCGGCGGTTCCTTCGCCAACACCCCCGCCCATGACCTAGGCGCCGCCGTGCTGGAGGCCGTTGTCGAGCGCGCCGGTATCGACAAGGCCGAGGTTTCGGAAACCATCCTGGGCCAGGTGCTGACCGCCGCGCAGGGCCAGAACCCCGCCCGCCAGGCCCATATCAATGCCGGCCTGCCGCAGGAAAGCGCGGCCTGGGGCATCAACCAGGTCTGCGGCTCGGGCCTGCGGGCCGTGGCGCTGGGCGCACAGCACATCATGCTGGGTGATGCCAGCATCGTCGCCGCCGGCGGGCAGGAAAACATGTCGATGTCCGCCCATGCGGCCAACCTGCGCCAGGGCCAGAAGATGGGCGACATGAAATTCATCGACACCATGATCCGCGATGGCCTGTGGGACGCCTTCAACGGCTATCACATGGGCCAGACCGCCGAGAACGTCGCCGAGAAATGGCAGATTCCCCGCGACCAGCAGGACGAATTCGCGCTGGCCAGCCAGAACAAGGCCGAGGCGGCCCAGAAGGCGGGCAAGTTCGACGACGAGGTGATCGCCTTCACCGTCAAGACGCGCAAGGGCGACATCGTCGTGGACAAGGACGAATACATCCGTCACGGCGCGACTTTGGACGGCATGGAAAAGATGCGCCCGGCTTTCACCAAGGACGGGTCGGTCACGGCCGCGAATGCCTCGGGCATCAATGACGGCGCCGCCGCCACCCTGCTGATGAGTGCCGACGAGGCCGAGAAGCGCGGCATCGCGCCGCTGGCCCGCATCGTCAGCTACGCCACCGCCGGGCTTGACCCGTCGATCATGGGTGTCGGGCCGATACATGCGTCCAAGAAGGCGCTGGAAAAGGCCGGCTGGTCCGTGAACGACCTGGACCTGGTCGAGGCCAACGAAGCATTTGCCGCCCAGGCCTGCGCCGTCAACAAGGACATGGGCTGGGACCCCGAGATCGTGAACGTGAACGGCGGCGCCATCGCCATCGGCCACCCGATCGGCGCCTCGGGCTGCCGGGTCCTGAACACGCTGCTGTTCGAGATGAAGCGTCGTGATGCCAAGAAGGGTCTGGCGACGCTGTGCATCGGCGGCGGCATGGGTGTCGCGCTCTGCGTCGAACGCTAAGGAAATGCGGGCGCGCCGCGCGGTGCGCCCACCCCAATACCCCGAAGGAGGAGAACTGAACATGGGACGTGTTGCACTGGTTACCGGAGGCAGCCGCGGCATCGGCGCGGCCATTGCCAAGAAGCTCAAGGAAGATGGCTACGCGGTCGCCGCGACCTATGCCGGCAATGACGAGGCCGCGGCCAAGTTCACCGAGGAAACCGGCATCAAGACCTACAAGTGGAACGTCGCCGACTACGACGAGTCCAAGGCCGGGATCGACAAGGTCGAGGCCGAGCTGGGCCCGATTGACGTCGTCGTGGCGAATGCCGGCATCACCAAGGATGCGCCGTTCCACAAGATGACCCCGGAACAGTGGCAGCAGGTGATCGACACCAACCTGACGGGCGTGTTCAACACGGTGCACCCGGTCTGGCCTGGCATGCGCGAACGCAAGTTCGGCCGTGTGATCGTGATTTCCTCGATCAACGGTCAGAAAGGTCAGTTCGCGCAGGTCAACTATGCCGCCACCAAGGCCGGTGATCTGGGTATTGTGAAATCCCTGGCCCAGGAAGGCGCCCGCGCGGGCATCACCGCCAACGCGGTGTGCCCCGGCTATATCGCGACGGAAATGGTCATGGCCGTGCCCGACAAGGTGCGCGAGGCGATCATCGGCCAGATCCCGGCCGGCCGTCTTGGCGAACCCGAGGAAATCGCGCGCTGCGTTGCGTTCCTGGCCTCGGACGATGCCGGGTTCATCAACGGGTCGACCATTTCGGCCAACGGGGCGCAATTCTTCGTCTGACCGTCAGTCGACTCCGAAACGACGAAGGCCGCCCATTGGGGCGGCCTTTCTTGGTGTTTCAGGGCGTGATCAGGCCCGTTCTTCCAGCCGGGCGATCTCTTCTTTCAGCTGCAGCTTCTTTTTCTTCATCTGCGCAACCTCCAGGTCGTTGCTTCCCGGGGCGCGTTGCGCGGTCTCAACGGCTTCGGACAGTTGGTCGTGCTTCTTCTTGAGCTCCTGAAGATGCGACATCATGCTCATGGTTTTCCTCCGTGCTGCTGAGTTCATGACCAGTGCATCACACCTTTGCAGGTCTGTCACGCCGCAGGGCAGAAACCCGGGCGGTATGGGCACCATGTCGCAGGAGACCCGCAAACCCTTGCTGAATGGTTAAGCGATGATCGGCAAGGCTGCGCCATCCCGCAGCACCGCGCGAATCTCGTCTGTGTAATCCTCGGCATCCGCGTCGTGCTCGGGCCCGTCGTGAAGAATCAGTGGCGCAAGCAGGCGAAAGCGCGCGCGGCCCTCCTTGCGGGCCGAGATCAGCACGCGGTCTGCGCCGCGCGCCGCACGCCCGGCAATGGGCCGGACCACGACGCTGCCCAGCCGGTGATCCATCGCCGCCAGAAGGTCCGGCAGGCGGTCGGCCTTCTGGATCAGGGTCAGATAGCCCTTGGGCGCCAGGCGCCGCGTCGCAACGTCCAGCCAGTCGCCCAGCGGCGTGTCACCGCCGAACGCCATTTCGCGCCCGGCACTGTCCGAGGCAGTGCCGAGCCTGCGGTCGAAATAGGGCGGATTGGCGATGACATGGTGGAAGGACCGATCGCGCAGGTCGCAGGGCAGGGCGCGCAGGTCGGCGCTCTCGATCCGGGCCGCGATACCATTGTCGGTGGCATTGCGACGGGCCAGGTCGGCGTAATCGGGCTGAAGCTCTATCCCGGTCAGGTCCAGCTGTGGCACCCGCGTGGCCAGGCAGAACAGCGCCGCACCCACGCCGCACCCCAGCTCCAGCACCGACTGCCCCGGCCGTGCCGGTGTTGCGGCGGCCAGCAGGACCGGATCGACCCCCGCCCTGTAGCCGCGCCGTGGCTGCTGCAGCACCAACCGCCCCCCGAGAAAGGCATCGCGCGTCACGTCCATCGGTTATTGCCCGAGGTCGATGTCATTGTCGCGCAGGATGGCGCTGGCCATGAAATGATCTGAATCGCGCACCATGATCCGGCGCGGCAAAATGCCGATGCTGCCTTCGAGGACGCTCATATTTACGTCCAATTCGAAGACCTCTATACCCTCACCGTCCAAAAGGGCCTTGGCAAAGGCGATCACGGTCGGGTCGTTGCTGCGCAGAAGTTCCTTCATCCCATTGACCTAAGGCGAAACCTGCGCCTTTGTCGAGCATCCGACGGAGAGTTCATGAGTCTTGATACCGCCGCCAAACCCCAAGATCGCCTGGCCGAGGCCCTGGCCGAGGACATGGCACGCGTCAACACGATGATCCGCGAGCGCATGGCGTCCGAACACGCCCCGCGAATCCCCGAGGTCACGGCGCATCTGGTCGAGGCGGGGGGCAAGCGGCTCCGGCCGATGCTGACGCTGGGGGCGGCGCGGATGTGTGGCTATGACGGGCCCTACCATGTCCACCTGGCGGCGACGGTGGAATTCATCCACACCGCGACCCTGCTGCATGACGATGTCGTGGACGAAAGCCGGCAGCGGCGCGGGCGGCCCACGGCGAACCTGTTGTGGGACAACACCTCGTCCGTTCTGGTGGGGGATTACCTCTTTGCGCGGTCCTTTCAGCTGATGACCGAAACCGGGTCGATCCGCGTTTTGCGCATCCTGTCCGACGCGGCGGCCACCATCGCGGAGGGCGAGGTGCTGCAGCTGACCGCGGCGCGCGACCTGGCCACGACCGAAGAGACATATCTCAAGATCGTGCGCGGCAAAACTGCGGCGCTGTTCTCAGCGGCGATGGAGGTGGGCGGCGTGATCGCCGGGCAGCACGAGGCGCGCGTGCAGGCCATGTTCGACTACGGCGATGCGCTGGGCATCGCCTTCCAGATGGTGGACGATATCCTGGACTACGCGGGCAGCGACGCGACCGGCAAGAATATCGGCGACGATTTCCGCGAACGCAAACTGACCCTGCCGGTGATCAAGGCGGTGGCAAAGGCCGACGCCGAGGAACGCGCCTTCTGGCAGCGCACGATCGAAAAGGGCAAGCAGGACGAGGGCGACCTGAAGACCGCGCTGGCCCTGCTGGACAAGCACGCCGCCATCGACGCGACCCGGGCCGAGGCAGTCGCCTGGGCGGATCGTGCCAAGGCGGCGCTGGCCGGGCTGCCGGACCATCCCATCCGGGGCATGCTGGTCGACTTGGCCGACTACGTGGTGGCGCGGCTGCGCTAGAGGTTCCATTCCTCGCTGGCCTGCACCCACCAGTCGGGATGCGCCGCGCGGATGGCTGCCACGGCCGCATCGCGGGTGGCGACATCCTCGAAGATGCCGAAACAGGTCGCCCCGGACCCGGACATGCGCACCAACCGACTGCCCGGCTGGGCGTTCAGCACCTCCTGAACCGTGCCGATGACCGGTGCGGCGGCGACGGCGGGGGCTTGCAGGTCGTTGCGTTGCCCCGACAGCCAGCCGACCCACGCGTCGATCTCGAACGGGTCGGGCATCTCGGCGGTCAGGGGCGGGTTTTCCTTCTGCGCGAGGCCCCCGAAGACGGTGGGCGTGGACAGGGCGACACCGGGATTGACCAGGACGACGTCCAGCATCGGCGCCGGTCCGAACGAGGTGAGGACCTCTCCGATCCCTTCCATCCGCAGCAATTCGGGGTTCAGGCAGACGGGCACATCCGCGCCCAGTGGCAGAACCTCGGCCGTGCTGGGCAGCGGCATGTCCCACAGGGTGGCCAGCGCCCGCAAGGCGGCCGCCGCGTCGGACGAGCCGCCCCCGAGTCCGGCGGCGACCGGCAGGGCCTTGTGCAGGTGAATCCGTGCGCCTCGATCAGGGTTCAGCAGCCGCGCCGCCCGCAACACCAGGTTGTCCGCTTCCACGGACAGCCCGTCGGCAAACGGGCCATCCATGGTCAGGCTCAGGTCGTCGGCGTGTGTGGCGGTGATCGTGTCGCCGGTGGCGGCGAACATGACAAGCGAGTCGAGGGTGTGATAGCCATCAGGCCGTTGCCCGGTAACATGCATGCAAAGGTTAAGCTTGGCCGGGGCGAAGGCGGTGACAGTGTCGCTACTGACGGTCATAGGCCATGTCGGCGGGATCCTGGCCCTCTTCCTTCAGCACCTCGGTCAACCCCACCTCCAGCTTGCGGCGGATGCGTTCGGCCAAATCGGGCTCGGGGTTGAAGGACAGGGCGCGTTGCCACTGGAAACGCGCCTCGGCCTCGCGCCCGACCATCCAATAGGTATCGCCCAGGTGGTCGGTGATGATCGCGTCAAGCGGTTCAAGTTCCACGGCGCGTTCCATGTGGGTGACGGCCTCGTCATAGCGGCCCAGCTTGAACAGGACCCAGCCCAGGCTGTCGGTGATGGCGCCGCTGTCGGGGCGGGCCTCGGCGGCCTCTTCGAT
>JAAAPD010000030.1 GCA_009908505.1 Alphaproteobacteria bacterium | reverse complement strand
AGGGGGACAGGCCCTGAGCGATTTTGCATGGTGGATCAAGGTCGGCTTTGCGCAGGAAGCGGGCTTTGCAAAGTTTGAGTGCCGATGTCATTCATTACCATCGAGAGTTCAAGTTCATGATGAGCACAAGATAACATAGATCATGCCTCACGAGATAAAACTGCGAAAGAAAAAAGGCTTCAATATCGACCTGATGTTATCGAGCCTATCCAAGGCCCGGACGGTAAACCATGATGGCACTTTGAGCTTGTCAGGCTTTGGCGTGCTTGAGGAATTTGAAAGCTACTTAAGGTCCTCAATTGAAATTGATGGTAAGACCGATGCTTTTGTTCGCAAGGTCGTTAAAAAGGCGATGCACGCGAAACAAGATTTAACCGAGGGAGAATTCATCAAGCATTGTAAGCGCAGTGCGGTCAAAGCTATAGAGAAAGATCAAAGGGATTTTAGAGTTTTATTCCCAGTCTGGGGAAGCCAGAAACTGCTTTCTGGCCGAAGATGGTGGGGTGATGTATCCATCACATTTGATATCCAAAGAAGCTCAAGATTTGCGCAAAGAGCAATGAAAGACCGAGCGGAACAACTGGCGGCACATGAGAACTCTTCCCATGATATTCCAGGCAACATACAGAACCTTCCATTAGCGATGTGCTCAGTAAAAGGGATCGACGTTTTCGATGCGTTCGAACAAGCGGAGAGCGCTATCTCTAAGGAATTAGGTCTCTATTCACTAACATCTTCTAGGGGGAAATTTATTTTCCCGACCAATTCTGACCGACCGATAAATACCATCATGCTGGCTCCTCACATGACCGTGCATGACAAATCTGGAGCAATAAGCACTAGCATTTTTTGGTATAATAGGTGGCCCAAAAATTTCAGTAGTAAGAAGCGGACCGCTCAGGAAATAGACGCCATCATTACAAATAGTGAAAAGGTCAGAAGCCGATTGAAGAGGCTACCTTGGCGGGCTGAGGCGGAGGCGGCTCTCGTTCGACACTATTTAGCCTTTGCGCAATGCGATCTTGAGTCATCATTTCTAGACGGTTGGAGGCTGCTCGAAGCGATTGCAGGGCATAATCGGGAAAAAAGTGAAACTCTCATACGAAGGGCTTCTTGGTTTTTTGAAGATACAGTTGAGAACTATCAAGTTGGTCTTCATTTAATGGAAAGGCGGAATTTGATCTCGCATGGGCGGGCGATAAAAGAGAGTGATAATGAAGGCTTGGCTTTTCAGATGAAGAAATTTCTCACGCCATTTCTACATGCATTCCTGATGAATCCCTTTGATCTGAGCAGCCTCGAAGAGTTTTGGGCTTTTTGCGATTTGCCAGTCAATAAAGAACAGCGAGCACGACAGGCATATCTACTTAGTAGTGCGTCGAAATTTAGGCGAGAAGAGTAACATGACAAGAGCGCCTCGTTGATGCCGCTGATGTCCGCTCCGGGCTGACAAAGGCCAATGCCCTCCACTGCTCAAAACACTGCTCCTGATCCCCACCAAACCCAAAAACGCCGCCCGGTCTCACGCGCGGCGTTCTTTTGTTCGGAAACAAGCAGTCCTAACTGGCCCGGCGACGACGTCCACCGGAGCGCCCACCCCGGCCGCGGGCTTCCTCACCCGGCTTCGGCGGTGCCTTGTTGAACCGGATCCAGGCCGCCCCGCCGTCATCCTGGTTCATCAGGAAGTTGGCGGCGCGGATCGCTTCCATCTCCTTGCCCGCCCGCGGCTTGGTGGAGCCGAGGCCGAACAGCTGGCAGAACACCTCGTCGTCCATCTCGGGCGGCAGCACGATGCCCGCGGCGGCCACTTCGGCCTTCTTGGCCTCGATCTCGGAGGCTTTCACCGGCAGCGCCACCGGATTCATGATGGCGCTGGTCATGCCGGTCGCCATCGCCATGGGCAGGAAGGCGTTGTTGATCCCGTGGCGGTTGGGCAGACCGAAGGAAATGTTCGACGCGCCACAGGTGGTGTTCACGCCCAGCTCGTCGCGCAGGCGGCGGACAAGGGTGAAGACCTGCAAGCCGGCCGTGCCCATGGCGCCGATCGGCATCACCAGCGGATCGACCACGATATCATGGGCGGGGATGCCGTAATCGGCGGCCCGTTCCACGATCTTCTTGGCCACGGCGAACCGCACTTCGGGGTCTTCGGAAATGCCGGTGTCGTCGTTCGAGATCGCCACGACCGGCACGTTGTATTTCTTGACCAGCGGCAGCACCATTTCCAGCCGCTCTTCCTCGCCGGTGACCGAGTTGAGCAGGGGACGCCCCTCGGCGGTGGCCAGGCCGTTTTCCAGGGCGCCGGGCACCGAACTGTCGATGCACAGCGGCACGTCGACGATCTTCTGCACCACCTCGACCAGCTGGGTCATCAGCGTCGGCTCGACGAAGTTGTTGTCGGCATAGCGGGGGTCTTCGGCCATCTTGTTGGTGAAGACCGCGCCCGAATTGATGTCCAGCACCGTGGCCCCGGCCGCGACCTGGGCTATGGCGTCGGCCTCGACCCGGCTGAAATCATCCTGCTCAAGCTCGGCGGCCAGGATCTTGCGCCCGGTGGGGTTGATGCGCTCGCCGATCACGCAGAACGGTTCGTCAAAGCCGATAACGGCGGTCTTGGTCTTCGATTCGACAACGGTGCGGGTCATGGTCGGTCCTTAGGATTGAGAGGCTGGGACGGCAGAGGCGCCGCCATGGTCGATGGCCCATTGGGCATTGGTCTTGATACCGCCCAGCGGGAAGAAGTGCACGTTGGTCACGTTGAAATCGGGGTTGGCGGCCTTGTGTGCGGCCAACTGGCTGACGACCTCGGTGGGCTCGAACGGCAAGAGAAGCTTGGAGACATCCTTGGCCCGCTTCTGCAGCACGCGAATGGACGGGCCGACGCCGCAGGCCATGGCGAACTTGATCATGGTCTGCAGCTTGGCCGGACCGGCGATGCCGATATGGATCGGCAGGTCGATCCCGGCAGCCTTGAGGCTGTTGGCCCATTCGATGATCGGCTGCGCCTCGAAGGCGAACTGGGTCGCCAGCGCCATCTCGGCATCGGTGGTTTCCGAGAACTTCTGCTTCCACTGCAGGGCCGCGTCCACGTTGGCCGTGCCGCCCTTGGCGTCGATATCTTTGTTGCCCTCGGGGTGGCCGGCCACGTGCAGGCGCTTGAAATCCCCGAAAAGCCCGGTTTCCAGCAACTGCATGGAACTGTCGAATTCGCCATGGGGCTTGTCCACGCCGCCGGCCAGCATCAGCGCCTGCTCGACCCCTGCCTCGCCCTGGTAGCGGGCGATCCAGTCGGCCAGCGTCGCACGGTCCTTGATGATGCGCGCCGGGAAATGCGGCATCACCGGGTAGCCCTCGCGCGCCAGACGTTTGGCGGTGGAAACCATATCCTCGATCGGCGTGCCCTCGATATGGGCGATGTAGACCCGGGTGCCTTCGGGTAGCAGGTCGCGGAAGTCCTCGACCTTTTCGGCGGTGCGGGGCATCACCTCGATCGAGTAATCCTTCAGGAAGGCCTCGACTTTCGGATCGACGGGCTGGCCGGTCTCGGCCGGTTTCTTCTTGAACTGCAACAGCGCCATGAGAGCCTCCTTCAGGCGGGGAAAGGGGGACGGGCCACTCACGCGCGGCCGTCGTTGTCGATCAGCGATTTCAGGCGGGCCGTGTCGTATTCGGCCTCGATCCGGGCCATCTCGGCCCGGGCCACCTCCTGGTCGTCACCGTCCAGCGTGTAGGGATCACCCCGGCGCCATTCGGCCAGGTAATCGTCGGTCTCGGCGGCGCCGGATTTCATCGCCGCACGGTCGATGGCCTGCTCGAACCGCTCGCTCAGCTGCAGCTTCGCCGCCTTGCGGCCCTTGCCGACGATGACCTGTGCCGGAATGTCCCGCCAGTAGACGATGGTGACCTCGGCCATGGTGCGATTCCCTTTCGCGTTCGGATTTCCCTTTTCCTATCCGTCCACCGCGGCAACCCTGTGCTTGTTTTCGACATGAAACCCGCGGCGAACGACGCGTTGATAACAATCCCGGCCGGTCCCCGGCCAGTGCGCGGTCCGCTCATTTCCCTCAACATGATCGTGAGGCACGGCAAAGGCCGATCAGAAGGCTTGCGCAAACCACGCCCCGCGCCTACCTTCATGTTAACTCGATATCGGAGGGCGTAGAGATGGCGCCCAAGCGTCCCAGTGGTGCGGGCGCGTTCCCGAAACCGGTCGAAAGCCCCGCGCCGACCCCGCCCGGTCCGCAAGAGCTCTATGCAGCCTTGGACCTGGGCACCAACAGTTGCCGCATGCTGATTGCCCAACCCAAGGGCAGCCAGTTCCACGTGGTCGACAGTTTCTCGAAGTCCGTCCAGCTTGGTCAGGGCCTTGAAACGACTGGAAAACTGTCCCGGTCCTCGATGTGGCGGACGATCAATGCCATGCGCGTCTGCCGCCAAAAATTGCAGCGTCACAAGGTGCGCCGCATGCGGCTGATCGCCACCGAGGCTTGCCGACGGGCCACCAATTCCAAGCAGTTCATCAACCAGGTGCGCCGCGAAACCGGCCTGCGGCTGGAAATCATCCAGCCCGAGGAAGAGGCCCGGCTGGCGGTGATCTCCTGTGCGCCGCTTGTGTCGACCAAGACCGAACAATTGCTGGTCGTGGATATCGGCGGCGGCTCGACCGAGCTGGTCTGGATCGACCTGACCAAGGTGCCCCACCGCGACCGCCCGCGCGCCATCATGCGCCTGCATTCGGGGTTCCGCCAGAATGACGGCCCCTTCCCGGCCGCCAACGTGGTGGACTGGATTTCGGTCCCCCTCGGCGTGGCGACGCTGCGCGACCAGTTCTCGGATGTCGAGGACGACTCGGCCCGGTTCGCACTGATGAGCTGGTACTTCGAGGAAAGCCTGGAGAAATTTGCGCCCTCGGCCTCGGAGCAATCGCGCGAGGGGTTCCAGATCATCGGCACGAGCGGCACCGTGACCACCGTGGCCGCCAGCCACCTGGGCCTGCGCCGCTATGACCGGACAAAGGTGGACGGGCTGCGCATGACGACCGACCAGATCGACGCGGTGATCCGACGCTACCTGTCGCTTGGCCCCGAGGGGCGGCGCAGCGATCCGCGCATCGGCAAGGACCGGCAGGCGCTGATCATGTCGGGCTCGGCCATCCTGCAGGCGCTGATGCGGCTCTGGCCCACCGACCGGCTGTCCGTGGCCGACCGGGGCCTGCGCGAGGGGCTGCTCTACCAGCAGATGAGCCATGACGGCGTGCTGGAGGACGCCCCCTACTAGGGCCTTGGACGCTTGTCCCAGAGGCCGATCAGGGCCTGGCGCAGCACGTGCACGTCGCCGCCCAGCCCAAGGAACCGCACCCCCTGCCCGGCCAGCGCGTCGTATTCACCCGCATCAAAGGTAATCGTGCCGGCGAACTTGCCCGTCCTGGCCGCCACATCGTAGACGCGGGCGATGGCCGCCTGCACGTCCGGGTGGTTCGGTTGCCCGACGAATCCCATATCCGCCGACAGGTCGGCCGGGCCGACGAACAGCCCGTCGACCCCGTCGACCGCCGCTATGTCCTCGACATTGGCCACGGCCTCGGCGCTTTCGATCTGGACGAAGAGGCAGATCTCGTCATTGGCCGAGGTCACATAGTCGACGATCTCGCCATATCCCGAGGCACGGCTGAGGACGGCGCCCATGCCCCGCGCGCCCTGGCCGGGATAGCGCACGGCGGCGGCCACCTGGCGGGCCTGCTCGGCGCTGCCGACCATGGGTACGACCAGGCTTTGCACCCCGAGGTCCAGCACCTGCTTGAGGATCCAGTCCTCGCCATAGGGCACGCGCACAACCGCCTGCGCATCCGTTCCGGCCAGCGCCTGCAACTGCGCCATGATCGTGCTGAGCGTGTTGGGCCCGTGTTCGGCGTCGATCAGGCACCAGTCGAACCCGGCCTTGCCCGCCAGTTCGGCGGCGATGGGGCTGGCCATGGCCATCCAGAGGCCCGATTGCATCCGACCCTCGGACAGGGCGGCTTTCAGCGTGTTGCGTGGTGCGGGCATGGCGGTCTCCTTCACGGGGCAGAGTGCGGCACGGCGCCGGCGGCGGCAAGCCCCTAGAGCCGGTCCAGCACCGCGCGCGCGGCCCGCAGGCCCGGCGCCTCTTGCCCCCGGCCCAACCTGTCCATTGTCAGGTCCAGCGCATCCAGCTGCGCGCCGGGCGCCGCGCGCACCTGCCGCAACCCGTCGGCGATCCGCTCGGGGCGGCAGGCCTGGCCGATGAATTCGGGCACCACGCGGGTTTCCGAAACCAGGTTCACAAGCGTGACCGTATCCGTGCGCAGCATCCGCGCGATGACCTGGCGGCTGAGCCAGGCCATATCATAGGCGATTACCATCGGCGTGCGCGCCGCCGCCAGTTCCAGCGACACGGTGCCCGAGGCCGCGAGCGCAAGGTCGGCGGCGGCCATGGCCACGAAGCGTTCGCGCGCGGCCTGCGCCGCGGAAAGGCCCTCGCCGTGAAACACCGTTGCCGCAAGCCCGGCGAATTGCCGGTCCACGGTATCGCGCAGATGTGGCAGGGTGGGCAGGATCACCTGCATGTCGCCCAGCCCGGCCCGGGCATGCGCCCCGACGAAGATCTGGGCCAGCCTCTCGACTTCGGACTTGCGCGACCCCGGCAGGATCATCAGCGTCTCGCGGTCGGCGCTTAATCCGAAACGGGCGCGGAAATCGGCGATCTCGGCCGCGGTGGCCGGCGGTTCCGTGGCGATGGGGTGGCCGACGAAATCGCAGGCCATGCCCGCCGCCTCCATGTAGGGCGGCTCGAACGGGAAAAGCGCCAGGACGTGGTCGATCACCTGCGCCATCTTGGCCGCCCGCCCGGGCCGCCACGCCCAGACCGTCGGGGCCACGTAATGCACCGTTCGAATGTCGGACCCCGCCTTGACCAGCCGCGCCACGCGCAGGCAGAAATCGGGGCTGTCGATGCCGATCACCACGTCCGGGTGCGCGTCGATCGCGGCCTCGGCGGTCTGCCGGATGCGGCGTTTGAGGTGACGGTATTTCGGCAGGATCTCGGCCAGCCCCATCACCGATAGCTCGTCCATGGGAAACAGGCTGTCCAGCCCCTCGGCCTGCATCAGCGGCCCGCCGACCCCGGCGAAGGTCACGCCCGGCGCCAGCGCTTTCAGGCCCGCCATGAGCGCGCCGCCCAGCCGGTCGCCCGAGGGTTCCCCCGCGATCACGAAGACCCTCATGGATGCACCCAGAGAAACAGGCCGGCAGCGTTCAGCGCGGCAACAAGTGCGGCGCGGTCCAGCACGATCACCCCGCCCGCCTGGACCACGATCCCCGACAGGCCCGCGCGCACGGCCTGGGCGGCGGTGTCCGGGCCAATCGTCGGCATGTCGACGCGCAGGTCCTGGCCCGGCTTCGGTGCCTTGTAGAGCAGCCCGCCATCGGCCCCGCCTTCGACCCCGGCCAGAAGGGCCGCGGTGCCACGGTCGTCTTCCTGTGCCACGACCCGGCCCGCGCGCAGGATCACTGCCTGCCCCAGATCCGCCGCCCCCATCCGGGCCAGCGCAGCCTGGCCAGCGGCGATATCGGCGGCGATATCGTCGGGCAGCGTGCCGCAGAGCACCCCGGCCCGCGGGACAAGATCGGGGTCCACCTGGTAGGCGCCGATCACCGACAGGCCATACTCCTCGAACACAGCGATGATCTCGCGCAGCGTGCCGTCATCGCCAAGCGCCATGGCCGCCTTCAGGCGTGGCACCAAGGACGCGGTCAGCGCGTCGATCCGGGCCGGGTCGATCTCGGGGCGGCGCACGGCGCCCGCCATGCAGACCTGGGTGACCCCTATTTCCACCAGTCTGGCCAGGAAGGTGCCGAGGGTCTCCAGCCGAAAGGTCAGCCGTGGATAATACCCGGTCACGTCCGACGGGAATTGTTCCATCTCGCAGACAAGGGGCGGTTCGCCCCGAGCGGCCAGGACACGGGCCAGATGCGGCGGCAACCCGCCCTGCCCTGCGATCAGCGCCAGCATCAGGGCGTCAGGAAGTTGCGGTCGCTGTCGCCCAGAATGAAGGCGACCATCTCGGCCACAAAGGGGCTGTCGGTCTCGTCCGAAAGGCGCCGGGCGCGGTCCATGAAGGAGCCTTCGCCATCCTTGAGCGCCTGGAAGGCCGCCCGCAGCGCGGTGATGTCGTCCCGGGCCACGCCCTTGCGCTTGAGCCCCACCAGGTTGAGCCCGTCCAGCTCGCCGCGCGGGCCCTGGACCAGGCCATGCGGGATCACGTCGTTCGTGACCATGGACAAGGCCCCGATGATGGCCCCCTTGCCGATGCGCACGAACTGGTGCACCCCACACAACCCGCCGACGATCACGTTGTCCTCGATCACCACATGGCCGGCGATGGCGCTCTGGTTGACGATGATGACATTGTCGCCGATCCGCGCGTCATGGGCGATGTGACAGCCGGCCATGAACAGCCCGTCATCGCCAAGCCGGGTTTCGCCGCCGCCCCCGGCGGTGCCGGTATTCATGGTGACATGTTCGCGGATGCGGTTGCGGGCACCGATACGCAGTCGCGTCTGTTCGCCGCCGAATTTCAGGTCCTGCGGGATCTCGCCGATCACCGAGAACGGGAAAATCACGGTCTCGGCCCCGATATGGGTATCGCCGGTCACGACCACGTGGGATTTCAACTCGACCCCTTCGCCCAGCACGACCCGTGGCCCCACGAGGCAGAACGGCCCGATCCGGCAACCCTGCCCGATCTGTGCGCCCGGCTCGACGATGGCACTGGAATGGATCTTGGTCGTCACGCGCGCCCTACCCCTGCATGTCGACCATGGCGGTGAAGTCGGCCTCGGCGGCCATCTCACCCTCGACCGTGGCCACGCCCTTGAATTTCCAGACCTTGCCGCCGGGCTTGCCGCGCGTGGTTTCAACCTGCATTTTCAGCACGTCGCCGGGAATGACCTTGCGGCGAAACTTGCCGCCGTCGATGCCCATGAAGTAGATCAGCAGGTCCTTGTCGGCCAGGTCCATCGTCACGCCGATCATCACCGCCGCGGTCTGTGCCATGGCCTCGATGATGGTGACGCCGGGCATGATCGGCGTGCCGGGGAAGTGGCCCAGGAAATGCGGCTCGTTCATGGTGACGTTCTTGATGCCAAGGGCCGAGCTGGTGCCGTCGATATCGACCACCTTGTCGACCAGAAGGAACGGGTAGCGGTGCGGCAGGATGCGCTGGATCAGCTGGATATCGGCGGTCTTGAGGGCGTCTGACATGGGATCTCCTTGAAACGCTTCGCAACGGGGTAGCAACTGCGCCCGGCCGGGGCAAGCGCGCTATTGCTGGCGCAGCTCGGCGCCGTCACCGATCTGTTCGTCGATGCGGATGATCGCCTCGTCGGTGATGTCGATCCGGTCCAGAGACAGCAGGACGGATTGCTGGTGCACTATGACCGACGCGCCGCGATCGACCAGGATCTCGCCCAGAACCGGTTGCACCACGCGCACGAATTCGTCCTGCGCGCGGGCCAGGTCGTCCTCGATCGCGGCCTCTTTGGAGTCTTGGGCGCGGCGGATGCCCTGGGCCTTTTCGTCGAAGGCCTGGGCCTCTTCGCGGAAGACCTGCGGGTCCATGTCGGGTCGGCGCCCGGCAAGGTCCAGTTCCTCGGCGCGCAGAGCCTCGGCGATCTCGCGGTTCTCGGCGGCCAGGGCGCGGCGTTCGGCATTGTAATCCTCGACCACCGCCTGGCCGAACACGGAGTCCTGGAACAGACGTTCCAGGTCGACGGTCAGGATCGGCGTGTCCATCGTGGCGACCGGGAAGTCAGACCCGTCCATCCCCAGCCCCTGCGCATTGTCCTGTGCCATCGCCACCCCTGCCAGGGCAAGGAACGCCGCGCAAAGACAAAAGCGTAAAAGGGCCATGGCCCGGACCATCAGAATTCCGTCGAGATCGTCAGATCGAAGCTCTTGGTGCGGTCATTGGGCTGCACGTCCACCGGTTCGGTAAAGTTGAAACGCAGCGGCCCGATCGGCGTGGTCCAGAAGATCGAGACACCGGCGATCGTGCGCGGGGTGTAGTCGTTGTATTCGACATTGCCGCCGGTGGGCCGCCCGATATCCCAAAGCGACCCGTGGTCGAGGAAGACACCGCCGCTGATCCCGTATTCCTCGGGCAGGCCGAGGGGGAATTCGGCCTCGAGCCGGGCCACGGCGTAGAAATTGCCACCCAGGGCCTCGTCCGTGGTCGTATCACGTGGGCCGATGCCGCCGGGTTCGAAGCCTCTCATGATGCTGCTTCCCATGAAGTAGCGGTCGGTGATGCGGCTTTCTCCGTCGCCGTATTGCAGGGCGCCGCCTTCCAGCGTGGCGCGCAGGGTCACCTCTTCGTTCAGCACGAGGGTCTGCGCCGTGACCTCGGCCGAGGTCTTGATGAAGCTGCTGTCACCGAACCCGAACTGCTGGCCAAAGCGCAGCAGGACGCCGGCATTGGGGTTCAGCCCGGCACGCCGGGTGTCGAAGCTGTAGGAATAGCCCAGACTGTTGGTGCCGACCGCGCCCTCGTCCGCCTGGATCAGCGGCGACGAGGTCGGATCGATGTTGAAAAGGTCCGCGTAATCGAACTGGTAATAGACCGAGAGGCGGCCGTTCTCGCTGACCGGAAAGCTCAGCGAGGGGCGAATTCGGGCCGTGCGGGTGTCGTAAAGCGTTTCGCCCTGGTTGTCGGTCTGGCGGTAGTCCAGCCCCAGGCCAAAGCGAAGGTCACGCCCCAGCAGGCGCGGTTCAGAGAAATCGAAGCTCAGGTTCTGAGCATCGGCATTCCATTGCAGATCGAAGGCCAGCGCCTGGCCGCGCCCCAGAAGGTTTCGCTGGTTGTAAGAGGCCAGCAGCGAAAACCCGTTATCGGTGGAATAGTTGCCGCCGAAGGACAGCGACCCGGTCGGCGCCTCGTCCACGTCCACGTCGATCACCACCTGGTCGGGGCTCGACCCTTCGCGGGCATTCACGTCGACATTGCCGAAGAAGCCAAGCGCGCGAATGCGCTCGGCGCTCTGGCGGATCTGGCGGGGGTTGAAGGGATCGCCCTCGACCACGTCGAATTGCGACCGCACCACGCGGTCCAGCGTGGTGGCATTGCCCTCGATGTCGATCCGTTCGACGAAAATGCGGTCACCGCGCACCAGCGCGAAATCCACGTCCAGCGTAAGGTCACGATCATTGCGCGAAATCCGCGGATCGACGCGGACGAAGTTGAGCCCCTTTTGAATCGCCAACCGTTCCAGCCGGGCGATGTCTCGATCGACCAGCGCCGGCGAGTAGACCACGCCGGGCCGCAGCCGCAGGGCGGATTCGAAATCCAGCGGGTCGGCCTCGGTCAGGTCCGATGTGACCTGCACATCGCCGACGCGGAATTGCTGACCTTCCTGAACGTTGAAGGTGATCAGGTAGGCATCGCGGCCCCGCGTCAGCGACACGTCGACATTCAGCACCTCGAAATCCACGTAGCCGCGCGAGCGGTAGAAATCCGTCAGCACCTGCCGGTCGAACCCGATCCGGTCGGCGATGAAGGTATCGCGCTGAACCAGGGCGCGCAGTAGACCGGCCTGCTTGGTTTCCAGCACCCGGCGCAGGCGCCGGTCCGAATAGGTGCGGTTGCCCACGAAACTGATACGCTCGATCTCGGTTAGTCCGCCCTCGAACACCTCGAAGACAAGGTCGACGCGGTTGTCGCTGCGGGCGATGATGCGGGGGGTGACGGTGGCGTTGATCCGGCCCTGGTCGGCATAGGCTTGGACGATGGCGGCGGTATCGGCCTCGGCCTGGGCGGGGGAATAGACGCGGCGCGGCTGGCTGCGCACGATCGGGCCCAGCTCGTCATCGCCCAGGCGGGAATTGCCCTCGAAGTTGATGCGGTTGATCGTGGGATATTCGTCGACGGTGATGACCAGTGTGTTGCCCCGTGGCGTGGCGCTCACGGTCTCAAACAGGCCGGTTTCCCGGATGCGCTGGACGGCGTCGTTCAATTCGCCCGCGCTGACCGTTTCGCCCTGGCCGAAGCCGAGATAGGTGAGAATCGTGCCCGTCTCGATCCGCTGGTTGCCCTCGACCCGGACCGAGGAGAAGGCGTAGGTCTGTGCCTGTGCGGGGGGCGCCTGCATAGCGATGACGGCTATCAGGGCCAGGACCAGAAAGGTGCGGATCGGCGCGAGGGAACGCATCAGGGCGTTCAAGGCAAGACTGCTCATTTTATTGCTCGTTCAAACATCCCATATGAATTCGGTGTATCCCCCGGACCCTGCCTTGTCAAAGCTGGATGCAAAAACGAACGGGCGCGCCCGATCTGGGCGCGCCCGGTTCCGATACCGTGCGACTGTCGGTCGCTTCAGAGCGACCCGCCGATCCACGCCCCCACCAGGAGAGCCGCGAAGATCGTGCCAAGATAGATCAGCCGATCCCAGTTGAGATCGATAAGCAGGCTGAGCCCGCGATATCCGGCCGAGATGGTCTGCATGTTTTTGTCCTTTCGGATCATGTCCCATGCAGTGTCGCGGCGAAATATGGCCAAATGGTGGCAGCGCGATGGAATGTCAGCGGCAGGGCCCCGGCCCCCGCCCCCGCATCAGGGGCACAGGAACAGGTCGTTGGCGATGGCGAAGATCATCAACGTGCCGATCAGCGACAGGCCGATCGCCATGAGGATGCGCAGCGCGCCATCGCTCGGCGGCTTGCCGGTCACCGCTTCCCAGGCGTGGAACACCAAATGGCCGCCATCCAGGATCGGAATCGGGAACAGGTTCAGCAAGCCGATGGCCGTGGACATCACGGCGATGAAGGTGATGAAGGATTCCAGCCCCTGGCTGGCCATGGACCCGGCGGTTTCGGCGATGCCCACCGGCCCGGACAGGTTGCAGGTGGAAATCGCCCCGGTGATGATGTGCCAGAGCCCGTTGAGCGATTGCACGATGATGAACCAGACCTGCTGGGCGCCCAGCGACAGCGCCTCCCACAGGCCGACGGACATGGTTTTGGGCGCGAAGAACAGGCTGCCATTGCCGATGCCCAGCTTGGGCTGCTCGACCATGGACCCGTCCGGCTGTGGAATCGCCGCCATTCGGGGGGTGATCACCTCCTGGCGCAGCGCGCCATCGCGCCAGACCTCCAGCGTGATGGGCTGCGCGCCGGTCGCGTTCACCACGTCGACCATGTCGGCGAACGTGTGGACCGGCGTTCCGTTCATCGACAGCACCAGGTCGCCGATCCGAAGCCCGGCATCGTCGGCGGCCGACCGCGGCGTGATCGACTGCACCAGCGACGGCGTGGGATGCGGGCCCGAGACCGTCACTCGGGTGCCGTCCCGCTTGACCTCGTAGGCCAGTTCGGCGGCGGACGGCAATTGATCCAGCGCGTCACGGAACCCGTCGGGGTAATCCAGCGCCACGCCCTCGACCCGCAGGATCGTGTCGCCCGGCTGCAGGTCCATCGCGCGGCTGTCTGGCCAGTCGGGCACCTGCGAGACGGTGAGCGGCTTGAGCGGTTGGCCCAGCGTCACCAGAAGCGCGGCGAAAACCAGCAGCGACAGGATGAAGTTGAAGATCGGCCCGGCGGCCACGGTGGCCGCCCGCGCCCAGAGCGGCGCCCCCAGCATGGTGTTTCGGGCCTTCTCGGTCTCGCCATCGCCGCCCACGCTGGCGGCGTTGCCGTCGCCGAGGAACTTGACGAAGCCGCCCAGCGGAAAGGCCGCGATCTGCCAGCGGGTGCCGCGCCGATCCCTGCGCGACCACAGGACCGGGCCGAACCCGATGGAAAAGACCTCGGCGTCGATGCCGGACCAGCGACCGACGATATAATGGCCGTATTCGTGGATTGCCACGATGATCGACAGGGCCAGGACAAACGCCAGGATGGTCAGGACAGGGCTGCCGAAATTCGGGACGAAATTGATGAAATCCAAGGTTCAGGCTCTTTTCTGCTCGATCCAGGCGCGGGCACTGCGCCGGGCCAGCGCATCCGCGTGCTGAACGCTATCTAGGGTAATCGTGGCATTTTGCAGCCCCTGGCGGGACAAAGTGTCGTCAAGCACCGCCTCGACGGCGCGCGCCATGTCCAGGAAACCGATCTCTCCCGCGATGAAGGCGTCGAGCGCGGCGTCCTTGGCGGCGGTGAAAACGGCGCCGGCCAGCCCGCCCTGTTCCATCACGCGCCGGGCCAGGGCCAGCGCCGGGTAACGGTCGGGACAGGCGGCGCGGAAATTCAGCTGCCCGATCCGGGCGAGGTCCAGCCGCTCGACCGGCACAGACCCGCGATGGGGCCAATGCAGCGCATAGCCGATCGCATGGCGCATATCCGGTGGGCCGACATGGGCCATGAGCGCCCCATCGGTGAAGCCGACCAGGGCGTGCACAAGGCTCTCGGGGTGGATGACGGCCTCGATCCGGTCCGGCGCGACGCCAAAGAATTCATGGGTTTCAATCAGTTCCATGGCCTTGTTGAACATCGACGCGCTGTCGATGGTGATCCGCTGACCCATGTCCCAATTGGGATGAGCCGAGGCTTCGGCCACGGTCACATGGGCCAGCGCCTCCAGCGGACGGTCGCGGAAGGCGCCGCCGCTTGCGGTGACGATGATGCGTTCGACGGAGGCCGTGTCTTCGCCCACCAGGGCCTGAAAAATGGCGGAATGTTCGCTGTCCACCGGCAGGACCGTGGCGCCGTGGCGCGCCGCCTGCCCCAGCAGAAGCGGCCCGGCGGTGACCAGCGATTCCTTGTTGGCCAGCGCCAGGGTGTTGCCCTGCCTGAGCGCCTCCAGACCCGGCGGTAGGCCGGCGGCCCCGACGATGGCGGACATGATCCAGTCGGCGGGGCGGGCGGCGGCCTCCAGGATGGCCCCCGGCCCGGCAGCGGCCTCGACCCCGGACCCGGCCAGCGCCGTGCGCAGATCGTCCAGGCGCGCCGGATCGGCGGTCACGGCGATCTCGGCGCCGACCTCGATGGCATCGCCGGCAAGGCGGGCGATGTTCTGCCCGCCGGTCAGCGCGACCACGCGATACGCCCCCGGCGCACGGCGCAGCAGGTCGAGGGTCGATTGCCCGATCGACCCTGTCGCCCCGAGAATGCTGACGGTCCTCAAAAATCCACCCCGGGCACGTTGAGAAGCTCTGCGATGACCAGCAAGGCCAGCGCCGCGCCCAGAAGCGCGTCGAACCGGTCGAACAGCCCGCCATGGCCGGGGATCAGCGCGGAACTGTCCTTGACCCCCTGGCGGCGCTTGAAGGCGCTTTCGGCGATGTCGCCCATTTGCCCGGCAAAGCTCAGCAGGACGGACATGACAACCACAATCCAGCCCGCGCTGGTCAGGATGGCGAATACGGCCCCCACCAGCGCCGCCGCGATCCAGCCGGCGGCGGTGCCGGCCCAGGTCTTCTTGGGGCTGACCGCAGGCCAGAATTTCGGCCCGCCCAAGGCCTTGCCCGCGAAATAACCCGCGATATCGGTGACCACGACGATGCTGACCAGCCAGATCAGCCAGGTGACCCCGTAATCCAGCCTGAAATGCACCAGACCCCAGCCCGCGACCTGGATGGCCAGCGCGAAGATGGCGAAGGTCATCCGTTCGCGCTTGAGCACCACCAGGCCCGCAACGGGGGCGACCAGGAACAGCGGCAGGAATTCCCGGGTCTCGGGCCCGCCGAAGACCTGCGCGGACAGGACCGAGGCGACCCCGGCCGCAATCAGCATTCCCGAAACCGGCGAGGTGCCGCGGATCATGATCCAGCATTCCCAGAGCATCACGGCGGTCACGAAGACGACCAGCATCTGGAACCAGACCCCGCCCAGCAGGATCGCGCCGATGCCGACAATCGCCATCGCCGCGCCCGACCAGATCCGCACCGCCAGGTCGCTCCATTTGCTCGGACTGGACGGGGACATGTCGGGCGGCGTCACCTGCATGGGGTCAGGCCTTGACCGCCCCGAAGCGGCGGTCGCGCATCCTGTAGCCCTCCACGACCGCGGCGAATTCCTCGCGGGTGAAATCGGGCCAGAGCGTGTCGATGAATTCGTATTCCGAATAGGCCGATTGCCAGAGCAGGAAATTGGAAATCCGCGCCTCGCCGCTGGTGCGGATCACCAGGTCGGGATCGGGCAGGAAGCAGGTATCAAGATAGCGCGGCAGGGTCTCGTCACCCACATCGCGCGGGCTCAAGCGCCCCGAGGCCACATCATGGGCCAGGCGCCGCGTGGCGCGGGCCACTTCATCGCGGCCGCCGTAGTTGATGGCTACGGTCAGGTGCACGCGGTCGTTGTCGGCTGTCATCAGTTCAAGCTCGTCCATCAGCGCGACAAGCTTGTCGTCCAGCCGCACGCGGTCGCCGATGAACCGCACACGCACACCGTTGCGCAGCAGGTCCTGCGCCTCGCGTTCGATGTAGCGGCGGAACAGTTTCATCAGCCCGGCCACCTCGGCCTGGGTGCGTTTCCAGTTCTCGGTCGAGAAGGCGAAGATGGTCAGGTATTTCACGCCATTATCGGGGCAGGCCTCGACGATTTCGCGGACCCGGCGCGCGCCGGCCTGGTGGCCGAACAGGCGCGGGCGGCCCCGCATCTGGGCCCAGCGGCCATTGCCATCCATGATGACAGCCACATGGCGCGGCCCGTCCGTCTGCATATCCTTGGCCATGCTTGGCCTCCGTTTGCTGTTACCCGGTTCCACTCGCACCACGCCGACGGGGCACTGTCACACCTGCATGATTTCCGACTGCTTGGTCTCAAGCGCCTCGTCCACCTGCTTGATATAGCTGTCGGTCATCTCCTGGACTTCCTGTTCCCAGAACTTCTGGTCGTCCTCGGACAGGCCGTCGCCCTTGGCCCTCTTGATCTGGTCCATGCCGTCGCGGCGCACGTTGCGGATCGAGACGCGGGCGTTCTCGGCATATTGGCCGGCGACCTTGCCCAGCTCGCGGCGGCGTTCCTCGTTCAGCTCGGGGATGGGCAGCATGATGATGGTGCCGTTGAGCTGCGGGTTGATGCCCAGCCCGCTTTCGCGGATGGCCTTTTCCACCTTGCCCACCAGCGACTTGTCCCAGACATTGATGGTGACCATGCGCGGTTCGGGCACGTTGACCGTGCCGACCTGGTTGACCGGGGTCATCTGGCCATAGGCCTCGACTTGGACAGGTTCCAGCATCGAGGACGAGGCCCGCCCGGTGCGCAGCGAGGCGAATTCGGTCCGCAGGTTGGCGATGGCGCCGTCCATGCGGCGGGCGAGGTCGTCGGTATCGAGAATAAAATCGTCTGACATCTGGCTGCTCTTGGTCTTGAGTTTCGCCCCGCTATACAGGCAATCGCGGGTCTTTGTATAGGAAAAGGGTTGGGGAAGTCTTGCGGGCGAACCGTCCCGACGGTCCAGTGCCGATCAGCCGCCGACCTTGGTATAGGTGCCCTCGCCGGCCAGGATGCCCCGGAACCCGCCGGGCTCGTCCAGCGAGAAAACGATGATCGGCAGGTTGTTGTCGCGCGCCAGCGCGATGGCGCTGGCATCCATGACACCCAGGTGCTTTTGCAGCACCTCGTCATAGGAGACCTCGTCATACCGTTTCGCATCGGCGTGCTTGACCGGGTCCTTGTCATAGACCCCATCCACCTTGGTGCCTTTGAAGATCGCCTCGCAGGCCATTTCATTGGCGCGCAGCGTGGCGGCGGTATCGGTGGTGAAATAGGGGTTGCCGGTGCCCGCCGCAAAGATGCAGACGCGCTTTTTCTCAAGGTGGCGCACGGCGCGGCGGCGAATATAGGGCTCGGCCACCTCGTCCATCCGGATCGCGCTGATCACGCGGGTGAAGACGCCAAGGCCCTCCAGCGCCGATTGCATCGCCAGGGCGTTCATCACCGTGGCCAGCATGCCCATGTAGTCGGCGGTGGTGCGCTCCATCCCCTGGGCGCTGCCCTGCAAGCCCCTGAACACATTGCCGCCGCCAATCACCATGCAGATCTCGACGCCCATCTCGTGAACCGATTGCACCTCGCGGGCGATCCGCTCGACCGTGGGCGGATGCAGGCCGTAGGACTGGTCGCCCATCAGGGCCTCGCCCGAGATCTTCAGTAGAACCCTCTTGAACGCCGTTTTCTCGGTGCCTGACATCGGGTTCCCCTGCTTGTGCTTTTCGTCCGCGCCAAAATGTCGGAAAAGGCGGACCTGTGCAATGGCAAGCCGGGCAAAAACCGTGATCGACCTGACAGAAATTCCGCCCGACCGGCCGGTGCTGATCCACGGCCCCACGGCCAGCGGGAAATCGGCCCTGGCGCTGCGCATCGCCGAGGCCCGGGGCGGCGTGATCGTGAATGCCGACGCGCTGCAGGTCTACCAAGGCTGGCCGATCCTGTCGGCGCAGCCCGATGCCGCCGAACGGACCCGCGCACCCCATGCGCTCTATGGCCACCTGCCCTTCGATGCGCCCTATTCCGCCGGGGACTGGCTGCGCGACGTGGCGCCGTTCCTGTCTGGGCCGGACCGGCCGATCATCGTCGGCGGCACGGGGCTGTATTTCGCCGCCCTGACCGAGGGGTTGGCCGACATTCCCAGGACGCCCCCCGAGATCCGGGCCGAGGCAGACGCGATGCCGCACGATGCCCTGATCGCGGAGCTGGACGCCGAAACGCGCGCCGGGCTCGACCTGCGCAACCGCGCCCGGGTTCAGCGCGCCTGGGAGGTGCAGCGCGCCACCGGGCACTCGATCCGGGCCTGGCAGGTGGACACGCCGCCGCCCCTGCTGCCGCTTGCGGGCGCCGTTCCACTGGTTCTGGTGCCGGAGGTGGACTGGCTCAACGCCCGCATCGCCCGGCGATTCGACGAGATGATCGACGCGGGCGCGCTGAACGAGGCGCGCGCGATGCGGCCGCGCTGGAACCCGGCGCTGCAATCGTCGCGCGCCATCGGCGCGGCCGAGCTGATCGCCCACCTGGACGGGCGCATGACGCTGGAGCAGGCCCGCGAGGCCGCGGTGATCGCCAGCCGCCAATACGCCAAGCGCCAGCGCACCTGGTCCCGCGCGCGCATGGGGGCCTGGCGCCGCCTCGACCTGCCGCGGACCGGCTAGGTAAGGATACCCACAGGCTTTTCCACATATCTTTCGTTTTTTCGACAAATTTTAGTTGCAAGAGGCCTTGGCCAGCCCCATGGTTGTCTTAATCGAACAAATTCGGGGCAGGCATGCAACGTGACGAGACCGACCGGCTGGCGCTTGTGGCCTTTGGTCAGACCAGCAGCCCGAGCAAGTGGCGCACCGAGGCCATGCGCAGCCATGGCAGCGCCCGGCTGATCATTTTCGCCAGGGGCCAGGGCCGCATCACCATCGCCGGGTTGACCAGCGGCTATGGCCCGAACAACCTGGTATTCATCCCCGCCCGGACCATGTTCGGCTTCGAGATCGGCCCGACCGTCTTCGGCCAGATGCTGACGATTCCGCCCGCGATGGCGCCCGACTGGCCCGAGGAGACTTGCCATCTGCGCCTGCGCGACGTGGCGGCGCAAAAGGACCTGGCGGCCCATGTCGACCATCTGGAACGTGAACTTACATCCCGCCTGCCCGGCGCCGAACGCGCGGCCCTGCATCACCTGGGCCTCATGTCGGTCTTCTTCGAGCGGCAGCTGGCCATGCGCGAGGCGGACAGCGCCGACACGCGCCGGAACAGCGCGGCCGCGCGGCTGGTGGCGGCCTATACGGACCTGGTCGAACGTGATTTCCAAGCACCCAAGGGGGTGGCGGATTATGCTGCCGCCCTCGGCGTGACACCGACGCATCTGACGCGCTGCTGCAAGCAGACCTGCGGCAAGTCCGCGCTCGACCTGCTCAACGACCGAATCCTCTACGAAGCGCGGGTGCTTTTGCGCAACAGTGATGCGCCGGTGCGCGACATCGCCCGAAACCTCGGTTTCGGGTCGGCGGCCTATTTCACCCGCGCCTTCCAGACCCGAACGGGCATGACGCCCTCGGCCTTTCGCAAGTCCGGGCCGTTGCCGTCCGGCTGACCCCTAATGGCGCCTCGCACCTGCGGTCGGCGCACGCGAATACACAGCTTCGACAAACGACCGTTTAACGCTTGATGTCGCTTTCGGATCATGTGAACGTCGCAAACAGACATCGAAATGGCGATTGTGGCGATTGACCCCCGTCAAAAACCGTGCCGAATGCGGGGCGAGAGGGGAGATTTCCGTCTTCATCACTCGGTGGAGTGGGCAGCAGCTGGTTCCGGCGGCGTCCCACGAGCACACAAATCGAACGTGTCACAGGGAGAACACGCATGACCAAACAGACACTCACCGGCGCGCCGCTGCACCCCGCGGTCGAGACCTATGTGAAGGACGCAAAGGCCGGCAAGCTGTCGCGCCGCGAATTCATGGCCCGCACCACCGCGCTGGGCGTCACCTCGGCGGCCGCGTACGGCCTGCTGGGCCTCGAGCAGCCCGCACAGGCCCAGGCCGCGGCCCAGCAGGGCGGCACCCTGCGCATGCAGATGGAAGTGCGCGCGCTCAAGGACCCACGCACCTTCGACTGGTCGCAGATCGCCTTCGTGACGTCGGGCTGGCTGGAATACCTGGTCGAATACAACAATGACGGCTCTTTCGCGCCCATGCTGCTGGAAAGCTGGGAAATCAACGACGACGCCACCGTCTACACCCTGAATGTCCGCAAGGGCGTGAAGTGGAGCAACGGCGACGATTTCACCGCCGAGGACGTGGCCCGCAACATCACCGGCTGGTGCGACCAGAACGTCGAGGGCAACTCGATGGCCGGGCGCTTCGCGTCGCTCATCGACCCAGAGACCGCCACCGCGCTGGACGGCGCCATCGAGGTCGTGGACAGCCATACCGTGCGCCTGAACTCGCCGGTGTCGGACATCACCCTGATCGCGGGCATGTCGGACTACCCGGCGGCCATCGTTCACAGCTCGCACGACCCCGACGACCTGCTGTCGAACCCGGTCGGCACCGGCTACATGCTGCCCGAAAGCCACGATGTCGGCGTCAAAAGCGTGCTGGTGCGCAACGAGGACCACGAATGGTGGGGCTATGCTGCCGGGAAGGGCGGCTATCTCGACCGGATCGAGTTCATCGACTATGGCACCGACCCCTCGGCCTGGGTCGCGGCATCGGCGGCCGACGAGATCGACATGCTCTACGAAACCGTGGGGGATTTCGTCGACGTGATGGACGGTCTCGGCTGGACCCGCTCCGAGGTGGCCTCGGGCGCGACCATCGTGATCCGGCCCAACCAGCTGGCCGAGGTCGACGGCATGCAGCCCTATGCCGACAAGCGCGTGCGCCAGGCCATCGTCAAGGCCGTGGACAACGCCGTCTGCCTGGAGCTGGGCTATGCCAATCGCGGTCTCGAGGCGCGCAACCAGCACGTCGGTCCCATGCACCCGGAATTCGCCGACGTGCCGCGCCTGGAATACGATCCGGAGGCCGCCAAGGCCCTGCTGGAAGAGGCCGACATGGCCGATTTCGAGATGGAGATCATCTCGATCGACGATGACTGGCGCCGCAACACCACGGACGCCGTCGCCGCGCAGCTGCGCGACGCGGGCTTCAACGTCAAGCGGACGATCATCCCCGGCTCGACCTTCTGGAACGACTGGACTAAGTATCCGTTCAGCTCGACCAACTGGAACCACCGTCCGCTGGGCACCCAGATTCTGGGTCTGGCCTATCGCTCGGGCGAGGCTTGGAACGAGTTCGGCTGGGCCAACGAGGAGTTCGACGCGATGCTCTCCGAGGCCAACGCGATCGCCGATGCCGACGCCCGCAGCGAGGTCATGGCCAAGCTGCAGGCGATCATCGCCGAGGAAGCGGTGACGATCCAGCCCTATTGGCGGTCGCTCTACCGCCACCACAAGCCCGAAGTGGTGGGCGCGGACATGCACATCGCCTACCTGCCGCATGTCTACAAGTGGGGCTTCGCGGCTTAAGACGACAGGAATGGCCGCCCGGGATGCCGGGCGGCCCTTTTCGACCTGAATACCAACAAGCGCGGCAACGCGCGGGGACACATAGCCGACAGGGGCGACCATGGGACTATTCATCCTTCGCCGGTTAGGAGTGATGCTTCTAACGGCGCTCTGCCTGACCTTCATCGTTTTCTGGCTGACGAATCTCCAGCCGAATCTCGAAAAACTCGCCAAGACGCAGGGCAATGCCCGGATGTCGGACGCGGCTGTGGAAACATGGCTGGGCAATCGCGGCTATACCCGCAACGTCTTCGTCAAGTACGGTGAATGGCTGGGCGTGCTGCCCGGCTATGTGATCGAGGGCACCGATGGTGAAACCCGTGGACGCTGCGCCAACAATTCCACCATCACCGAGGACATGTCGACCTTCTGCGGTGTGTTGCAGGGCGACTGGGGCTATTCGACGGTTTTCCGCGACGAGGTCAGCTCGATCCTGGGCGAGCGGGGCTGGCAGACCGCCAAGCTGATGTTCTTCGTGATGCTGGTCATGGTGCCCGGCGCATTGATCATCGGCGTGCTGGCGGGGATGCGCGAGGGGTCCCGCACCGACCGGTCGCTGTCGACCGTGTCGATCCTGTCGACGGCGACACCGGAATACGTCTCGGGGGTCGTCTTCATCGCCGTCTTCGCGACCGCGACCTTCAACATGCAATGGTTCAAGGGCACGGCGACCTCGGCGATGGACAACATCACCTTCGAGAATTTCACCCTGCCGGTGCTGACCGTAGCCCTGTACGGCATGGGCTATATCGCGCGGATGACCCGCGCCTCTATGACCGAGGTCATGACAGCGCAATACATCCGCACCGCCCGACTCAAGGGGGTCAGCTTTCGCAACATCGTTCTGCGCCACGCGCTACGCAACGCGCTGATCGCGCCCTTCACGGTGATCATGCTGCAATTCCCCTGGCTGCTGAACGGCGTCGTCATCGTTGAGACCCTGTTCAACTACAAGGGCTTCGGCTGGACGCTGGTGCAGGCCGCCGGCAACAACGACATCGAGATGCTGCTGGGCGTTTCGGTGGTCTCGGTCTTCGTGGTTCTCGCGACACAGCTGATTTCCGATATCGGCTATGTCTTCCTGAACCCGCGTATCCGCATTTCGTAAGGGAGAGAGATCATGGAAGCCCTAACCTGGACCGGTTCTCTCGGGACCACCCTCGGACCGATCATGGTCATCGCCGTCGCGGTGCTGATCCTGTCCGTCGTCGGCAACTTCGCCGCCGCCTTCGCCAGCTCCACCCAACAGGTCACGGCCGCCGGCGGCGCCGTCGTCGTGCCCTGGCGCTGGAGCGACAAGACCTCGTTCTTCGAATTGGTCATCCCGGCCATCGTGGTGGGCCTCGTGCTCTATGCGTTCGAAGCCTTTACCGCGGACCCGACCCTGTCGACCTGGCTGGCCGGTCTGGGCCTGCCCGGCTGGCTGACCACCACGATCACCGCGTTGGTCTTCTTGGTGATGGGCGGCTTCTTCGCCTACCTGCTGCAGCGTGCCCCGGCCGCCCTGTTCGAATGGCTGACCCGCTGGTCGTTCATCGTGATCGTCGGCGTCATCGTGACCTTCGTTTTCTTCAGCCAATTCGCCGGTTACGGCAATGCGGGGATCGTCGGTGAAATGGCCAAGCAGTTCCTGCCGGTCTGGATCGCGCTGGTCGTCACCTACACCCTGTCGATCCTGTTCAAGCGCCGCCTGGGCCTTTACGGCAAGCTCTTCGACAGCGTCATCGGCATGATCGGCTACGGGCTGGTGATTTTCTGGGTCTTCACCGCCATCTTCGTCGGCATCTTCGACCTGGTCGGAACCCATGATCCGCTGACGCAGATCTCGGGCCTCAAGAACGCGCCACCGGGCGTGCCCATGCCCGAGGGCGAGGCGGGCTTTGCCCATTACCTTCTGGGCGGCGACAACCTGGCACGCGACATCTTCAGCCGCATGGTCGAAGGGTCGGTCGTGGTGATGATGATCGCTCCGCTGGCCACGCTCTTCGCCTTCATGGTGGGGATCACCCTGGGCCTGCCCGCGGGCTATTACGGTGGTCGGTTGGACACCTTCCTGTCGTTCCTGGCGAACCTGATCCTGGCCTTTCCGGTGATCCTGCTGTTCTACCTGCTGGTAACGCCGGAGATCATCGCCACCGGCCTGCCCAACTACATGGCGATGGTGCTGTTCATCTTCCCGCTGGTCTTCTTCGGGGTGCTGATCCATTCACGCTATCGCAACCAGCCCAGCAAGGATTACCTGATCCTGGCCATCGTGCTGGCGCCGCTGGTTCTGCTCTACCTGTCGGTGATCAACCAGCAAGGCAGTCCCATCGACTTCTGGCCGCTGGATTTCTTCGACATTCCCGGCGGTATCCTGGTGGTCTTCGTCTCGGTCGTCTTCGTCAACAGCCCCACGGTGTTCCGGATCGTCCGGGGCCTGGCGCTGGATATCAAGACGCGCGACTACGTAGCCGCGGCCCAGACCCGGGGCGAGCGCCCGTGGTACATCATGCTGTGGGAAATCCTGCCCAATGCACGCGGTCCGCTGATCGTCGATTTCTGCCTGCGCATCGGCTACACCACGATCCTTCTGGGCACGCTGGGCTTCTTCGGCCTCGGCCTGCCGCCGGAAAGCCCGGACTGGGGGTCGACGATCAACGAGGGGCGCAAGCTTTTGCTGATCTATGCCCACCCGGCCCTGCCGCCGGCCATCGCCCTGCTGAGCCTCGTGCTCGGCCTGAACCTGCTGGCCGACGGCCTGCGTGAAGAATCCCTGAAGGACTGAGGAGAGCGCCATGAAAAAGTGGGACTATGACGGCCCGATCCTGGAGATCGACAAGCTTTCCATCAGCTTCTTCACGCGGCTGAGGGAAATCCCGGCGGTGATGGATTTCTCGGCCAAGGTGATGCCCGGCGAAGCGCTGGGCCTGGTGGGGGAATCCGGCTGCGGCAAGTCCACCGTGGCGCTGGGGGTCATGCAGGACCTCGGCGTCAATGGCCGCATCGTCGGCGGGTCCATCAAGTTCAAGGGGCGCGACCTGAGCGAGATGACCCCGGACGAGCTGCGTGATGTCCGCGGCAGCCAGATCGCCATGATCTACCAGGAACCCATGGCCAGTCTGAACCCGGCCATGCGAGTCGGCCAGCAATTGATGGAAGTGCCCAAGATCCACGAGGGCATTTCCGAAACCGAGGCCTACGAGCGCGCGCTCGAAGTTGTCGCGGACGTGAAGCTGCCCGACCCCGACCGGATGCTGCAAGCCTATCCGCACCAGCTGTCGGGCGGCCAGCAACAACGGATCGTCATCGCCATGGCGCTGATGTCCAAGCCCTCGCTGCTCATCCTCGATGAACCCACCACGGCACTTGACGTGACCGTCGAGGCGGCGGTCGTCGACCTGGTCAAGGATCTGGGCAAGAAATACGGCACGTCGATGCTCTTCATCAGCCACAACCTTGGGCTGGTGCTGGAAACTTGCGACCGCATCTGTGTCATGTATTCGGGCGAGGCCGTGGAACGCGGCAGCATCGAGGACGTGTTCGACAAGATGCGCCATCCTTACACGCAGGCGCTGTTCCGCTCGATCCCGCTGCCGGGGGCCGACAAGAACGCACGCCCGCTGGTGGCGATTCCGGGCAACTTCCCCCTGCCCCATGAACGCCCGCCGGGCTGTAATTTCGGCCCGCGCTGCGACTATTTCGAGGCCGGGCGCTGCGATGCGACCGATATCCTGATGGAACCCGTGCCCGGCGACGACCGCCATGAAAGCCGCTGCCTGAAGTTCAAGGAAATCGATTGGGATGCGCCGCTGGTGGCCTCTCAGACCACCGAGAAGAATGAACCGGGCCAAGTCGTCCTCAAGATGGACAACCTCAAGAAATACTACGAGGTCGCGGCCACTGCCCTGTTCGGCGGCGGAGAGAAACGCGTGGTCAAGGCCAACGAGACCCTGTCCTTCGAGGCCCGCGAAAGCGAGACGCTGGCGATCGTCGGCGAATCCGGCTGCGGCAAGTCGACCTTCGCCAAAGTTCTCATGGGTCTTGAAACCGCCACCGAGGGCGAGATCCTGCTGGACAACAATTCCATCGGGTCCACCCCGATCGAGAACCGCGACACCCAGACCGTCGCCGATGTGCAGATGGTGTTCCAGAACCCGTTCGACACGCTGAACCCCTCGATGACCGTGGGCCGTCAGATCATCCGGGCGCTGGAAATCTTCAAGATCGGCAAGAACGACGAGGAGCGCCGCGAGAAGATGCTGTCGCTGCTCGACCTGGTGAAACTGCCCCGCGCCTTCGCCGACCGCATGCCGCGCCAGCTATCCGGCGGGCAGAAACAGCGGGTTGGCATCGCCCGCGCCTTTGCCGGGGGCGCCCGGATCGTGGTGGCGGACGAGCCGGTCTCGGCGCTGGACGTGTCGGTGCAGGCCGCCGTGACCGACCTGTTGATGGAAATCCAGCGCGAGGAAAAGACCACGCTGCTTTTCATCAGCCACGACCTGTCCATCGTGCGCTATCTCAGCGACCGGGTCATGGTCATGTATCTGGGTCACGTGGTCGAACTGGGCTCGACCGAACAGGTCTTCTCGCCGCCATATCACCCCTATACCGAGGCGCTTCTGTCCGCCGTGCCCATCGCCGATACCCATGTCGAGAAACAGCATATCGTGCTGGAAGGCGACATCCCCTCGGCCATGAACCCGCCCTCGGGCTGCCCGTTCCAGACGCGCTGCCGCTGGAAGGACAAGGCCGGCGCGTCGCTGTGTGAAAGCGAGGTGCCCCCGGTCCGGACCCTGGCCGATGGCCACCAGGTGAAATGCCACCTGAGCGATGCCGACCTGGCGTCGATGGAGCCGGTGATCAAGATCGCGGCGGAGTGAGGCGCGGGGGGCCGTGTGGCCCTTACGCCCCGATGCGGACAATGAGTGGTCGGCGCTATTCGGCGGCGACCCTTTTCTTGTGCTCCAGCATGGGTTTGAGGTAGCGGCCGGTATGGCTTTCGGACACTTCCACCACCTCTTCGGGCGTGCCGGTCGCGACCACGGTGCCGCCGCCATCGCCGCCCTCGGGACCGATATCGATGATATGATCCGCCGTCTTGATCACATCGAGATTGTGTTCGATCACCACAACGGTGTTGCCCTGCTCGACCAGTTCGTGCAGCACCTCCAGCAGCTTCTTCACATCCTCGAAATGCAGCCCCGTGGTCGGCTCATCCAGAATATAGAGCGTCCGGCCGGTGGACCGTTTGCTCAGCTCCTTGGACAGTTTAACGCGCTGCGCCTCGCCGCCTGACAGGGTCGTGGCCTGCTGGCCCACCTTGATATAGCCCAGCCCCACGCGCATCAGCGCATCCATCTTTTCGCGGATCGACGGCACCGCCTTGAAGAAGGCCTGCGCCTCTTCGACCGTCATGTCGAGGACATCCGCGATGCTCTTGCCCTTGAAGCGGATCTCCAGCGTCTCGCGGTTGTATCGCGCGCCCTTGCAGGTTTCGCATTCGACGTAGACATCCGGCAGGAAGTGCATCTCGATCTTGATGACGCCATCGCCCTGGCAGGCCTCGCAGCGCCCGCCCTTGACGTTGAAGGAGAACCGCCCCGGCTTGTAGCCACGCGCCTTTGCTTCGGGCAGGCCGGCGAACCAGTCGCGGATCGGGGTGAAGGCCCCGGTATAGGTGGCGGGGTTCGACCGGGGCGTGCGCCCGATCGGGCGTTGGTCGATGTCGATCACCTTGTCGAGATGCTCCAGCCCCTTGATCGTCTCGCAGGGCGCGGGCGTCTGCCGCGCCCCGTTGAGCCGCATCGAGGCGGTCTTGAAGAGCGTCTCGATGGTCAGGGTCGACTTGCCGCCCCCGGACACGCCCGTCACGCAGACGAACTTGCCCAGCGGAAAGTCCACGTCGATGGCTTGCAGGTTGTTGCCCGTGGCCTTCATGACCGTGACCTTCTTCCTGTTGCCCTTGCGGCGGTTGGCGGGAATGGAAATCTCGCGGCGTCCGGCCAGGTAATCGCCGGTGACGCTCTCTGGCGTGTCCATGATCTCTTTCGGGTTGCCGCTGGCGATGATCTGACCGCCATGGACGCCCGCGCCGGGGCCGATATCCAGCACGTAATCGGCCTCTCGGATCGCCTCCTCGTCATGTTCGACCACGATCACGGTATTGCCTTGGTCGCGCAGGTTCTTGAGCGTGGTCAGCAAGCGGTCATTGTCGCGCTGGTGCAACCCGATGGACGGTTCGTCAAGCACGTAGAGCACCCCCGTCAGGCCCGAGCCGATCTGGCTGGCCAGGCGAATGCGCTGGCTTTCCCCGCCCGACAGCGTGCCGGCATTGCGAGACAGCGTCAGGTAGTCCAGCCCCACATTGTTGAGAAAGCCCAGCCGTTCGCGGATCTCCTTGAGGATCGCGCGGGCGATCTCGGTCTTCTGGTGGGTCAGGCTGCCGGGGACACTGTCGATCCAGTCCAGCGCCTCCTTGATGGACATCTCGACGACCTGGCCCACGTGCAGACCGGCGATTTTGACCGCCAGCGCCTCTTCTCGCAGGCGGTAGCCGCCGCAGGTGCCGCAGGGGCGGTTGTTCTGATAGCGCTCGAACTCTTCGCGGATCCAGGCGCTGTCGGTCTCGCGATAGCGGCGCTGCATGTTGGGGATGACCCCCTCGAAGCTGCGCGTGACCTCATAGACGCGGCCGCCCTCGTCATAGCGGAACTTGATCTCTTCTTCGCCCGACCCGTAGAGGAAGACCTGCTGCACCTTTTCAGGCAGGTCCTTCCAGCGGGCGCCCCGGTCGAAATCGTAATGCCGGGCGATGGCTTCGATGGTTTGCAGGAAATAGGGCGACTTGCCCTTGCGCCAGGGTGCGATTGCGCCGTTGCCCAGGGTCAGCGTGGCATCGGGCACCATCAGCGCGGGATCGAAGAAAAGCTCGACCCCAAGGCCGTCGCAGGACGGGCAGGCCCCGAAGGGCGCGTTGAAGGAAAACAGCCGCGGCTCGATCTCGGGGATGGTGAAGCCGCTGACCGGACAGGCGAAATTCTCGGAAAAGGTATGGCGTTCCGGGTCACCCTCGCGCGGGGCGGTTTCGAGAACCGCGATCCCGTCGGCCAGGTCCAGCGCCGTGCGGAAACTGTCGGCCAGCCGCGTCTCCAGCCCCTCGCGCACCACGATTCGGTCCACCACAACGTCGATGTCATGGCGGAATTTCTTGTCCAGCGTCGGCGGCTCGTCCAGTTCGTGGAATTCCCCGTCCACCTTGACGCGCTGAAAGCCCTGCTTGCGCAGTTCCAGGAATTCCTTGCGATACTCGCCCTTGCGGTCGCGGATGATCGGGGCCAGCAGGTAACCGCGTGTGCCCTCTTCCATGGCCATGACCCGGTCGACCATGTCCTGGACCTGCTGGGCCTCGATCGGCAGGCCGGTGGCCGGGGAATATGGCGTGCCGACCCGGGCGAACAGCAGCCGCATGTAGTCGTAGATTTCCGTGACCGTGCCCACGGTCGAGCGCGGGTTCTTGCTGGTGGTTTTCTGTTCGATGGAAATGGCCGGGCTGAGGCCGTTGATATGGTCCACGTCTGGCTTTTCCATCATGTCGAGGAATTGCCGCGCATAGGCCGACAGGCTTTCGACATAGCGCCGTTGCCCCTCGGCATAGATCGTATCGAAGGCCAGCGACGACTTGCCCGACCCCGAAAGCCCGGTGATCACCACCAATTCGTCCCGCGGAATGTCGACATCGACATCCTTCAGGTTGTGTTCGCGCGCGCCGCGCACCTCGATATGCTTGAGTTCGGCCATGACGCCCCCGGTGAACAATGGCTTAACAGATAGGCGATGGCGCGGGAGTCTCCAACCAAAAAATGAGAACGTTGCGCGAACATGTGCCGATGACACTGCGATCTATTTACATTTTGTTTTTCTAATGTATATACCGGGGACAACAGCGACCAGGAGTTTCCCATGCTGAACATGTTCCAATCCGGGCCCCGCGTGGCCCGCATCGCCGCGCAGGACGCCATCGCCAAGGTGGCCGATGGGTCCCTGACTCTTGTCGATATCCGCGACCCGGCCGAACGCACCATGTCCGGCATGGCCAAGGGGGCCGTGGCGATTCCGCTTTCGACCTTCCAGATGAAGGCCGATCCACGCAGCCCCGAACATCACGAGGCGTTTAAGACCGACAAGCCGGTTGCGCTCTATTGCGCGTCGGGCGCGCGCAGCCAGATGGCGGCGCAGGCCATGCTGCAGATGGGCTATTCCGAGGTCTACAACCTTGGTGGATTGCAGGACTGGGCCCGGGCCGGCGGCGAGATTGAATAGGGTCGGGAAAGCCCGACCCAAGTCCTGTTTGGCAGACTCGGCAAGTTCATGCTTAACTCCGGATCAACGACCTGATCCGGAGTTTTGCCATGATGCGCCTCGCTGCCTTGATCCTTGCCATCCTGTTTCCCCTTGCGGCCCTCGCGCAGGACCGGCCCAACACGATTCTTGTCCTCGATGGGTCCGGGTCCATGTGGGGCCAGATCGACGGGATCAACAAGATCGTCATCGCGCGCGAGGTCGTGGGCACGATCCTTGATGACTTTCCCGCCGACGAGAACCTCGGCCTGACCGTCTATGGCCACCGCACGCGCGGGGATTGCACAGATATCGAGACCATGGTCGCCCCCGGCACCGGCAATCGCGATGCGATACTGGGCGCGGTCAATGGCATCAACCCGCGCGGCAAGACGCCCATGACCGATGCGGTCATCGCCGCCGCCGAGGCGCTGCGTTACACCGAGGACGAGGCGACCGTGATCCTGGTCTCGGACGGGATCGAGACCTGCAATCCCGACCCCTGCGCCGCGGCCCGCGCGCTGGAACAGGCCGGGATCGGCTTTACCGCCCATGTCGTCGGCTTCGACGTGACCGACCCCGAGGCGCTGGCCCAGATGCAGTGCCTGGCCGAGGAAACCGGCGGCAGCTTCACCACCGCCGCCAATGCCGAGGAACTGACCGACGCGCTGGAAACCGTGGCGGTCGCCCCTGACCCCGAGCCCGAGCCACTGACGGTGCCCGTGACCTTCACCGCGCTGCTGGACGATGACAGCCTGATCGACACGCCCGTCCTGTGGGACGTGACCGGCGAAGACGGCGCCGTGACCGAAGGCCAGGCGGGTAACCCCTTGAACCTGGAGTTGGCCGAAGGCTCTTACACCGCGACCGCCTATTGGACCGCGCAGGAAGTCGAGCAGAGCGCGCAATTCGTCGCCCTGGGCGATGGCCGCGAGGTGACGCTGGTCTTCGAGACCCCTGCCCCCTCGGCCCGGGTCATCGGTCCGGCCAGCGCAACGCTGGGCGACATGATCGAGGTCGGCTGGGATGGTCCGAACGAGGACGGCGACTATGTCGTCGTCGCCGCGCCCGGCGAAAGCGGCTATGTCAATTACACCTACACCCGCGAGGGCAACCCGCTGGCGCTGCAGATGCCGCCCGAACCGGGCGCCTACGAGTTGCGCTATATCCGCAGTGACGGGCGCGAGGTGCTGGCCACCGCGCCGATCGAGATCACCCCGGTCGAGATCACGCTGGATGGCCCCGAAGAGGCGCAGATCGGCGCCGACGTGCCCGTGGACTGGACCGGACCGGACTATGACGGCGACTATGTCGTTGTGGCCGTGCCCGGCGAAAGTGGCTACGTCAACTTCACCTATACCCGCGAGGGCACGCCGCTGAGCCTGCAGATGCCGCCCGAGCCGGGAGACTACGAGCTGCGCTATATCCTCAGCCAGGATCGCACGGTCATGGCCACCCGGCCGATCACCGTGACAGACGTTGCGGTGACGCTGGACGCGCCCGGGGAGGCCGAGCGCGGCGCCGACATCACCGTCGATTGGCAGGGGCCCGATCGCGATGGCGATTACCTAGCCGTCGCCGTGCCCGGCGAAAGCGGCTACGTCAATTACACCTATACCCGTGAAGGCAACCCGTTGAGCCTGCAGATGCCGGCGGAACCGGGCGAGTATGAACTGCGCTACATCCTCAGCCAGGACCGGCAGGTGCTAACCACGCGGCCGATCACCGTGACGGACATCGCACTGTCCGTTTCGGCCCCGGCCGAGGCGGTGGCCGGCGACAGCATCCCCGTCGACTGGGTCGGTCCCGACTACCAGAACGACTATATCGCGGTCTCGGTCCCCGGCGACGGCGGCTACGTGAACTACGCCTATACCCGCACCGGCAATCCCGCGACGCTGCAGATGCCGACCGAACCGGGCGAGTATGAAATCCGCTATGTCCTGAACCAGGATCGCGAGGTCGCCGCCACGACGACGATCACGGTCACACCGCTCAAGGTCACGCTCGATGCCGCGGCCAGAGCGCCGATGGGTGCGACGATACCTGTGGACTGGACCGGGCCGGACTACCAGAACGACTATCTGGCGGTGTCACGGCCCGACGATGGCGGCTACGAGAACTTCGTCTATGCCCGCGACGGCAATCCCGGCCAACTGACCATGCCGGCCGAGCCTGGCGAATACGAGATTCGCTATGTCCTGAACCAGGACCGGAAGGTCGCGGCGCGCCGCGCCATAACCGTCGAGCCGATTGCGGTGCAACTGACCCATGACGACGCCGCCGCGGCGGGCGGCACGCTGATGGTCGGATGGGATGGGCCGGACTATCCTAACGATTACATCGGCATCGGACGGGTCGGCGAGGACGGCTACGAGTCCTACCGCTACACCCGCACCGGCAACCCGGTGCAGATCGACCTGCCCGAGGCGCCCGGCGACTACGAAGTGCGCTATTTCCTGAACCAGGATCGGACCATCGTGGCCCGGTCGCCCGTGACCGTGGAGTGATCGGACCGGGATGAAATCGAAAGGGCGGCCTGTTGCGGGGCCGCCCATTTTCGTTGTTCTGCCGGCAGATCACCGGGGCGCGGCCGCAATTGGCGCTGCCAATCGCTTTCCCGCGGTGGCCGAAACCCTGCGGATTTCGGCCTACATGTGAATCACGCGGTCGAAGGCGTCTAGGACGCTTTCATGCATCATCTCGGACAGGGTCGGATGCGGGAAGACCGTGTTCATCAGGTCTTCCTCGGTGGTCTCCAACTGGCGGCCCACCACGTAGCCCTGGATCAATTCCGTCACCTCGGCCCCGACCATGTGCGCGCCCAGAAGCTCGCCGGTCTTTTCATCGAAGACCGTCTTGACCAACCCCTCAGGTTCGCCCAGGGCAATGGCCTTGCCGTTGCCGATGAAGGGGAAGCGGCCGACCTTGATCTTGTAGCCCTGTTCCTTGGCCTGGGCCTCGGTCAGGCCGACGCTGGCGACCTGCGGGTGGCAATAGGTGCAACCGGCGATGCTTTCGGGCTTGACCGGATGGGCATGCTTGCCGCCGATCAGGTCGGCGACCATGACGCCCTCGTGGCTGGCCTTGTGTGCCAACCATGGCGCGCCCGCGATATCGCCGATGGCATAGACGCCCTCGACCCCGGTGCGGCAGTACTCATCCGTCTCGACATGGGTCCGGTCGATCTTGACGCCCAGCTCCTCAAGGCCCAGCCCTTCGACATTGCCGACGATGCCGACGGCCGAAATCACCGTGTCGACTTCATGCTTTTCTACCTTGCCGCCGGTCTCGATATGGGCGGTAACCTTGCCCCCCGATTTCGAAGACGCGCGGTCCAGCTGCTTGACCATGGCCTTCTGCATGATGGTCATGCCCTGTTTCTCGAACTGCTTCTTGGCAAAGGCAGAAATCTCTTCATCCTCGACCGGCAGCACGCGGTCCATCACCTCGACCACCGTCGTCTCCGCGCCCAGCGTATTGTAGAAACTGGCGAATTCGATTCCGATCGCGCCCGAGCCGATAACCAGCAGTTTCTTGGGCATGCGCTTGGGTTGCAGGGCGTGCTTGTAGGTCCAGACCAGGTCGCCATCAGCCTCCAGCCCCGGCAATTCGCGGGCCCGCGCCCCGGTGGCCAAAACGATGTTCTTGGCGGTCAGCTCTTCCGTGCCCTTGTCGGTCTTGACGGACACCTTGCCCTTTGCGGGGATCGTCGCCTCGCCCATCACGACCGTCACCTTGTTCTTTTTCATCAGGTGGCCAATACCACTGGTCAGCTGGCCGGCCACGTCGCGCGACCGTTTGATCACCGCGTCGAGGTCATAGTCGATCTTGTCGGCGCTCAGCCCGAAATCCTTGGCCCGCTCCATCAGGTGAAAGACCTCGGCCGAGCGCAGCATGGCCTTGGTGGGGATGCAGCCCCAATTCAGGCAGATGCCGCCCAAGTGTTCACGTTCCACGATCGCCACGGATAGCCCCAGCTGGGCCCCGCGGATCGCGGCCACGTAGCCCCCCGGTCCGGCCCCGATAACGACCATGTCGAAGTTGCGAGCTGCCATTGATGCGCCTCCTCATCCAGAATTAGTTTACCCTTAAACTAAATCGCCGGACGCATCCAGTGGTGCAATTTCATGGCGGCTATGCAGTTGCCGCCGGGGCCGCCCGGCCTAGCCCTGAGGGTCAGGCGCGCCGCATTCGGCACGGTAGACCCGGTTGCGCCCCCCGTCTTTAGCGCGATAGAGCGCGTCGTCGGCGCATTTGAGAAGGCTGTTGGGCGAGGCACCGAACCCGCCGGCATAAGCCGCCACGCCGGCCGAAACCGTGACCTTGGGCAGCGTCGTGTAGGCCGTGCGGATCTGAAGCACGGCGATGTTCTGGCGCATGGCCTCGGCAGCGGCCTCTGCCTGGTCGAGATCCTTGCCCGGAAGGCAGACGGCGAATTCCTCGCCCCCCATTCGGCAACAGATGGCCGACGGGTCGAAGGTTGTGAACAGCTGTTCGCAGATCCCCCGCAACACCATGACGCCGGCATCGTGGCCGTGATTGTCGTTGAACGACTTGAACTTGTCCGCATCCAGGGAAATCAGGCCGAACCCCGCCCCGCCCCCATCGGCGAAGCCGATTTCGCGGCGAAGGGCCTCCATGAGATAGCGCCGGTTGTAGAGGCCGGTCAGAGGGTCGCGGATGGACTGGTCGTGCAATTCGTCCCGCAGCTTCACATTGGCGATGGCCATGGCGATATGTTCGGCGCAGCGCAAGGCCAGGTCGCCATGCGTCGTCAGGTCGGCCGCTGTGCCCGGCCCCGACCCGAAGCGAATGTGCAGCAATCCCACCGTGTCGCCATGGGCGACGATGGGCACGCACAGGTATTCTGTCACCGCGACCTCGTGGCCGTGGTCGGCCACGTGATCGCACAGGAAACACAGGCCCTCGGCGCTAAATTCATAGGCGCGGCCCCGCCGGAGCGACCAGCAGCTGTCTGCGGCGATATGGTGATGCAGATCGGTCGTGTTCCAATTGCAGGTACCAACCAGCCCGTCGCGGGAATTCGAATAAAGATACAGCTCGCCCTGGGAGCCGGGCAACAACCGCTCCATGAAGCGGGTGACGATCTTATAGAGCTCATCGAGGGACTTGCAGGACTGCAACCATTCGTCGAGTTCGGAAAGCTGCCGTGCCAGGACCTGGCGGGCGCGTTCCTGGTCCAGCACCTCCTGCGATTTTTTCTGGGCCGCCTCGGCCTCGCGCTTGGCGCGGGTCAGTTCCCGGGCCGCGGTGCGTTCGCGCGTGACGTCGGTGAAGGTCACGACATAGCCGCCCCCGCGCGCCGGGCGCGCATTGGTCAGGACCACCCTGCCCGATGGCAGGTGCCGGTCGAAGGAATAGGGCTGGTGAGCCTTGATATGCGCCGCCGAGACCTCGCGATCCTCGGCCGACATCTCGCCCCGGGCCACGGCGCGGTCGCGGAATTCGGCGCGCGTGGTACCGATGGTAAGGTCATCGCCCCTCAATTCCAGAACGTCGAAGATGCGGGTATTGTGCAATTCGCAGACCCCGTCTGCCGTCCAGACCAGGATGCCCTGCTCCATGATGTTCATGATCTGCTCGGCCAGGGCCAGTTCGCCGGTGGCACCTGTCCCGCCATCAGGTTCCACCATCCAGTGATCCAGTCTTTCGGACCGGTTGACCAGTTCATGCTTCACGGTGACGCGACCCCGGGACCATTGCCAATACCACCACAGGCTAGGCACGACCGGTTTCGACCGGCTTAATCGCCAAGGCCCGAATTGATCGCTTTTGCCACAAATCCCGACGGGGCGGCCGCCCTGGCCCTAGGCCGGGGATGGCTCCACGGCGTCCACGGCGGCAAGGGCCGTCATGTAGCCGCCGTCCTTCATCCAGGCCGCCTCGGCCTCGCTGGTTTCGCGGCCCAGTGCGGAATTGCGATAGGGGAAACGCCCGAATTCGCGGATCACGAGGCGATGCGCCCTTGCATGGCGCAGGTTTTCGGCCCCGGTTTCCGGCATCCGGGCCGCCATCAGGCGCACGCAGCGTTCCTGGTCGCAAAGGTTCTCGGAATGCACCAGCGGCAGGTAGAAGAACTGCCGCGCCGGCTCCGCGATGCGCGTATCCCAGCCACGGTCGATGGCGACCTTGCTGGCCGCGCGCGCCGACCGATCGGTGTCGAAGGCGCGCGGATCGTCACGAAACATGTTCCGCGGAAACTGATCGGTCAGGATGATGTAGCCCAGCGTGCCGACCGCGTTGGTCAGCCACAGGCCACAGGCGCCTTCGCGCGCCTCATGCCAAATCGCCCCGAACCGTTTGCGTATCTCTGTATCGACCGTCTCGTCGACGGAATACCAGCCCTTTGGACCCACCTCGTCCAGCCAGAAGCTGACGATCTGCTCGGGGGTGATCATGGCCTGTCCTTTCATCCCACCTGTCCCTGCCTGTCACAAAAGCGTCGCAGAACGACAAAGGCCTTGCAACGACCGGTTTCACGCATGGTCATCGGACTGTTGCTCTTCCAACTCAGTTTCGATGTAGAGTTCCTGCGCCGCCTCGACCGCAACCGGCGACCCAGTCGGCGAGAGCGGCGCATAAGAGGTCATGTCCTCGACGCTGAAATCGGCGTCCGTGGGACGCTGGATCATCCGCACGAGGCCATAGGCCGCCAGCCCCAGCAACAGCATCGCCACCAACAGCCAGAAGGCATAGACGCCCAACTGACCCATGGCATAGCCCATGACGATCGGGCCCAGGATTGCCCCGACCCCGTTGATGAAGATGAACCCGGCCGAGGCCGCCGGCATGTCGTCATGTTCCAGGAAATCGTTGGCATAGGCGATCAGCAGCGCATAGAGCGGGTTGGACATGCCCCCGACCATGGCCGCCCCGACCAGCAGCAGGATGAAACTGTTTCCCAGAAGCGCGGCGATGAGGCCGCCTGCCCCGCCAATCGCCGCGGCCCCGACGATCAGGATGCGCCGGTCCATGCGATCCGACAGCCAGCCGATGGGGAATTGCGCCACCAGCGAGGCTGTGAAGATCACCGAGACCAGCAGAGAAATCTGCCCGACGGACAGCCCCGCCTCGGAGCCGTAGACCGCGACCATGCCGAATTGCGCGGCAAAGACCCCGCCCAGCAGGAACATGCCCACGGCGGCCAGCGGCGAGGCCTCGACCAGATTGCGCAGGGGCATGCGTTTCGTGGTCTCGGTCGCCGGGGTCGGCGAGACCGACAGCAGGATCGGCGCGAAGGCCAGCGACACCAGCACCGACGGGATGATGAACAGCACATAGCCCGACGCATCGCCCAGGGTCAGCACGTATTGCGCCAGGATGATGCCGCCCATCTGGACGATCATGTAGACCGACAGGGCCTGACCGCGGGTCTCGTTCGTGGCCGAATGGTTCAGCCAGCTTTCGGCGGTGATGTAGACGCCCGAGATGCACAGGCCGATCACCACACGCCCGATGGACCAGGCCCAGACATCGACCAGCACGGGATAGAGGATCAGCACCGCCGACACGGCCGAGCCGAGCGCGGCGAAGACCCGCACATGGCCCACGCGCCGGATCAGTTCGGGAGTGATCCGCGACCCCAGCAGGAACCCCGCGAAATAGCCCGACATGACGATGGACATCTGGAAGGTCGAGAAATTCTCCAACCCGCCGCGCACACCCAGCAGGGTCGATTGCAGGCCGTTGCCCATCATCAACATGAACATGCCCAGGAACAGGGGCCAGGAATTGCGCAGAACCGGTATCATGTGGTCATCCTAGGGGGGACTCGGGGGCGAGTCGGTGTCGTTCGCGTCCCGCCATATCACGCCAGCGACAAAGGGATTCAACGGGAATCCTGCGCGCCGCAAAACAGATGGTTCGACCGCGCCTATTCGCCGGGCGGAAACAGGATCGAACTGTCCCCGTAACTGAAGAAGCGATAGCGGTTTTGCACCGCGTGATCGTAGATGGCCCTGATCCGGCCAACCCCCATCAGGGCGCTGACCAGCATCATCAGCGTGGATTTGGGCAAGTGGAAATTGGTCATCAGGCCGTCGGTTACACGAAAGTCGAAACCGGGGGTGATGAAGATGTCGGTCTTGCCCTCCCAGGGGGCGATGCCGCCCGCGCCCGCCGCGCTTTCGATCAGGCGCAGCGCGGTCGTACCCACCGGAATGATCCGGCCCCCGGCGGCGCGGGTGGCGTTGATCTCATCGGCGGCCTGCGGACTGACGCGGCCCCATTCGGCATGCATCTTGTGCTCGGCGATGTCATCGACCTTGACCGGCAGAAAGGTGCCCGCGCCGACATGCAGCGTGACATGGGTGAACGCGACACCCATGGCGGCCAGGTCGGCCTGCAGCCAATCCTCGAAATGCAAGGATGCGGTGGGCGCTGCCACGGCGCCTGTCTCTTTCGCCCAGATGGTCTGGTAGTCGGTCTTGTCGGCGGCATCTGCGGGCCGCTTGGCGGCGATATAGGGCGGCAGCGGCATCTGGCCCGCAGCCTCGAGCGCGGCGTCGAAATCCTCGCCCGCCAGGTTGAAGCGCAACCGCCCCTGCCCGTCCTCGCGTCCTTCCATCGTGGCCGAAAGGTCGCGCGAGAACACGACCTCTTCGCCATCCTTGAGCTTGCGCAGCGGCTTGACCAGCGCGCTCCAGGTGCCATCGGCGCGCGGTTCCAGCAGCGTGACCTCGATATGGGCCCGCGCCGCGCCACGGGTCCGGGTGCCGAACAGGCGCGCCGGGATCACCTTGGTGTCGTTCAGCACCAGCCGGTCGCCGGGGCGCAGCACGTCGCACAGATCGCGCACGTGGCGGTCGGTGATGCACGGGCCCCGGGCCACCAGCAGGCGGGCGGAACTGCGCGGGCGGGCGGGCCGGGTGGCGATCAGCTCGTCCGGCAGATCGAAATCGAAATCCGAAAGTTTCATGGGGCGGCTATTGCGTTGGTTGCGGCGGCGGGCGACGGAAGATGTCCCGGAACATGCCGGGGGTCAGTGCCGATAGCGGATTGACCAGAACGCGCGGGCTGTCAACCGATCCCTGGAGGGTGAAATTGAACCCGATCAGCCCCTCGCCGGGCCGGGTCAGGAACGCCCCGATCCCGTTGAGCGCATAAAAGGGCGAGATCACGCCCTGGAAATCCATGCGCCGGGCGGCCAGCCCGTAGACCCCGTCCAGCGACAGGCCGAGGCCCGGCCCGACCGCGCTGGCGCTTTGCACCGTGATCCGATCGGGCGTCAGGGTGAATTCCGCCTCCACGTCGTTGAAGAGCAGCCCCTGACCGCCCATCTGCGCCAGCAGGCCGACCACCGAGATGGCGTCGAGCAAGGAGGCCAGCGCCGGCGCATCACGTACCCGCAGGTCGCGGGCCTCGAGGCGGCCGAGATAGGCCCCGTCGGCCCCGGCCGGACGCAGGGTCAGATCCATCTCGCCCCCGAACCCGTTGCCCAGCAGCCCCGCATCGCGGAACACGCCACCCGCATCGGTGCTGCGCAGACGCACGGCCGACCGCCCGTTCATCGGCACAAGCGTACCCCGCACCGGCGTGCCCCCGTTGACCGCACCGGTGAAGGTGCCCGACAGGCCGCCGGCGCCCGTGAAGTCACCGCGAAACCCGGTCAGGGCGATCCCTTCGCTGACCTGCAGCCGGTCCAGCGCGATGGTCATCGGCCCGGCCTCGCCGCGGCCCGCGCCGAAGCGGGCGCGGCGCAGGTCCAGCGTGCCGCCGTTCATGCGGATCTCGGCGGATTGCCCGGCCCCGCGTCCGACGAGCGTCAAAGGCGCATCGAACCATTCGCCGATCCGGACCTGGTTGAACCGGGCCCGCTCCAACCCGCCGCCGGGGGCAAGCGTGATCGCGCCCGCGGCCGAAAGCCCCGCCGCCTCCAGCGTTATGCGGTCGATACGCGGGGTGCCGCCCAACTGGCCGCCCAGGTCAAGCCGCCCGGTCGCCCCGGCGGGCTTGGACCAGCCGATCGCGGGCAGCGACAGGCCCAGCCCCGCCAGGTCCGAGGCCAGCGTGAAGCCCGGCCCGCCATCCTGCGACAGGTCGAGCGCCAGCTGCCCGGTGCCCGCCCCCGTCACGGCGCCCGGCGGCAGGGCGATGTCGAAGACCCGCAGGAAGCGCGGACCAAGCGGGACATCGGCAGTGATGCGCCCGGTCCCCTCGGAGCCCGGCCCCAGGGCGCGCGCATAGACCGCCTGGACCGGCAGGCCGTCCACCTCGACGCCGCCGCTGATGGTCAGGCTGTCAGGATCGGCCTGCACCGACAGGGCCGAGGCCGACAAGGCCCGGTCCGGGACCAGCACCTCGGACCGGACGCCGCGCAGCCGCGCCTGTGCCTGCCAAGTGCGGTCGGCGCGCGGGACATCCTTTTTCAGGATCGTCTCCAGCGTCAGGTCGATTCCGGCCCGACCATCGGCCAGGGTGACCGGCAGATCCGACCCGGCCAGGGCATTGAAGGGCGGCCCCGACAGCACCGACATGGCGGCGGTGATCGTGCCGTCGATCGACAGATCGAAGCGGGCCGGCGGGTTGGGGCCGGTGCGCGGGATCGTCATGACCGATCCCCCCAGGTCCAGCCGGCCGCCCTGGGCGGCGGCCATGTGCCCCCGGTCGAGCGTGACGACGAGGCGCCGGTCGATCTCGGACAGCGACCCGGCCCCCGCCTCGATCGTGGGCAAATCGCCCAAGGCCCGTATCGCGGCCCCGGAGAAATCGAGACTCAGCGCCGTGCGCGGCGCCTGTCCCGGCTCCGAGCGGTGCACATAGGTCAGGTCCGACAGGGTGCCGCTCAGCAGGTTGTTCGCGAACCAGTCCCGCGTGCGCGGCTTGAAGGCCTCGGGCCAGAGCGCGAAGGCGGTGCGCGTGTCCAGACGCTTGGCGGCGGCATCGACGGCCACGGCCCAGCCCTCGGGCGCGGCACGCACGCGGCCGGACAGGCTAAGCGGCGCACCCTCGTTTTCCAACACCGCCTGGCCCAGGTCCAGCGTGAACGGATCGAGCCGCAGGCGGAAATCCGCACTGGCAGCGCCAATTTCGCGCGGCTCGGGGTAAAGGTCGGCTGGATTGATCCGCATCTCGCCGATCCGCACCTGGCCCAGGATCGCCCCGGGCCAGCCCTGGTCGAATTCCCGCAAGTAGGCGTGGCCGGTGCCGCTGAGCGATCCCCAGTCGCTGTCCACCTCGATCAGGTCGAAGCCAAGCCGGCCCTGGGCGGGCTCGTAGGACAGGTAGGTGCGGGCGCCCTCGAAGGGAATTGGCCGGGTCTGGGCCGTCGGTTGCAGGCGCCCCTGGCCGATCTGCAACGTGGCGCTGGCCGTGGTCAGGGCGCCGGCCTCGTCGACCACGCCCCGCAGCGCCCCCGAGATCGGCGCATCCAGAACACCCAGCCAACTGAGCAAGGGTGACTGGCTGGCGATGTCTGCGGCCGCCATCTCGGTGATGGTGGCGCCGAACTCCGCCTCGGCGCTGCCGCGCGGGCTGCGATAGGTGAATTCCGCCGTGCTTACATAGGCGCGCCCCGACAGCAGCGCGACATGGGCCGACAGGACGGTCGCCGCGTCGCGCAGGTCCAGGGTGATGCGGCCGTTGTCCACCGTCCAGTTGCGCCCCGCCCGCGCATCGGAATAGTTGATGATCAGCCCCGTCGCCCGCACCTGTTCCAGCGCCTCCAGCGCGCCGCGGGCGAACATGGCGTCCAGCTGGTCGATCAGGTCCAGAAAGGTATCTGCGCGCCCGGCTTCGCCGGCGGCCGTGTCAAAGGCCACGGCGACCGTCCCGTCGGCGGCGCGGCGCAGTTGCACCTGCGCCCCCGACAGGACCACCTCTTGCGCCAGCAACCGGCCCTGAAGCACGCCGCGCGGCGAAACCAGGCCCTCGATGCGCGGCACGCGCGCCAGCGGGATCCCGTCGCGATCGCGCAGGACCGAATTGCGCAACACGACGCGCGGGTGCAGGTCGCGGCCCACCGTCAGGGTCATCTCGCCGAAGTCCAGGCTGCCGCCGGCCAGCGCCTGTTCGGCGCGGGCCTCGACCCTTTCGGTCAACCAGCTGGGCGCGGCCACTTCTCTGCCGATCATCATCACCGCAACGAGCAGCACCGCGGCGACCGGCGCAAGGACCGCGAGCAGCACGGCGCGCCGGACCAGGCGCCGCCGCCAGTAGCGCCGCCTTTCGCCCGGTTGCGACGCCGCGTTCCGGGTCCTGTCCGGCTCGGGCGCCCCGCCTGAAGTCTCTGCCTGCTCGTCCTGCATGGGGCTTTATTCTCCGCCAAGCCGGGCTAGAACGCAAAGGGGAATGACAGTAAGAAAGGACAGATCATGGCCACACCCCAACCCGGTAGTCCCGCCCCCGATTTCACCCTGCCCCGCGATGGCGGCGGCCAGGTGACCCTGTCCGACCACGCGGGCGGGCCGGTGGTGCTGTTCTTCTATCCCAAGGACAACACGCCGGGCTGCACGAAGGAGGCCATCGCCTTCACCGGGCTGCTTGAAGATTTTGCCGCCTCGGACGCGACGGTGCTGGGCATTTCGAAGGACAGCGTCAAGAAGCACGAAAATTTCGTCGCCAAGTATGAGCTGAAGGTGGCCCTGCTATCGGATGCCGAGGGGGATGTCTGCGAAACCTACGGTGTCTGGGGCGAAAAGAAGATGTATGGCAAGACCTTCGAGGGGATCACCCGCACCACGGTTCTTGTCGATGCCGGGGGGCGTATTGCCCGGGTCTGGCCCAAGGTCAAGGTCGACGGTCATGCCGACGAAGTGCTGGAGGCGGTGCGCGCCCTTTGACGAGCGGGCTTGGCGGCCCGGAAACGGGGGCGGAGCGGCTTGACCTGGGGCGGCCGCCGGGCGAAACCCGGCGCCATGAAACCGCTTGCCCAAATGGCCGAAGAGGTGCTGCGCACCGCCGATGGCCGCGAAAAGACCGCCCTGTCGCGCCGCCATGCCGCCCAATGGTGGGCCGCCCGCGCGGCGGGCGAGATGCCCAGGATCGGCACCGCCGATCCGCCCGACCGGCCCGCCCGGCCCGCGAAACCCGACTTACTGGACCCGCGCGACGTGCCGCGCCGCCGCCCCGGCTCCGAGGCCGGGCGCACGGCGATCCTGCATGCTGTCGCCCATATCGAGCTGAACGCGGTGGACCTGCACTGGGACATCATCGCGCGATTCACCGATGTGGCGATGCCGCCCGGATTCTATGATGACTGGGTCAAGTCCGCCGACGAGGAATCCAAGCATTTCAACCTGATCTGCGACTGTCTTGAGGCGATGGGCAGCCATTACGGCGCCCTGCCCGCCCATGCCGGCATGTGGCGCGCCGCCGAGGATACGGCGGACGACCTGATGGGCCGGCTTGCCGTTGTGCCGATGGTGCTGGAGGCACGCGGGCTGGACGTGACCCCAGGCATGATCGAGATCTTCGAGGCGGCCGGCGTGACCCAGGCGGTCGAGGCCATGCGGGTGATCTACGCCGAGGAAGTGCACCATGTCGCCTATGGCTCCAAGTGGTGCCACTTCCTGTGCGGGCGCGAAAACGCCGACCCCAGGGACGCCTTTCACGGCCTTGTCAGGCGCTATTTTCACGGCCCCCTGAAGCCGCCCTTCAACGAGGAGAAGCGCGCCGAGGCGGGCTTGCCCCCGGATTTCTACTGGCCCCTGGCCGACGGCCGCCCGGTCGGCGAATAATCGCCCAAATGCCGGAAAATGCCGGGAATTGTCGCAATGACGCTTAAAATCCTTGCGACAGAGTCCCCGCCCCTGTATCCCGTTTTTCGAATGTTTCGATCCCTTGGGCCGTGCATTCCAAGACCGAGACGGGGACAGGACATACGACGTGATGACAGGGCTTAAGCACAAATTGCACGTGTTCATGGAACGCCGCTTTCCCGAGAAACGGCTGTTCCTTCGCTCCGATGACCAGACCCGTTTCATCCGCCTGCGCCCCGCCACACAGCTCATGGCGTGGTCGGGCAGCGCGCTTCTGGTGGCCTGGACCATCGTGGCCACCGCGATCCTGATCATGGACAGCATCGGGGCGGGCAATTTCCGCGCCCAAGCCCTGCGCGACCAGATGACCTATGAAGAACGGCTCAACGTGCTGTCGACCGAACGCGATCAGCGCGCCGCCGAGGCTATCGCCGCCCAGCAGCGGTTCAATTCGGCTCTGGAACAGATCTCGCTGATGCAGTCGGACCTGCTGCGCTCCGAGGAGCGCCGCCGCGAACTGGAAACCGGGATCGAGGTGATTCAGGCCACACTGCGCCGCACCATGGCCGATCGCACCGAGGCCCAGGAACGCGTGGATGCGTTGCAGGCCGCGCTGGATGGGAACGGCGACGTTCTGCCCGGCACCGGCGGCAGCGCCGATGCGGCCGGCACAGTGGACCTTCTGGCCGCCGCCCTGGCCGAAACCGCCGAAGAACGCGACAAGATCGCCTCGGACGCCGAATTCGCACTCGAACAGGCGGCCGAGATGGAACTGGAACTGCGCCTGTTGCAGGAAAAGAACGACGCGATCTTCAGCCAGCTCGAAGAGGCCTTTACCGTTTCCGTCGAGCCGCTGGACGAGATGTTCCGTGCCGCCGGGATGGATCCCGACCAGGTTCTCAGCACCGTGCGTAGCGGCTATTCAGGCACCGGCGGGCCGCTGACCCCGCTGCAATTCTCGACCCGCGGCGGCCCCAACGACCCGGACGCCGAGCGCGCCAATTCGATCCTGCGCCAGATGGACCGGTTGAACATGTATCGCATCGCCGCCGAACGCATCCCCTTCGACATGCCCGTCAAGGCCGGGTTCCGCTTTACCAGCGGCTACGGCATGCGCTGGGGCCGGATGCATAACGGCACCGATTTCGCCGCCCCGATCGGCACCCCGATCTATGCCCCCGCCGACGGGGTCGTCACCTTCGCGGGCTGGTCTTCGGGCTATGGCCGCCTGGTCAAGATCCGACACTCCTTCGGAATCGAGACCCGTTATGCCCACCAGAGCCGGATTCGCGTGGAAGTCGGACAAAGGGTCTCGCGCGGGGATCGTATCGGTGATATTGGCAATTCCGGAAGATCGACGGGCCCGCACCTGCACTACGAAATCCGCGTGGGTGGGTCGGCCGTCAACCCCATGACCTACATAAGAGCTGGACAAGATGTTTTCTAAAAGCAAAATCAACGAACCCGGCCCCGCGGCCGAGGACAAGTCCTCTGCCACGTCCACCGACAGCACTGCGACCAAACCGGCCCCCGCGTCGTCGTCGGGCGGCGATTTTCGGTCGGCAAGCAAGGCCAAGCCGCCGGCATCCTCGCTGTCCGCGGACCTGCATATCACCGGCAACCTGAAAACCAGCGGCGACGTCAACATCGAAGGCACCCTGGATGGCGATATCCGCGCCCATCTTCTGACCATCGGCGAGGGCGCGACCGTGAACGGCGAGTGCGTGTCCGACGACGTGGTCGTGCATGGCCGTGTCGTGGGCACCGTGCGCGGGCTCAAGGTGCGCCTGACCTCGACCGCCCGGGTCGAGGGCGACATCATCCACAAGACCATCGCCATAGAATCCGGCGCCCATTTCGAGGGCTCGGTACAGCGCCAGGACGATCCGCTGAATGCCGGCGGCGCGAACCGCGCATCGGCGGCGGCCCCGGCGGCAAAGGCCGAACCCAAGGCCGAGGCCAAGGCGGAAACCAAGGCCGAGGCCAAGGCGGAAACCAAGGGTTGATCACCTCCGGACGGCCGGACAGGTAAAAGCCGCCCCCGCATGGCAAATGCGGGGGTGTTTTTCATGGCGCCGTCGGCCTAGCGCCCGCCAGGCGAGGGATGGATCAGCGCCCGGCGATACATGTGCCAGGTCGCGTGGCCCAGCAGGGGCAGCGCCAGCATCAGTCCCAGGAAGGCCGGCAGCAGGCCCAGCAGGCTGATCACCGCGATGATCACCGCCCAGACCAGCATGACCGTCAGATTGCGCCGCACCGTCTCGATGCTGAGCAACATGGCGGTCATGAAATCCACCTCCTTCTCCAGCACCAGCGGCAGGCTGACCACGGTCAGCGCGAACAGCAGGAAGGCCGCAGCCGCACCCACCACCAGTTCCACCACGATGAGTGTCAGCCCCTCGGGCGTCAGGAAGGCCTCGAGCGAGGCGCTACGCATCTTCGATACGCCCATGATGAGCGCGAAAAGCATGTGGGCGAAGAAGGTCCAGAACAAGAAGTAGATGACGATGATCGCCCCCATCCAGGGGACTTGGCGCTTGCGTTCATCCCAGACAACGCCAAGCACCTTGTACCAGTCCAACGCCTTCCCCTGCTCGAGCCGCCGGCTGACCTCGTAAAGGCCCACGGCAGCAAACGGCGCGGCCAGCGGAAAGCCCAGAGAGGTCGCCAGAACCCAGGTCACATGCCCCGCCGACAGGAACACCATCAGGAAACCGCCCAGGACATAAACCGCCGAGAAGAACAGCCCGAATTGCGGGGCGCGCCGGAAATCCCGCCAGCCGCAGACCAGCGCGTGGCGGATATCGGTCATCCGCAGGGTCGCGATCTCGGGGCGCGGCGAGGCCGCGGGCGCCTCGAAGGTGTCGGTCATCGTGATCCTCCCTCGGGATCATGTTCCCGACCGGTCCGGCCGCCGTCAAGTCCCGCGGCGGTTCACTCCTCGGCGGCGGCTTCGGCGCGGCTTTTGCCGCTGACATCCATGGCCAGCGTGGCCGCCATGAACGGATCGAGGTCGCCATCCAGCACCCCGGAGGTATCCGAGGTTTCGACGCCGGTGCGCAGGTCCTTGACCATCTGGTAGGGCTGCAGGACGTAGGAGCGGATCTGGTTGCCCCAGCCCGCGCTGCCCTTGCTCTCATGGGCCTCGTTGATGTCGGCGTTGCGCCGGTCCAGTTCCAGTTGATAGAGCCGCGATTTCAGCGCCTTCATGGCGATATCGCGGTTCTGGTGCTGGGATTTTTCCGAGGAGGTGACGACGATGCCCGTCGGGTGGTGGGTGATCCGCACCGCAGAGTCGGTCGTGTTGACGTGCTGGCCGCCCGCCCCCGAGGACCGGAAGGTGTCGATGCGGATATCGGCGGGGTTCACCTCGATTTCGATATTGTCGTCCACCACCGGGTAGACCCAGACCGAGGCGAAGGAGGTTTCGCGCGTGCCCTTGCCGAAGGGCGAGATACGCACCAGGCGATGCACGCCGCTTTCGGATTTCAGCCAGCCATAGGCATTGTGGCCGGAAATCTTGTAGGCAACGGACTTGATCCCGGCCTCGCCGCCCGGTTCCTCGGATTGCAGTTCGACCTTGTAGCCCTTCTTTTCCGCCCAGCGGACATACATGCGCTGCAACATCTGCGCCCAGTCGCAGGCCTCTGTGCCACCGGCCCCGGCGTTGATCTCCAGGAAGGTGTCGTTGGCATCCGCCTCGCCGTTCAAAAGCGCCTCGAGCTCTTTTTTGGCCGCCGTGTCGCGCAGGGATTTCAGCGCGTCTTCGGCCTCGGTCACGACGTCCTGGTCGTCTTCCATCTCGCCCAGCTCGATCAGTTCCTGCTGGTCGCTGAGGTCCTGCCGGATGGCTTCGTAGGTCTCGATCTGGTCCAGCAGGGACTGGCGATCGCGCATGAGTTTCTGCGCCGCGTCCGGGTCGTCCCACAGGTTTGGGTCCTCGACGCGGGCGTTGAATTCCTCCATGCGGTGCCGCGCCGTGTCCCAATCCATACGCTGGGCCAGCAATTCGAGGCTCTTTTCGATCTCGGCAACGATGTTCTGCGTCTCGGCGCGCATGGGTTTCCCGTTCTGGTTGGTGGTTTGGGCGGTGATAGCTCAGCGGGCAAGGCCCGACAAGCGGCCCATCGCGGGGAAGGTCAGTAAGTCAGTAAAGCCCGCCCGAGCTGATCGAGCCGAAGCTGGCATTCTCGTTCACCGTGGCCGTGCCGCCGGTATTGGTCTGAACCTGCACGCCGCGCGATTGTGCGACCTCGTCGAAAAGCGGCAGGTCGCCGGCCATGGCGAAGCCGCCATCGAAGGTAATGCCGAAGACCGGTTCCTCGCCGGCGCGGAAACACTCACGCACCACGTTCGGGCCGCTGGCGCCATCGGGCAGGCGCGCGCCGCTGAACCGGTCGATGCTGATGAACTGGCAGTTCTCGGGCACGTCGAAGGGCCCGCCGCCATAGCGCGCGATCGCCTGTTCCATGAAACGCTGGAAGACCGGGCCGCACAGCCCGCCCCCAGAGGCGCCCCGGCCTAGGCTGCGCGGCGTGTCGAAGCCGATATAGCAGCCCGCGACGATGTTGCTGGAAAAGCCCACGAACCACACGTCCTTGGCATCGTTGGTGGTGCCGGTCTTGCCGGCGATCGGCACCGGCAGGTTGATCGCGCCGCTGGCGGTGCCCCGATCGACCACGCCGCGCATCATCGAGGTCAGCTGATAGGCGGTGACAGCGTTCATCACCCGGTCGCGCTGGTTGACCACGCGCGGGGCGCTGCCCTCGGGCAGGGACACGTCATCGCAGTTCACGCAGACCCGCCGGTTGCCCTCGGCCCGGTCGTGGGAATAGACCGTCTCGCCAAAGCGGTTCTGCACCCGGTCGATCAGCGTGGGTTGCACCCGTTCGCCGCCATTGGCGAACATCGCGTAGGCCGACACCATCTTGAACAGCGTGGTTTCCTCGGAGCCCAGGGCGGCGGCGAGATACTGGTTCATCTGGTCGTAGACGCCGAATTCCTCGGCGTAGGAGGCGATGACATCCATGCCGATTTCCTGCGCCAGGCGCACGGTCATGATGTTGCGGGACTGTTCGATCCCGGTGCGCAGCGGTGTCGGGCCATAGAAGCGGTCGCTGGCATTCATCGGGCGCCAGACCTCGCCGCCGGCGCGCACCTCGATAGGGGCGTCGACGACGATTGTGGCCGGGGTCCAGCCCGAGTCCAGCGCCGCCGCATAGACGAACGGCTTGAAGGACGAGCCCGGCTGGCGATTGGCTTGTGTGGTGCGGTTCAGCTCGGAATGTTCGAAGGCGAAGCCGCCCTGCATGGCGATGACCCGGCCGGTATTCGCGTCCATGGCCATGAAGCCTCCCTGCACCTCTGGCACCTGGCGCAGCGACCAGCGATCGAAACTGTCGCCGTCCCGGATCGCGGCCACGTGGATCACGTCGCCCCGGTCGAAATTGTCGAACAGGTTGCCGCTGAACCAGGCGGTATCGCTGCGCGGCACGGTGTTGCCGCGCGGATCGTCCGTGGCCACGCCCTCGATGCCGACGATCAACCGCTGGTCCTCGATATCCAGGACAACGGCGGGCAGCCAGTCGCCGCGATAGGAAATCCCGCGCGCCACGCGGGTATCCGCCAGCGCCGCGCGCCAGGCGTTTTCGTCCTCCAGAACCTCGACAGGCACGCTCAGATCGGTGCCGCGCCAACGGCCCCGGGACCGGTCGTAATCCCACAAGGCCCGGCGCAGCGCATCCCGCGCGGCGGCCTGCATGTCGGGCTCGATCGTGGCGCGTACGGACAGGCCGGCCGCGCTGAAATCCCGGCCGTCGAAATTCCGGTCCAGCTGGCGGCGGATCTCGTCGGTGAAATAATCGCGCCGCGCCGCGGCCTCGGCATAAGAGGGGTAATCGCCGTTCTGCACGCTCAGCAACGGCTCGGTGCGTTCGGACTCGTAAGTGTCGCGGTCGATATAGCCGTTCTCGAACATCTCGCGCAGGGTGTTGTTGCGCCGGAAGATGGCGATTTCGCGGTCGCGCACCGGGTGCATGTCCGAGGGCCGCCGCGTGACCGAGGCCATGTAGGCCGCCTCGCCCGGGGTCAGCTCGGACAACGGCTTGTTGAAATAGGTCCGGGCCGCCGCCGTCACGCCAAAGGAATTCTGGCCGAGAAAAATCTCGTTGAGATAGATTTCCAGCACCCCATCCTTGCCGAGCGTTTCCTCCAGCCGGGGGGCCAGGATGATTTCCTGCACCTTGCGTTCGATGGTGCGCGAGCCGTCCAGCAGCAGGTTCTTGGCGACCTGCTGGGTGATGGTCGAGCCGCCGCGCACGGTTTCCCCGCGCGAGGTGATCATGTCGCGCACCGCCGACAGGATCGCGGTCACGCTATAGCCGTCATGGGTATAGAAATCCTTGTCCTCGGCACTCACGAAAGCGTGTTTGACGAAGTCGGGGATTTCCTCGATCGGGGTATAGAGCCGCTTTTCGGTGGCGAATTCGTCGATGATGCGCCCCTCGGCCGAATAGATCCGGCTGGCGGTCTTGGGCTGGTAGCTCGAAAGCGTTTCATGCGTCGGCAAGTCCTTGCCATACATGTAGAAAATCGCGCCAAGCGTCAGGGCTGCCATACCGGCGCCCAGGGTCAGCATCGAAAAGATGCTACCGAAGAAGGACAGAATGAATCGTAGAACCATGCGGCGCGCGGCCCCCATTTGCTGGCCTAGGCTTATATGGGGCCTTCGGCGCGGGGTCAAAAGCCCAATGCAGGGTTTCGGCCAATGCTTGCCGGTTTGACCGCCCTTCCCGACCGGACGCTTGCGGGGCGCGCCCCGGACGGTCAAACCCCGGGGCATGACAAACCCCGCCAGCACCGACTCGACGATCGAAACCTATGACCGGGTCGCCGACGACTTTCTGCGCCGGCGCGCCCGCACGCTGACCGAACGGCGCTGGCTTGACCGCATGGTCGGCGTGGCGCCGTCCCATGGCGGGCGCCGGCGCCTGCTCGACGTCGGGTGCGGCACCGGTCTGCCCATCGCCGCCTACCTGTCGGAACGCGGGCTGCGTGTCACCGGCGTGGATGCCGCGGCGCGCATGGTCGCGCATTTCCGCACCAACCTGCCGCAGGCGACGGCGCACCTGGCCGACATGCGCACCCTTGCCATCGGCCAGCCCTTCGACGCGATCCTGGCCTGGGACAGCTTCTTTCACCTGTCCCCCGACGAACAGCGCAAGATGTTCCCGATCTTCCGGCGGCACGCGTCGCCCGGCGCGGCGCTGATGTTGACGACCGGCCCCGAAGAGGGCGAGGTCTGGGGCGACGCGGCGGGGGCGCCGGTCTACCATGCCTCGCTCGCACCCGACGAATATCGCGCGCTGCTGGCCGAGAACCACTTCAAACTGCTGGATTTCACGCCCGAGGATCCCGCCTGCGGGGGGCACAGCGTCTGGCTGGCGAAATTCACCGGCGTCTAGGCACCCTATTGCCGCCTGAGTGGCGCCAGCGCCTGTTCCTCGATCATCCAGCGGTCGATGGCCAGGACCAAGCCCTCGACGATGGGGCGGCGGCCCTCGGGGCTGGACAGCCGGTCGCGGTCGCCGTCATGGGACAGGAACCCGACCTCGAGCAGGACCGCCGGGAAATCCGCGCTGGTCAGCACCGCCAGCAATTCAGCGCGACGTGGACGGCGGGTCAGCGGGGCGCCGCGATCCTTCAGTGCCGTAACCAGCGCCGCGGCAAAGCGGTCGCCCGCCGGGCCGGTTTCCAGCCGGGCAAGGTCCATGAGGATCTTCGCCACCTCGTCGTCCTGGCCCGACAGGTCCAGACCGGCCACGATGTCGCCCCGGTCATGGCGTTCTGCGATACGCTGCGTGGCCGCGTCAGTGGCCTCGTCGGCGAGGGTATAGACGCTGGCACCGGTGGCCTGCAGCCCCTCCAGCGCGTCGGCATGCAGCGAGATGAACAGGTCCGCCCCCACCGCGCGGGCCAGGGTCAGCCGTTCCTGCAGGGGCACGAAGACATCCGCCTCGCGCGTCAGGTAGGGCGTGACACCCTCCATCCGGTCGACCGCGCGCGCCACCTCGTAGCCCAGTTCGAGCATCAGGTCGGCCTCGGTCACGCCGCCATGCTGGGCGCCGGGGTCGATGCCGCCATGGCCGGGGTCGATCACGACGACAAGATCGTCCTCGGGGGCCGGGTCCACCCCCTGCCCCGGATCGGAGTCCATAAGGAAATCCCAATCGGGATCGTGAGGGGGCCCGGCGGCATCGGCAAAGCTCTCGGCATCCGTGGTCCCCAAGCGCACCACCAGATGCGCGGTGCCGTCGGTTTCGCTGACTTGCATGCCGGCCTCTTCGATACGCATCGGCCCGGCCAAGTCCAGGAGCATCCGCGACCAGCCCGGTCGCAGCGCCCCGGTGCGCAGCCCCGTGGCCATTTCCCCGTCGATCATCGCGGTATCGGCGCCGCGCCAGTCGACCTCGCGGAAATCCAACACCAGGCGGCGCGGCTCATCCAGCAGGAAGACGCGCCAGGGGACGACCTGGCTGAGATAGAGCTCGACTTCCAGCCCGCTGCGCGTGTCGCGCACCCCGCTCGCCTCGGCATCCAGGCGGGCCAGCCCGGAAAAGCCCTGGGCCCGGACCGGCCCGGCAAGCACAAGAGCCAGGACAAGACAGGCCGCGATCAACCCCGCGAACAGGTGCAAACTGCGCGCCATCACCCCGCCCCCCGCTCGGCCATGAAGCGCGTCAGCCGCGCCAGCCCCTCGCGGATATCCTCGGTAGCCCGGGCATAGGAAAAGCGTAGCCAGTGCCGCCCCTCGACCGGGTCGAAATCCAGCCCCGGCGTCACCGCCACACCCGCGCTGTCGAGGATTTCGGCGGCAAAGCCCAACGCATCATCGGTCATCTCGCTGACATCGGCATAGACGTAAAAGGCCCCGTCCGGCGGCGCGATCCGGTTAAACCCGGCCCTGGGCAGCCCCTCGAGCATGAGGCGTCGATTCTCGCGATAGACGGCCAGGTTCGCATTCAGGTCCTCGGGGCAATCCATGGCATGCAGCGCCAGCCGCTGACTGGCATGGGTGGGGCAGATGAACATGTTCTGGGCCAGCCGCTCGATCCGGCGGACATGATCCTCGGGTACGACCATCCAGCCCACGCGCCAGCCGGTCATCGAGAAATACTTGGAAAACGAGTTGATCACGTAGGTCTCGTCCGTGACCTCGAGCGCGGTAACGGGCCTGTGTTCGTAGTCGATGCCGTGATAGATCTCGTCGCTGATCAGCGCCGCGTCGCGGTCGGCGCAGGCCCCGGCCAGGTCGGTCAGCTCCGCCTTGCCCAGCATCGTGCCCGTTGGATTGGCGGGCGAGGCCACCAGAAGCCCCTGCAGGTCATGGGTGGCCACGTCAGCGGCCACCGGCTGCATCCGGTTGGCAAGGGTCGTGGGCATGTCCACCGGCACCAGGTCCAGCGCCCGCAGGATCTGGCGATAGCTGGGATAGCAAGGCGCGCCCAGCCCGACCCGGTCGCCGGTATCGAACAGCGCCGAAAAGGCCAGAAGGAACGCCCCCGAGGCCCCGGCGGTGACCACCACGCGTGCCGGGTCGAGGTCCACGTCATACCAGTCGCCGTAATGCTGCGCGATCCGTGCGCGCAACTCGGGCAGGCCAAGCGCGACGGTATAGCCCAGCGGTCCGGCGGCCATGTCGGCGGCAAGCCGGTCCAACGCCGCCCGGGGCGCCCCGGTGCCCGGTTGGCCCACTTCCATGTGGATCACGTGACGCCCCGCCGCCTCGGCCTGGCGGGCCCGTTCCATCACGTCCATCACGATGAAGGGATCGACCTCGCCCCGTCTTGAGTTCCGCATCGGCCCGCCTCTATTGTTTCCGGTGTTGTCCTTGCCAACTGTCTGCCCCGACCACGCGGAGCCCGTCAATGCACCTTGCCCGTTCCCGCCGCCGGCGCGCGTCGATCCCGGCCCTTCTGGCAGTGGCGATGCTGCTGGTCGCGGCCCTGCCCGCCCGGGCCGTCAACCTGATCCGTGATCCGGATATCGAACATGCGCTGACGCGACTGGCCGCGCCGGTCCTGCGGGCCGCCGGGCTCGATCCGGGTCGGGTCCGGATTCTCATGGTCGATGACGCGTCGCTCAATGCCTTCGTGCTGGGGGGCGACGCGATCTTCCTGCATACAGGGCTGATCCTGAAGATGGAGCGTGCCGCCCAGCTGCAATCGGTGATCGCCCACGAGGCCGCCCATATCGCCAATGGCCACATGGCCCGCCGGCAGGCCAACCTGGGCACCGCGCGCAACGCCGCCGGGTTCGGCATGGCACTGGCCGCCGCCGTGGCCATCTCGACCGGCCAGGCGGATGCCGCCGCCGGCGTTGCAGCCGGCGCAAACGGATCGGCCATGCGCCGTTTCTTCGCCCATACCCGCGCCGAGGAAAGCGCCGCCGACCAGAGCAGCATCCGATACATGCTGCGCGCCGGGGTCGACCCGGCGGGCGCGGTCGAGGTTCTGGATATCTTCCGCGGGCAAGAGGCGCTGTCGATCGGCCGCCAGGACCCCTATGCCCGCACCCATCCGCTGACCTCGGCCCGGCTGCGCGCCATGCGGGGGCTGGTCGCGGCCAATCCCGGTGACGGCACCGGGGATGCGCAATTCGATTACTGGTTCGCCCGCGCCCATGGCAAGCTTTCGGCCTTTACCCGCAATCCCGGCTGGACCCTGCGCCGGGTGCGCGACGATGACAGCCAGACAGGGCGAATGCGCCGGGCCATCGCCCTGCACCGCCAGGCCGATGCGGCTGGCGCGATCCGCGAGATGCAGGCCCTTGTCGCGGCCCATCCCGACGATCCCTATCTCTACGAGCTGTTCGGCCAGATCCTGCTGGAAAGCCGCCGATTCAGCGCCGCCGCCCAGGCCTATCGCAATGCCAGCGCCCTGGCCCCGGACAACGCCCTGATCCTTGGCGGGCTGGGCCGGTCGCTGCTGACGCTCGACGGCGCGGATGCCGCCGCGCGCGCGGTGCAGGTACTGGAACGCGCCCGCGCCCGCGACTTTCGCGATGGCCGCATCCTGCGCGACCTGGGCCAAGCCTATGCCCGTTCCGGCCAGCCGGGGCTAGCCTCGCTGGCGACCGCGGAACGCTATGCGCTTGCGGGCCGGATGCAGGATGCTAGGGTGCACGCGACACGGGCGGTCGACCGGCTGCCGCGCGGCTCTGCCGCATGGCGCCGGGCACAGGACGTGCTGGATGCTGCCCGAAACTGACCTGACCGGAGACCCCGATATGCGCCCGATCCTGCGACCGACCCTCGCCGCCCTCGCGCTGGCCGCCACACCCGCGCTTGCGCTGGACCTCGACAACATGACCGAGACCGAGCGCAGCGCGTTCCGGGCCGAGGTTCGGGCCTATCTGCTGGACAACCCCGAGGTGCTGATGGAAGCCATCGGCGTCCTGGAACAACGCCAGGCCGTGGCCGAGGCCCAGGCCGATGTGGAGCTGGTCGCCCAGAATCGCGAGGCGCTTTTCGAGGACGGCCATTCCTGGGTCGGCGGCAATCCCGAGGGCGACATCACCGTCGTCGAATTCCTCGACTATCGCTGCGGCTATTGCAAGCGCGCGCATCCGGAGGTGGCCGAGCTGATCGAAAGCGACGGCAATATCCGTTACATCATCAAGGAATTCCCCATCCTGGGCGAACAATCCCTTCTGGCCTCGCGCTTTGCCGTAGCCGTCAAGACCGTGGCCGGGGACGAGGCCTACAAGCTGGTCTCGGATGCGCTGATGACCCAGCGCGCCGACGTAACGGAGGCCAGCCTGACAGAACTGTCGAACACGCTGGGGCTCGAGACCGACGCGATAATGGCCGCGATGTCCTCGGATCCCGTGAACGAGGCGCTGCAATCCAACCAGATTCTGGCGCAGCGCCTGCAGATCACCGGCACCCCCACTTTCGTCTTCGACTCCGAAATGGTGCGTGGCTATGCGCCGCTCGACGTCATGCGCGAGATCGTGGACGAGGTCCGTTCGGAGGGCTGATGCGCCCGCTTGCCTTGGCCATCGGACTGGGCGCCTTGTCCGCGCCCGCCAGCGCCGAGGGGCTGGACCTGACCCCCGCGCAACGGGCGGCCTTCGGGGCCGAAATCCGCGCGCTGCTGCTGGATGAGCCGCAGATCGTCGCCCGCGCCCTGCGCGGCGCCGATCCCTATGCCGAGGAAATCCGCAGCGATCTCGACCTGATCGGCGCCCATGCCGACCGGCTGTTCAACTCGGACCTTCTGCTGGGCCGGACCGGCCCGGTCGCCTTCGCGGTCTTCACCCCGCCCAAAAGCCCGCTGCGCGCCGCGCTCGACGACTTCGCGACATCGCGCGACTTGCGGATCGCTCTGCATGACCCCGCCCGAAGCGGCACGCTGATGCAGGCGCTGACCCTGGACAGGGTGCCCTCCTACGTCTTTCCCGAGGTCATGGTGCGCGGCGATGTGCCGACCGTGGTGCTCGATCGCTACCTCGAATGACCGCGCTCATCTCGACGTAGGACACCCACGGCGGTCACTCACGCAGGCAGAACGCCTGGACAGCCGCGGGACTCGGGACGGCACCGACGGCGAGACATCAGGCCTGCGCAGCACTCATTCGGAGGCCGGCTCCGCGCCCGCCTCAATTTCTGCGGCGCGTTTCTCGACCTCTTCAACGATATGGTCGATCATCTTGTCATTGGACATCTTGTGGCTGGCCTTGCCCGCAAGATAGACCATGCCCGATCCGGCCCCGCCGCCGGTAAAGCCGACATCCGTCATCAATGCCTCGCCCGGCCCGTTTACAACGCAGCCGATGATAGACAGCGACATCGGCGTCTTGATGTGCTCCAGCCGCTCTTCCAGCGTCTCGACCGTCTTGATCACGTCGAACCCCTGCCGCGCGCAGGACGGGCAGGAAATGATGTTCACGCCGCGATGGCGCAGGCCCAGCGATTTCAGGATCTCGTAGCCGACCTTGACCTCCTCCACCGGGTCCGCCGACAGGCTGACTCGGATCGTGTCGCCGATCCCCATCCACAGCAGTTGCCCCAGTCCGATGGCCGATTTGATCGTGCCGGACATCAGCCCGCCCGCCTCGGTGATGCCGAGGTGAATCGGGGCATCGGTCTGCTCGGCCAGCTGCATGTAGGCGGCCGAGGCCATAAAGACATCGGACGCCTTGCAGCTGATCTTGAACTCGTGAAAATCGTTGTCCTGCAGGACCTTGATGTGATCCAGCCCGCTTTCGACCATGGCGTCGGGACAGGGTTCGCCGTATTTCTCCAGCAGGTGCTTTTCCAGCGACCCGGCATTGACGCCGATCCGCATGGAACAGCCATGATCGCGGGCGGCCTTGATCACCTCGCGCACGCGCGTCTCGTCGCCGATATTGCCGGGGTTGATGCGCAGGCAGGCCGCGCCGGCCTCGGCGGCCTCGATGCCACGGCGATAGTGGAAATGAATGTCGGCCACGATGGGCACAGCGCTTTCGCGCACGATCTCCTTCAGGGCCTTCGAGCTGGCCTCGTCGGGCACGCTGACGCGGACGATGTCGGCCCCTGCCTCGGCCGCCGCCTGCACCTGGGCGATGGTGCCGGGTATATCCGTGGTTTCGGTGTTGGTCATGGTCTGAACCGTGATCGGCGCACCGCCGCCCACGGGCACGTTGCCGACCATGATCCGGTGGCTTTCGCGTCGATGGATATTGCGCCAGGGGCGCACCGGGTTGAGTGACATCTGGTCCGGTCCTGAAATTGGCTGTGCTCACCCTTTACCTAGGGCGTCCGCGCGGACGGGGCAACGGCCTACTGGTTGCTGTCCTCGACCGGGTCTGCGCCCTGCAATTCCGCCACGTTGACCACGGCGGCCAGATCGCTGTCGGCGGACAGGTCGGCCAGATCATAGCCGTCCAGCACCTCCTCGGTCGACAGGGCCACGTTGGAACTGACGGCGCCGCGCGGACCGACGGGGCCGTAATGGTCGCCGTTCACCGCGAAATACACCGCGCCGGATTCACCGATCCGCAGGGTCGGCGCTTCCTCGGTGCGGGGCACGTCGAAGGTGTCGCCGGCATTGAGTATCCCCTCGAACAGGACCGAGCCATCGGCCCCCCGCACCCGGACCCAGGCCGGGCGTACGGCGACGAGCTGCACGCCGGGCAGCGGCTCCTCGGTCACCTGGACGCCAGAGCCGTTCGCCGGGCTTTCGCCCGCCGGCCCGGCGGTGGCCAGTTCGCCGGCAGTGGGTAGCGTGCTGTCGGGGTCCGTCGGCGGCACCAGCGCGCCGATGGAATGCGGATCGAGCGTCGAGATCGGCGCGTCGCGCGCCACCATGACCGGCACGTCCAGCGCCTGCGGCCGATAAAGCCGGTCCAGCGCCTCGGGCTGCGGGCCCGTGCCGCCGGCCATGACCCCGTCTGTACCATCCGGACGCCCCGCGCCGGAGAGCGGGTCCATATCAGCCATAACCGTCGGTGTATTCTCAACCGGGGCCAACTGAACCTTTTGAACCTCTTGAAGCACGGTCCAGCCGCCATAGCCCAACCCCCCGATCAGCGCGACCAGCACCAGGACCGAGCCGATGGCGCGCGGTTCGATCTGGCTGAACATCGCCTCGCGGGCCGGAATGAACGGGGTGGCGGGGGCGGCGAACATGTCCGCCTCGGACCGGATGACAGGGCGATCCGAGGCCTTCACGCCCGAGGCTTCCTCGGCCATGCCGTGGGTCGTGGCAAAGCCGCTTTCGCGGCAGAACGTCTCGAAGGCCCAATCGGGATCGAGGTTCAGGTAGCGCGCATAGGACCGCACGTAACCGGCGATGAAGCCGGGCGTGTCGAAGGCGGAGGGATCGGCATTCTCGATGGCGGCGATATAGGCGGCCCGGATGCGCAATTCGCGCTGCACGTCCAAAAGGGATTTTCCCATGGTCGCGCGCTCGCCGCGCATGAGATCGCCCAGGCGCAGGTCGAATGCGTCGAAGCCTTGTGCTTCCTGCTCCGGCTCTGCCGGTTCGTTCCTGAACGCTCTGCGGATCATGCCGTAGACCCTGTCCTGCCCCAATAGATCGGGTCAGCGCGATTCGTCGCGTGCCCTTTCTTGGCAAAGCTTTTAGCATGTCCGGCGCGGACTTGCACAGGCAGAAAGGTCACCCGGCCAGATCGGCGCGATTCAGCGCACACTGCGACCAAAGCGCATCCAGCGCCGTGACCAGCGCATCCGTTTCCCGCGGCCCATGGACCGGCGACGGGGTGAAGCGCAGCCGCTCGGTGCCGCGCGGGACAGTGGGGAAGTTGATCGGCTGCACGTAGATACCGTGATCGGCCAGCAGCATGTCGGACAGCGCCTTGGTGTGAACCGGGTCGCCCACGATCAACGGCACGATATGGCTGCCATGGTCGATGATCGGCAGGCCGAGCCCGCGCAGACGGGTCTTGAGCACGGCCGCCTGGGTCTGGTGCGCATCGCGCAGCGACCGGTCCGTCTTGAGATGCGCGACCGAGGCCGCAGCCCCCGCTGCGACGACCGGCGGCAAGGAGGTTGTGAAGATGAAGCCCGGCGCATAAGACCTTACCGCGTCGCACATTTTCGCGCTTGCCGCGATATAGCCACCATGCACGCCAAAGGCCTTGCCCAGGGTGCCGTTGACGATGTCGATCCGGTCCAGCAGGCCGTCGCGTTCGGCCACGCCGCCGCCGCGCGGGCCATACATGCCGACCGCATGCACCTCATCGAGATAGGTGAGCGCGCCGAATTCGCGCGCCAGGTCGCAAATCTCCGCGATCGGGCCGAAATCGCCATCCATGGAATAGACGGATTCGAAGGCGATGACCTTGGGAGCGGCAGGATCATCCGCTTGTAGTTTTGCGCGCAAGTCGTTGAGGTCGTTATGTTTGAAGATCCGCTTGGCCCCGCCGTTGCGGCGAATACCTTCGATCATCGAGGCGTGGTTAAGACCGTCGGAATAGATGATCAGGCCGGGAAACAACTTGGGCAGCGTCGAAAGCGTCGCATCATTGGCGATATAGGCGCTGGTGAACAGCAGCGCGGCCTCTTTATGGTGCAGATCGGCCAGCTCGGCCTCCAGCCGCTTGTGATAGACCGTGGTGCCGGAGATGTTGCGGGTCCCCCCCGACCCGGCGCCGGTGGCTTCCAGCGCCTCGTGCATGGCCGACAGGACGGCCGGATGCTGGCCCATCCCCAGGTAGTCGTTGCCGCACCAGACGGTGATCTTCTGCTCGCTGCCATCGGGGCGGGTCCAGACCGCGTGCGGAAACTGGCCGCGCCGGCGTTCGATGTCGATGAAGGTCCGGTAGCGGCCTTCCTCGTGCAGACGCGTCAGGGCCTCATCCAGATGAGCGGAGTAATCCATGGGTCTTCCTTGCAGCAGCCTAGCGCACACTGCCCGCGCACGCCGTTTAAAAGGCATATAGTTTGCGGCCCCGACAGACAACAGGCTACAATTTGACGCCCCTTGCGCATTCGCGCACAGGGTCCGGGACGGCGCCATCGCCCATGGACATCGCCCACGCGCCCGCTAGGGTGGCGACGACGCTGAAACACCAAAGGATCCCCATGCTCGACCCCGTTCTCGCCCGCATCGACGCCGACCTGCCCCAGGCGCTGGACCGTCTGAAAGACTTCCTGCGGATCCAGTCGATCTCGACCGATCCGGCCTACAAGAACGAGGTCGGCCGGGCCGCCGACTGGCTGGTGGCCGACCTGGCCTCGATCGGGTTCACGGCGGAAAAGCACGACACGCCCGGCCATCCGATGGTTGTCGCCCACGGCCAGGCCCCCAAGGGCGCCGGCGGTCCGCACCTTCTGTTCTACGGCCATTACGACGTGCAACCCGTTGACCCGCTGGAGCTGTGGGACCACGACCCGTTCGATCCCCGCATCGAGGACCGCGACGGCAAAAGAATCATCCGCGGCCGCGGCGCCAGCGACGACAAGGGCCAGCTGATGACCTTCGTCGAGGCCTGCCGCGCCTGGAAGGCCGTCCATGGCAGCCTGCCGTTGCAATTGTCCTTCCTGTTCGAGGGCGAGGAGGAAAGCGGCTCGCCCTCGCTGGTGCCCTACATGGAAGAGAACGCCAACGCGCTCAGGGCCGAGCTGGCGCTAATCTGCGACACCGCGATGGTGGCGCCGGGCGTGCCCTCGATCGCCAGCCAACTGCGCGGGATGCTCAAGGACGAATTCACGCTCAAGGGACCGGCCATGGACCTGCATTCGGGCCATTACGGCGGCCCTGCCATCAACCCCCTGCGCGAGATTTCCCGCATCATCAGCTCGTTCCACGATGTCACCGGCCGCGTCGCGGTCGAGGGGTTCTACGATGACGTCGAGGAGGTCCCCGCCGAGATCCTGCGCCAGTGGGAGGCAAGCGGTTTCGACGAGGCCGATTACCTGGCCAATGCCGGGCTGACGCGCGCCCATGGGGAAGAGGGCTATTCCGCGCTGGTCCAGCAATGGGCACGCCCCACGCTGGAAATCAACGGGTTGTGGGGCGGCTACCAGGGCGCGGGCACCAAAACCGTGATCCCCGCCGAGGCGCATTGTAAGCTGACTTGCCGGCTTGTGGGCGGCATGGACCCCGCCGACATCCGCGCCAAGCTGCGCGCCCATGTCGAGGCGCAGTTGAAGCCCGACCTGGAAATCGAATGGGACATGGACCTCGATGGTTCGGCCGCCTCGGTCATGAATACCGACCGGCCCGAATTCGAAAAGGCCCGCCAGGCGCTTGGCGACGAATGGGACCGTGAGGCGGTGTTTTCCGGCATGGGCGGGTCGATTCCCATCGCGGGGCATTTCAAGACCGTGCTGGACATGGACGCGATGCTGATCGGGTTCGCCAACGAGGACGACCGCATCCACAGCCCGAACGAGAAATACGACCTCGACAGCTTTCACAAGGGTATCCGGTCCTGGGCGCGGGTGCTGGCCGCCCTGGCGGGCTAGACGCGCATGGTGTTTCGCTTCGTTCTGGGCTGGATCGGGCGGCTGATCTTCCTTGCGGCGGGTCTGATCCTGTTGACCTGGCCGCTGTTCTGGCCCCCGGCCGAGCTGCGTGGCCAATGGCGCACCCAGGGCTATGGCATGGTGCTGGATGTGGGCCGCTTCGGCGTGACCGCCTATCAGCAGACGGCCGTGTCCTGCCTGCCGGTCTTCCGGTCCCCGGCGCATTCCCTCGTGCTGGCCGAGTTCGGCGATCTGGCGCTAAACCCGGGCGGTGCCGGCGGGCTGCAGATCGACGTGGACGGCACGGCCAACCCGATCCGCACGGACCGCCTCGCCGCCCTGCCCGAAGCCTGCGCCGAAGGCGGCAGCCCGCAGGAAGCCACCGCGCGCCAGGTCTTCGACATCGCCTGGCATGGAATGGCCGAACACTACCCGTTCTTCGGGCGCCATGGCATCGATTGGCCGGCGCGCCACGACAGGCTGGCCCCCACCATCGAAAGCCCCGTCGATCTATGGCCCGCGCTGGAGGCACTGCTGAATGGCATCGATGATAACAACGTCTACCTGTTCGACCCCGATAGCGGCGCGGCCATCACCGCACCGCGCGCCCTGCCCTGGCATGATGAGGCGGTGGATTTCCGCGCGGTGCCCCGCGCCCTGGGGCTGGAACAGGTCGAGGACACCGGCCTGGAATACACCGTGCTCGATGGCAATATCGGCTATGTCTTCATCCGGCACACAGCGACCCGCACGGGGTTCGGAACCGCGCAGGCCGTTAAGGCCGCGGACGGATTCGCCCAGGTGTCGGACGCGCTGCGCGACACGCGGGCGATCATCCTCGACAACCGGTTGAACCCCGGCGGATCGGATGCCGTTGCGCTGGCCTATGCGGGGTTCTTCACCGACGAACCGATGCTGGCCTTCACCAAGGCGACCCGCCACGGCGCCGGCTTCACCGACCCGGTATCGGCCCAAACGATCGCCACGGACCTGCCGCTGACCCAGCCCGTCTACCTTCTCAATTCCAGCTACACGGCCAGTGCGGGCGAGGTCCTGGCGCTGGCCCTTCAGGACATGCCGCAGGTCACGGTCCTGGGGGCGGCGACCTCGGGCACGCTGTCCGATATCCTGGACATTTCCCTGCCCAATGGCTGGATCCTTGGCCTGTCACACCAGGTCTACCGCGATACGTCGGGACAGGTTTTGGACGGCGTCGGCGTGCAGCCCGACCGCGCGCTGCCGCTTGATGCCGCCGCATTTCGGCGCGGGGTTGACCCGGCCCTGGATGCGGTTCGGGCCATGATCGAACGGTAGTGACATGGGGGCGCCAAGCCACTGTTTTTGCATTACTTTCAATCGCCACCTGCGCCCCACGACAAAAGAGCCGGTATCCTGACATCATACCGCAGACCCGATCCCCTGCGCCCGGCCCCGGTCAACTGGCCCCGGTCAACTGGTCCGTGTCACCTCGCGCAGGATCTTGGCAAAAAGCAGCAGGAACGGCGCGCCATGCATCAGGAAATCGAAGATGTCGATCGGCTTCACCAGCTGGCCGGCGAACAACATCTTCAGCTTTTCCCAGATATGCGGCTCGGGCACGAAGGGGGCCAGCCCCAGCGTGGCGCAGGCCAGCAGGATCAGGGTCCAGTCGATCTGGTCGAGAAAAGCCATGTCGATCTCCGCGCGATTTCCGTCACTCATTACATTTCCCTAATGTAATTGGCAAGCGCCCGGCCCGACAAGACACATGACGAAAAATGGGGGAAAGTGGCGCGGTTGACGGGGCTCGAACCCGCGACCTCCGGCGTGACAGGCCGGCACTCTAACCAACTGAGCTACAACCGCGCACTTGGGCGTCGGGGGCGTTCGGACTGGGCAGCGGTGGCGCGGTTGACGGGGCTCGAACCCGCGACCTCCGGCGTGACAGGCCGGCACTCTAACCAACTGAGCTACAACCGCTCACTGCCCGCCCGGGTTTGCCCCGAGGCGTGACGTGCCTTCTAGGCGCGGGTCCGGGGATCGTCAAGCGCGAATGGCACGTCGCGAAAAGGTTTTTGCGCCCCCGCCGGATGCCGTTCGGATCAACGCGTTTCCCCGGGCAAGGGAATGAACTCCCGATCGTCATGGGGCGGCAACTGGAAGCGCCCGTTTTCCCAATCGCCCGCGCGCCAGGCTTCTTTCGCGGCCTCGATCCTTTCCTTGCTTGAGGCCACGAAATTCCACCAGATATGGCGCGGCCCGCTCAGCGTCGCCCCGCCCAGAAGCATGATCCGGGCGCCCTTCGCACCCGCCGTCAGGCTGACGCGGTCGCCCGGACGGAACACCATCATGCGGCCCGCCGCATATACTTCGCCCGCGATCTCAACCTCGCCTTCCAGGACATAAGCGCCCCGATCCTCGTGATTGTCGGGCAAGGGCAGCTTTGCCAACGGATCGAGCCGCGCATCGAGGTAGAACATCTCGGACGGGGTCTCGACCGGCGCGCATTCGCCGTAGGCCTCGCCCAGGATCAGGCGCACCGTCTTGCCCTCGCCTTCGAGCACCGGCAATTCGGCCGCCGCCGCGTGCAGGAAGGCCGCTGGATCGTCCTCGCGCTCATCTGGAAGGGCGATCCAGCTTTGAATCCCGAACAGGCTGGAGGGCTGGGCGCGCACGGCCCCGTCGATACGCTCGGAATGGGTGATCCCCCGGCCCGCCAGCATCAGGTTCACCGCGCCCGGTTCGATCCACTGGTCGGTCCCGAGACTGTCGCGGTGGTGGATCTGGCCGCGATGCAGGTAGGTCACCGTGGCCAGCCCGATATGCGGGTGCGGGCGCACGTCGATCCCCTGCCCCGACAGGAATTCCGCCGGGCCCATCTGGTCGAAGAAGATGAACGGCCCGACCATCTGGCGGCGCGGCGCGGGCAAGGCGCGGCGCACCTCGAACCCGCCGATATCGCGGGCGCGCGGCACGATCACGGTTTCGATGGAATCGACGGCATCACCGGTCGGGCAATGGGGATCGAGCGCGGGGTTCCAGCTCATGACGTATCTCCTCTTCCTCGAAGATAGGACATGGGCCGCGCGACAGAAATACGCCTCTCGGCAAAGCTCCTGTGCGCCTTCGCGCAATTCGGGTCGATCCGGGATGGGCCCCTCGCCGGGGCTCGGGGCATTTGCATACTCCCAATGCACCACCGGCGCCTTGGATCGGCTGCGCGGACCTAATTGAAATGGTGGGTCGTGAGAGGCTCGAACTCCCGACATCTTCGGTGTAAACGAAGCGCTCTACCAACTGAGCTAACGACCCGCTGGCAGCCGATTTAGCGGGGCCGCATCACACTTGCAAGCCCCGGCGCGTCCCGGCCATCGCCCTGCCTCGAAACAACGAACGCGCCCCGAGGGGCGCGTTGGGAAAATGGTGGGTGATAAGAGATTCGAACTCCTGACATCTTCGATGTGAACGAAGCGCTCTACCACTGAGCTAATCACCCGCTCCGGCCGCTGATTTAGCCTTACTCGGCGGCCTTCGCAAGGGGGTCTTTGTCCTCGGGCGCTCGCGCATTGGGCTGGCGCACCTTGGTGACGATGACCTTGGCCTTGGCCAGGTCCTTGGTGCGGTTGATCATCACCTTGCCCAGCGGCGGCAGGTTCATTTCCTCGCCATTGGCAAGACCCAGCCCCAGCACGTTGAGCATGGCCTCGACCACCGGTTTCACGTCCTTCTTCTTCATCCCGGTCTCGGCGATGACCCGGTCGATCAGTTCGGGCTTTTTCAGTACGGGGCCGGATACGACGGGCTTGGTTTCCTCGACCACCTTGGCGGCGGGTGCCGGTGGGGCCTTTGGCGCCGGTGCGGCCTTGGGCGGTGTCGTTGACTTGCGCGGTGCCGCCTTGGCGGTGGTGGTCGACTTGGTCGCCCCGGATTTGCGCGGCGCCGCTTTCGACTTTGCAGCCGTGGACTTTGCAGTCCTCGGCTTGGGGGTCGCGGACTCGGTCGCCGTGGATCGGCGCGATTTCGTCTGCGTCTTGCTGCTCGGCATGAATTGCTCCGTTTGTTTCCGTTTTCACAACACTACACGAATCCAACGCAATTACACACGGGTAATGAAACGATTTCACCGAACCCGCCCCAGGTCACCGCCTCACATCGTTGCAGAATGGGCACGGCGCGCGCCCGAGACCTGCGCCTGGTGACAATGCGGTTGACGTGGCGATCTGCTGTCGAGCAGCATTTTCGCATCCTTGGGGATGTCATGGCACCTTGCCGATCCCGCCCAATGGTCTGCAGGATCCCGACCGGACCCGTAGACCGATGGGGGGCAGACGGATCAGGGCGCACCCGGCATACACTCCCAGACAATTCGATCGACCTTGAGAGGATGCCGACATGAAAACCTTTCTTCTGGCCACCACCATCGCAGGGTTCGGCGCAAGCAGTGCCCTTGCCGGCGGCATGGCCCCCGCCATCGAGATGGAACCGGTCGAGATCGTCGAGGACACCGGCAGCGGCAGCGCCAGCCTGATCATTCCGCTGATC
>JAAAPD010000029.1 GCA_009908505.1 Alphaproteobacteria bacterium | reverse complement strand
GTCCACCAGCTCGCCGATCTGGTCGTCCTCTATGATGAAGGGCGGCGCAAGCAGGACATGATCACCCGACACTCCATCGACCGTGCCGCCCATGGGATAGCAGATCAGCCCCGCGGCAAAAGCCTCTGCCTTGATGCGGGCATGAAGTTTCCGGTCCGCATCGAAGGGCGCCTTGTTCTCCCGATCCGCGACCAGTTCGATCCCCCGGAACAGGCCCCGGCCCCGGATATCGCCGATATTGGGGTGATCGCCCAGGGCCGTGCGCAGGCAGGCGTCAAGCTTGTGGCCCTGTTCCCGAACGCGGGTCAGCAGGTGTCGATCCTGGATTTCACAAAGCACGGCATTGGCCGCCGCCGTCGCGACCGGGTGGCCCATATAGGTATGCCCGTGCTGGAAGAACCCGGAGCCGGCGGCCAGCGCATCGTAGATGGCCGCCTGGCACAGCAAGGCACCGATGGCTGATAGCCGGCCCCAAGCCCCTTGGCTATTGTCAGGATGTCCGGCACCACGCCGTCCTCTTCGCAAGCGAAAAAGTGGCCGGTGCGGCCCATGCCGCACATCACCTCGTCCAGGATCAGCAGAACCCCGTATCGGTCGCAGATTTCGCGGACACGGCGAAGATAACCCGGAACGGCCGGAACCGCGCCCGCCGTTGCCCCGACAACCGGCTCCGCGATGAAAGCCATGACGGTTTCGGGACCGAGCTCGAGGATCTCGTCCTCCAATGCCTGCGCGGCACGCAGGCCATAGGCCTCGGCGCTTTCCCCGGCCTGCCGCTCGCGGTAAGCGTAGCACGGCGCGATATGGCTGGTCGGCGCCAGAAGTGGAGCGAATTGCGCCCGGCGCCATGCGTTCCCACCGGCGGCCAGCGCCCCCAGCGTGTTACCATGATAGCTTTGCCGCCGGGCAATGACGCGGTGGCGCTGCGGCTGCCCGATCTCGACGAAATATTGCCGGGCGAGTTTCAGCGCGGCCTCCACGGCCTCGGACCCGCCGGACACCAGGTAGACCCTGTCCAGACCGGGGGGCGCATGGGCCGCCAGGCGCTCTGCGAGCTGCTCGGCCGGGTCGGAGGTGAAGAACCCCGTATGCGCAAAGGCCAGCCGGTCGATCTGGGCATGCAGCGCCGCGCGGACTGCGGCGTTGGAATGGCCAAGACAGGAGACGGCAGCCCCGCCCGATCCGTCGAGATAGCGCTTGCCATCCGCGTCAATGAGATAGCAGCCATCGCCGGAGACGGCCCTTGGAGGATCATGGCGCATGGAGCGGCCGAAGAGGTGGGTGGGCATGGTGTCCTCGCGCGGATGGGGGCCTGCGCGCCTCGATTACCAGAGCTGGTCGAGCATCCGGGGCTCCCCGGTCATGTTCAGCTCTCCCAGCGCGCGCAGCCTTGCATGGGCCGCCGCCGAAAGCGCCTGGCTATCGTCCAGCGCCTCGGCCATGCGTGCATGGGCGAACTCGGTCAGGACCTGCGCTGCAAGGGTCTCTTCGCCTGCTTCGAAAAGGCGTTCCGCGGCGCTCAGGATGTCCGGAATGCGGGCATTCACATCCGCTTCGATCGCGCGCCAATGGGTCCAGACCTCCTTCAGGATCGGGTCGGGCTTCTGGATGGCAAGATGCATCAGGCGCTTGAAAGCCTGGAATGCGGATGTCCCGGTCTCGATCCCCTGCGGGACCAGCGACACCGTATCGGGGTCCTTCTCCTTCTTGCGGCAATCGAGAAAGCGGTGGCTTTCGCCGGTTGTCAGGTAGCGGTGCTGCCGCCAGGCGGGCGGGACGGAATTCTGCCCAAGGAAGACCGGCAGAAGCGGCGCGGTGACGGGACCGACCGGGGCGTGCCACATCATGCGCAGACCGTCATGGGCGGGACGGATGAGCGGCACGACCTGGCCGTAGCCTGCCGTGTCCCCCGTCAGGCGCGTGTTGCTGATTGACCAGAACACATCCTCCAGCGCGATTTTCCCGGGGCGTTCGGCGCGGGCGCGTATCTCGTCCTCGATCCAGGCGACACCGTCCCAGCGATGCTTGCCGTCGCCATAGATGCGGTTGACATGGAATGGCCCGTCTTCCGGAGACCACCAGCCCTGTTCGCGGGCCGTGTCAAAGAAATGCAATGGGAACAGGAAGTTCTCATCCGGGGTCTGAGGGATTTCACCGATATAGCCGGGCCGCGAGGCGCGGATGCTGTCGGGCCCGAGCCGTTCGGCGCACCAGAGGCCACGGCCCCCGGCAAATTCGATCACCACCCAGGCCTCAATCGGGTCGGCGATCATGTGGGAATTGCCACCATAGGTGGAGTAGCCATGCGTGGCGATCAGCTCTCCGATCAACTCCACCCCTTCGCGGGCTGTCCGGGCGCGTTCCACCACGATGCGGGCGAGGTCGGAATAGTTCGGCCCGGTCTGGTCCCCGGGCGTCATGGTGACCAGCTCAGCCCGCGAGGTGGACCAGATGTCGCGCACCGCCACCCCGCATTCGTTCAGCCCGCCATTGGTCAGCGGCGCGGGCACGCCGAGGTAATAGCTGTAGCTCACCCGCATGTTGCGCAGTGTCTCGGGCGCCTGCGGAATCTCGGTCAGATGGCCGGGCATATCGGCCTGCGGAGTCACGCCGACAGTGACGCTTGCGCCTCCCGGATGCTCTACGCGCGGGTTTAACTCGAGCCAGTGGCTGCTGGGCTCATCTCCGTAGCCAGCCAGATAAGCCACCCCGTCGGCCGTGTGGTTGCGCCCGATATAGATACCGTAACTCATTGTGTGTTCTCTTGCTGGAATGTGCGCTGTTATTGACCGATTGGAAAATGGCAGGCGTGTCGCCGCCCGTCCGCCATTGTCACATGCGGCGGTTTCTCGGCCCGGCACCTGTCTTGCGCGATGGGGCAGCGCCCCGCGAAATCGCACCCCTTGGGGCGGTTGAGAAGGCTCGGCACCTCGCCCGAGATCGACACATGCGCGCGGCGGCGGTCCGGATCGGGTTGCGGCACGCCTTCGACCAGGGCTTTCGTGTAGGGGTGCACCGGGCGCGCAAAGACCTCGTCCGTGCGTCCCTCCTCGACGATGCGGCCCAGATACATGATCGCCAGCCGGTCCGCGATATGGCGCACGACCGGCAGGTTGTGGGTGATGATCAGATAGCCCAGCCCGTGTTCGGCCTGAAGATCGGCCATCAGGTTGAGGATCTCGCCCTGTACCGAAACGTCGAGCCCCGCGGTCGGCTCATCAGCGATGATCAGCTTGGGGTTCAAGGCAAGCGCGCGGGCCACGCCGACGCGCCGCGCCTGCCCTCCCGACAGCTCGTGCGGATAGCGCGACAGGAAGGGTTTGGGCAGGCGCACCATCTCGGCCAGCCGCTCGGCCTCGGCATCCAGGTCAACGTCGGTGACGCCATGGATCTGGAACGGCTCGGTGATCAGGGCGCGCACGGATTTGCGCGGGGAGAAGGAGCCGACCGGGTCCTGGAACATCATCGCCATGTCCCGGCGCAGGGGCTTGAACCGGCCCTCGGGCATGTTCAGAGTGTCCTGGCCCTCGAAGCGGACGGAGCCGCCCTGTGCCTGCACAAGGTTCAGCACGCAGCGCCCGAGCGTCGTCTTGCCCGAGCCGCTTTCGCCCACTAGCCCGACGGTTTCGCCGGGGGCAACCGAGAGGCTGACATCCAGAACGGCATCCACGTGACGTTGGTCGATGCCTTTCAGACGCGCACGCAGGGGGCCGACCGTTTCGAACTGGACGTTGAGATCGGACACCTCGAGCAACGGCTTGTCGCTGACCGCGCGGGCGGGTTTGCTGGCGCTGGTCTCGCCTGCGCCCACGGTCATCACATCCAGCGGCGGCGGCCAGTCCGGGTCGTGATGCGGCCCCTCCAACAGGTGACAGCGCGCCTGGCTCATCTCGCCTCGTCTCACGTCCGGCGGTGTTTCCGTGCGGCAGACCGGCATCGCCCGCTGGCAGCGCGGGGCATAGATGCAGCCCGACAGCGCGCGGGTCAGATCGGGAATGTCGCCGGGGATTACCGGCAGCTTGCGCGACACGTCGTCGATGCGCGCCGGGTCGCATTCCAGCAGCGCGCGGGTATAGGGGTGCTGCGCGTTGTGGAAGATCTCGCGCACATCGCCTGCCTCGATCACCTCGCCCGCATACATGACCACCACGTCATCGCAAAGCTCCGCGATCAGCCCCAGGTTGTGAGAGACCACGACGACCGTTGCATCCAGTTCCTTTTGCAGATCCTGCAAAAGGTGGATGATCTGCGCCTCCATCGTCACATCCAGCGCGGTGGTCGGCTCGTCCGCCAGCAAAAGCTGCGGACCGGTCAACAGCGCCATGGCGATGCCCGCGCGCTGCCGCATTCCGCCCGAGAAATGGTGCGGATACTGGTCGATCCGCTTGTCGGGGTCGGGGATGCCCACCTTGGCCAGCATATCGACGGCCATGCGCCGTTTCTCGGCGGCCGAGACATCGGGCCGCCGGTAGAGGATATCCAGCATCTGCCGCCCATAGGTCAGCACCGGGATCTGGCTGGTCATCGGGTCCTGAAACACCACCGAGATCTCTTCGCCGCGGGTGGCGCGCAGTTGCGCCTCGCTGGCTTTCAGAAGGTCACGATCCCCGAAACGGGCCTCGCCGCCCATGACCTCGGCGTTCTTGGCCAGCAGGCCCAGCAGCGCCCAGAGCACGGTGGATTTGCCCGACCCGCTTTCGCCCACGATGCCGACAATCCGATTCTTGCGGATCGGAAAGGTGATGTCACGCAGCGCCTTGACCCGACCCCGCGGGGTGCGGAAATCGACCGACAGGTTGCGAACGTCCAGCAGGGTTTCGGGGGCGTGTTGTGCATCCTTGGGCATGTCAGCGTCCTTTCCCCATGCGTGGATCGAAAATGTCGCGCAGCGCTTCGCCAAGGAAGGTAAAGCCCAGCGTGGTCAGGATCAGCGGTATGCCCCCGGCGATCACCATCCAGGGCGCGTCGCGGATCACCAGATAGCCCTCGTTCAGGATGGTGCCCCAGCTGGCCGTGGGCGGGGTCACGCCGAGGCCCAGAAAGCTCAGCCCCGCCTCGACCGTGACCACCACCGGCACTTCCATCGCGGCCAGGATCAGAAGCGGGCCAACGACATTCGGCATCACGTGGTGCAGCAGCGTCCGCGTCATGCCTGCGCCGAGGGACCGCTCGGCAAGGATGAAATCGGTGTTTTTGAGCGTCAGCGTGGCGGTCCGCGCCACCCTTGCATATTGCGGGATCGAGGTGATGATCACGATCGCCAGCACCACCGTCAGGCTGGGACCCGTCAGCGCCACCGTGGCCAGCGCCAGCACGATCGTCGGGAAAGAACGCACGGTGTCGAATAACAGCAGCAGCAGGCTGTCAAGCCATCGCGGCCCGAATCCGGCGATCATGCCCAGTATCAAGCCGATGACCAGTGACACGGACACCCCGATCGCCGCGATATAGAGAGCCACGCGCCCACCGTAGAGAATGCGTGACAGCGTATCGCGGCCCAGTTGGTCCGTCCCGGCCAGGTGCTCCAGCGTGGGGCCCGACAGGCGCGCCGGCACGTCCAGCGCGTTGGGATCGTAGGGCGCCAGCCAGGGCGCGAAGATGGCGCTTGCGAAGAAGACGGTGACAAGGATCAGCCCTGTCAGCCCCTGCCAGTTGGTCAGGAACATGCGCAGCTTTTCGCGGCGCTCGCGCGCGGCGGATTCACGGATCTCGGACTCGGTGACGTGGTCGGGAAGACCCGTCGCGTCAACAGCCGGGACTCCGGTTTCGGATTCAGAGCGATTCTCGGACACGGGGATCAAACCAGGCTATGAGGATGTCGGAAAACAGGACGACGAAGATATAGAGACCGGTGGCCACCAGAACCGCGCCCTGCACAATGGGGAAATTGCGCGCCATGACGGCGTCGAAGATCAGCTTGCCGATGCCGGGGCGGGCAAAGATGATCTCTGCAAATACCGTCGAAGAGATCATGCCGCCGAAGCCCATGCCGATCAGCGTGATGGTCGGCAGGATGGCGACGCGAAGCGCATATCCGAAGATCACCCGCCGCGGCAGCAGGCCGAAGGCGCGCGCCGAGCGGATGTAATTCTCGCCCATCACCTCGAGCATCGAGGCCCGCACCATCCGCGCGAGATAGCCCACCCAGCTTAGCCCGATGGCAAAGGCCGGCAGGATCAGGTGCGAAAGCTGATCGCCGATCTGCCCCGGCTCGCCCGCGCCGATGGCCGGCAGCCAGCGCAGATGCACCGCAAAGATCAGAAGCGCCCAGATCGACACGAGAAAGGACGGCACCGCGATCGTGCCCACCGACAACACGCCGGTGATGCGGTCGATCCAGCTATTGGGTTTGACCGCCGCGAGGCAGCCCAGCGGGATGCCCAAAAGCATCGCCCAGCCCATGCCTGCGCCCACGAGCGCCAGGGTAAAGCCGATCCGCTCCATGATGATGGCGGTCACCGGCCTGTCGGAAAAGACGTCGAGCCCCAGATCGCCGGTCAGCGCATTGCCGATATAGATCAGGAACTGCCGCCAGACCGGCTCGTCCAGGTGCATTTTCTCGGCATAGCGCGCGATGGCCTCTTCTGTCGCGCGCGGCCCGAGCGCGATGGTCACCGGGTCGCCGGGAATGAAATAGAGCAACGAAAAGAGAACCAGCACCACGAGGCAGACCACCACCGCCGACAGTCCCAAACGTTTGGCAAGGTAATAAAGCACGGACGACCTCCCCTCGACCGAGTTTCAGAATACCGGCCCGCGCGCCATGGCGCGGGCCGGCCCCGGGCGCGGAATGTCAGGCCCTGGTGAACCTGCGATAATTCAGTTCGCCCGACGGCGCGGCGTTCACGCCGACCGCGGTGCTGTGCACGAAGGCTTCCGGCTCGTGGTTGATCCAGACATAGGCGCCCGTGTTTTCCATGATCTCCTGCATCCGGACATAGATGTCATGGCGCTTTTGCGGGTCGGTTTCGTTAATGCCCTCATCATAGAGGCGGTCATACTCCTCGTCCGTCCAACGCTCCCAGTTCCAGACGCCGACCTGGTCCGAGGTGAACCATTGCGTGGCTTCATAGGGGTCGGGCGTCGTGCCGAAGCGCATCAGCCACAATTCCAGGTCCTTCCAGGTGTCGCCCTTGCTTTCCTGGCCCATTTCCCAGAACGGGCCAGAGTCGAGCGGCAGCACCTTCACGGTGATCCCGATGGTCGCGAGATTGGCCTGCATGATCTGGGCCGTCAGCATCCGCTCCTGGTTGTTGAGCGTGCGCAGCGTCAACTCCAGGCCGGAGACGCCCGCCTCGGCCAGAAGCTCGCGCGCGCGGGCGGGGTCATAGCTGTAGCCGGCGCTGTCGCGCTGGCCGGTCAGGCCGGGGCAGATGATGCCGTGGGACTTCGCCGTGGTGCCGGAATAGGCCCCTTGCAGGATGGTATCGACATCCACCGCATGCTGGATCGCCTGGCGCACGCGGATGTCCTGCAGCTTGGGATGTTCGGTGTTCATCCCCATCCACATGTATTGCAGCTCGCCCGCGACGGCGATGCCGGTGCCTTCGGGCATGTCCTTGGTATAACGCGCCAGGGTGTCGGCGCCAACCTCGGTGCAGTCCAGCTCTCCGGCCTCGAAGGCCAGTTCGGCCGCCTTGACCTCGGTGATGACATTGCATTCCACCCGGTCGAAGGCCGGTTTCGGCCCGGTCCAGTCGGGGTTCGCGGTGAAAACCGCGCGCTGGCCCGGCGTCGCCTCGTAGGTGTAGGGGCCGCATACAGCTGGGAACGCCGTGGTGAACCGACCGTCCACGTCCGCCATGGCCTTTTCGCTAAGCACGGCACCGGGGCCATGGCACAGCGTGATCATGATGAAGGGCGCGAAGGGCTGGCTCAGCACGATGGTGCCCGTGCGGTCGCCGGTCACATCGACGCGGTCCAGCGCATCGAAATACCCGGACCAGTCGCTGTCCTTCATCCGTTCATAGGAAAACTTGACGTCCGAGGCCATGACGGGGCCATAGCCGTTCGACCAGACCAGCCCATCGGTCAATTCGAAATCGATATGGGTGGCGTCACGCTGTTCCAGCTTGGTGACGAAATAGGTCGGCTCCCACGTGAAGGTATCGCCGTCGCGGGCATATTGCGCCAGGAACGGCAAACACTGCTTTTGCGCTTCGATCTCGGTGCCGCCTGTCATGAAGCCCGGGTCAAGCACGTCGTTGTCGCCGTCGATCCGCAAGCGCAGCGTCCCGCCCGTCTGGGCGAAGGCCGCCGTGGTCCAGGTCGGGGCAAGGCCCAGCGCACCCAGCGCCGCCGTGCTGCCGAGAAAGCCTCGGCGGGTTGTTCCTGTCTGTTTCATGATCGTGTCCTCCCTAGACATCTTCTGACCGAAGCATGGCATGGTTCCGCCACCGGTCAATTTCGCTTGGATTCGCTATATGACGCGAAAATTACTTCACTCAACTCACATGTGGTCACGCGGAATGCGTTCGTCCCAGTGCCTTTCGACCACCAGGTCATCGCCCTCCCAGGCCCGCAATTCGGCAGTGATGATGAAATCATCGGCATCCGCGCGCAGCAGGGTCCGGGTTTGCGACCGCACCGACCAGTCGCCACGGCTGAGCCCGTAATGCCATTCGGTGCGCCCCCAGGCCGTGGTCACGTCATCGAGCCTCACGCCATAGGTCTCGTATCCCTGCTTGTGCAGGGTCAGGTCATTGGTCAAGAGCCGCGTGATACCGCCACCATCGGCGATCTGCATCTGGATTTCAGCTTTCGCGGCATCCTCGACGATGCGGAACCAGGTTTCCGGTTCGGCGATCTGTTCGGTCGGCGGCGGCGGCCCGGCCACCGGTGTATCGAAGGCGGCCAAAGCATCATCCAAAGGCGCAGGCGCACGCAGGGGCAGCTCCAGCGCGCTGCCATCCGTATGAACCGAGAGGGTAACCGGCTCGGGCGCTGGCCAGATCATCGGGAAATAGCTGCTCGACAGCGCCAGGCGCAGGCGATGCCCGGCCGGCAGACTCTGGGCGACGTGCTTCATCGGGATGGTCACGTCAAAGACCTCGCCCGGCACTAGAACGGCGGGCTGGTCATGAGCAGTCCGATGGGTCAGATTGAGAACCCCGAAGGACAGGCGCGTCGCGCGCCCGTCGGGATGCACATCGACCAGCCGCGCGGCCAGCTGAGCCACGGGCCGGTCCACGCTAAGCCGCAGGTGCACCGCGGCATCGCCTGCGAAGGCCAGTCCATCCTCGGGGATGTCGAGGTCGAAACACAGGCTGCCGGCATCTTCGCGGCGCTGATCCACCGGGGCATCCCCCGGCGTGCCATAGCCGCACCATTTGCCCGAGGCCATTCCCACATCCGCGGGGCTGCGATGGTCCAGGACCGAACCCCGGTCGGGCCGCTCAAGGCTGAGCTCGCCGCCGGGCGTCAGGTGAAACGGCGTTCGGGCGATGTGCGGCGACGGCCATCTCGGCTCGGCGATCCAGCGGCCGGGACGGACCTCGTAGTAACCTTGCGGCGGCACGCTGTCCTGCATGTAAAGGCGCAGCATCGGTTCATCCATGATGCCGGTGTCACGCCCTTTCAGCCAATGATCCCACCACCGCAATTCATCCTGAAGGAACCCGATGGCCGGCCCCGGCTCCCCCAGATGCGGGTAGCGATGCGCCCAGGGCCCAACAAGGCCCTTGCGGGGCCCCTGCAGGTTTTCCATCAGGCGAAACACGCTGCGCGGGTAGCCGTCGGCCCAGCCGGACACGGCGTAGACGGGCACCTGCACCCTCGACCAGTCCTCGCAGATCGAGCCATGCCGCCAGAAGTCATCGCGCCGCTGATGCTCCAGCCAGTTCTTCAGCCACAGCCCGCTGCCCTCCAGCCGCTCCAGCCACATGTCGCGCCATTTGTCGCCCACATTGGCGGGGTCCGGCGGCAGCGTGTTGCGCCCGAACATGATCGAGGCCCAGCTGAGCTGCTCGCCCAGCAGGCAACCGCCCATGTAGTGTATATCGTCCGCGTAGCGGTCATCGGTGGAACAAAGCGTCACCACCGCCTTGAGCGCGGGCGGCTGCAGGGCGGCGATCTGCAACCCGTTGAACCCGCCCCATGAAATGCCGATCATGCCCACATTGCCATCGCACCAGTGCTGTTCGGCGATCCATGCGATCGCGTCACAGCCATCCTGAAGTTCCTGTGGCAGATACTCATCCACCATCAGCCCCTCGGAATCGCCCGCGCCGCGCAGGTCAAGCCGGACCACCGCATAGCCATGCCCGGCCAGATAGGGCTGCATCGAGGCATCGCGCGCCGTGGTGAAGTCATTCTTGCGATAGGGCAGGTATTCCAAGATCGCGGGAACCGGCGTCTCGTCCGCACCCTCGGGCATCCAAATGCGGGCGGCCAGCCTGCAACCATCCGGCATCGGGACTTCGATATGGTGTATTTCCCTCACGTCGTGGGGGTAGTCCGCAACCTGCTCCATTTTTCCGCCTTTCGCATGTCCCGCGCCCCTGTGTCGCCGGGGTCACCGGAAAGACTACGCGCCCCGTGGCCGGGAACAATTTCGCATACATTCGCGAATTGACGCGGCAAGCGCATCATCTTACCAAAGGGAATGTCCGACCAGCTTCGCCACAACCTCGCCCTTCTTTGCAGCTACCACCCCTCGATCGCCGAGGTCTGCCGGCGGCTGGACATCAACCGCCAGCAGTTCAACAAGTATCTCGCCGGCACATCGCACCCCTCGCGCCGAAACATGCGCCGGATCTGCGATTTCTTTGGCGTCTCGGAATCCGAGCTCTTGCTGGACACAAGGCAATTCGAGGACATCGTCGCGCTGAAACGCAAGCCGATCCAGCAACAGGCGCTGAGCAAGCCGCTGCGCCACCTCGACAAGCTGTATCAGCACAGCCAGGACCTGGAGAAATACCTCGGCTACTATTTCCGCTACTTCTATTCCTTCGGCAATCAGGGAAAGATCATTCGTTCGCTCGCGCTGATCTACCGCGAGGACGGCAAGTATTACTGGAAGAACATCGAGATCCTGCGCGACCCCGATACCGGGCGGTCGAACGGATTGAACAAGTACGAAGGCGTTCTGTTTTATCTTGCCGACCGCCTTCACATTCTCGAATACGAGGCGATCGAGGTGAACACGATCACCCAGGCCACGCTCTATCCCAGCCACAGGACGCGGATCGGGCTGTTGCTCGGCATCCAGACCGGCGGGCCGACCCGGCGCGGGCGCAAGCCCGGCGCCTCGAAGGTGGCCCTCGAATACCTGGGCACCGACATCAACCTGCGCCAGGCCTTGAAACGGACCGGGCTCTTTTCACCCGATCATGGCGCGATACGCGGAGAAATCCTTGGATTGATCGAAAACACCATCGACACATCGTCCTTCGTCCTGGACGTCGAGGAACCCTAGGGCGGCCCGGATGTGGTGCCGCCTGGCGAACCGCACGCGGCCGATGCCCCGTGGCATTCCCGTGCCGGCCCTTTCCCTTTCGTCGTTGCCGTGGTTGTCTTCCAGCGCAACAGAACAAACGGGGCATCATGACGGATTTCCTCATCATCGGCGGCGGCATCGCGGGAACCTCGATCGGGGCGCGACTGGCGCATCTTGGGACGGTGACCCTGCTGGAACGTGAGGACGCGCTGGCCTTTCACGCCTCGGGGCGGTCCGCCGCGCTGTTCGAGACGCGCTATGGCAAGCCTTCGACCATGGCGCTCAGCCAGGCCAGCGCGACCTATCACCACGAGGCCAATGGCGGCGTTCTCAGCCCGCGCGGCCTGATGCTGGCCGCGACCGAGGCGGAACGCGACCAGTTCGAAGAAGAGGTCGTCGCCATGGGGATGGAGCGGATCACCCCCGACGAGGCCCGCGCGCTGTTCCCCATTCTCGATACCCAGGCCGCGCCGCTGGTGGGCCACCATGAGGCGGCCTGGGATATCGACACCGACCGGCTGGTGCAGAACTTCGCCGCCGAGATCCGCGCCAATGGCGGCACCCTTCGCACCCGGGCCGAGCTGCGCCATATCGAGAAGACCGCCACCGGCTGGCGCGTCGATACCGGCGGCGAGGTTCTGGAGGCCCGCAACATCGTCAATGCCGCCGGCGCCTGGGTGGACGAAATCGCACACATGGCCGGAATCACGCCGCTGGGCGTGCATCCGCTCCGCCGGTCCATGGCCCGCATTCCCGCCCCCGATGTTCTGGACCCCACCACCTGGCCAATGGTCTTCGGGGTCGGCGAATCCTGGTACACGAAACCCGATGCCGGGGCGCTGATCGTCTCGCCGGGGGACGAGGACCCGCAGCCGCCCATGGATGCCTGGGCCGATGACATGGTGTTGGCCGAGGGGCTGGCCAGGTTCGAGGCGGTGATGCACTACGAGGTCACCCAGATGCTGGCCAACTGGGCGGGTCTGCGCACCTTCGCGCCCGACCGGCAACTTGTCCTTGGTCCCGACCCGGAGGATGCCAGTTTCATCTGGATGGCCGGGCAAGGCGGCTACGGGTTCCAGACCGCCCCCGCCGCCAGCCAGCTGGCCGCCGACCTGGTGGCGGGCCGTCCGCCCGAGATCGAGGCCGGACTCGTCGCGCAACTTACGCCGCACCGCCTGCGCGGCCGACCGGTCTAGCTGCCCGCCTCGGCAGGTGACAGCAGCTCGCCCAGGAGCGGGTTGGGATTGCGACGGCGCATGGTCACGGCGCAAAAGGTCTCGCGGATCTCGTCCAGCCGGGCGAACTCGACCAGCCGCCCGGCCCGCAATTCCTGGTCCACCACGATGGGCGGGATCACGGCGACCCCCGCATCGGCCCGCGCCAGCAGGCGCAACATGGCCATGTCGTCGGCTTCGGCGGCGACACGCGGCACGATTCCAAGACGGTCGAGCAAGGCATCAAAGCCCGCCCGCAGCGCCGTTTCCGGCGTCGGCAGGACAAGGGGATGGGTAGCCAGCACGCCCTTGATGCCGGCCCCCGGCGCCGGGGCCCGTCCCGGCGCCCCCACCAGGCTGACCGGCTGCTCATCCAGGCGCTGCACCAGGTAAGGGCTGGCCGCGTCCCGCGGCGGCACGAGATTCGTCAGCACCACGTCCAGCGCCAGCGCGTCCAGGCCCCGCAGCAGGCTGTCCTGAGATCCCGACCGCAACACGATCTCGACATCCTCGCGCCCCAGGAGCGGCGCCAGAAACGCCATCTGGAAATTGCGCGACAGGGTCGCCAGCGCCCCGACTCGCAGCACCTTGCGCCGGGTTTCGGCGGATCGCAGCGTCGCGGTCAGGTCCTCGGCGGTGCGAAAGATCTCCTCGGCGTGGTCCAGCGCGATGCGGCCCGCCTCGGTCAGGACCAGGCTGCGCCCGCTGCGCTCGAACAGGTCCTGCCCCAGCGCGGCCTCGAGCGCGCGCACCTGGGTCGAGACCGCCGATTGGGAGAGGTTCAGGGCCCGGGCCGCACCGGTCAGGGTGCCATCGCGGGCCACGGCGCGAAACAGCCGAAGGTGGTGGAGATTCAGCATGGTTTAATTCTATTAAACAGAACGTTTATTCGAAACAATGAATTTTTATTGATGCGTTTCCAGCGGTAGGACGGCACAGGCCACTTGCACCGGAGGTATCTCATGGCAACCGCGATCCCGCTGTCCTTTCTTGCCCCGCTTGCCCTGCTGCTTGTTGCGGCACTGACGCTGCGCCGCACGGGGCGGCGGCCGGGCGCGCTGCCGCGCTGGTCCGAGATGGGCACGCTCGCCGCCTTGGCGCTGGTGGCGGCGGGCGGCCTGCAATACCTCGCGCAGGGGCCGGCCGGCGGCCTGTTGCGCGCCGATGCGATCAGCCTGTCGCTGGCCCTGCTGGTGGCCTTTCTCGGCTGGGTGGTCATGCGATTTTCCCGCAGCTACCTGGACGGCGAGGCCCGCGAGGGCGCGTTTCACGGGCAGATGCTGGCGACGCTCGCCGCGGTGCTGGTCCTGGTGCAGGCGGGCAACCTGTGGCTTTTAGCCGGGGCGGCCATGGCGGTAGGGCTCGGGCTGAAACGGCTGTTGCTGTTCTACGCCGACCGCCCCGAGGCCCGGCGCGCGGCGCGCAAGTTCACCCTGGCCTGGCATGGCGGGGACGGGGCGCTGATCCTTGCCGCGCTATTGCTGACCATCGGTTTCGGCACGACCGATCCTGGCCAGCTTGTGGTGCTGGCAGAGACCGACGGGCTTGGGGCCGCAGGCGGGCTGGCGGTGGCGCTGCTGGTGCTGGCCGCGCTGCTCAAATGCGCGGCCTTCCCGCTGCATGGCTGGCTGACCGAGGTGATGGAGGCCCCCACCCCTGTCTCGGCCCTGCTGCATGCCGGGATCGTCAATTCCGGTGGCGTCATCCTGCTGGCCACCGCGCCGCTGGTGCAGCAAAGCCCCGGCGCGATGGCCGCGCTGGTCATGGCAGGCGGGTTCACCGCGCTGTTCGGGGCAACGGTGATGCTGACCCAAAGCGCGGTCAAGACGGCGCTGGCCTGGTCGACCGTGGCGCAGATGGGGTTCCTGATGCTACAATGCGGGCTGGGCCTGTGGCCGTTGGCGCTGCTGCACATCGTGGCGCATTCGCTCTACAAGGCACATGCCTTCCTGTCCTCGGGCGGCGCGGTGGCGGCGGTGGCCGCCGTGCGGCGGCCCGGGCCGGTGGCGGTGCCCGATCTGGGCGCGGTGCTGAAATCCTTTGCCCTGGCGCTGGTGCTTTATGCCGCGATCGCCGGGCTTTTCGTGGCGCTCTTCGGGGCGAAATCGCCGCAGGCGCTGGCGCTGGGGGCGATCCTGATCCTCGGGGTGGCCTACCTGGTGGCGCAGGGGCTGGCCGACACGGCCCCGGCCCCGCTGACCCGGCGCACGGCACTGGCCTCGCTGGCCGCCGCCACGGGGTATTTCACCTTTCAGGCCCTGGCCGAGGCGCTCTGGGGCCCCGCCTTGCCCGCCGCGCCAACGCCCGGCCCGCTGGAATGGGCGCTGATCCTGCTGGCGCTGGCCTCGTTCGGGCTGGTGGCGCTGGCACAGGCGCTGTTTCCGCTTTGGGCCCATCATCCGGCCATGGCGGGGCTGCGGGTGCACCTGGCCAACGGCCTTTACCTCAACGCGCTGCTCGACCGGGCCCTCGGCGGGTTGCGCACGGGCAAAACCGGCTGAAGCCGACGGACCAAGGAGACAGAGATGTTCATGACCAAGACCCAGGCCGCGCCCATTCGGCAATCCGAAATTCTGGCCGCGACCGAGGCCGCCCTGCGCGCCATCCCCCCGGCCTTTCCGCTGGACGCGACCGTCGCCGTGAACCCCTTTCTCGGCCAGGCCGGCGAGGACCTTGCCACGGCGTCGGCCCGGCTTGGCCGCGTCGCGGGTATCGCAACGACCCGCACCATGGCCGACTATGCCGCGGACCTGACGGCGGGCCGGATGACCGAGGCGGATATCGAGGCCGCGCTGGCCGCCTGCACGGCATCGGCGAAACCGGCCGACATGGCCAGCCTGCGCGCGATAATGGAAACCGACGCCGCCCCTGCCGGATCGGGCCGCCTTCCGACCCTGGCCGACCTGGCCGCCGAGGCCACCGGCACGGACTGGCCCGCCGTGATCGAGCGTGGCATCGGCCTTTGGGCCGCCGGTCATTTCGACCGGGGCCAGGCGCTGTGGACGCCGCAACCGGGACAGGGCGCCTATGCCGCCTGGCGGGCCTGGGCGACCCACGACCTGACGCCCGAGATCGCGGGCCTGGCCGGGTTCTGCGCCCATGTCGCGGCCCTGCCCGACAGCGCGGACCGGGCGATCCTGCACGCGGCCGAAACACTCGGCCTGCCCGGGGCAGCGGCCGAAACCCTTTTTCACGGCCTGCTGATGGACCTGGGCGGCTGGGCGCAGCATGCCCGCTGGCTGTTGTGGCAGGCCGAGATGGACGGCCAAACCGACACCTCGCTGCAGGACCTGCTGGCGATCCGCCTGGCCTGGGACACCGCGCTTCTTGCGCATGTGCCCGACCTGGCCGAGGCCTGGGCGGAAACCGTGGCCGCCCAGGCACAGCCCGTCGCCCCCACGACCGACCAGGTGGCGCTGGCCATCCTGCAAGAGGCGCGCGAACGGGCCCATCAACGACAGCTCGGCGCCGCCCTGACCGGCGGCACACCGGCCCGCGACCGGCCTGAATTGCAGGCGGCCTTTTGCATCGACGTGCGCTCGGAACCGTTCCGGCGGGCGCTGGAAAGCCTTGATCCCGGCATCGAGACCATCGGCTTCGCCGGGTTCTTCGGCCTGCCGGTGGCGCACAAGGCGCAGGGCTCGGATCTTGTGGACAGGCATCTTCCGGTGCTGCTGTCCCCGTCGCTGGACACCACCGGCCAGGCCGACCCACGCACCGAGACCGCGCACCGGATCAAGGCCCGGGCGGCGCGCGCCTGGGGCCGGTTCCGACAGGCGGCGGTTTCATCCTTCGCCTTCGTCGAGGCCGCCGGGCCGCTCTATGCCGGCAAACTGCTGAGCGATGCCACGGGGCTAGGTGTAAAGGACGCCGCCCCCGCCCCCGCGCCGCAGGTCGTCGGCGGGCTGAGCACCGAGGCCAAGGCCGACACCGCCGCGGCGGTCCTGGGCGCCATGAGCCTGACCGAGGGGTTCGGGCGGACCGTCCTGTTGCTGGGCCACGGTGCAAAGGTGACGAACAACCCCCATGAAAGCGCCTATCATTGCGGCGCCTGCGGCGGCCAGACCGGCGAGGTGTCGGCGCGGCTTCTGGCCGGGCTTCTCAACGATCCCGAAACGCGGGACGGGCTGGGCCCCCGGGGCATCGACCTGCCCGAGGACACGGTTTTCGTGGCCGGGCTGCACGACACCACGACCGACCGTATCACGCTCTACGACACGCAGACCCTCGACCGCGACCTGGCGCCGGTCCGGGACTGGCTGGACCGGGCCGGGGCGATCACGCGGGCCGAACGGGCGCGCGGCCTGCCCGGCGCCGACGATACGACCGTGGCGGCGCGGGCGCTGGACTGGGCCCAGACCCGGCCCGAATGGGGCCTTGCCGGCTGCGCCGCCTTCATTGCCGCACCGCGCGGGGCCACCGCCGGACGCGACCTGGGCGGGCGCTGCTTCCTGCACAGCTATGACTGGCGGCGCGACAAGGGGTTTGCAACGCTGGAATTGATCCTGACCGCCCCGGTCGTCGTGGCCAGCTGGATCAGCCTGCAATATTACGGGTCGTCCATCGCCCCCGATGTCTTCGGCGGCGGCAACAAGCTGATCCACAATGTCGTGGGCGGGATCGGCGTGATCGAAGGCAATGGCGGCCGCCTGCGCCCCGGCCTGCCCTGGCAGGCAGTGCATGACGGTGAGCGGCTGATGCATGATCCGCTGCGCCTGTCGGTCATGATCGAAGCCCCACAAGAGGCCATCACCGATGTGCTGACGAAGCACCCGGATGTGCGGGCGCTCTTCGACAACGGGTGGCTGCACCTGCTTGCTCTGCAAGACGGACGCATCGCCGCCCGCTATCGCCCCGGCCTAGACTGGTGCGCCGAAACCACGGGCTGAAACTGAAAGCGCCCCCGGGCATCCGGGGGCGCGCACCGTTCCGCGCGATGCCTGCAAGGGTCAGCCGTCGACGCGGATCGCCTCGTTCTTAGGGTCATAGGGGCTGTCCTGCACCACCTCGGCATCCCAGAGTTGGTCCTGCATCCTGACCTTCAGCCTAGTGCCCGGTTCGGCCAATTCGGGGCTGACATAGCCCATGCCGATGGACTTGCCGAAATGCACCGAATACCCTCCCGAGGTCAGGCGCCCGACCTTCTCGTCTCCGTCATAGAGCGCCTCGACCCCCCACGGGTCCGCATCCTCAGGCCCGTCGATCAGCAGGGTGCAGCACTTGGACCGCAGGCCGATCTCCTCCATCGCAGCCTTGCCCTGGAACTCCTTGGACAGGTCCACGAAACGTGGCAGGTCGGCCTCCAGCGGGGTCGCGTCACGGCCCAGCTCGTGCCCGAAGGCACGATAGCTCTTTTCCTGGCGCAGCCAGTTCTGGGCGCGCGCGCCCACAAGCTTCATCCCGTGCTTTTCGCCGGCCTTTTCCAGCAGGTCGAACAGGTAGTTCTGCATCTCGATCGGGTGATGCAACTCCCAGCCCAGCTCGCCGGTATAGGCCACGCGGATCGCGTTGACAGGGCACATGCCCAGCTCGATCTGGCGGGCGGACAGCCACGGGAACCGCTTGTTCGACAGGGCGGTTTCCGGCTCGGCATCCTTGATGACCTCGGCCAGCACGTCGCGCGATTTCGGCCCGGCGATGGCGAAGACACCCCACTGTGTCGTCACGTTCTCGACCGCGATATAACCGAATTCCGCCGCCTTGTCCGCCGCCGCCTTGCGCAGGTAGTCCCCATCGTAATCGGTCAGCGCGCCGGCGGAGACGAGGTAATATTCGTCCTCGGCCAGCCGCACGATGGTGTATTCCGTGCGCGTGGTGCCCTGCGACGTCAGCGCGTAGGTCAGGTTGATACGGCCCACCTTGGGCAGCTTGTTGCAGGTGAACCAGTCCAGAAAGGCGGTCGCCCCCGGCCCCTTGACGGTGTGCTTGGTGAAGGCGCTGGCATCCAGCAGACCCACACCCTCGCGCACGGCCTTGGCCTCGTCCACGGCATATTGCCACCAGCCGCCCCGGCGGAAGCTGCGCGCATCATGGTCGAAACTGTCCGGCGCATCCGGCGGGCCGAAGTAATTGGGCCGCTCGAACCCGTTGACACAGCCGAATTGCGCGCCGCGCGCCTTGAGCCTGTCGTAGGACGGCGCGGTGCGCAGCGGGCGGCACTTTTCACGCTCCTCGTCGGGATGGTGCAGGATATAGACGTGCTCATACGCTTCTTCGCTTTTGCGGGCACTGTATTCGGTGGTGATCCAGCTGCCGAAACGCTTGGGGTCGAGGCTGGCCATGTCGATCTCGGCCTCGCCTTCCACCATCATCTGAGCGAGGTAATAACCCGTGCCGCCGGCGGCGGTGATCCCGAAGCTGAACCCTTCGGCCAGCCACATGTTGCGCAGCCCCGGGGCCGGTCCGACCAGCGGGTTGCCATCGGGGGTATAGCAGATCGGGCCGTTGAAATCGTCCTTCAGACCCACCTCTTCCGTGGACGGAATACGATGGATCATCGACATGTATTCTTCCTCGATCCGCTCAAGATCCAGCGGGAAGAGGTCGGCGCGGAACGTGTCCGGGACACCGTATTCGAAACAGGCCGGCGCATTCAGCTCATACGGACCGAGGATCCAGCCGCCGCGCTCTTCGCGCACATACCACTTGGCATCGGCGTCGCGCAGGACCGGGTGTTCGGGATTGTCCTTACGATACGCCACCAGCGCCGGGTCGGCATCGGTGACGATGAATTGGTGCTCCACCGGAATCGCCGCGCTCTTGATCCCCAGAAGGCGCGCTGTGCGCTGCGCGTGGTTGCCGGACGCCGTGACGACATGTTCGGCCGAGATCACGATCTGCTCGTCGCTGGGGACAAGGTTGCCGCCCTTTTCCACCATCTTGGTGCAGGTCACGTCCCAGTGGTCGCCCTTCCATTCGAACCCGTCGGCCTGCCACTTGCGCTCGATCATCACGCCGCGCTGGCGGGCCCCCTTGGCCATGGCCATCGTCAGGTCGGCCGGATTGATATACCCGTCCTCGGGGTGGTAGATCGCGCCCTTCAGGTCCTCGGTATTGACCAGCGGCCAGCTCTCCTTGATCTGGTCCGGCGTCATCCATTCGTAGTGGATGCCCACCGTTTCGGCGGTCGAGGCATAGACGCGGTATTCGTCCATCCGTTCGTCGGTGCGGGCCATGCGCAGGTTGCCCACGACCGAGAACCCGGCATTCAGCCCGGTCTCTTCCTCGAGCGTCTTGTAGAACTTGACCGAGTAGTCGTGGATATGGCTGACCGCGTAGGACATGTTGAACAGCGGCAAAAGTCCGGCGGCATGCCAGGTGCTGCCGCTCGTCAGCTCGTCGCGTTCCAGCAGCATGATGTCATCCCAGCCGGCCCGGGCCAGGTGATAGGCGACCGAGGTGCCGATGGCTCCGCCACCGATGACAAGAGCACGGACATTGGTTTTCATCTTGGCGACTCCAGTTTTCTTTTCCGACGCCACCATGCCCGTTCTGTCCGGTTTCGGCGAACCGCAGCCGACGCCAAAGCCTTCAAAACCGACGCCCGGCTTCTTTGGGTCGAAAATACCGCGGGGGAGTCGGCCCCCGGGCCGACGGGGGCAGCGCCCCCGCCCCGGCCGAACACGGGCGCGCGCGCCGGTGCCGGGCGATCATGCGCCGCTGGCGAAACTACCGTGTGCGGACGCACTCCGCACGGCAGCGCGCCGGTCCTGCAACAGCGGTTGCCCGCCCGCGCCGCCAAGGGTAAGCCTTTGGGACAGACCCCATGCGCCCGGACCAACGCCCAATGCAGATCTGCCGCACCGTTTCCGATATCCGCGCCGCCGTGGCCCGGTTCCGCGCCGCGGGCGCGGGCGTCGGGCTGGTTACCACCATGGGCGCGCTTCACGACGGCCACATGGCCTTGGTCTCCGAGGCGCGCGGCGCCCATGACCGGGTCGTCGCCACGATCTTCGTCAACCCCGCGCAATTCGGCGAGGCCGCCGACCTGGAAAACTACCCCCGCACCGAGGCCCGCGACCTGGACATACTCGAAGCGGCCGGTGTCGACGCGGTGCTGATGCCCGACGTGTCGGAAATCTATCCCGAGGGCGATGAAACCATCGTCGAGACGACCCGCCTGGCCAATGTCCTGCACGGCGCGGTCCGGCCCGGTCATTTTCGCGGCGTCACCACCGTCGTCGCCAAGCTGTTCAACATCTGCCAGCCCGACGCCGCCTATTTCGGGGAGAAGGATTTCCAGCAACTGCATGTGATCAAACGCATGGTCCGCGACCTGCACATGCCGCTGAACATTCGCGGCGTGCCCACCGTGCGCGAGGCCGACGGGCTGGCCATGTCAAGCCGCAATGCCCGGCTGACGCCGGAAGATCGCGCCGCCGCGCCGGTCCTGTCGCGCGCCCTCGATGCCGCGCAATCCAGCGGCGCGGGCCGGGTCGAAGACCTTGCCCGCATCATCCGGGGCACCATCGCCACCGAGCCCCGCGCGACGCTCAAGGGTCTCGATATCGTGCGGTTGTCCGATTTCTCGCCCGCCACCGGCCCCCTGACCGCGCCGGTCGGCATCATGATTTCCGCCGAATTCGGCAGCGGGGACAACCATGTCCTCTTGATCGACCAGAGGGAGGTCCACCCATGAGCGCCCAGACCGAAACAATCCGCCGCACCACCGTGCCGCAGATCCGCGCCCGCAAGGGGGGTGAACCGATCGTGTCGCTGACCTCCTACCACGCGCACACGGCGGCGCTGGTCGACAAATATGCCGATTTCATCCTTGTGGGCGACAGCCTCGGCATGGTGATGCACGGGATGGAAAGCACCGTGGGCGTGCCGCTGGACCTGATGATCATGCATGGCAAGGCCGTGGTGCGCGGCACCAAGCGGGCCTTGGTCGTTGTCGACATGCCCTTCGGCACCTACGAGGAAAGCCCCAACATGGCCTTTCGCAACGCCGCGAAGATCATGAAAGACACCCAGTGCCAGGCGGTCAAGCTGGAAGGCGGCGCGCGCATGGCCGAGACCATCCGCTTCCTGGTCGAGCGTGGCATTCCGGTGATGGCCCATGTCGGCCTGACCCCGCAATCCGTGAACACGATGGGCGGCTTCAAGGTGCAGGGCCGCGACGAGGAGGCCTGGAAGGTCCATGTCGACGACGCCAGGGCCGTGGCCGAGGCCGGGGCCTTCGCGGTCGTGGTCGAAGGCGTGGTCGAGGACCTGGCCGACCGCATCACCGAGGCCGTGGACATCCCCACCATCGGCATTGGCGCGTCCAGGAATTGCGACGGCCAGATCCTGGTGCTGGAGGACATGCTGGGCCTGAACCCCTGGACGCCGAAATTCGTCAAGGTCTACGGCCAGTTGGGTCCGATGATCGAAGAGGCGGTCAAGTCCTATGCCGACGAGGTCAAGACCCGCGCCTTTCCCGGCCCGGACCAGGTCTACAAGTAACGCGGCGCGGGCCTCGCGCCCGCCGGCCCCCCACCGCATATGGCGCCGGTGCCGCGCGGCCCTTGCGACAATTTTGCCCCATGGATGGAGCGGCCGCGCCGTTCCCCCTAGCGCGGGGCGCGCGCGATCCCTATGATAAGACAATACGAATGCGAGGATGCCGCACCATAAGCGGCCCCGCGAGGAGAGCAGGCTATGACCAGATACACGCTTATGGCGATCTGCGCCGTGACGGCCCTTGGCGCGTGCGCGTCCCCCGAGATCGCATCGCGCATGGACACCCATGACATGATGTATTCCGGCTTCGACGGGTCCGACACCGCAGCGCGCGCGCCCTACGGCCCCGAGGTCGCGGGCGCCCGCGCCGACAACGATTTCATGCGCTTTTCGACCCTGTCCATGACGCGCTGACAGGCCGGGTCCGGTAAACCGGACTGGACCCCGTGCCGTGCGTTGCGGCACCTTTGCCGCATCGTTCATGACAACGGAGGCATATCATGCCCGCCGGTTCCACGGCACATCGCGGCAGCGGCCAGGCGGCCCTTACGCATGACCTCAAGCACGCCGCACAACTGGCCGAGGCGTCATATGACGCCATGAAAGATCCGCGCACACGGGGGCGGGTTCGCAAGGCCAAACTCGGCAAGTCCGACGATGTGCAGGCCTTCCTGTTGCGCGACGGGACGCTGCTGGTCCCCGGCAGCAACTCGGCGCTGGATTATCTGCGCTACAATATCCGACCGCTCAATATCGGCGGGCGGCGGTTCCGGGTGAAATCGAAAGCCTCGGGCAAGGTTCTGGACCAGACATGGCACCAGGGGTTCATGGCCCATGCCATGGCGATCGAGGCGATTTTTCGCGCCGACAAGCCACGGTTCCTGATCGGCCATTCGCTGGGCGCAGCCTCGGTGCAGTTGCTGTCGTTGATCTGGGGGGTGCCGTCGATCGGTTTCGCCGCGCCGCGCATCTATGCCGGCCGGGCCATGGCGGGCGGACATCACCTGTCGCTGTCGATCGTGCGCGACGACGACCCGGTGACACTTCTGCCGCCGGGCTTTGCCCATGCCGGTCGGGCCGTTAAATTGGACAAGGGGCGATCGCTGCTCTCGCCGCGCCACAAGGTCCGGCACTATATCGCCGATCTCGACGATCCTTCCTTCGCCGACCGGCTGCCGCGCCGCTGGCCGGGCTAGAGCATCGCCGGCACGACCTGATCGGGCGGCCGGTGGCCATCATCGAAGGTCTTGATGTTCAAAAGCACCTTCTCGCCCATCTCGACCCGCCCCTCGCGGGTGGCCGACCCCATATGCGGCAGCAACACCACGTTCTTGAGCTCGCGCAGGCGCGGGTTGATCTGGCTGCCATGTTCGAACACGTCCAACCCTGCCCCGGCCAGTTCCCCCGCGCGCAGCATCCGCGTGAGCGCGTTCTCGTCGATCACCTCACCGCGCGAGGTGTTCACGATCACCGCGTCCTGCTTCATCAGCTTGAGCCGCCGGGCGTTCATCAGGTGAAAGGTCGAGGGCGTATGCGGGCAGTTGATCGACACCACGTCCATGCGCGCGATCATCTGGTCGAGGCTTTCCCAATAGGTGGCGCCCAGCTCGTCCTCGGTCTCGGGGCGCAGGCGCCGGCGGTTGTGGTAATGCACCTGCATGCCGAAGGCCGCCGCGCGCCGCGCCACAGCCTGGCCGATCCGGCCCATGCCAAGAATGCCCAGACGCCGCCCGGCGATGCGCCCGCCCAGCATGGCGTTCGGCGCCCAACCGCTCCATTCGCCCGATTGCATCCGCGCAAGGCCCTCGGGAATGCGCCGCGTCACCGCCAGTAGCAGCGCCATGGTCATGTCGGCGGTGTCCTCGGTGGCCACGTCGGGCGTGTTCGATACCAGGATGCCGCGCTGGCGCGCCGTGCCCACGTCGATATGATCCACGCCCGCGCCGTAATTGGCGATCAGTCTGAGGTTCTCGCCCGCCCGCGCCAGCAGGCCGGCATTGATCGTGTCGCTGAGCGTCGGCACCAGGACATCGCAATGCTGCACCGCCTCGGCCAGGTCCTCGGGGGTCATGGGACTGTCATCGTCGCGCAGTTGCACGTCGAAAAGTTCCTTCATGCGGGTCTCGACCACCTCGGGCAACCGTCGCGTGACGACAACACTCAGGCGTTTGCGTGGCATCCGGGGTCCTCCGTCGCTTTCCTTGGGTGACTCTCTGTGGCAACCTGCCCCTATCCGCGACGCGGCACAAGAACCCCGCGCGGCCGAGGTGCAGATTACCAGGTGGGTCCATGACAATCCTGCGGCACGTTCTGACGTGTTTTTTCGTGCTCTGCGCGGGGCTGGCCCCGGCGCAGGAAACCGCGCAGGTCGCGACCATTGAACGCGGACCGGTGACGAATTTGCCGATGCCGCGGTTCGTGTCACTCAAGGCGAACGAGGCGAATGTGCGCCGCGGCCCCAGCCTGTCGCACCGGATCGACTGGGTTTTCACCCGCCGGGACATGCCCCTTCAGGTGATCGCCGAATACGGTCATTGGCGCCGCGTCACCGACCGCGAGGGGATGGGCGGCTGGGTGCATTATACGCTGTTGTCGGGCAATCGAACCGTGATCGTGGACCAGGACCTTTTGCCGCTTCTGGCCCGGCCCGAAGAGGGCGCGACCAAGAACGCGGTGCTGGAGCTGGGCGTCATCGCCGAGCTGGACGAATGCACGCCCGCCTGGTGCCGGCTGTTCGCCGGGGGCTACCGGGGTTGGGCGCCGAAATTCGCGCTTTGGGGTGTATTCGAAGACGAGATTCGCGACTAACCTGGCGCCATGACGGCCAATCACACGAAGCTGAACCTGTCTGCCGGCATCGCCTCGGTCGCGGTGGCCCTTGTTCTTGTCCTGGCCAAGCTCTGGGCGCTACGCGAAACCGGATCCCTTGCCGTGGCGGCGGCCCTGGCCGACAGCGCGCTGGACCTGATGATGTCACTGGGCGGGCTGGCGGCCATCGCCTACGCGGCGAAACCGGCCGATGCGGACCACGCCTTTGGCCATAACGCGGCCGAAGACCTGGCCGCCCTTGCGCAATCTGTGATCATCATCGCCTCGGCCGGCGTGATCGGTGCGGCCGCCATCCTGCGCCTGGTGGCCAGCGACAGCCCCCTGCCCGCGCAGGAAAGCAAGGGGATCGCGGTGATGGTCATCTCGATCCTGCTGACCGGCGCGCTGGTCTGGTGGCAGCGCCGGGTTGCGCGGCGCACCGGCAACAAGGTCGTGGCCGCCGACAGCCTGCACTATATCGGCGACCTTGTGCCGAATCTCGGCGCGCTTCTGGCCCTTGTCGCCTCGGCCCGGTTCGGACTGGGCCAAGTGGACAGCATCGTCGCCCTGGGCGCCGCCGCCATGCTGATCGCCGGCGCGGTGCGGATCGGGCGCGGTGCCTGGCATGCCCTGATGGACCGGCAGGCCGATGCGGATACAATTGCCTCGATCGCGCAGATCGCGCGGGACTATCCCGGCGTTCTGGGGCATCATGACCTCAAGACCCGGCAATCGGGCAGCCGCCTGTTCGTCAACCTGCATATCGAGCTGGACGGAGCCCAGACCCTGGACGAGGCCCATGCCATTGGTGCCGGGCTGCGGCGAGCTATCCTGGCGAATTACCCGGAGGCGGATGTGCTGATCCACAAGGACCCGCATGGCGTGACACCGCATCCCGAAGACCCCCAGAAGGAGGACGCAAAGTGACCCCAGAAACCCAAGAGGCCCGCCTGATCGCCCAGCGCAAGCTGTTGGCGCGGATCGTGGCGGTGCTGCAGGATCCGACGGTCGACAATTTCCTGGCAGACCGCAACCACCTCGAACTGGGTGCCGAGGACCCCGGTGCGGTGCCCGACGAGTCGCTGGCCTTCGCCGGGGCTATCGCCGACGAGCTGCGCGAGATCGAAAAGCTGGCCGATGCCCTACGCGGCCAACCCCCGGCCCCGTAGCAGCGCCGCCGCATCCGGCATCCCCCCGCGGAACCGTGTGAAAAGCGCGGCCGCATCCTCGGACCCGCCCTTGGACAGGATATGCGCCTCAAGCGCGCGGGCCATTTGCGGATCGAACGGGCCGCCGGCCTGCTGGAACGCCTCGAAGGCATCGGCGTCCATCACTTCGGACCACATGTAGCTGTAATATCCCGACGAATAGCCATCGCCCGCAAAGACATGGGCGAAATGCGGCGTGGCGTGGCGCATGCGGATCGCGGCCGGCATGCCGATCTCCTCCAGCACCTCGGCCTGTTTCTGCATCGGGTCGGCGGGCGCCGGCCCATCATGAAAGGCCAGGTCGACCAGCGCCGAGGCCAGGTATTCCACCGTTTGGAACCCCATGTCATGGGTCGTCGCCGCCAGCAGCCGGTCCAAAAGGTCGCGCGGCATGGGCTGGCCGGTCTCGGCATGGGTGGCATAGCTTTCCAGCACCTCGGGCACTTCCAGCCAGTGTTCGAACAGCTGGCTTGGCAATTCCACGAAATCGCGTGCCACGGACGTGCCGCTAATCGAAGGGTAGGTCACGTCCGACAGGATATGGTGCAGGGCATGGCCGAATTCGTGGAACAGCGTGCGCGCATCATAATAGGACAGCAGAGCTGGCTGATATTCCGATGGTTTGGCAAAATTGCACACATTGACCACATGGGGCCGAATATCGCCGGCCAGCTTCTGTTGGCTGCGGATCGCACTGCACCAGGCGCCCGAACGTTTCGAACCCCGCGCGAAATAGTCCCCGATGAAAACGGCCATGTGCGCCCCGTCACGGGTGACCTCCCAGACGCGCACGTCCGGATGGTAGAGCGGCGCGTCGATTTCCCGGAATTCCAGCCCGAACAGGCGGTTGGCGCAATCGAAGGCCGCAGCGATCATGCGGTCGAGTTGCAGGTAGGGCTTGACCTCTTGCTCGTTCAAGTCGTGCTCGGCGGCGCGGCGCCGTTCGCTGTAGTAGTGCCAGTCCCAGGGGTGCAGCGGCCCTTCGATCCCGTCGGCGCGCAGCATATCATGCAAGACCTGCGCATCCGCCTCGGCCGCGCGCCTGGCCGGTGTCCAGACCTGCATCAGCAGGTCGCACACGGCGGCTGGCGTTCCGGCCATCTCGGTTTCCAGCTTGTAGGCGGCGAAATTCTCATGGCCGAGCAGGGCCGCGCGTTCCGCGCGCAGGCCCAGCACCTCGGCGGCAATGGCCCGGTTGTCGTTTTCGCCGCCCCTGGCGCCGCGCGATGTCCAAGCCTCGTAGGCCTTTTGGCGCAGCGCCCGGTCGGGGCAGAATTGCAGAAAGGGCACGATCAGCGAGCGCGAGGTCGTCACCACCGGCCCCCGGCCCTGTTCCGCCCCCGCCGCGCGGGCGACATCCTGCACGAAACCGGGCAGCGCCTGCACATCGCGCGCGGTCAGGTCCATGAACCAGTCCCGTTCATCGGCCAGCAGGTTCTGCGTGAACCGCGTGCCCAGCTCGGCCAGGCGTTGCTTGATCTGCTTCACCCGCGCGGCCTTTTGCCCCTGCAACTGCGCCCCGGCCCGCACGAAGCCGCGCCGCGTCAACATCAGCACGCGGGCCTGTTCCTCGGTCAGGTCCAGCGCGTCGCGGTCCTGCCAAAGCGCCTCGATACGGGTGAAAAGCGCCGCGTTCGAGGTGATTTCGGACCCGTAGGCGGCCAGTTTCGGGGAAAATTCGCGCATCAGGGCCTGGCGCGCGTCATTGCTGTCGGCCCCGGCCTGGGCATAGAAGGCGCCCAGCACCCGGCCCAGCGTTTCGTCGGCCAGTTCCAGCGCCGCGATCGTGTTGTCAAAACTCGGCGGTTCGGGGTTCTCGGCGATCGCGCCGATATTGGCGCGCGCCTCGTCCAACGCCGCCTCGACCGCCGGGGCATAGTCGGCATCGGTGATCCGGTCATAGGGCGGCAGGCCGAAGGGCGTGTCCCAGTCGGCAAGCAGGGGGTTGGTCATGTCGTCGGTCCTTGCTGTGCGGCCGCGCAGACGGGGCAGTCGGGCCGCGGTTTCAACGCCATCACGCGGGTCTCGGCGTATAGCGCGTCATGGATCATCATCCGCCCGCGCAAACCTTGGCCCGCGCCGGTGATCGCCTTGACCGCCTCGACCGCCATCATCGCCCCCAAAACGCCGGGCAAAGGTCCCAATACCCCGGCCTCGGCACAGCTGGGCACCAGCCCCGGTGCGGGACGCTGCGGGAAGATGCATTCATAGCAGGGCGTGCCCCTCGCCGGGTCATAAAGGCTGATCTGCCCCTCCCACTGGGTCAGGGCGGCGGCGATCAGCGGTGTGCCAAGGGCCGCACAGGTGCGGTTGACAAGGTAGCGCGTGTCGAAATTGTCTGACCCGTCGAGGACAAGGTCGTAATCCGCGAACAGCTCGGCCGCGATCTCTTCGGTCAAGCGGCGCTGATAGGGGCGCACCGTCACGTAGGGGTTGAGGGCCTCCATCGCCTCGGCCGCGGAATGAACCTTGGGCATGCCGATGCGGGCATCGGTATGGATCACCTGGCGTTGAAGGTTCGAATTGTCCACGACATCATCGTCGATCACGCCGAGCGTGCCGACCCCGGCAGCGGCCAGGTATTGCAGGGCGGGCGCCCCCAGCCCCCCGGCACCGATGACCAGCACGCGCGCCTCTTTCAGGGCCTTCTGGCCCGGCCCGCCGATCTCGCGCAGCACGATATGGCGGGCATAGCGTTCCAGCTCGGTCGTCGAGAAGCTGCCGCTCTGCGGGGCCTCGTCCCGGGCCTGCCCGCGCCTTGCCCGCGCCTTGATGCGCCGGAAAACCAGGCTATAGGCCCAGACGGCCAGCCCCAACCCGATCAGCAGCCCCCACAGGCGTGGATCGCCACCCGTCGCCTCGCGCAGGGGGTGGCCATCGGGCAGGACCAGCTGCACGACAAGCACCGCCGCCAGCAGAACCCCGATCATCGTGAAACGCGCCGAATAGGGCGCCTTCATCGCGATGCCGATACCCCAAAGCGCGGCCATCATGGCCAGAACAACCGTCATGCCGCCCCCGTGGACCCGAACCCGCCCGCGCCGCGGTCGGTGTCATCCAGCGGGCCGGCCTCGAAGGTCGCACGCACCACCGGGGCCACGACCATCTGGGCGATCCGGTCGCCATGGGCCACGGTAAAGGACGCCTCGCCGGTGTTCTGCAGGATAACCCCCAGGGGCCCGCGATAATCGCTGTCGATGGTGCCTGGGCTGTTGGGCAACGTGATCCCGTGTTTCAGCGCCAGCCCCGACCGGGGTCGTAGCTGCACCTCGTAGCCTGCCGGGATCGCCAGGCGCAGCCCGGTCGGGATCAGCGCGCGCGCGCCGGGGGCCAAGGCCACCTGTCCGCGATCGGCGAAGTTGGCGCGCAGGTCGGCGCCCGCCGCCCCGGCGCTGGCATAATGCGGCAGGCCCAGCGCCTGCTCCGCGCCCTCGACCCATTCGAACCGGATGGTCACCATGCCCGTCCCCGTCGCTGTTCCATTTCGGAAAATAGACCCGATGCCACGGCCCTCAACCCAACGCCTCGGCGATCTTTGCGGCCAGGCGCGCCGCCACCTCATGCTTGTCCAAGCGCGGCCATTCCTCGACCCCGTCGGCGGTGACCATGTGCACCTTGTTCTCGGCGCCGCCCATGATGCCGGTTTCGGGGCTGACATCATTGGCCAGGACCCAGTCACAGCCCTTGCGGGCGCGCTTGGCGGTGGCGTTCTCGACGACGTTCTCGGTCTCGGCGGCGAAGCCGATCACAAGGGCGGGCCGGCCCGTGTCGCGCTGGCTGACGGTGGCCAGGATATCCGGGTTCTCGGCGAAGCCCAGCGTCGGCAGGCCGCTGGCATCCTTCTTGATCTTCTGGTCGCTGGCCCCGGTTACATGCCAATCGGCCACGGCGGCGGCGAAGATCGCCGCCTCCGCCGGGTCCGCGGCCTCGACCGCCTCCAGCATCTGCCGGGCGGTTTCCACGGCCACCACCTCGACCCCGGCCGGCGCGGGCACCGAGGCCGGCCCGGTCACGAAGGTCACCCGCGCGCCCAGGTCGCGCAAGGCGGCGGCGATGGCGGCCCCCTGCTCCCCCGAAGACCGGTTGGCGATGTAGCGCACTGGGTCGATCGGTTCATGGGTCGGGCCCGAGGTCACCAGCACATGCCGTCCCCGCAATGGCCCGTCGCCCAGCGCGGTGTCGATCGCGTCGACGATCTCAAGCGGCTCGGCCATGCGGCCGGGACCGAATTCGCCGCACGCCATGTCCCCGTTATTCGGGCCCACGAAAAGGATACCATCACCGCGCAGGGTGCCGGCATTGCGCCGGGTCGCGGGATGGTCCCACATGCGCACATTCATGGCCGGTGCGATCAGCACCCGCTTGTCGGTGGCCATGAGTAGGGTCGAGGCCAGGTCATTGGCCAGCCCCCCGGCCATCTTGCCCATCAGGTCCGCGGTGGCCGGGGCCACGACCACGAGGTCGGCAGCACGGGACAGCTCGATATGGCCCATCTCGGCCTCGGCGGTCAGGTCGAACAGGTCTTGGTGCACCTTTTCCCCGGCCAGGGCCGACACCGACAGCGGCGTGACGAATTCCGCCCCCGCGCCGGTCAGAACCGGGGTCACGCGGGCGCCACGTTCGCGCAGCCGCCGGATCAGGTCCAGCGCCTTGAAGGCGGCGATACCGCCGCCGATGATCAGAAGGATGGATTTGCCTTGCAGCACGGGCCGGGCCTTTCGTCGGAAACGTCGGCAAACCGTATCGCGCCCCACCCGGCAGGGCAATGCACCGGCGTCAGCGGACGGCGGCGCAGGGATCGTCGCGTTCGACTGCGGGCGCGGAGACCACAAGATCGAAGCCACCGTCGAGCGCCGTGTCCGTTTCGGCCTGCCCGAGGCTGAACACCTGCGCCTCCGGCCGGGCCAGCGCGATCATCGCGGGCACCCCCCAGTCCCTGCGGGCATGGCCATTTCCGGTGATCACCACCACCGGCCCGCCATAGGCGTCGAGCCCGGCCAGCGCCGCCCGCGCAAGCTCGGCGTCGCGCAGGCGCTGCACCTCGACCATCATCGGCAGCATCTCCGGCGGCAGGGCGTCGCAATGGGACTTGGCCTGAAGCGCCAGCCGCTGCGCAAGCTCCGACTCGGGCAAGGGCTGGTCCAGGTCGAACCGCGGGCCGAAGCCGCTGAACACCTCAAGCGTGCCGCGCCGCATCGCGTCGCGCGCACGGTCACGCGGCACCAGCGCGCCCAAAACGGCAGCGTCGGGCGCGGCCGCGAAGATCGGGTAATACATCGAAAAATCGGGGCGCGCCGCGCGTTCGTCCCAGCCCAGCGCCGTCTTCAGATCGGGCTCGGCCGCCCCGGGCAAATGGCGCCAGGCCTGCTCGAATGTCAGGAACTCGAACACCAGCGCGGACGGATCGAGCGCCGCGACGATCTCGGCCTGCCGGGCATGGTGGTGCGGGTTGTCATGGGTTTCGCCCAGAATGACGACCTGTGCTTCGGACGCCTTGATGGCCTTCAGGGCGGGATCGGCCGCCGCGGGCATTGCCACGGCAGCCAGCAGGAAAACCAGATGCCTCATGCCAGGAAGTTGCGCACTTCCTTGGACTGGCCCTCGAGCGATTTGCGCATTTTCCCGAAGGCTGCGGATTCCAGCTGGCGGATCCGTTCCTTGGACAGGCCAAGCTCGTCGCCCAGGCTTTCCAGTGTGCGCGGGTCGTCGCGAAGCTTGCGCTCGCGCACGATGAACTGTTCGCGGTCATTCAGCGAGGACAGGGCCGTCAGAAGCCACTGGCGCAACGTTCCGTTGTCGTGGCTTGCCTCGACGGTCTCCGCCGCCTGTTCACCGTCATCTTCGAGAGCGTCGATCCATTCACGGCCCTCGTCCTCGGTCGATTGCGTGGCATTGAGCGAGAAATCCGACCCAGACAGGCGACCCTCCATCATCTCCACGTCATGCAGGGGCACGCCCAACTCGGTGGCGATGGCTTGGCGCAGTGCCTGCCCGTCCAGCGTTTCGCCCCGCGCACTGGCCTCGCGTTCCAGGCGTGCCTGGATGCGGCGCATGTTGAAAAACAGCGATTTCTGGCTGCTGGTAGACCCGGTGCGCACCATCGACCAGTTGCGCATCACGTAATCTTGGATGCTTGCCTTGATCCACCAGACCGCGTAGGTCGAAAACCGTACGCCGCGATCCGGATCGAACTTGTCCGCTGCCTTCATCAGGCCAAGCGAGGCCTCCTGGATCAGGTCGTTCATCGGCGCGCCATAGCGGCGAAATTTCGAGGCCATCGAAATGGCCAGCCGCATGTAGGCCGTGATGAGGCGATGCAGGGCCTGTTCGTCGCGCTGGTCACGCCAAGCATAGGCCAATTGCAACTCGGTTTCCGCATCCAGCAATTCGGCCTTCATGGCCGAGCGGGTCATGGTCTGGTCGTTGGCGTTCTCTGTGGCCATCGGTTTTACCCCCTGTCTGTTTGCTATTCTGGGCAGACTTAAAATGGTTACGCAAAGCGTTCGGCTTTGGATCACCAAATCGGCGGCTTTTCGCAGGAGGAGCCCCGCATCTGGTTTCCGGCGCCGCGTTCACCGATCGTTAACCATAGGGATGATTAACGTTAACCGATCTTAACTCCGGGGTCGGTTCATGGTCTCTGTCGCCTATACGGTCGCCTTCGAAGGCGTCGAAGCCCGCATGGTCGAGGTGCAATGCGCCGTTTCGCCCGGCTTGCCCGCCTTTTCCATCGTGGGCCTGCCGGACAAGGCGGTGTCCGAGGCGCGCGACCGGGTCCGCTCGGCGCTGTCTGCCATGTCCATCGCCCTGCCGTCCAAGCGGATCACCGTGAACCTGTCGCCCGCCGACCTGCCCAAGGAAGGCAGCCATTTCGACCTGCCCATCGCGCTGGCGCTGCTGGCCGCGCTGGATGTTCTGCCCGATGACAAGGTGGCCGAAACCGTGGCCCTGGGCGAATTGTCGCTCGACGGCTCGCTTGTGCCGGTAATCGGGGCGCTTCCGGCGGCCATGGCGGCCGCCGAGGAAAGCCGCACCCTGCTGTGCCCCGCCGCCTGCGGGGCCGAGGCCGCCTGGGTCGATGCGGCGACGGTGATCGGCGCGGCCTCGCTGGGCGAGGCGGCGCGGCACTACACCGGGCAGACGACGCTATTGCCCGCCGAACCGGGCGAGGTTACCAGCGGTCCGGCCGGACGCGACCTGTCGGATGTGAAGGGTCAGGAACGGGCCAAGCGCGCACTGGAAATCGCCGCTGCCGGACGCCACCACATGCTGATGATCGGCACGCCGGGGTCGGGCAAGTCCATGCTGGCCGCCCGCCTGCCCGGCATCCTGCCGCCGCTAAGCGCGGGCGAGGCGCTGGAAACCTCGATGATCCATTCATTGGCCGGGCTGCTGGACGAGGGCGGCATTTCCCGCCAGCGCCCGTTCCGCGAGCCCCACCACACGGCGTCCATGGCCGCCATCGTCGGCGGCGGACGCGGGGCGAAACCGGGCGAGATCAGCCTGGCCCATAACGGCGTTTTGTTCATGGACGAATTCCCCGAGTTTCCGCGCACGGTGCTGGAAACCCTGCGCCAGCCCATCGAGACCGGCGAGGTCATGGTCGCCCGCGCCAATGCCCATATCAAGTATCCCTGCCGCTTCATGCTGGTGGCCGCCGCCAACCCGTGCAAATGCGGCTACCTGTCCGACCCGGCCCGCGCCTGTGCGCGGGTCCCGCAATGCGGCGAGGATTACCTGGGCCGGATCAGCGGGCCGCTGATGGACCGGTTCGACCTGCGCGTCGATGTGCCACCACTGGCCTTTTCCGATCTCGACCTGCCGAACCCGTCCGAAAGCTCGGCCCAGGTGGCGGGGCGGGTCATGGCCGCGCGTGATGTGCAGTCGGCCCGGTTCGAGGGGCATGCCGCACGGGTCAATGCCGACCTGGAAGGCAGCGCGCTGGAAGAGGCCGCCGCGCCCGACACCGAGGGCAAGGAGCTTCTGTTGAAGATCGCCGAACGCTTCGGCTTGTCGGCGCGGGGCTATCATCGGGTGCTGCGCGTGGCCCGCACCATCGCCGACCTTGACGGGTCGGCCGATGTCCGCCGCCCCCACGTTGCCGAAGCCGTGGGCTACCGGCTGGCCCTGTCCAGCGAGGTTTGAACGGCGTGCGCGACCTGTCCGAGAGTGGTTTCGGCCTCGGGCAATTGCCAGGCCGGGAAAATTGGCCACACGTGGGGCAGATCGTTTTCTTCGGTCAGGTCCGCCGCAACGCCCTGCCCACGCAGGCGATCGGCCATGCGGCGGGCATCATCGCGGAGGATCTCGGTGTCGCCCACCCAGATGTGAACCGGTGCGGCCCCCGCGAAATCGGCGAATAGCGGCGAGGCGCGCGGATCGGCGGGATCGGCCCCGTTGAGGTAGATGTCGCGCGCCTGGGCAATGCGTTCCGGCGGCAAAAGCGCCTCGACCGGCGCGTTGGCGGACATGCTCGCGCCGGTCAGCGTCAGGTCGGTCCAGGGCGACAGGGTGAAGGTCATCAATGGCTGCGACAGGCCCAGGCGGCAGATTTCGGCCAGCACCGCCAGCGCAAGCCCGCCGCCGGCACTGTCACCGCCCAGGATGACCGGGCCCCTTGCGGCCAATTCCCGATAGGCCGCCATCGCCGCCTCGGGCGCGGCGGGAAAGGGGTGTTCGGGGGCCAGCGGATAATCCGGCAGAACGGCACGCGCATCGCAATGCGCCACCAGCCGCCCGAGCAGCCCCGCGTGGGTCTGCGGGCTGCCGAAGACATAGGCACCGCCATGCAGGTAGAGGATCGGCGTCACGCCCGCGGGGCCGACCTCGAGCGCGGGCAGGCCCGCCACCGAAACCGGCGCGATGCGCGTTCCGCGCGGTGGCCGAAAGAACAGACGGGCCTGTGTTTCGAACCGGTCGCGGATCTTCGAGGCCGGATGCGCGGGCATCCGTGCCAGCGCCGGGCGCTCGATACGGCGCAGCCAGGTATTGAGCAGCCGCGCCCGCAGGCTCATCTCTTCGCCTCGATCGCGTCCCAGATCAGGCCCGCGACGTTGACGCCGTCGAACCGTTCCAGTTCCTGGATACCCGTGGGCGAGGTTACGTTGATCTCGGTCAGCCAGTCGCCGATGACGTCGATACCGACGAAGATCTGACCCTTTTCCCGCAGAAGCGGCCCGATTCGGGCGCAGATCTCGTGGTCGCGGTCGGTCATCGCCACCTTTTCGGGGCGCCCGCCCACATGCATGTTGGACCGGGTCTCGCCTTCGGCCGGCACCCGGTTGATCGCGCCGACGGGGTCGCCATCGACGAGGATCACGCGCTTGTCGCCCTTGGACACGGCGGGCAGGAATTTCTGCACGATCAGCGGCTCGCGGTTGATGCCCGCGAACAGCTCGTGCAGCGAGACGAGGTTGCGGTCGCTTTCGGGCAGGCGGAAAACACCGGCACCCCCGTTGCCATAAAGCGGCTTTAGGATGATGTCGCCATGGCGCGCGCGAAAGTCCTTGAGCGTCTGCAGGTCGCGGGCGATCGCCGTGGGCGGCGTCAGGTCGGGAAAATCGAGAACCAGCAGCTTTTCGGGATAATTGCGCACCCAGAACGGGTCATTCACCACCAGCGTGTCGGGGTGGATTCGTTCCAGCAAATGCGTACTGGTGATATAGCTCATGTCGAAGGGCGGGTCCTGGCGCAGCCAGACCACGTCCATGTCCGACAGGTCCACCTCGCGTTCCTCGCCCAGCGTGAAATGGTCGCCTTCCACCGGCCGCAGCTCCAGGTCCCAGCCGCGGGCCATGATGCGCCCCTCCTGGTAGGACAGCCGGTCGGGCGTGTAGAAGAACAGGGCGTGGCCGCGCGCCTGCGCCTCCAACCCGATGCGAAAGGTGCTGTCGGCGTTGATGTCGATGGGGCCGATCGGGTCCATCTGGAGGGCGACGGAAAGGGGCATGGGCGCGTCCGGGTCTTGTTGGTGTTTTGCCCTACATGGCCCATCGCCCCGGATTGGGCAACGGCCCGTGGCGCACAAGACTGGTGCGATCAGGCCATGAAGGCGTTTTCCACGATCTCGACCCGGCCGGTGCCATCGACCAGCGCGACGTCGAATCGCATCTCCGAATCCGCCCCGCGCCCGGTCGCGTCCAGGTAGTCCAGTGCGGCGGCCATGATCCGTCGCGCCTGCGCGGGGGCGATACGGGCGGCCGCGGCGGCGTGGTCGCGGGCCTTTTTGACCTCGATGAAGACCGTCCGGCCGCCGTCCCGCGCGATCAGGTCCACTTCCCCGGACGGACAGCGCCAGCGGCGGGCCTCGGAAACATAGCCGCGGCGTTCATAATGCCGCGCCACGCAATGCTCGGCCGCTTGGCCGGCATGAAAGGCCGTCAGACCCTTGTGAGAGGCGGATGTCATTCGGTTTCGTCCTTCAGGGCCAGGGCCATCTGGTAGACCTCGCGCCGGGGGCGGCCCATCGCCCCGGCAACGGCGGTGGCCGCATCCTTCACCCGCATGGTTTCCATCGCGTTAACAAGAGCCGCACGCACCGCCGTGTCATCGGCCACCTCGTCCGCGCCGGGTGCGATCAGCACGACGCATTCACCTTTGACCGGATGCTCGGCCAGCCGCCGGGCCAGGTCTTCGGCGGGGCCGGCCAGGCGTTCCTCGAACCGTTTCGTCAACTCGCGGCAGACGACGACCTCGCGCGTTGCGCCCAGCGTCGCCGCGATATCGGCCACCAGCGCCGCCAGCCGCTTGGGAGATTCGTAGAGCACCACGGTGCCGGCCAGGTCGCGCAGCTCGGACAGGGCCGCGCGTCGTGCCCTTTGGGCGTTGGGCAGGAACCCCGCGAAATGGAACCGGTCGGTAGGCAGATCGGCCACCGCGAGCGCCGCCAGAAGGGCCGAGGCACCGGGAACCGCCCAGACCGGCTGGCCCGCCGCGCGCACGGCGCGGCCCAACTGGAACCCCGGATCGGCAAGAAGCGGCGTGCCCGCCTCGGAGACATAGGCGACCGACTGCCCGGCCGCGATCGCGGCGATCACCTTGTCCCGCGCGCCCGGGCCGGAATGGTCATGATAGGCCAGCATCGCCCGGCCCTTGACCTCAAGCCCATGGATTTCCATCAGTTTTCGTGCCGTCCGCGTATCCTCGGCGGCCACCAGGTCGGCGCTGGCCAGCACGTCGAGCGCCCGCAAGGTGATGTCACGTGCGTTCCCGATCGGGGTGGAAACCAGGTAGAGGCCGGGGTCGAGGGGAACTTCGCGATGATTCATGACTCGAAACTTCCGCCACGGGCCTTATGATGCAAGCCCGAAAGTGCCGGGGCGTGCCCGGCCACATGGCCATCCCGGGACGCCCGTGCGCGTCCGGTCGAAAAGAGAGAGTTTTGTTTATGTCATTCCGCACCTTGCGCCTGCCCGACTTGCCCCGCCGGTTCGCCGCGCGTTTGGTCGCCGTCCTGTCCCTGGCCTGGCTGGCCGCCTGCGACATGCCGGCCATGAACACCACCGGTCCCAGTGGCCAGCGGATCGACCCGGCCGATCCGGTCCAGGTCGCGCTGCTTGTGCCCGGCGGCGGCAGTTCCGAGATGTCGCTGATCTCGTCGAACATGGAAAACGCCGCCCGCATGGCCATTTCGGAACTGGACGGCGCGCAGATCGACCTGCGCGTCTATACCACCAACCGCGACCCGGCGACCGCCGCGGCCGTGGCGACCCGCGCTGTCGGCGAAGGCGCCAAGATCATCCTTGGCCCGCTCGATGCCCAGAGCGCGATTTCCGCGGGCAACGCCGTGGCCGGGTCCAACGTGAACGTCCTGGCCTTTTCCAACAATCCCGTGGTGACCGACACCACGGGGTCGAATACCTTCGTGCTGGGCCGCACCTTCGAGAACACCGCCCAGCGCCTGGTGCGTTACACGATGGGCCAGGGGATTTCGCGCTATGCCATCGTGCACCAGGACGACCTGGCCGGCAGTGTCGGCCGCGACGCCATCTCCAGCACGGTGCGTGGCAGCGGCGCCACCGTGACCTCGATCCAGGTCTATCCCTTCTCGCAGCAGGGCATCTTCAGCGCCGCGCCGCAGATCACAAGCGCGGTGCGCAGCTCGGGCGCCGAGGCGGTCTTCGTCACCGATACGATCAACGGCGGCCTGTCGATCCTGACGACGTCGATGGTCGACCAGGGGCTGGACCCGGCCCAGACGCCGCTGGTGGGTCTCTCGAATTGGGAAGCCACCGGCCAGGCGCTGACCTTGCAGGGCCTACAGAACGGCTATTACGCGCGCCCCGACACGACCCTGGCCGAGCAGTTCTCGGCCCGCTACGCCGCAACCTATGGTGCCCCGCCGCATCCGCTGGCCTCGATTGCCTATGACGGTATCGCGGCGATCGGATCGCTCGTGGCCAGCGGCGATCAGGGCGCACTGACGACCGGCAGCCTGACCCGCCGCGCGGGCTTTGCCGGGGCGACGGGCATCTTCCGCCTGAACCCCGACGGCACGAATGACCGCGCCCTGGCCGTGGCGCAAATCCAGAACAACCAGGTGGTGGTCGTTGACCCAGCTCCAAGAAGTTTCGGCATCGGCGGGTCCTGATCCCGCCGCCGCCCTCCCCGATGACCTGATCCGCCCCGCCGCCGAGATCGTCGATCCGGGGGCCCTGTGGACCCGTTTGCGGGCCGCGGTCGACGCGGCGGGCAGCGACCAGATGGACCGGCGCAAGGCCGCCGTGACGGCGCTGCGCGCCGCCCAGTCCGACGGGCGCGCGGCCATCGCAGAGGCCTTCCAAGCCCGCCCCTTCGCCGCCAGCCCCACGACCCGCGCTTATGCCTGGCTGACCGATCAACTGGTCGCGGCCAGCTTCGCGTTGTCGCGCGAGGTCTTTCACCCCGCCCCCACGCCCACCGAACAGGAACGGCTGTGCCTGATCGCCGTGGGGGGCTACGGGCGCGGGGAAATGGCCCCGCAATCGGATGTCGATTTACTGTTCCTGGCCCCCTACAAGCTGACGCCCTGGGCCGAGAATGTCATCGAGTCGATGCTCTACATCCTGTGGGATCTCAAGATGAAGGTCGGCCATGCCAGCCGCACGGTCAAGGATTGCATCCGCCTGGCCCGCGACGATTTCACGATCCGGACGTCCCTGGTCGAACGCCGCTACCTGGCCGGCGACGCGGACCTTGCCGACACCCTGTCGGACAAACTGCAATCGGACCTTTTCGCCGGCACCGTGCCCGAATTCATCGAGGCCAAGCTGCAGGAGCGGTCGGAGCGCCACCGCAAGCAGGGTGGTCAGCGCTACATGGTCGAACCCAACGTCAAAGAGGGAAAGGGGGGCCTGCGCGACCTGCAATCGCTTTACTGGATCGGCAAGTACATCCACGGCGTTCACGACGCCTCGGACCTGGTGCGCCACAAGGTCTTCACCCAGGAGGAATACGACAGTTTCCGCGAGGCGCATGAATTCCTGTGGGCCGTGCGCTGTCACCTGCACCTGATCGCCGGGCGCGCGACGGACCAGCTGACCTTCGACCTGCAGGTCGAGGTGGCGGCCGCCATGGGCTATCGCGACCGGGCCGGCCGGCGCGCGGTCGAGGTCTTCATGCAGGACTATTTCCGGCAGGCCACCGAGGTGGGCGAGCTGACGCGCATCTTCCTGACCGCGCAGGAGGCCGCGCACCTGAAAACCGAACCGATGCTGCAGCGGCTGCTCAAGCGTCGGCGCCGGGCCAAACCGCCCTATGCCATCAAGCAGAACCGGCTGACCGTGGCCGACCCGGACGCCTTTCTGGCCGACAAGCTCAACCTGTTGCGCATCTTCGAAGAGGCCTTGCGCACGGGCACCCTGCTGCACCCGGATGCCATGCGCCTGATCAAGTCGAATATCGAGCTAATCGACGACGAAATGCGCGCCGATCCCGAGGCCGCGCGCCTGTTCCTCGACCTGATGCTGAAACACGGCAACCCCGAACGGGCGCTGCGGCGGATGAACGAATTGCAGATCCTCTCGGCCTTCATCCCCGAATTCGAACCCATCGTCGCGATGATGCAGTTCAACATGTATCACCACTACACGGTGGACGAACACACGATCCAGTGCATCAGCCACCTGGCCCGGATCGAACGCGAGGAGTTGGACGAGGAACTGCCGGTTTCCACCGACATCATTCGCGGCGGGATCAATCGCAAGGTGCTTTACGTGGCGCTGCTGCTGCACGATATCGGCAAGGGCCGGGACGAGGACCATTCGGTTCTGGGTGCGCAGATCGCCCGCAAGGTCGCCCCGCGCCTGGGACTGAGCAAGAAGGAATGCGCCACGGTGGAATGGCTGGTGCGTTATCACCTGCTGATGTCCGACATGGCCCAGAAGCGCGACATCGCCGACCCGCGCACGGTGCGCGACTTCGCCAAGGCGGTGAAGACTCAGGAACGGCTGGACCTGCTTTGCGTGCTGACGGTCTGTGACATCCGCGGTGTCGGCCCCGGCACCTGGAACAACTGGAAAGCGGCGCTGTTGCGGGCGCTCTACCGCCAGACCCGCACCGCCCTGGAAGAAGGGATGGAGGCGCTCAACCGCGAAGAGCGCGGCTCGGAGGCGCGCAAGAACCTGCGCGCCGCCCTCGATGGCTGGTCGGACAAGGCGATCCGGAGCGAACTGGCCCGGCATTACCCGCCCTACTGGCAGGGGCTGCATGTCACCGCGCATGTCGATTTCGCCGAGCTTCTGCACGACATCGAGACCGACGAAATCCGCATCCGCCTGACGCCGGACGAGGACCGCGACGCCACCCGCGCCTGTTTCGCAATGGCCGATCACCCGGGCATCTTCAGCCGCATGTGCGGGGCGTTGTCCCTGGTGGGCGCCAACGTGGTGGACGCGCGCACCTTCACCACCAAGGACGGCTTTGCCACCGCCGCCTTCTGGGTGCAGGACGCCGAGGGTCACCCCTATGACGAGGACCGCCTGCCGCGCCTGCGCTCGATGATCGAGCGCACCCTGCAGGGCGAGGTCGTCCCGAGCGAGGCGCTGGCCGACCGTGACAAGATGAAGAAGCGCGAAAAGGCGTTCCGCGTGCCCACCTCGATCACTTTCGACAATGAAGGCTCGGAGATCTACACGATCATCGAGGTTGACACCCGCGACCGGCCCGGCCTGCTGAATGACCTGACCCGCGCGCTGGCCACGCAGAACGTCTATATCTCGAGCGCCGTGATCGCGACCTATGGCGAACAGGTGGTCGATACCTTCTACGTCAAGGACATGTTCGGGCTGAAATTCCACGCCGAAAGCAAGCGCAAAGCGCTGGAAAAGAAGCTGCGCGAGGCGATTGCCGAGGGGTCGGAACGGGCGCGGGCCTGAGAGGACTTGAAAACCCGTGCCGGTGTGGTTATTTCGCCGGCGCAGGGACGCAATCAACGGAGGTCAGTCATGACACCATTGCTTCCCAATGCCTTATCGGTTTCCGCCCTTTGTCTCGCACTTGCCACGTCCGCGGCCGCCGCCTGCGACCTGGCCGGGCTTGACTGGCAACGCACAGGCGACCCTATCCTGCGTGACCCCATCCCGGCCGAGAATTACGAGGGCGCAAGCGATGCTCATGTCTTTGCCCATGATGACCGGGTGCTGATGGTCTATTCCGGCGACGATGGCGGCGTGATCTCGGCCCGGCTGGCCGAACGGGACCCAGACGACGGGGCCTGGTCGATCCTTGGCACGGTGCTGGGGCCGTCGCAGGGCCATGACCGGCCCCGGTCGAAGGAAACCCCCTTCTATTTCCGGGCGCCGGATGGCACGCATCAGCTCTATGTCATCGGCTACGAGGACGAGGCGACCTATGCCGCCGCGGTCTGGCGGGCCACCGCGCCCGCGATCGAGGGGCCCTGGGCCTTCGACCCCGCGCCCGTGGTGCCCCTGGGCGAGATCGCCGGGCGTCAAGTCGAGGTCATTACCTCGCCCAGCGTCTTCGAAACCGAAACCGGACTGGGCATAGTGTTCCTGGGCTGGGACGGTTTCGAGGATGTCAGCCGGGTCTGGACCTTCGGCGCCACCTCCACCGACAACGGCCGCACATGGCAGGATTTCCGACAGGTGCCGGTGCCCGTCGGGATGGAGGGCCAGGTCACGCGCCGCCCCGATGGCGGCTGGGTCGCCGTCGCGACGCAATTCGACGAGGCCAGCGGCAGCGAAGGCATCTTCATGGCCTGTGCCGACGCGCCCTTCGGGCCCTACGGCCAGCCGGGCACCCCCGTCCTGACCCCGGCCGGCCCGCCCTGGGAGGTCGATGAGATCATCGCGCCGCAAGTCTTCTTCGATGGCGACGGCGCGCCGAGCCTGTTCTATACCGGCGCCGACTACGCCGAAGGCTGGTGGATCATGGAGGCCCGGCCATCGCCCTGACACGCCCCCCCAACCCGATGCCCGACGATGTCGAGGCCGCCCTGGCCGAACGCGGCCTGCGCGCGACCTTCGACGCGCGGCCCCTCTACCAGCGCAACGACTGGCTGGGCTGGATCGCGCGGGCCAAGCGGCACGAGACCCGGCACCGGCGCATGGAAAAAATGCTGTCAGAGCTTGCGCAGGGACACGGCTACATGGGAATGGAGTGGAACCCGCCCAGCCGCTGAGGATCGCGACCGTTGAAACCCATCCGCCTTGTCTCGGGCTTTCTGACCGTCGGGGTCTGGACCCTTCTCAGCCGTATCCTCGGCTTCGTACGCGATATCCTGATCGCGGCCTTCCTTGGCGCGGGGCCAGTGGCCGAGGCCTTTCTGATCGCCTTTGCCCTGCCCAACATGTTCCGCCGCTTCTTCGCCGAGGGCGCGTTCAACATGGCCTTTGTGCCGATGTTCTCGAAAAAGGTCGAGGGGGGCGACAACGCGCTCGGCTTTGCCAAGGATGCCTTTGCCGGGCTGGCAACGGTGCTGATCGTCTTCAGCGCAGTCGCGATTCTGGCCATGCCCTGGCTGGTCGTGGCCATGGCGGGCGGTTTCATCGGCGATGAACGCTTCGACCTCGCGGTTCTCTATGGCCGGGTCGCCTTTCCCTATATCCTGTTCATCTCGCTGGCGGCGCTGTTGTCGGGCGTGCTCAACGCCGTGGGCCGTTTCGTGGCCGCCGCGGCCGCGCCGGTTCTGCTCAACATACTGTTCATCGGGGCGATGACGCTGGCGGTGCGGATGGGCTGGAACGTGGGCGATGCGCTGGCCTGGACCGTGCCCGTGGCGGGGCTTGCGCAGCTGGCCCTGGTCTGGACGGCGGCCAAGCGCGCCGGCTATCACCTGACCCCGCGCCGCCCGCGCATGACACCGGAACTGAAACGCCTGGCCATCATCGCCGCCCCGGCCGCGCTGGCCGGTGGCGTGGTGCAGGTGAACCTTCTGATCGGGCGCCAGGTGGCCAGCTTTTTCGAGGGCGCCATTGCCTGGCTGTCCTATGCCGACCGCCTGTATCAGCTGCCGCTGGGCGTGGTCGGCATCGCGGTGGGCGTGGTCCTGCTGCCCGACCTGTCGCGCCGGTTGCGCGCTGACGATACCGCCGGCGGGGCCGATGCCTTCAACCGCGCGGCCGAGTTTTCGCTGGCCCTGACCATCCCGGCGGCCGTCGCGCTGGTGGTCATCCCCGTGCCGCTGGTCAGCGTGCTGTTCGAACGCGGCGCCTTCGGCCCCGACGACACGGCGGCCACGGCGCTGGCCGTTGCGGTCTACGGCCTGGGCCTGCCGGCCTTCGTCATGCAGAAGGCCCTGCAGCCGCTCTATTTCGCGCGTGAAGATACGCGGCGACCCTTCTACTACGCGGCGGTATCCATGGTCGTGAACGCGGTCGTGGCCATCGGGCTGGCGCCTGTTATCGGCTATATCGCCGCGGCCTTCGGCACCACGCTGGCGGGCTGGGCCATGGTCTGGCTGCTGTGGCGCGGCAGCCGGAACATGGGCGCTGCCACGCTGCTGGATGCGCGGTTCAAGCGGCGCCTGGCGCGCATCGTGCTGGCCGCCCTGCTGATGGGCGGGCTGCTTTGGTGGGCTGTCCTGATGATCGGGCCATGGCTGGGCGTGCCGACCCTGCGTTATGCGGCGCTGGCCCTGATCATCGGGATCGGCATTGCCGGCTATTTCGGGATCGGCCACCTGCTGGGGGCCTTCCGGCTGTCCGAGTTCAAGGCGGCGATGCGGCGCGGCTAGCGCTGGCGCACCCGGTCCAGGAACCGTTGCCAGCCGCCCGGCGCCACCATGGGGGCCAACACCAGCCCGGTCACGAATCCCGACAATTCGGCGATCCACCATGGCGTCGCGCCGAACAGCATGGACCAGATCAGCATCAGCCCCATCAGGATGCCGATCAGCGTGAAGGCGCGATACTGGTTCTCGCCCATGCGGCCCAGGGTCAGCCACATCATGTAGGTATAGGCCCCGATCAGGCCGTAGATGCCCGGATAGGCCCCGACCAGCGGCATGTCGCGCGGGCTGAAGGCACCGTAGACCACCGCGCCCAGGATCGCGGAGCCCAAAAACAGCAGCGCGAAGGGCACCGGGCGATAGGCCTCGCCGACGAACTTTCCCAGCGCCAGCAAAAGCACGCAGGCCCACAGCGTATGGGTGAAGGAGTAATGCACGAAAATGTAGCTGACGAACCGCCGGGTGATGTCCAAGCCGAAATCGCCATAAGCGAAAACCGCGTCCATGACCCCCGGCGCGAAGGCGAAGTCCTGCATCGCTGCGGCGCGCCAGCCGATCCCGGCCGGGCCGCCGACGAACCCGTTCTCGGCGGCGGAAAAGACAAGCTCGACCCCCGCGATCAGCAGCACGAGGGCCAGCGGGACCGGCGGGATGGCATTGAAGGGGCTTTGGTTGTCCATTGCGCGGCTGTCCTTCGGTTGACGGGACTTGCCCCCGTGGGTAAGCGAGTGCGACCCGCTTTTCCAGCCCCCAAGAAACCAGATGGCGACCACATCCATGACCGATGCAGACTTCACCCCCCGCGTGTTTTCCGGGATCAAGCCCTCGGGCGGGCTGACCCTTGGAAACTACCTCGGCGCGATCAAGCGCTGGGTCGACATGCAGGACGAGGCGACGGAGAACATCTATTGCGCCGTGGACCTGCACGCCGTGACCGTCTGGCAGGACCCCGCCGCCCTGCGCCAGGGCACGCGCGAGATCGCCGCCGGGTTGCTGGCCGCCGGCATCGACCCGGCCCGGTCGATCCTGTTCAACCAGTCCCGTGTCCACCAGCACGCCGAGCTGGCCTGGGTGTTCAACTGCGTGACGCGGGTCGGCTGGATGAACCGGATGACCCAGTTCAAGGACAAGGCCGGCGCGAATGCCGAGAAGGCCTCACTGGGCCTTTATGCCTACCCGTCGCTGATGGCCGCCGACATCCTGCTCTACCACGGCACCCATGTTCCCGTGGGCGAAGACCAGAAACAGCATGTCGAGCTGACCCGCGACATCGCCGCCAAGTTCAACCACGACTACGGTGTCGATTTCTTCCCCCTGACCCAACCGGTGATCGAGGGGCCGGGCACGCGCGTCATGAACCTGCGCGACGGGTCCAGGAAGATGTCGAAATCCGGCGACAGCGACATGGAGCGGATCAACATGCTCGATGATGCGGACGCGATCGCCAAGAAGTTCAAGAAGGCCAGGACCGACCCCGAACCGCTGCCTGACAGCGTCGCGGGCCTGGCAGGCCGGCCCGAAGCGAAGAACCTTGTCGATATCTATGCCGGTCTGACCGACCAGACCGCCGAGGCGGTGATCGCGGAGTATGCCGGGGCGGGCTGGGGCAGGTTCAAACCGGCACTGGCCGACCTGGCGGTCTCCAAACTCTCGCCCATCTCGGACGAGATGAAGCGCCTGTTGAACGACTCCGCCGAGATCGATCGCACCCTGGAACAGGGCGCGGAAAAGGCCCGCATGATCGCCGCACCCATCCTCGAACGCACCTATGACATCGTGGGATTCCTCAGGGGCTAGGCCCCGCCGGTTCCGTCATCGGTCAGGGACTGCCGCAGCGCGGGCACCTCGTCGCGAAAGGCGCGTTCATCGCCGAATTCGACGAAACGGTGATAGCGCCTGTGCGGGCCGTTCACCGGGCGCGAATGCTTGATCGGGCACCAATAGGTCTCGGTGCGCGACGCGACCTCGCGGACCCAGCCGATCAGGCCATTGGCATAGCCGCAATAGATGCAGTTCAACTTCTGCAGACCGTTGAGATAGGCCAGGTGCTGGCGGTCGATCACGATATGGTCACGGCGCGGCACCTTGGGAAGGCCGTAGACCGGGAAACAGACCGCCTGGTAGAGGCTGACAAACAGGTCCAGCAGGACCAAAGGCACGATCAGGACATAGATGAAAGGCGCGGTCAGCACGACCAGTGGCCGCGTGCGTGACAGAAAGCTGGTCAGGCCTTCGCGCGCGGCCCTGTGGCGCGCCCGGACCTGCCGGTCGAAAATGACGCGGCCGCGGTCCAGCCGGTCCCGGACCTTTCGTCGCTTTTCCGCAAGCTCGGTTTCGAGCGCGTCCTCGAGTTCGGAAATTCGGCGTGTCAGGTCGTCGTAGGTGGGGGGCATGTCCGGCTCCACTTGTGTGCCGGGACAGCAAAGCATGTCCAGGGGTGCAAAACCAGCCGCTAGCCCCATGCCTCGGAAACGCCCGGGTCGCGGACCATATGCAGGCGCATGGCGGCATGCCGGGCGAATGTTCGGGTCGTGACCTTGCGCCGCGCCGCGGCCAGCCTGGTTTCCGGCCCCATGCGAATGATCTCTCCGTCATAGGCATCGGCGATGATCAGGCCGGTGCCCTCGGGCAGCAAGTCAGCCGGAAAATTCGCATCCACGGCCCAGAAGAACCTGTCGCACCAGTCCAAGTAGCCGCCCCACTTGTGATCCGACTGGAAATCGGCACGCGAGGATTTGCATTCGACCACCCAGATCTCGCCCTTGGGGCCCAGCGCCATGACGTCCACGCGCAGGCCGCGGGTCGGCACCAGCTCCTCGACACAGGCGAAACCGTGGGCCTGCCGCAGATGGCGACAGACACCGCGGGCCAGCAGCTGGCCGGGCATCATCTGGTCGAATTGGCGATCATCGGGCATGGGGCGAAAATGAACAATTCATGAACATTAATCAAGTCCGCGCCCGGATGTGACGAGATTTCGTCGATTGACGTAGCGGTGCGCACCGCAATTCCCTGCCTGTGCCTCAATTTGAACAGATCAGGCCGCGATGTCATTTACATCTGCTTAATGGAGTCTGCCATGTCCCTGATTGCCCAGATCACCCCGCTGGAAATCGCCCTCGCCTTGCTGGCCGTGGGCGCGATCGAAACGCTTCTGTGCCGTTTCTCCCCCGAAACGATGGTCGGGCCAGACGGCTGGCTTCTGCGGCGCGATCTGACCTAAGCGGATCTGGCCTGAGCGATAGCCACCCCTTGTCGCCCGGCCCGCGGCGGCCTATGTCGAATGGTGGCGGGTCTCTGCGCTTCGCGTGAATCGGGTTCATTCCGGTGGCCTTAAGCAAATCCGAGGGAGCTGGCTCTGTTCAGGCCGTGGTCTGATTACCTGGCGCCCACCTGTACAAACAGGTCCTCGGGAATAGCACACCCAAACGGTTGCCGTGGTGCCCGCCACCCACTCCCTTCGGATCAGACCGAGCGGGACAGCGCGATGAAGCCGATGCCGCTGGTCAGAAGGTTCAGGCCGACCATCAGGCCCAGCGCCCACATCGCCGTGCCCGGCAGGCCCAGCGTCAGCAGAAGAGCCAGGACCAGCGACGCCATCCCCGACAAGACCATCCAGACCCAGCCCCGCGCCGCGCGATGGGTCAGTCCCATCCGCAACTCGACCACGCCCTGTATCGCGAAGAGCACCGCCAGAAGGACGGTCAAACCGACGAGGCCGGTCAGTGGAAAGAAGGACAGGTAGACGCCAAGCGCAAGGTGCAGCAGCGCGACCAGCCCGGTCCAGAGCGCCGCGTTCCAGCGCCGTGCCTGGAAGGCCTGCCACAGCATCACCGCCCCGGCCACAAGGAAGACCCAGCCGATCATCACCTTTGTCAGGATGGACCCGACAACCGGAAACACGATCGATAACAGGCCGATGACGCTCAGGATCACCCCCAGCCAGAAAATCCGGCCGCGGTTCTCGCGCAGCCGGTCCAGCAGGTCGCCGGGGACCTGGTTAAGCGGGTCGGTCATGGCGGACTCGCGCGGTTTTCCTCAGCCGCGCTGATCGGCGTGACGCACGGGGATCGGCTCGGCCAGGTGGACGGGCATGTGCTTGCCGCCCCGGTCGTCGTCGTCATCGTCGGCCATGGCCATGATCTTGATCCCGAACTGCACACCGGCGAACACGATGCCGTTGAAGACCCACATCATGACAACCGCCAGGATGCCCGCGGACGAGCCCGAGACGAGCCCCCAAAGACCCACCACGTCTAGGGCCAGCAGCATCCCCACGAACATTGCCGATGCGGCAAAGCCGATGGCGCAGCTTTTGATATAGAGCTTGATCAGGTCGGGCGTTTTCTGAGTGGACATTGGAACAGCCTCCTTGACCAGCAACGTAACAACGAAACGCCACGAGTCCAGTGTCGGCCCGGTGACCAGCGACCTTTTGCCATGGGGCGGCCGCTTCGCGCTTGGCATTCGAGACCGCCCTGCCTAGTGTCGCGCCATGCCGCGGACCGCCCTAACCTTTTCCGACGACCAGGCCGAGGCCTGGGACGTGATCGCCGAGTCGCTGAAGGGCGCCGGCGTCGACCTGTTCGAGGGCACGACGACCCCGCCGCGCGACGGCGACGGCGATCGCACCCTTGCGGTTCTGGGCAAGGCAGGCAGCGGCAAGACGATGCTGTTGGCCCGCCTCTACGAGGCCCTGAAAGACGCCGGCCTGCGCGTCGTTTCGGGCGATTGGGAGGGGCGCCGGCGCAAGGACACCCGCACGCTGGCCATCCTCGCGCCGACCAACAAGGCGGCCAGTGTCCTGCGCACGCGCGGCGTACCGGCCACCACCATTCACCGCATCCTTTATACGCCGGTCTATGATCCCGAATACGAAAAGGTCGCCGAATGGCTGGCCGGCGAAGGCGAAAAGCCCGAGATCGAGGGGCTGACCGAAACCGCGCTGGACCGCGCCTGGGCCTCGTACCAGGCGAACAGTTCCGTGCCCGCCGCCCTGGCCGCCGCCGGTTTGCGGGGGTCGGACTTCATCACCGGCTGGAAACGGCGTGACGACCCGCTCGATATCGGGTTCGTCGACGAAAGCTCGATGCTGGACGCCAAGCAACTGGAAGACCTGCAAGAGATTTTCCCGACGCTGATCCTGTTCGGGGACCCGGCGCAGTTGCCCCCCGTGAAATCCGAGGGCGGCGGCATGGTCTTCGACAAACTGCCCGACACGCGCAAGCTGGACCTGCACCGCATCCACCGGCAGGACGCGGGCAACCCGATCCTGGATCTGGCCCATGCCCTGGCCGATCCGGCGCTGGATTTCCACGGTTTCGAGCGGATGATCGAAGAGATCGCCGCGCGGGACGACCGGGTGGTGATGGCGCAACGGGTGGAATCCGACCTGATGGCACGATCCCCCGTCCTGGTCTGGCGCAACGCCACGCGCATCCGGCTGATCCACGCCTTCCGCGCGGCTTTCGGCGCGCCCGAGGACGAGTTGCTGGAAGGCGAACCGCTGATCTGCGACGGGATCGAACTGCCGCTCAAGCACCGCAAGAAGCGGTTGGATCTGGAGGCGCGCGGCCTGATCAAGGGCGCGCAGGTAATCTATATGGGGCCGGGGCGTCGTCCGGGTTTCAGCCGTCTGCACGTGATCGGCGCCGAGGATCCGCAGGTCAGCGCCGCCTCGATCGTCAAGATCGAAAGCCAGGTCGAGGATGAAGAACCGTTCATCCCCTTCGCCGCCCGCATGGGGGCGACCTTTCTGCACGGCGCGGCGGTGACGATCCACAAGGCGCAAGGCTCGCAATGGGAAAACGTGCAGGTCTTCGCGCCCGACATCTATGCCGCCAGCCGCATGGGCCGGGTCGAGGCGGGCCAGCCCCTTTGGAAACGCCTGGCCTATGTCGCGATCACCCGGGCCGAGGAGCGGCTGTTCTGGGTCGTGCGCAACAGGCTCGCCCGGCCCGGCAGTGCCCTGACCACCGCCGACCTCAAGGCCCCGGCCGCGCCGCTGGAACTGGCAACCGAAACCGAATAACCCCTAGCGCTGGAACAGGCGGAACGCGGCCGAGGCCCCCCACCCCGCCGCGATGGCAATGGCCAGCGACATCAGGCCGTAGACCAGCGGCATGTTGCGCGACAATTCGTAAAGCCAGCGCTCCAACCCGACCTTGTTCACCGCGATCGTGGTTTCATAAATGTCCACGACCCGGCCGTTCCGCGTCAGGAAAATCCGCGTGCGATAGGGCCCCTCGGTCAGGTTCGCGGGCAAAGTGACCTGGCCGCGAAACAGCGTGTCCTCTTCCAGGTCCACCGCGTTTTCGAGCACCTGGTAGAGATCCGCCCCGGCCCGGATGCGGATCAATGCCTCGGTGAAGGATTCCGCGTCGGCCACGGTCATGGGCGCCCCGACGGACCGGATGGCGCGCGGGATCGTGATATCATGGCGCAGGTCCTCGACCTGGCGCAGGGCGGTTTCCAACGGGGCTGAACTGAGCACGGCGTAGAAGGAAGGCGCGGCGTCCACCTCGACCGCGTCGACATTCACCCAGATCCCGGCCACCCGTTCCTTTCGACGCACGGTGATCGGCTCGGACGGGCCAGCCAGGGCGATGATCACCTCCAGGTTCGAGTCATCGCGGATCGGTTCCTCGCGCTTGATCGCGCCGAAGATCAAGATGTCGGAGCCGTCGAAGGTCGCGGTGATCGCCACCTCGTCACGGCTGAGGCCCAGCACCACCTCTTCGGCCCGCAGGGGCAGGGCCAGCACCAGGAAGAGGGCAAGCCAGCGCAGCATCAGTGCCCCCCCGCCGCGCCGAGCGAATAGATTTCCGCAGGCGTCAGCAAAAGGTCCAACGCCAGCTTGCCGCAGACCACCAGCACCAGCGCCGCCAGCAGGATGCGCAGTTGTTCGGCCTTCATCCGGGTGCCGATCCGGGTGCCGATCTGCGCCCCGATCACGCCCCCCACCAGAAGCAGCACCGCCAGCACGATATCGACGGTGAAGTTCGTGGTGGCATGCAGCAGCGTGGTGAAGGCCGTAACGAAGATGATCTGGAACAGCGAGGTGCCGACGACCACCTTGGTCGGCATGCCCAGCAGGTAGATCATCGCCGGCACCATGATAAAGCCGCCGCCCACCCCCATGATGGCCGACAGGATGCCCACGAAGACGCCGACCAATAGCGGCGGGATGACCGAGATATAGAGTCCCGACACCCGGAACTTCATCTTGAAGGGCAGGTTATGGACCCAGGTATGCTTGCGCCGTTCGCTGGCGGGGGCGCCGCCGGCGGCGCGGGTCTTGCGCAGGGCGCGCAGGCTTTCGATGAACATCAGGCCGCCGACGATGCCCAGGAAGACGACATAGGACAGCCGCACCAGCAGATCGACCTGGCCCATGGCCTTGAGATAATTGAAGATCACGACACCCAGAGCCGCCCCGGTCAGTCCCCCGACCAGCAGCACGGTTCCCATCTTGAGATCCACGGTCTTGCGCCGCAGATGCGCCAGGACGCCGGAAAAGGACGAGGCGACGATCTGGTTCGCCTCGGTCGCGACGGCCACCGCCGGTGGGATGCCGATGAAGAACAGAAGCGGCGTCATCAGGAAGCCGCCACCGACACCGAACATGCCCGAAAGAACACCCACCATGCCGCCCAACCCAAGAAGGAGGAAGGCGTTCACCGACACCTCGGCTATCGGGAGGTAGATCAACATATCCCCAATAGCCATGCCACGGGGGCAAGTGCAACTCAAAGGTCGGCAAATCGCGCCTCAGAGTGCCCGCAGAAAGCCCCGAAGCACCTTTTCCAGCTTTGCCGCGCCCAATGGCGCCATGGCCTTGGTATGCTCGTGACTGATCGCCTCGTCGCTCATCCCGGCGGCCATGTTGGTGATGGTGGAGATTGCGGCGCAGCGCAGGCCCAGGAACCGGCCCAGGATAACCTCGGGCACGGTCGACATGCCCACCGCATCGGCGCCCATCCCGCGAATTGCGCGAATCTCGGCCGGCGTTTCGAAGGATGGGCCCGAATACCAGGCATAGACGCCGTCATTCAGGGCGACCCCCTCAGCCTTGGCCGCATTGTGCAGCGCGGCGCGGAAATCGGGATCATAGGCATCCATCATCGGCACGAAGCGCGTATCGGTGGGTTCGCCGATCAGCGGGTTGAGACCCGAGAAATTGATATGATCGGACAGGCACATGATGTCACCCGTGGGCATGTCCGGGTCCAGCGACCCGGCGGCGTTGGTGGCGATCATCGCCTCGGCGCCCAGCGCCTTGAGCACTTCCAGAGGCAGGCGCATGATATCGCCGCGCCCGGTCTCGTAGTAATGTGCGCGGCCCCCGAAGACGGCGACGCGCTGGCCTTCGAGCTGGCCGACCACCAGTTGCGGCACATGGCCCGACACCCCGGCATGGGGGAACCCCTCAAGCTCGTCATAGGGGATCGAAACCCCGTCGACGGCACCCGACAGATGCCCCAGCCCCGACCCCAGGATCAGGCCCAGGCGAACCGGGGCATCGCCCGCGATCTCGCGGATCTTGTCGGCCAGTTCCTCAGCGTTCCTTGACATAGGGCTGTCCGATCGCGTTGGGCGGCATGGCGCGGCCGATGAACCCGCCAAGGATGATGACGGTCAGGATATAGGGCAGCGTCTGGGTGAACTGCACCGGAATGGTGAACAGCCCGAAGACATTGATATTCGGGTAGAGGTTCGACACCGCCTCGAGCAGACCGAAGAGAAGGCAGGCCCCCATGGCATGGATCGGCCGCCACTTGGCAAAGATCAGCGCGGCCAGCGCGATATAGCCCCGCCCGGCGGTCATTTCCTTGCCGAAACCCGCCGCCTGCGATGTGGACAGGTAGGCGCCGGCAATGCCGCACAGCAACCCGGTGATCAGCAGCGCCTTGAACCGCATGCCCACCACCGAGACACCCGCGGTATCCACCGACGAAGGGTTTTCGCCAACGGCCCGCAGGCGCAACCCGAACCGGGTGCGAAACAGCACCCACCAGACCAGCGGGACCGCCAGAAAGGCCACGTAGACCAGCGGCTTGTGGCCCGAGATCAGCTCGGAATAGACCGGGCCCAGGATCGGCACGTCGCGCACCGCGTCGGCGAAGGGCAATGTGATCTCGCTGAACCGGGCAGTGCCGGCCAGGGTCGGCGTCTGCCCGCCCTGACGATAGATCGCGTCGCCCACGACGACGGTCAGGCCCGAGGCCAGGAAATTCAGCGCCACGCCGGAAATGATCTGGTCACCGCGATAGATGATCGAGGCAACTCCGTGGATCATGGCGAAGATCAACGAGGCCACCATGCCCGCCGCAAGCCCCATCCAGACCGAGCCGGTCTCGTACGCGATGGCGGCAGCGACGAAGGCCGAGATCAGCATCTTGCCTTCCAGCCCGATATCGACGATGCCCGAGCGTTCCGAGAACAGCCCGGCAAGACAGGCCAGCAACAGGACGGTGGACAGCCGGAGCGTGGAATCCAGCGTCAGGATGAATTGCAGAAAGTCCATCACGCGGCCCCTTTGTTGTGCAGGCGCAGGAAGATCTTCTCGATCGGGTCGCGGGTCATGTTCACCAGCGCCCCGGTGAAGATGATGATCAGCGCCTGGATCACCAGCACCATTTCACGGCTGATTTCGGGCATCTCCCACATCAGTTCGAACCCGCCCTGGTTCAGCATCCCGAACAGGAAGGCCGCCAGCACGATGCCGAACGGGTGATTGCGGCCCATCAGCGACACGGCGATGCCCATGAAGCCCGCCCCTTCGACGAAGTCCTTGATCAGGCGTTCCTGTTCGCCCATCACCACGTTGATCGCCATCATCCCGGCCAGCGCGCCGGAAATCAGCATGGCGATGATCGTCACCCGCACCGAGGAAATCCCGGCAAAGAGCGTCGCGCCGGGCGAATTGCCGAACGCGCGGATTTCATAGCCGATGCGTGACCGCCAGATCAGCAGCCAGACCAGTATGGCGGCCACAATGGCTAGGAAAAAGCTGATATTGGCCGGCGCGGACTTGTTGAATGCGATGCCGAAAGGTTGCAGCATCTCGTGGAAATTCGGCAGGTGCGCCCCATCCGAAAAGCTGCGCGATTCCGGCACCTGCTGGCCGGGTTTCTTGAGCAATCCGTTCAAAAGGAAGCCCAAGATCGCCGCACCGATGAAATTGAACATGATCGTGGTGATCACGATATGGCTGCCGCGTTTGGCCTGCAGATAGGCCGGGATCGCGGCCCAGCCGGCGCCGAACACGCCGGCGCCGATGATCGCGGCCGGCAGGGCCAGCGTCCAGTGCGGCCAGTCGATGGCCAGCAGCACCAACGCGGCCCCGAGCCCGCCGATCGCCGCCTGCCCCTCGCCGCCGATATTGAAGAGCTTGGCATTCATGGCCACGGCGAAGGCCAGCCCGGTGAAGATGAAATTGGTGGTGTAATAAAGGGTGTAGCCGATGCTGCTGGTGGACCCCAGCGCGCCCTTGACCATGAAATAGACCATGTCGATGGGGTTCTGTCCGATGGCCAGCACAACCAGGCCCGCAACGATGAAGGCCAGGGCGATATTGATCAGCGGCACCAGGACCACGTCGGCCCAGCGGGGTAGTTCATTCATCTTCAGACCTCCTTGCGTGCCGCGCCGCCCGCATTGGCCAGCTGCGCCTCGACCTCGGCGACGGAATGATCGGCCGTGGTGTCGGTGATCCCGGCCATCAGCAGGCCCAGTTCCTTTTCATCGGTTTCCTCTGGCAGGCGTTCGCCCATGATCCGGCCGTCGAACATGACGGCGATGCGGTCCGACAGGCCGAGGATCTCGTCCAGTTCGACCGAGACCAGAAGGATCGCCTTGCCCTGGTCGCGCAGCTCGATGATGCGCTGGTGGATGAACTCGATGGCGCCGATATCTACGCCGCGCGTTGGTTGGCCGACAAGCAACAGATCGGGGTTGCGCTCGATCTCGCGAGCCAGGACGATTTTCTGCTGGTTGCCGCCCGAAAAGCTTTTGGCGGCAAGATCCGGGTTCGGCGGGCGCACGTCGAACCGCTCCATCTTGGCCTGGGTGTCGTCACGGATCACCTTGTTGTCCATCAACAGGGTGTTCTTCTGGTAGGCCGGGTCGTGGTGATAGCCGAAGGCCATGTTCTCCCAGGCCTGGAAATTCATGATCAGGCCTTCGTTTTGGCGGTCCTCGGGCACATGGGCGATGCCGCGTTTGCGGCGGCTCTGGCCGTCGGAATGCGCGCCGGTCAGGTCGATGGCCTGGCCATTGATGCGGATCTCGCCGGTGGCCTTCTCGTAGCCGCCCAGCACTTCCAGCAATTCCGACTGGCCATTGCCCGCCACGCCGGCGATGCCCAGGATCTCGCCGCCCTTGATCTCGAAGCTGACATCCTTGATGCGGTGAACCCCGGCACTGTCGGTGACATTCAGGTTGCGCACCTCGACGATCGTTTCGCGGGGTTTGGCGGGGGTCTTGTCGACCCGCAGCAACACCTTGCGGCCGACCATCAACTCGGCCAACTCGGCAGGGTTCGTATCGGCGGTCTTGACCGTCGCGGTCATCTCGCCGCGGCGCATGACGCTGACCGTGTCGGTGATTTCCATGATCTCGCGCAGCTTGTGCGTGATCAGGATGATCGTCTTCCCCTCTTCCTTGAGCCGGCCCAGGATGCGGAACAACTGAGCCGCCTCGGCAGGGGTAAGCACGCCTGTCGGTTCGTCCAGGATCAGGATATCGGCCTTGCGATAGAGTGCCTTGAGGATCTCGACCCGCTGCTGCATGCCCACGCCGATCTCTTCGATCAGGGCATCGGGGTCCACGTTCAAACCGTATTCCTCGGCCAGGTTGGTCAGCTCGTCGCGCGCCTTGATCAGCGACGGGGTCAGCATCTCGCCGTCTTCGGCGCCCAGCACCACGTTTTCCAGCACGGTGAACACCTTCACCAGCTTGAAGTGCTGGAACACCATGCCGATTCCGGCGGCGATGGCGGCCTGGCTGTCGGGGATCTGGGTCCTTTGCCCGTTGATGAATATCTCACCCGCATCCGCCTTGTAGAAGCCGTAGAGGATCGACATCAGCGTCGACTTGCCCGCGCCGTTTTCTCCGATGATCCCGTGGATCGTGCCGGGCATGACCCGGATCGAGATATCCTTGTTCGCCTGGACCGGTCCGAAGGATTTCGAAATGCCCTTCAGCTCGATGGCGGGTTCGGTCTCGCTCATGACTGTCCCTCTCCCTTAGAAGCCTGTCCGGCTTCCAGTGCACGGGGCCGCGCCGATCCCTCAGCGCGGCCCCGGCCATGTCATCCCGTGGCCGAGCTTCAGAAGCTCATCACCGGGCAGCTTTCGTCGCTGTTGTAGTTGTGCACCGAAATTTCGCCGGCGGCGATTGCGGCGGTCGCCTCGTCAACAGCGGCCTTCATCTCGTCGGTGACCAGGTCCGCGTTGTTTTCGTCCAGCGCGTAGCCGACGCCGCCATTGTCCAGCGTCATGATGCGCAGGCCGCCGGTTTCGATGTCCTCGCCGGCCATGAAGCTCTGGTAGACGACGTTGTCGACGCGCTTCATCATCGAGGTCAGTACCTGGCCCGGATGCAGATAGTTCTGGTTGCTGTCCACGCCGATGGACAGGATGCCCTCGTCCGCGGCGGTCTGCAGCACACCCACACCGGTGCCGCCGGCGGCGGCATAGACCACGTCGGCGCCCTGGCTGATCTGGGCACGGGTCAGTTCGGAGCCTTTCACCGGGTCGTTCCAGGCGGCCGGGGTGGTTCCGGTCATGTTGGCGATGACCTCGGCATCTTCGTTGACGGCCTTGACGCCCTGGGCATAGCCGCAGGCGAAGTTGCGGATCAGCGGGATATCCATGCCGCCAATGAAGCCGACCGTGTCGGTTTCCGAAGCCATCGCGGCCATCATGCCCACGAGGTAAGAGCCCTGCTCTTCGGCGAAGAGCACGGATTGCACATTGTCGGCCTCGACCACGCCGTCGATGATGACGAAGTTGGTGTCGGGGTAGTCACCCGCGGCCTCGGCCAGCGGCGTCGCCCAGGAAAAACCGGCCATGACGATCGGGTTGTTGCCGTTCTCGGCGAAGCGGCGGATCGCCTGTTCGCGCTGCGCGTCGGACTGGATTTCGAACTCGTTGTAGGACTCGCCGGTTTCCTCGGCCCAGCGTTGCGCGCCGTTATGGGCGGATTCGTTGAACGACTTGTCAAACTTGCCGCCCAGGTCGAAGATGAGCGCGGGGTCGGCCAGCGCGGCACCGGCGGACAGGGCCAGCGCGGCGGACGCGCCAAGGAATTTCGTCATGAGGGTCATGTATATCTCCCAGGTTCTTGTTATGCGGCGCCGGGTCACGGACCCGCGCCATCGTGAAGCGAGCAGTTCGCTGTCATGCGCAATTAAGGCAACGGCGACGGGCGGGGGTCAACCGGTTTTTGTAGGCGCTCGCGCCCATCGGGCGGGCTGACGCCGGGTCAGAACCGCTTTTCCAGCAGCAGGGCGGACACCGCATCGCCGTTCGCGCGCGGGTAATAGGCCCGCCGTTCGGCGATGCGGCCATAGCCGGCCCCCTCGTAGAGCGCGCGCGCGGCACGGTTGTCCGCCGCCACGTCGAGAATCGCCCGATGTGCCCCCGCGTCCCGCACCGCCTGTTCGAACTGCGCCAGGGCGGCGCGGGCCAGACCCTGCCGCCGATGGGCCGGATCGGTCAGCACCATGAAGATTTCCGCCTCGTCCGTGACCACATTCCCGATGACAAGGGCACGGGCATCGCCGGTCAGGATCGCGCCCGGCCGCGCGGCAAGCTCGGCGAATTCCGCCTCGGACCAAGGCCGCGCGTCGGGCATCGCACGGGCCATCAACGCGGCCATTTCCGCGGGCGTCATGTCAGGATCATCGGGCCGCTGTCGCGGGCCGGGGCGGCGTCGGCCGGGCGCACGTAACACGGCACGGGTCGCGCCTGCGCGCCGCCCTCGCCCAGCCGGTCCGCGGCGATCCGCGCCATGGCGGCCAGCATGGCGGCCCAGTCGGGGGTCGGCGCCGGTCCCGCGTCGAGCCGGGCGGCACCGGCGCCCGCGGCATCGAAGTCCTGGCGATAGGCCTGGTCGCGCGGCGCGGGGAGCGCTACGGAAACCGGGCGCGGCCGGCCGTGGGCCAGCGCCTCGAGCGTGGTGACCCCGATGGCCGGGATACCCAGCCCCAATGCCAGGCCACGGGCGGCACTGACCGAAATCCGGATACCGGTGAAGTTGCCCGGGCCGGTGCCAACCGCAAGCGCCGACAGGTCCGCCCAGCCCAGGCCGGCCCCGGCCAGCAGCTCCGCCAGCAGGCCCATCAGGCGCTCGCCCTGGCCGCGCGCCATGTCCTCGATGCGCAGGTCGGTGATCTCGTCACCGCACAGCAAAGCGGCGGCGCAATGCGCCGCCGATGTATCGAAAACCAGGATCGTCGGACCGGACTGCATTGTTTTCAAACGCGCCCGCTCAGGCCGCGACGGGCCGCACTTCGATCACCTCGGGGATGTAGTGGCGCAGAAGATTCTCGATTCCCATCTTGAGCGTCAGGGTCGAAGACGGGCAACCGGCGCAGGCCCCCTGCATGTGCAGGTAGACGATGCCGCGGTCGAACCCGTGGAAGGTGATGTCGCCGCCATCCTGGGCCACGGCCGGACGCACGCGGGTATCCAGCAACTCCTTGATCTGGTCGACGATCTGGCCATCCTCACCCTCGTGCTCGGCATGGGCCGAGGCGGCGCGCTCGCCCTCGATCACCGGGGCGCCGGATTGATAATGTTCCATGATCGCGCCCAGGATCGCGGGCTTCACATGGTCCCATTCGACCGCATCGGCCTTCGTCACCGTGACGAAATCTGTGCCGAAGAACACGCCTGTCACGCCCTCGACCGCAAATATTCGGCGGGCAAGCGGGCTTGTGCCGGCGGCCTCCTCGGTCGGGAAATCGGCGGTGCCATTGTCCAGAACGGCCTGGCCGGGCAGGAATTTGAGCGTCGCCGGGTTCGGGGTGGATTCGGTTTGTATGAACATCGTTTCTAATCCTTATCGCACCAGTCAGATATGCGCGCGCCACGGGCCGAAGTCAAGATTTAGAACGGTTCCAATCTCGTGATTTCAACGCCCCGCACAAGAAAACGGGGCCGGCCCCCGAAAGGACCGGCCCCACGTGACGGTTGAACCGGATCGGTTACATGTCTTCATCTTCCAGGTCGATTTCGGCCATTGCCGCGATCTCGCCGTCGATCTTGACGAGCGCCATCACGTCGCCGCGCGGTTGCGCACCGAGGTCAATCAGCACGTCGGAATTGGCCCCGGCATTGAGCTCTTCGGAGCCGAGAAGGTCGCCAAGCTCGCCAGTGTGATAGTCATAGACCTCAAGCACGCCGGCACTGTCGGCCGTCACGGTCTCGATCATCAGCGAGGAGTCCTCGTCCATCACGCCTGTGAGGCCGAAATATGTGTCTGCGGTTGCGACACCAGCTGTGGTCATCACGGCGGCGGCAGAGGCATAGATCCATTTCTTGTTAAACATGTCGTTTCCTTTCTGCCCGGTTCGGGCGGATTGGATGAGTTTAGAACCGCAACCTCTTGTCGCGGCTTGTCCCACATGTGGGGCCGTGCAGCGCAGGGAAAAGAGCCAAAGCGTACCAGGACGGTCAACTCATTTTGACCGCGAAGCAAATGAAATTATGGAACCTTTTGAACTGGCAGGGAAAAGGCCAATCGCTACGCCTGCAATCAGGTGATCGCCTCGAGCCGCTCCTTGGACATGTCGCCCGGCACGATGGTGATCGGTATCGGCAGCGACCCGGCATTCTTGGTCAGCTGCGTGACCAGCGGCCCCGGCCCCTTCTTGTCGGTGCCCGCGCCCAGGACCAGCACGCCAATCTCGGGGTCTTCCTTGACCTGGGCCAGGATTTCCTTGACCGACTCGCCCTCACGGATGACCAGCTCGGGGTCGATCCCCTGCTTGTCGCGCATCCACTTGGCGAAGACCTCGAAATGCACCTCGATACGCTCACGGGCCTCGGCGCGCATGACCTCGCCCACGCCGATCCAGTGGTTGAATTCGTCCGGCGGGATGATCGACAGGATCTCGACGCCGCCACCCGACCTGGCCGCGCGCATGGCGGCAAAGCGCATGGCGTTAAGGCATTCGCGGCTGTCGTCCAGGATGACGAGGAACTTGCGCATTGGTGCCCTCCCTTTTCGAGAGAGACCTTGGCCCAAGGTGCACGGTTGCGCAATGGTCAAGGCAATGGCCGCTGCTTGGGTCGCAAAAGTCGCCGCAAGAAGTGCAAGAGTTGATTGCCCAACTGCTGACCAATGAACCCGGCCACCTGAAAAATCAGCAGGCCAAGGGCAGCGGCTGTGCTGATCGCGAGATCGCCCAGGCGCACGGCGGCACTGAACACGCGTCGTTTTCCCAAAACTTCGAGTCGTGAACGGGTAGCTGGTCCCGCAGCATCGGAAACCTGGGCAAGGCGCGCGGCGTCTTTTGGTTCATCCACGAACTTCATAAGGGCAATCGCATCGGCAGCAGACGTATTTCGGGCGACATCTGACAAGGATCGGCCAATGACGGAAAGCTCGTCCAGTTTGGCGATATCGATCATCTCTTCCGGGCCGATACGCAGGCGCACCAGATCGCCCATCCGGCCCCATTTTACCGCACCCTGGACAAGACCGGCAAGACGGCGGGCCAGAGCGGGCGTCAACGTGCCGACCCTGCGCGCGGCGCGCACAAGGGTGGTGGCGATCTTGACCGTATAGCTCGAGCCGCCGGTTCCCATGGTGGCCGTTGTCGCCCCAAGACCCAAGACAGCCAACCCAAGGTCAAGACGATCTACGCTTCCGCCTTCAAGATATACGACCCCGGCACGGCGCACGGCGTTCAGATCACCCGCCGGCGTCATCTCGAAAGTCATGCCGCAGAGTCCCATCTGGGCCAGACTCTCGCATGATTTAAGGTCAATGGCACAGCGGCCACATGACAACCCTCTTGCGATGAGACCGGACCTTTCCGCTTCGAAGGCCGCAATCCGGTCCAAAAGGTTCGGCGGCAGGCTATGCCCGAACTCATTCGCGAGATCGAGGATCAGCCTCATTCGATCCAAGTCTTCAGCTTGCAGAGCAACCTCGGCTTCGGCCGCAAGCCAGTCCGGCGTCACCTCACGCTGCATCATTGTGTCTAGGTGCAGACGCAGCTGCTCCGAGCCTCGTTGCACAATGGGATCAGTGAAGGGCGAAAGCGTCAACAGCCAAACCGCTGTAAGGCTGGTGAGAGCGAAGGGCGCCAGACGCAGGCACAGCCACGCTACGCGCCACATCACACGCTCGCGGCCCAATCCCAGTAGAGATCGCGCGTGCGGCGGGTGACGGGGCCGATCTCGTAGGTCGTGTCGTCGAAGGCGGTGATCGGCGTGACCTTGGTCATGTTGCCGGACAGGAAAACCTCGTCCGCTGCGCGCACGTCGTCGAAGGTCAGCACGGTTTCATGCACCTTGACCCCGTCGGCGCGCAGGGTCTCGATATGGCGGGCGCGGGTGATGCCGGCCAAGAAGGTGCCGTTGGGAATGGGCGTGAAGACCTCGCCATCCTTCACCAGGAAGACGTTCGCCGTGGCGCTTTCGGCCAAGTTGCCCATGGCATCGGCCACCAGCGCGTTCTGAAAGCCGCGGCTGCGCGCCTCGACCAGCATGCGGGCATTGTTGGGATAAAGACAGGCGGCTTTGGCGTTAACCACCGCGTCTTCAAGCACCGGGCGGCGGAACCGCGTCGTCGTGACCCGAACGGCGTGATCGACGGGCGGCATCGGGATTTCCTCGAGGCTGACGGCGAAACCCGGCGTCCCCTCGCCCGGGACGATCGCGGACATGCCACAGGCCACGCCCCAATACATGGGCCGGATATAGACCGCGGCGTCATCGGGGTAGGCTTGCAGCCCTTCGTGGACGATCTCGACGATCTGCTGCGTGGACAGGTGCGGCGCCAGCATCAGCGCCTCGGCCGAGCGGTTGACCCGGGCGCAATGCTTGTCGAGATCCGGCGCCAGGCCGTTCACGAACCGCGCCCCGTCGAAAACGTTCGATCCCAGCCACGCGCCGTGGTCGGCGGCGCGGATGACCGAGACGTCGCCATCATGCCAAGTGCCGTCGAAATAGGTGCGGATATTGGTGCCGGTCGCCATGGTCCTGTCCTTTGCGAAGTCGTCGGGACGTTAGGCGCGGCGGCCCGGAAGGTCCATTGAAAATGCGCCCGGGCCAGGGGACCCGGGCGCACAGGGGATGCCGGCGGGTGCCGGCGAAGGCCAAACGAGGACGGACAGGTGTCGCGAGGCCAGAGATCACCGCGGGACATGGGGTGATCTGGTGCAAAAGATGGGGTGAGTCGGATTCAGTTTTATGACGCGGCGGTCCGGGCCCCGGCGATCAGCGCGGCGACATCCAGCGGGGCGTTGATCATGGCAAGCTCGCCATTGCCGTCGCGGGGCCAGTCGGAGTCGGGCCGGTCGCGATACAGCTCGACCCCGTTGCCATCCGGGTCGCGCAGGTAGACGGCCTCGCTCACCCCATGGTCGGCGGCCCCCTCCAGGGGGATGCCCGCGTCGAGAACAGCCCGCACCGCCGCGCCCAGGCTGGCCCGGTCGGGATAGAGGAAGGCGGTATGAAACAGGCCCGTCGATCCCGGCGGCGGTGGCTTGCCACCTTTGCTGTCCCAGGTATTCAATCCGATATGGTGGTGATAGCCGCCGGCCGAAAGGAACGCGGCCCCGGCCCCATAACGTTGCACGAGGTCGAAGCCCAGAACGCCGGAATAGAAGGCGATGGCGCGGTCCAGGTCGGCGACCTTCAGGTGAACGTGGCCGATCCGGGCCTCGGGCGGGGCGTGGTAGGGCATGGCATCTTCCTTTCGCAAGAAACATAGCCATCCCTATAGGCGCACAAAACTCTGATAATACGCAGCGCCCCGTGCGAAAAATCAGAAGGCTTCGGGCCGGAACTCTCGCGCCATGTGGTCGAGCACGGCATTGACGAATTTGGGCTCTTCCCCGTCGGAAAAGAAAGCCCGCGCCACATCTACATATTCCGAGATGATCACCTTCGGCGGCGTGGCGTCATCGACGAACTCGGCGCCGGCGGCCCGGAACAGCGCGCGCAGGGTCGGGTCGATGCGCGCGATCGGCCACTTGGCCACCAGCGCCCGGTCCGTTGCCTGGTCGATCCGGGCCTGGTTGTTCACCGCCTCGTTCACCAGCGCGCGGAAAAGGTCGGGATCGCCCTCGGCCATCTCGTCGCCCTCGTAGACCGCGCCAAAGCGATGATCCTCGAATTCGCGGGCCACCTGCCCGGCCGTCTGGCCGCTGGTTTCCATCTGGAACAGGGCCTGCACGGCGTAAAGCCGCGCGGCGGACCGCATCTTGCGTTTCTGGTTGTTGGACAGGGTCATGTCAGGCCGTGCTGTTTCCGTCGGTTGAACCGGCCAGAAGGATGTCGCTGGTAAACCCGACCTTCTTCTCGGCGCGGCCCCACTTACGGGCAAGCGCGATCAGGTGCAAGGCCGCCGCCGCGGCGCCGCCCCCCTTGTTCTGGTCGGCCGGGTCAGCGCGCACGGCGGCCTGTCCGTGGTTTTCCACCGTCAGGATGCCGTTGCCGATGCACAGACCCTGGAGCCCCAGCAATTGCAGCGCGCGCGAACTGTCGTTGCAGACGGTTTCGTAATGGGTGGTCTCGCCGCGAATGACGCATCCCAGCGCGACATATCCGTCGAAATTGCTCATCCGTTCGGCGATGCCGATGGCGGTGGAGATTTCCAGCGCGCCGGGCACCTCGACCGTTTCATGGGTGCCGCCGGCCTTCTCGATCTCGGCCCGCGCCCCGGCAAGCAGGTTGTCCGCGATGTCCTTGTAATAGGGCGAGATGACGATGAGCAGCTTGGGCGCCTCGTCGAATTCCGGCAGCGGCATGATGTAGTGCGATTGTCCGGCCATTATCCAAGCTCCGAGATCTTGCGCGTTCCGACGATTTCAAGGCCATAAGCTTCGAGCCCGACGACCCTGGGCTTGGGTGAGTTGGTCAGCAAGATGATGTCCGACAGGCCGAGCGACGAAAGGATCTGCGCCCCCAGCCCGTATTGGCGCAGGGTCTTGGGGCTGACCTCGTCGCCCGCATCCATCTTCATCGAGGTATCACGCAACAGGACGACCACGCCGCGCCCCTCTTGCGCGACAAGGCGCATGGCATCGGCGAATTCGTCGGCGCGGCCCCTGGGGCCGGTTCCGACCACGTCGAGCATCGGGTCCATGGCATGCATCCGCACCAGCACCGGATCATTCCCCGAAATGTCGCCCTTGGTCAGAACGATATGTTCGTCGCCATGGGTTTCGTCGGTGTATATCTTCATCTGCCACGCGCCACCGAATTCGCTTTCGATCGTTTCCTCGGTGCGGACCCGGACCAGGTTGTCGTTGCGGCGGCGATAGGCGATCAGGTCGGAAATCGTGCCGATCTTGAGGTTGTGCCGTTGGGCGAAGGCCACAAGGTCGGGCAGTCGCGCCATGCTGCCGTCCTCGTTCATGATCTCGCAGATCACGCCACTGGCGTTCAGCCCGGCCAGCCGGCTGATATCGACCGCCGCCTCGGTATGGCCCGCGCGCACCAGCACGCCGCCCTCGCGGGCGCGCAAGGGAAAGACATGGCCGGGCGTCGCGATATCCTGCGGCCCCTTGGACGGGTCGATGGCCACGGCCACGGTGCGGGCCCGGTCGGCGGCGGAAATGCCCGTGGTCACGCCCTCGCGCGCCTCGATGGAAATGGTGAATGCGGTTTCGTGGCGGCTGCTGTTGTTGGTCGACATCAGCTCCAGACCCAGAGCGTCGATCCGTTTGCCGGGCAGCGACAGGCAGATCAGCCCGCGGCCATTGGTGGCCATGAAATTGATCGCGTCCGGGGTGGCCATCTGGGCCGGGATCACCAGATCGCCCTCGTTCTCGCGGTCCTCGTGATCGACCAGGATGAACATGCGCCCGTTGCGGGCATCGTCGATGATTTCCTCGATCGAGGAGATGGCATCGCCCCAATCCTGTTCGACAGGGCCGGGCTTTTCGAAGCTTTGCGTCATGGCGGCCTTCCTTTCGGGCATTCTCCGGCCAGATAGCCAGTCCGGTGCCATTTGGAAAGGGCGGATCGGGCCGGAACGCCGCGGCGGAAGCGGCCGGTCGGGCGCAGCGACGAAAAAGGGCGCGGCCAGACGACCGCGCCCCGGCTCAGGTCTCGGCCGGATCAGCCTTCGAGCGCGTCCTCGAAGGTGCGCAGCCCGGTGCGCGGCGCCTGGACCAGCACCGCCATATTGCCCGGCTTGTGCTCGTTTCGCAGCATTTTCATATGCGCTTCGGGCAGGTCCTTCCAGGCGAAGACCTCGGACATGCAAGGATCGAGCCGGCGTTCCAGCATCAGCTTGTTGGCCGCGCTGGCCTGCTTGAGATGCGCGAAATGCGACCCTTGCAGGCGCTTCTGGTGCGACCACATGTGGCGCACGTCGAAGGTGCAGTTGTAACCCGACGTGCCCGCGCAGATCACCACCATGCCGCCGCGCTTGACCACGAAGGTCGAAACCGGAAAAGTCGCCTCGCCGGGGTGTTCGAAGACCATGTCGACATTGTTACCCTTGCCGGTAAAGTCCCAGATCGCCTTGCCGAAGCGGCGCACCTCGGCGAACCATTCCTTGTAGTCCTCGGTGCCGACCTCGGGCAGCCGGCCCCAGCAGTTGAAATCCTTGCGGTTGATGACGCCCTTGGCGCCAAGGTCCATGACGAACTGGCGCTTGTCCTCGTCCGAGATGATGCCGATGGCATTGGCGCCCGCGGTGTTGATCAGCTGGATCGCGAAGGACCCCAAGCCGCCCGAGGCGCCCCAGACCAGCACGTTCTGGCCCGGCTTGAGGTCATGGGGTTCATGGCCGAAAAGCATCCGGTAGGCGGTGGCGAGCGTCAGGGTGTAGCAGGCGCTTTCCTCCCAGGTCAGGTGCTGGGGGCGCGGCATCAGCTGCTGAGCCTGGACGCGGGTGAACTGCCCGAAAGAGCCGTCGGGGGTCTCGTAGCCCCAGATCCGCTGGCTGGGCGACAGCATCGGGTCGCCGCCATTGCAATGTTCGTCGTCGCCATCATCCTGGTTGCAGTGGATCACGACCTCGTCGCCCACCTTCCAGCGGGTGACCTTGTCGCCCACCGCCCAGACGATTCCGGCGGCATCGGATCCGATGATCGCGTATGGTGCCTTGTGGCCCAGAAAGACGCTGGCCGGCGTGCCCAGGCAAGCCCAGACGCCATTGTAGTTGACGCCGGCGGCCATCACCATGACCAGCACGTCGTGACTGTCGAGTTGCGGCGTCTCGACCACCTCGATTTCCAGCGCCTTGTCCGGGTCGCCGTGCCGTTCCTGACGCAGGACCCAGGCATGCATCCTGGCGGGCACATGACCCAGGGGCGGCATTTCGCCCATGGCATACAGGTCCTTTTCGGGGGCGTCGTAGCTGACAGGGGGCGGCTGATCGAGGGCCATGGAATTCTCCGTCGGCAAGGAATGCAAGATTACGCCGCGCCGCAGAATCGGCGCGCTTTCGGAGGAATAACTTCGTGCACGAAACATTGCAACCAATGCAGGC
>JAAAPD010000017.1 GCA_009908505.1 Alphaproteobacteria bacterium | reverse complement strand
GGAGCGCGACGGGGTGGAGGGGCACCTGGTCTGCGTCACGCGCTGGTTCGGCGGCAAGCACCTGGGCGGCGACAGGTTCCGCCATGTGCAAGAGGCGGTGCGGATTTATTTGGAGGGTCTCAGGTAAACGGGCGAAGCAAGTCTAAGAGATCATTTGCGATGGTTTCTTCGTCGGGCTGAACTTCAGTTAGTTTACCTCCATTTATTCCTCGATCCTGCAATAGTTCCCTGAGTTTTCTTGCAAGTGACTTGCCTTTTATTCGGTCTATTGGTTCTCCACCAAGCTCGATGGCTGCGTTGTCGTGCGTCGGTGTTCCGGCACCTTGAGGATATAGGTTGTTGTCGCCGTTAATTTGGCGACGCTTTTGCTCATACTCTCTACGAAAATCTTTTTCGTTCTCATCGAGAACTGCATTTAGATCATCTTGATTGATGCCAAAAACCTCTTCTAGTCTCATCGGCTCGCAAAAGTAGCTCTCAATATCGGCTCGCTCTGTCAGCCAGAGGTGGCAAGGTGCAGAGAACCTGGAACGCAGTCTATCTCTCTCGTCTGGCGTGTGGAAATCAGAGTCTCTGTGGATTACCACAGACTCAATACCAATCAACTTGCGGAGTTCTTCGGCGCCATCGGCCGTGGGAAGGTTGTCGGCACCAAATACCGGCCAGACGGAAACGCGAGAGGCAATTTGAGGATCCTGATTCAGGATACTTTGGAGCATCCTCGTGTTCTCATCCTCACTAATGAGAAGAATCCTTTTGTCGAGCAAACCCCAACCCATTTTCTCCCTAACTTGACCTCCTTCTGCTTCGACTGTCCCATTTGCCATCCAGATAACCTTTGTATCGGTCGCCGCTGCTCGAACCAAGTGGGGACTGTGAGTGGCAAGAATTATCTGTGTATGAAACTCTAAAGCAGCCCTTTCTAATGTTCTAATTAGCTTCGCCTGCCGATCAGTGTGCAAATGGGCATCCGGTTCGTCAATAAGGATTACAACGGGACGAAAGAGTACGAGGTATGAAAAGATTTGAATAATCTGAAGGACTCCGGTGCCAGCCAATTCAAGCGGGGCAAAGCAACCCTCATCCATTGCTTCAGTCCTGAACTGGGCGTTGATTTCGTCGTCTGATTGGTCATTGAAAGCAACGCGCAGTTCTGTCGGCCCAATGATTTCGGAAACCCAGCCTTCAAGAGTCCGGAGCTGCTTCTTGTCCGGTTCCAATTCTGATATTAATTGAAGAATATTTCTCAATACGGTGTTTGCGTCACCACTTGCTGCCTGACGAAATACAGGCAGCCGGCTCTTCTTCTCTTCTCGAGCGGCGATTCCTGCGAGACCGGGTATGTACGCGGTGAATGGTCGGGAGTTGTTCGTGAGCGCATTGTAGACCTCTTGGTCAAGTTGGTTTGTTTTTAGGTCGACTTGGAGGGCTTCATTTCTGCCGCGCTTTATTGGAATCGAGGCATTGAACCTGTTTTCTCCTTCGGAGATCACCATGTCTACATCAACTCGAACCTCTGGGTTTTGCCCGCGTCCTTCCCGTAGTGTGTTGTTGTGTCCAACTACTTTGTGATCAATTGTTGGATAGTAGTCTAGCGACGCTACCGCCGTGCTGTAGTTTTGGTTATTTCTAATGGCCGGGTTTGCGACACACCTACAAGCCCAATGCAAAGCTTGAAGGACGGACGACTTACCGGAACTGTTGGTGCCAACAAGGATGTTAACCCTTGCGAGTTCCAGTTGAGCATCGCGAAGAGACTTGAAGTTTCTAACCCGAAGACTTTCGATTTTCATTTGTCACACCGACCTCCCCCACAAATCATACTCCCCCGCCTCATCAACCTCAACGCGAACGATGTCCCCGACGGCCAACCCCTCCGTCCCCTCGTCAATGAACAAATTCCCGTCGATCTCGGGCGCGTCGGCCTTGGTGCGGCAGGTGGCGATGCCGTCTGCGTCGATATCGTCGACGATCACGTCCATTATCCGCCCCACTTTCGCCGCCAGCTTGGCCTCGGAAATCGCCTGGGCCTTTTCCATGAACCGATCCCAACGGTCCTGCTTGACCTCATCGGGTACGTGGTCGGGCAGGGCGTTGCTGCGGGCGCCCTCGACGTTTTCGTACTGGAAGCAGCCGACGCGATCGAGCTGGGCCTCGTCCATCCAGTCCAGCAGGTGCTGGAACTCGGCCTCGGTCTCGCCCGGATAGCCGACGATGAAAGTGCTTCGCAGGGTGATGTCGGGGCAGATATCGCGCCATTCGGAAATGCGGTCGAGGGTGCGTTCGGCATGGGCCGGGCGCGCCATGCGGCGCAGCGTGTCGGGGTGGGCGTGCTGGAAGGGAATGTCGAGATAGGGCAGCACCAGCCCCTCGGCCATGAGTGGGATCAGCTCGCGCACATGGGGGTAGGGATAGACGTAGTGTAGCCGGACCCAGGCGTCCAAGCGTCCGAGGTCGCGAGCCAAACGGGTGATGGGCTGCTCTGCGCCCGCGCGGTCCGCACGGGGCCAGTCTGTGCCATAGGCCGAGGTGTCCTGGCTGATCACAAGCAGTTCCCGCACGCCGTTTTCGACCAGCTTTTCTGCCTCGCGCAGCACCGCCTTGTGAGGACGCGAGGCCAGCTTGCCGCGCATGTCGGGGATGATGCAGAATCTGCACTTGTGGTTACAGCCCTCGGAAATCTTGAGATAGCTGTAATGACGCGGCGTCAGGCTGACGCCGCTGGCGGGCAGCAGATCGACGAAGGGGTCGGGATCGGGCGGCACGGCGGTATGGACCGCGTCGAGCACCTGTTCGTATTGGTGCGGGCCGGTGACGGCCAGCACCCTGGGGTGCGCGCCGGTGATGTAGTCGGGTTCGGCCCCGAGGCAGCCGGTAACGATGACGCGACCGTTTTCGGCCAGCGCCTCGCCGATCGCATCGAGGCTTTCGGCCTTGGCACTGTCGAGAAAGCCGCAGGTGTTCACCACCACGGCATCGGCGCCGGCGTAGTCGGGCGAAATCGCGTAGCCCTCGGCCCGCAGCCTTGTCAGGATGCGTTCGCTGTCCACGAGCGCCTTGGGACAGCCCAGCGAGACCATGCCGATGGTCGGCTGGCCGGGGCGCTTGGTTTCGGCAATATGGGCACGGGCGAGATCGGGGCGCAGGTCGGGCGGGTTCTGGGACATGGGATGTGCCTTAGCGCGCGACGGTGGTTTCGGGAAGGGGGCATGACCGAATTGGGCGTGTCCGCGCGCCTTGTTTCGGCCCGTGGCAAGGCAAGGCATCGTGGCAGGCGGCGGGGGCCGGTGGCGCGGGTGAAAAGGCGGCTCTGCCCCAGGTGCCCCTGCGGGACGACTCCCCCGCGGTATTTTCGACCCAAAGAAACCGGGGTCAGGCGGATTCGAAGCGGGCCTGAAGGGCCTCGGCGTCGTAGTCGCCGGCCAGCCAGGTTTCGAAATCCGCCGCGCCCGAGGCCGCGAAATCGTCCAGCAGCATGTCGAGCACGCCGGTCTCGGTCCATTTGAAATGCAGGTAACGCGGCGAGAGCATGCGGCGGGCGTTGGCAAGCGGTTCGCCCTCGATCACCATCAGGTAGATGGCGCTGGCCAGACCGGCCCGGTCGGCGCCGGACTTGCAGTGGATCAGGACCGGGCGCTCGATGCGCCGGAAAAGGGCGATGAGGTTCTGCAACTCGATCTTGCGCGGGGCGGTGCGGGCTTTAAGCGCGACATTGTAGAGCGCGATGCCGTGGCGGGTGCAGGCCTCTTGTTCCAGCAGGTACCACGGGTTCCGGCCGGCGCCGCGCAGGGTGATGATGCTGCGGATGCCGCGTTCGGCCAGCGCCGCGATCCGGGCCTCGTCGGGATAGTTGGACCGCCAGGCGCCGGGGGCGAATTCGGACTGGTTGTGCCAGAGGTTGCGCAGGAAGCCATGGTCGATCCAGCGCACGTAGCGCCGTGCCGCGCGGCGGCTGGCATCGTCCGTCAGGGCGCGGGGGCGCTGGCCGTTGCGCCATTTGCGCAGTCGTTCTTGGAGCGAGGTCATGCGTGCCCTGTCGCGGATCGGGGTGGGGGGTCAATAGCCGCAAGGCCGGACCATGACAAGCGGGGCGTGCGCCGGAGGTTCCCGCCGCGCGGGCTTGGTGGTATGGCGTGGGTCCGAAGAATTGGAGGGTGCCATGACCGACGGGGCGGTCCGCAGGGGCGAGCGTCTGGAATACGCGGCGGTGATGGCCGTTCTGACGCTGTTGCGCCTGTTGCCTTATCGCCTGCGAGTGCGCCTTGCGGGACGGGTGATGCGGTGGCTGTCGGGCCCTCTCGGGCTGCGGCGGCGCATTCGCGACAACCTCGCTCTGGTGCGCCCCGGGCTGGAGCGGTTCGAGGCCACTGAGATTGAGCGGGCGGTGCCGGACACGATCGGCCGGGTCTTCGCTGAGGTGTTTTCACCCGAGGGGATGATGCAACAGGTGCGCGGCACCCCGATCACCGGGGATGGCGCCGAGGACCTGGCGCAGGCGCAGCGGGCGGGGCGCCCGGTGATCGTCGTGTCCGGCCATATCGGCAATTACGACGCTTTTCGCACCGCGCTGATCCTGGCGGGGCACCGGGTCGGGGCGCTCTATCGTCCGTTCAACAACCGGCTGTTCAACCGGCGCTATCGCGCCGCGATGGAGGCCAATGGCGGGATGCTTTTCGCGCGCGGCCGAAAGGGCATGGCGGCGATGGTCCGGCATCTGCGTGGCGGCGGGGTGCTGGCGATCCTGATCGACCAGCACATGGACCAGGGCGCGCCGTTGACGTTTTTCGGCAAGCCGGCGATGACGGCGACCTCGGCCGCGGACCTGGCCCTGAAATACGATGCGCTGCTGGTGCCGGTTTACGGCATTCGCCGGCCCGACGGGATCGGGTTCGACCTGATCGCCGAGGTACCGGTTCCCCATTCCGATCCCCTGACCATGACGCAGGCGCTCAATGACAGCCTGGAACGCCGGGTCGGGGCCCATATGGGGCAGTGGATCTGGACCCACCGGCGCTGGAAGGGGCGTCGGGGGCGGCGGGCCCGCAAGGCCGGGGGCGACCGACGCCCGGAATCGGGCTGAGGCGGCGGCTATGGCGTTTTCGGTTCCGCACAGGCTCTACATGATCGCGAGCCGGGTCACCGGGCCGGGCTTTGCGCTGTGGCAACGCCGGGCCCTGGCCAACGGCAAGGAGGACCCGGACCGGGTTGCCGAACGCTGGGGGCGGCCCGGGCACGAGCGGCCGGAGGGGCGGCTGGTCTGGTTCCATGCCGCCAGCGTCGGCGAGACCCAGTCGATCCTGCCGCTGATCGAACGGCTTCTGGCCACGGTGCCCGATGTGCAGGTCATGGTCACCTCGACCACGCGCAGTTCGGCCCGGATGCTGGCGCGCGACTTGCCGCCGCGCGCCTTTCACCAGGTAGCGCCATATGACACAAAGCGGGTCTGCCGCCGGTTCCTGCAACACTGGCAGCCCAACGTGGCGGTCTGGGTGGAAAGCGAGCTTTGGCCGCGCATGCTCTACGAGGTGGCGCGGCGCGATGTGCCGATGCTGCTGCTGAATGCGCGGGTCTCGGCCCGGACGGCGGCGCGCTGGCAGCGTTTCGCGGCTACGGCGCGGGTGCTTCTGGCCCCGTTCCGGCAGATCCACGTGCAAGAGGAGACGACCCTGAACGCCATGCGAGCCATCGGGGTGAACGGCGACCGCGTGCGCCTGACCGGCGCGCTGAAACAGGACCGGCCGCCGTTGCCGCATGACCCGGAAGCCCTGGCGCGGCTACGTTCGGCAATCGGCGCGCGGCCCGTCTGGTGCGCGGCCTCGACCCATGCGGGGGAAGAGGCGGTTGTGCTGGACGCCCATGCCCGGGTCGGCGGGCTGCTTGTGCTGGTGCCGCGCCATGCCGAGCGCGCCGAGCAGGTCGCCGCGCTGGTGCGGGCCCGCGGCCTGACTATGGCGCAGCGCAGCAAGGGCGAGGTCCCCGACGGGCATACGGATGTCTACCTGGCCGACACGATGGGCGAGTTGGGGCTGTGGTTCCGGCTGGCCCCGGTGTCCTTCATCGGCGGATCGCTGGAGCGGATCGGCGGGCACAACCCCTATGAGCCGGCGGAACTGGAATCGGCCGTGCTGTTCGGGCCCCATGTGGACAATTTCCGCGAGATCTACGCCGCGCTTCGGGCCGAGGGCGGCGCGATCCAGGTGGGCGGGGCCGCAGAGCTGGCCCAGGGCGTGCTGCGTTTGCGGGACGGCGACCAACGGGCCGTGACCCGCGCCGCCGCGCGGGTTGTCCGCCGGAGCCGGGGCGCGACCGATGCGGCGCTCGAAGCGATCCTGGAGCAACTGGCCTATTGATCTGTGCGCCCCTGCACAGGGGCGGTTGGCCGGTGCGGCTTGTGGCAAGGCGCCAGCGCGCCCTAGATCATGGGTCAGCAGAAACAGGAGGCGTTCCATGTCCATCCGTCCCACCCTCGAAACCCGCAAGGCCACACCCACGATGGAAGGGGCCGGGGTGCACCTGCACCGGGCATTCGGTTTCCAGGACCCGTCCGAACTGGACCCGTTCCTGCTGTTCGACGACTTCCGCAACGATGTGCCCGACCATTACCTGCGCGGCTTTCCCTGGCATCCGCACCGGGGAATCGAGACCATCACCTACGTGCTGAACGGCACGGTCGAACATGGGGACTCCCTGGGCAATACCGGCACGCTGGGCGCGGGCGACGTGCAATGGATGACCGCGGGGTCGGGCATCCTGCACCAGGAAATGCCAAAGGGAAACGCGGCCGGCCAGATGCACGGCTTTCAGTTGTGGGGCAACCTGCCCGCGGCGCAGAAGATGACCGCGCCGCGCTACCAGGACGTGCAGGCCAAGGACATCCCCGAGGTGATCGACGATGACGGCACCGTGGTGCGGGTGGTTGTCGGTGAATTCTGGGGCCGAACCGGCCCGGTCGACGGGATCGCCGCCGATCCGCAATACCTGGATATTTCGATCCCGCCGGGTGTGAAAAAGACCTTTCGGATCGACACCTACCGCCGTGCCTTCGCCTATGTCTTTGCCGGGCGGGGCGCCTTTGTCGATGCCAGCGCGCCGGCGGGCGTGCTGCTGGAAAAAGAGGTCATGGGCGAGGAGGTCAATATACGCGACATGTCCGGCGACCGCACGCTTGTCCGGTTCGGAACCGGCGACGAGGTCACGGTGCAGGCCGGGGAAGAGGGCGTGCGGTTCCTGTTGATCTCGGGGGCGCCGATCGAGGAGCCCGTTGCCTGGCACGGCCCCATCGTCATGAACACGCGCGAGGAGCTGCAGCAGGCCATGCGCGAGCTGCGCAACGGCACCTTCATCAAGCCTGCGCATTAAGTCGCTTTTCGCCTTTCATTCGCGCCCCTTCGGCATAGCTTGAGACGCGGAAAGGGGCGTGCATGCTGCTGGCGGTCGAAAATCTGTCGAAAGCCTATCCCGGCCCGGAGGGACCGGTGCCCGTGCTGCGCGGGGTCGACCTGCAACTGCGGGCGGGCGAAACTCTGGCCCTGCGCGGCGAATCCGGATCGGGCAAGAGCACCCTGTTGCATCTTGTCGGCGGGCTGGACCGGGCCGATGGCGGGCGCATCGCGATCGACGGGCAGGAAGTGACCGAGCTGAACGATACCGGCCGGGCGGCGCTGCGCCGTGGCAGCGTGGGGATCATCTTTCAGCAGTTCAACCTGATCCCCTCGCTCAGTGTTGCCGCCAACATCGCCTTCCAGGCCCGGCTGGCGGGGCGGCATGATGGGGCGCGCGCCGCGCGGCTCGCCAGGGCGCTGGGCCTGACCGAACAGCTGGGCAAATACCCCGAACAGCTGTCCGGCGGGCAGCAGCAACGCGTTGCCATCGCCCGTGCGCTGGCCGCGCGCCCGGCCCTGGTGCTGGCCGATGAGCCCACGGGCAACCTCGACGAGGACACCGCGGCGGTGGTCATGGACCAGATGCTCTCGCTGGTGGCCGAGACCGATGCGGCCCTGATGATGGTGACGCATTCGCCGGACCTGGCCGGGCGCTTGGGGCGGCAATTGCACCTGCGGCACGGGCGGTTGGCATGACCGCGGCGGGTTTCTCGGCGCTGTGGTCGCATTGGCGGCGCAATCCGTTGCAACTCTTCACGCTGGTGGCCGGACTGGCACTGGCCACGGCGCTCTGGTCGGGGGTGCAGGCACTGAATGCGCAGGCACGGGCCAGCTATGACGCGGCGGCGGCGGTGCTGGGCGAAGGGCGCTATGACCAATTGGTGCCGCGCGCGGGCGATAGCATCCCGCAGGACAGCTATCTGGCGCTGCGCCGGGCGGGCTGGCAGGTGTCGCCGGTGCTGGAGGGCGGCGTGCAGGCCGGGCAGACCCGTGTTCGGCTTGTGGGCATCGACCCGCTGACCGCGCCGGGCGGGGTCGGGCCGATGACGCGCAGCGACGCGGCCGACCTGCCGGCCTTCCTGTCCGAGGGCGTGGTTTTCGCCCACCCCGAAACTGCCCGGGCCCTGGCCGATAGCGTGCCGCAGCCTGTGATCGCCGATGGCGGACTGGCGCCTGAAACCGCCCTCACCGATATCGGCGTTGCACAGCGCCTGCTGAACCGCGATGACCTGAGCCGCCTGATCCTGGCCGAAGCCCAGCCCATTGGCCGGCCCGATCTGGAAACGGTCGCCCCGGGCCTGATCCGGCGCCCGTCGCAGCAAGGCTCGGATATCGGGCAGTTGACCGACAGTTTCCACCTGAACCTGACCGCCTTCGGCCTGCTGAGCTTTGCCGTCGGCATCTTTATTGTTCACGGCGCCATCGGCCTGGCCTTCGAACAACGGCGCGCGATGATCCGCACCTTGCGCACGCTGGGCCTGTCGCTGCGGCGGATCATGCTGCTGATGGGGCTGGAATTGGCCGGGTTGGCGCTGCTGGCCGGCGCGCTCGGCGTTGCGCTGGGCTACGTCCTGGCCGCCGCGCTTTTGCCGGATGTCGCCGCCACGCTTGAAGGGCTCTATGGTGCGCAGGTGGCGGGGGGGCTGCGCCTTGCCCCGGCCTGGTGGCTGTCGGGGTTCGGGATCGCGCTTTTGGGCGCGGCGCTGGCCGGGGCGGGTGCCTTCTGGACCATTGCGCGGATGCCTGTGCTGGCCACGGGGGCTCGGGCCTGGGCCGTGGCCACGGGACGGCGGCGTGCCGCGCAGGGGGCACTGGCCCTGCTGTTGCTGATCCTGGCGGGGCTGGGCACGCTGTTGGGCGGCGGGCTGCTGGCCGGGTTCGCAAGCCTGGCCAGCCTGCTGCTTGGGGCGGCGCTGGCGCTGCCGCTTGTGCTGGACCGGCTGCTGGCGCTGGGCGAGGGGCGTGCGCGCGGGGTGCGCGCCCAGTGGTTCCTTGCCGATACGCGCCAGCAACTGCCCGGCTTGCGCCTGGCCCTGATGGCGCTGCTGCTGGCCATGGCGGCCAATATCGGGGTCTCGACCATGGTGTCGAGCTTTCGGCTGACTTTCACAGGGTTCCTCGATCAGCGGCTTTTCGCGGATCTCTACGTCGCCGCCGAGGACACGGCGCAGGGCGCCGAGCTGGAGCGCTTCGTCGCGGGCCGTGCCGAGGCCGTGCTGCCGATCCAGTGGGTCGATACGCGGATCGCCGGCCAGCCGGCGGAAATCTACGGCGCGCGGGTTGCCCCCGCCTATGCCGAGAACTGGCGTTTCATCGCCCGGGACGGCCCGGTCTGGGACCGCGTCGCGGCGGGCGAGGCGGCGATCATCAACGAACAGCTGGCCCGCCGGGCGAACCTTTGGCCGGGCGACGCGCTGGCCCTTGCCCCGGGCCGGACCCTGCCCATCGCCGGGGTGGTGGGCGATTACGGCAACCCGATCGGCCAGGTGGTGATCGGCGAGCGGCTGTTCGTGCGCCTTTTCCCCGATGCCGCGCCTGAACGGTTCGGCCTGGTCACGGTGGACCCGGCCCGGCTGCGCGCGGCGCTGGAGGGCGAGCTCGGCCTGGCCCCCGGCCAGATCACCGACCAGGCGGCGCTCAAGGCCTTTTCGCTTGGCGTATTCGAGCGGACCTTCACGGTAACGGCGGCACTGAACGTGCTGACCCTGGCGGTGGCGGGCTTCGCCATCCTGATGAGCCTGCTGACCCTGGCGGCGATGCGGGTGCCGCAACTGGCCCCGGCCTGGGCGCTGGGCATGACGCGGGCCAGCCTGGGGCGGCTGGAAGTGCTGCGCGCGGTGGTTCTGGCCGCGCTGACGCTGCTGGTGGCGCTGCCGCTGGGGCTGGCGCTGGCCTGGATGCTGCTGGCGGTGATCAATGTCGAAGCCTTCGGCTGGCGCCTGCCGATGTTCCTGTTCCCGGGCGATTATGCGGTCCTGGCGGCGCTGGCCATCCTGGCCGCGCTGCTGGCCGCGCTCTGGCCCGCGCGACGGCTGGCACGTACGCCGCCCTCGGACCTACTCAAGGTGTTCGCGAATGAGGGCTAGGGCGATCATCGCTGCGCTCGTGTTGCTGGCCCAGCCGGTGCTGGCGCAGGGCTTTGCCGGTATGGGCACCGAGGCCGAGGGCTTTGCCATGCCAGTCCCGGGGGCGGGGTTCGACTTTCCCGCCGATCATGGCCCGCATCCCGACTATCGCATCGAATGGTGGTACCTGACCGCGAATCTCCAAGGGCCGGACGGCACCCCCTACGGGCTGCAATGGACCCTGTTCCGGTCGGCACTGGCCCCCGGCGAGGCCGAGGGATGGGACAGCCCGCAGGTCTGGTTCGCCCATGCAGCCGTGACCACGCCCGAGGCCCATTACAGCACCGAACGCTTCGCCCGTGGCGGCATCGGCCAGGCGGGGGTGGACGCCGACCCTTTCGCCGCCTGGATCGACGACTGGCGCCTGGCGGGGCCTTCGCTGGATGAACTGGAGCTGCGCGCCACCGGCCCGGGTTTCGCCTATGACATGGGTCTGCAGGCCGAGGGGCCGTTGGTGTTTCACGGCGAGCAGGGCTATTCAGTCAAGTCCGCCCAGGGACAGGCCAGCTACTATTACTCCCAGCCCTTCTACCGGATCGCGGGTGACCTGGACCTGCCCGGCGCAACGGTGCCGGTAACCGGGCGGGCCTGGCTGGACCGCGAATGGTCGTCGCAGCCGCTGGCGGCGGACCAGTTGGGCTGGGACTGGTTCTCGCTGACCTTCGAGAGCGGCGACAGGTTGATGGCCTTCCAATTGCGGCAAAGCGACGGGCGCGATTTCAGCTCGGGCACCTGGATCGGGTCCGAGGGGGCAACCACGGCCTTGGGCGACGGCGCGCTTACCGCCACACCGCTGGAGGTGACACAAGTCGCCGGGCGCGATGTGCCGACGCGCTGGCGGCTGGAACTGCCCGCGCGCGGGGTCGACGTGACCGTCACGGCGCTGAACCCGCGGGCCTGGATGGATGTCAGCATTCCCTACTGGGAAGGGCCGGTGACGGTCGGCGGAAGCCATGGCGGCATCGGCTACCTGGAAATGACGGGCTATGACTAGGGGCGGTGCAGCGTCTTGAGTTCCTGGTAATCCTCCAGCCCGTAGCGCCCGCCTTCGCGCCCGTTGCCCGATTGCTTGTAGCCCCCGAAAGGCGAGCCGTAGTTGAACGCGCCGCCGTTGATATGCACTGCGCCCGCCCGCAGGCGTGCCGCGATGCGTTCGGCGCGGGCGGTGTCGCCGCACTGGATATAGGCGGCAAGGCCATAGGGCGTGTCATTGGCGATGTCGATGGCGTCGCCTTCGTCCTCGAAGGGTATGATCACAAGGACAGGGCCGAAAATCTCCTCTTGGGCGATGGTCATGTCGTTGCGGACATCGGCAAAGATCGTCGGCCGGGCATACCAGCCGGTTTCCATACCCTCGGGCTTGTCCGGCCCGCCGGCGACCAGCCGCGCGCCCTCGGCGATGCCTGTCGCGATCAGCGCCTGCACCCGGTCATATTGCAGCTTGTCGAAGAGCGGGCCGATATGGTCTCCCTCCTGCACTGGGTTGCCCACGGCGGTGGCCTCGGCTGCCTTGCGGGCGATTTCGATTGCATCGTCATAGATGCTGCGCTCGACAAGAAGGCGGGTGGGCGCGTCGCAGGATTGGCCGGAATTGTACATGCATTCGGCGACCGAGCCGGTCACACGATCTTCCAGGTCGCAATCGGCAAAGACCAGGTTGGGGGATTTGCCGCCCAGTTCCAGCGTGACGCGCTTGACGGTTTCGGCCGCGTTGCGGGTGATGGCCCGACCTGCCCGGGTGGACCCGGTGAACGAGATCATCCGGATATCCGGGTGCCCGGACATGGCATCGCCCGCGCCGGGCCCATCCCCCTGAATCAGGTTGAAGACCCCCGGCGGCACGCCGGCCGCGTGAAAGATCTCGGCATAGATCATCGCCGAGATCGGCGTGTGCTCGGACGGTTTATGGATGCAGGTGCAGCCCGTGGCCAGCGCCGGTATGACCTTGAGCGCGATCTGGTTGATCGGCCAGTTCCACGGCGTGATCAGCCCGCACACCCCGATCGGTTCGCGCGAAAGCGTGTCGCCGTTGGGCAGCTCTTCGCGTTCGATATGGTCGCGCAGGGCCTCGATGAAGGCCTTGAGGTGACCAATGCCGGACTCCGCCTGCTCGGTGCGGGCCATGGTGATCGGCGCACCCATTTCCATGCGCATGGCCTGGGCCAGATCCTCGTGCCGCTTGCGGCTTTCCTCGAGCACCCGCCCGAGCAGGTCCAGCCGGTCCGCCTTGCTGCTGCGCGAGAACGTCTCGAAGGCCTGCGCGGCAGCGGCAACGGCGCGGTCCACGTCCGTTTGATTGGCGAGGATCGTATCGCCGATCCGGTCCTCCGTCGCGGGGTTCATCACCGGCATCACCCGGTCGCTGTCTGGCGTCACCCATGCGCCGCCGATGTAGTAGTGTGCAAGGTTGTCGAGGTTCAGGTCCGTCATCTCGCCTCCTTATTGCGCTGCCGTGGCGGGTTTGCCCGTCGGAATGACCTCGTAACCCTGTTCCTCGGGTTCGTCATCGACCATTTCCGCGGGAAACCCGGGGGCCAGAACCGCCAGCCCCGTGGCATCCTCCAGCCGGCGGATGATGTTGGGGGACAGTTCGCGCTCACCGTAGCGGGCGATGCCGTCATCGAGGATGCGCATCATCAGCGGGTTGATTTCCAGCGGCACCCCGGCGCGGTCAGCGACCTCTTGGAACAGGCCGATGTCCTTTTTCACCAGGTCCATGGTGAAGGAAATGTCGCGGCTGCCGTTCAGGATCACCTGGCTTTCGGTTTCATGCACGAAAGAGGTGCCCGAACTGATCTTGATCGCCTCGTAGGCGGTGTTGAGGTCCATTCCGGCCGCCCTGCACGTCACCAGCGCCTCGGCACAAGACAGCAGGTTGACGGTGGCCAGGTAGTTGGTCACCACCTTGAGGACCGAGGCGCTGCCGATCCCCCCGGTATGCAGGATGCGGCGGCCCATGCGCGTCAGCAGCGGCAGGATACGTTCGAACGTGGCGCGGTCGCAGCCTGCGAAGATCGCGATATTGCCCGTATCCGCGCGGTGGCAGCCGCCCGAGACGGGGCAATCCACCGCCGCCCCGCCGCGGTCCATGACCAACGCGCCGAGGCGCCGTACTTCCGCCGCGTCGGTAGTCGACATCTCCATCCAGATCTTGCCGGTCGTGACCTCGGGCAGCATTTGCTGCATCACCGCGTCGCTGGCGGCGGGGCTGGGCAGGCAGGTGATTACCGCCTCGCAATCGCGCATCAGCTGGGCGGGGCTTTCGCCGCGCGTGGCACCGCGGGACACGAACCCGTCGACGAAATCGCCGTTCAGGTCATGCACGGAAACGTCATGGCCGTTGCGCAGCAGGCTGCCGGCAAGTTTGGCCCCGACATTGCCCAGCCCGATGAAGCCGATTTTCATGGTTCGTCCTCCCGATTGTGCGCGGTCGCCGCAAGGCGCCCTTGGTCGGACTATTCTCCAAACCGGAGCGATAGGAAAACGAAAAACGGCAAGTCGTCGGTAGGCCTTGTCGAAACAGAAACAGGGCCTGCGCCGTTGGCGCAAGACCCCTACCATTCCCCGGAATGATCGTTAACACACTCGTTAACCCGTCCGACTATGGCCGGCCAGTGTTACGATTCCGCTAAGGGGCCGACGTCATCAGCGTCGCAGCGCCAGCGCGCGCGACCTGTGGGACAGGTTGTCGGCATCTTGTTGGGACAGGCGTGCCGCATCCAGGGCCGCCTGCACCGTCTCGGGCATGGGTGCGGCATGGGGAGCGGGCCGCGTGGCGACGTGCAGTTCGATGAATTCGCCCACGGCCACCAGCGCATCATCCTCGAACATCCGGCCATGCAGGTGGAACCGCTTGGCGTCCGCATCCAGCACGCGCATCTCGACCCGCAGCGCCGCGCCTTCCTTCACCTCGCGCAGATAGCTTTTGTGGTCTTCAAGCAGGAAGATCGTGCAGCCGGTCCGGGCGCGGTAGGCGGCGTCGACACCCACGGCATCCTGCACGGTATCCACGGCATGGCTGAAGACCAGCCCGTAATAGGCGTCCTGCATATGGCCGTTATAGTCGATCCAGTCTGGCCGGACGGTGGTGTCATATCGAAATACGCGGCTCATGGCAGGGCGTAGAACCGGGCGGCGGTGTCGTGGAAGACGGCGCGGTGATCGGCCTCGGGCACGAGCTCCTCGAAGGTGGCGACCAGGCGGGCATAGTCGGAAGTTAGGCTGTCGACCGGGAAGTTGGAGCCGAACATGACCCGCGCCGGGCCGAACTGGTCGAGGACGGTTTCGACGATTGGCCGGATGCTGTCGGCGGTCCAGTCATGGTCGAACATGCCCAGCCCGGACAGCTTGCAGGTGATGCCCGGCCGTTGCGACAGCAGGCGCAGCCGGTCGGCCCAGTCGCGCAAGCCGGCGGCGCTGCGGTCATGGGGGCTGCCGGCATGGCACAGCGCGACTGGGGTGTCCGGCGCAATGTCCAGAACCCGGGCCATGGCCTCGTAGAGCTCGGGGATGAGTTGCAGGTCGAAGGACAGGCCGCGCGCGCCCACCACGCGCAGGCCCTCGGCAAAGCGGGGATCGTCCAGCAGGGCGTTGGTGCCGGTCACCGCATCCTCGCCGGGGGCACGGCCGACGATCTGGCGCACCCCGCGCAGCGAGGGCAGGGTTTGCAGACGATCCAGCTGCGCATCCCGGTCCGGCGCGGCCAGGTCGCAAAAGGCGACCTGCGCCAGCGGCCAATCCGGGGCGGCAGCGGCCACGGATTGAACCCATTGCGCCTCGGCCCAGCCGTCCTCTGCCCCGACCTGGATATGGACCGAGGCGGAAAAGCCGGCCGCATCGCGCCGGTATTCATCCAGCAGGTAGTCGCGCTGGATCGGGGCAGGGTCGCCGAAGAACCGTTCGACCCCCTGCGCCATCAGCCAGGGGTAGTGGACCGCCGACAGGTCCCAAAGGTGGTGGTGCGCGTCGATCCTCATGCCCCGATCCCCGTCGTCCGTTCCAGGATATCCACGCCCTGCATCTTCCAGAAGTGCAGCAGGTCGACGAAAATCCAGTTCTCGGCCAGCTTGTCGCCTTCGCGCCGGTAGATGTCGATGACGCGGAATTCGCCGGGCTGCCCGGTGGCCGGCATGCCCATGAAGCCGCCGGTGGGACGAGCGGTGAAATTGGGCCAGCCGAAAAACCCACCATAATGCCCCTCGGCCATGCGGCAGACATGCCTGGTCTTGGACCGGTCCGCAAAGGCGGCGCGGAAGGCATCGGCATGCTGCTTGGCATAGCGTTCGATCGTGTAGGTCGCGCCGATGCCCGTCGGCCCCCACCAGACCATGTCATCGTGCCATGTGCGGGCCAGTTCCTCTTCCAGCGGCACGCCTGATTGCCATTGCCCGAGATCCGCGATCATGGCGTCGATGGCCGCCAGGGTCTTTGCCCCTTCTTCGGGCGGCTGGGCGTCGAACAACAGGGCATCATGGGGCAGGGGGCCGGGCTGGACCAAATGCGCACCGGTTTGCGGTGGAAAGGGATTCTGCCCCGCCTGCACCATCAGATGCGGGATGTCGAAGTACATCGCCGCCTCGGTGATCCAGCCATCCTCGATGCGGTTGAACTCGCAATAGCGCAGCATGGCGATCTTGCCGGTCGGACGGATGCCCAGCCACGGCGCGTCGAAGAGGCCCATCAGGTGACCCATCGAAACAACCCAGATGCTGGCATGTCCATCGACTGCGTTGCTGCCGGCCATGAACACGTCTTGTCGCCGCTGCATCCGCGTTAGCGCGGTCTTGAGTGGCGACCAGAAGCGGTCCGCCACCTCGGCCGGGCCATGCAGTTCGCCGAAGGGATGATAACCGCGCCACTGGTAATCGGGGCTGACGAATTTCGCCAAGGCCGGCGCGATCGAGTCGCCCTCGGCCATGTCCAAAGCCGCGTAATATGCCTGAACGATGTCTTTCTGCGCCCGAAAATTCGCCATTTTGCCCGTGCCTTACCCCGATTGCTGCATGGGATTGCAAAAATAGCTTGCCCAATCGTTCCAGTGGAGTCTAGCCTTCTTGCAAACGTATGCAAAAAAATGCGTGAACTCACAGGGGAGGTGGCCCGATGGCCGAAATCCAGTTGCGCAGCGTGTCGAAACGCTGGGGCTCTTTCGTCGGTGTCGACAATTTCGACTTGACCATCGCGGATCGCGAATTCCTGGTGTTGCTTGGCCCCTCGGGCTGCGGCAAGACCACGACAATGCGGATGATCGCCGGTCTGGAAGACCCCTCCGACGGGGAAATCACGGTCGACGGCCGGGTGATCAACGACCTGGAACCCAAGGATCGCGACGTGGCCATGGTGTTCCAGAGCTATGCGCTCTATCCCAACCTGAACGTCTACGAGAACATCCGCTTTCCGCTGCGGGTGCGCGGCACGGACCCGGCCCAACACGAGGAACGGGTCATGCGCGCCAGCGCCATGGTGGAACTGGACGATTTTTTGCATCGCAAGCCATCCGAGCTGTCGGGCGGCCAGCGCCAGCGCGTTGCCCTAGCCCGCGCCATCGTGCGTGAACCCAACGTGTTCCTGATGGACGAACCGCTGTCGAACCTGGACGCCAAGCTGCGGGTCAGCACCCGGGCGCAGATCAAGAACCTCAGCCACGAGCTATCGACGACGACGATCTATGTCACCCATGACCAGATCGAGGCCATGACGCTGGCCGACCGCGTGGTCGTCATGGAGCGCGGCGTGGTCCAGCAGGTCGGCAGCCCGACCGAGATCTACGACCGGCCCGCAAATACCTTCGTGGCCAGCTTCATCGGCTCCCCGGCCATGAACCTGCTCGAAGGGCATTGCAAGGGCGGCACATTTACCACCGACAAGACAGAGATTTCCGGGCTGGGCGCGGCTGACGGGCCGGTGACGCTGGGCTTTCGGGCCGAGGACGCCGAGGTGCGCGACGAGGGCGGCGCAATAACCGCGCCGATCTACACGCTGGAATTGCTGGGCGATGCCACCATGGTCAGCGTCCGCATCGGCGGCGCGCTGGTCTCGGCCAAGGCCGACAAGACGTTCCGCGCGGAAATCGGGGACATGGTCTCGATCCATGTCCCGCAAGAGCATTGCCACCTGTTCGACGCCGAAACGGGTGAGCGTATCGGGGGCTGAAGACCCCTTTTCGACCGGGCTGCGACTGCAGGGCAGCCCGCAACCAACCACAGGGAGAGACATCTCATGAAACTCAAGACCATCCTGATGGCAGGGGCGCTGAGCGTCGCGGGCAGCGTGGCCGCAGCGGAGTGTGCCTTCGAAAACACCACCGAGCTGCGTTCGCTGACCGCCGGCTTCGAGGCTTGGAAGGCCGTGACCGACGCCATGGCCGAATGCGGCAATTTCGAAGCCAACCTGGACCAGGAATTCCGCGAGAAGCAGCCCGAGGCCTTCGCGGCCGAGCCCTCGCTCTATCATATCGGCGGCGTGTCGAACTCGACCATGATCCCGCTGCTCAACGCGGGCACGATTCGCCCGCTCAATGACCTCGTCGAGAAGCACGGCCAGCACCTCAAGCCCAACCAGCTCATCACGGTGGACGGCGACATCATGGCGGTCGCCATGATGGTGAACAACCAGCACCTGATGTATCGCACGGACATCTTCGAGGAGCTCGATCTGGAGGCGCCCACCACCTATGACGAATACCTCGAAGCGGCCGCCGTCATCGAAGAGGCGGACGTGGTGCAATACCCGCTGGGCGGCACATTCAAGTCCGGCTGGAACCTCGGCGAGGAATTCGTCAACATGTTCCTCGCGCATGGCGGCACCTTCGTCGATGACAATAACATGCCCACCATCAACAACGAGAAGGGTCTCGCCTCGCTGGAACAACTCAAGGCGACGACCGAGTATCTCGACCCCGAGTATCTCGCGTCGGATTCCACCTATGTCCAGCAGCAGTTCCAGCAGGGCCAGATCGCCATGGCGAACCTCTGGGCCAGCCGCGCGGGCGCGATGAACGACCCCGAGGAAAGCCAGGTCGTGGGCAAGGTCACGATGGCCTCGGCGCCGATGGGTCCCGAGGCGCCCGTCTCCTCGATCTGGTGGGACGGTATCGTGATCGCCGCCAACATCACCGATGAAGAGGCCGAGGCCGCCTTCCGCGTGGCCATGGAAGGCATGGACACCGAAATGGTGCAGGCCAACCCCGAGGCCGCCGTCTGGCTGGTCGATGGCTACGAGCCGGGCGAGATCGCCGCAGGAGCCGCCGCGACCGCCGCCAATGGCGCGCGGCCCTACCCCGCCTCTTCGGCCATGGGCATCATGCACAGCGTGCTGGGCAACGGGATCGCCGCCTATCTCAATGGCGACAAGGATGCCGAAACCACGCTGGCCGATATCGAGGCCGCCTACATGACCTCCGCCAAGGAGGCCGGCCTCATCGACTGAGGCAAGGACCGGACGGGGCCGCCGCCAAGCGCGGCCCCGCTTCCCCCGGGCCCTTACTGGCCCGTTTCGCGGCCTGCCCCGGGCGGCCCCTGCCAAGGACCGCCTCGGACAAGCCGACAAGGCCATCCGCTACGCCGGGCCACGCGCCCAACACGGGAGAGACACCATGAAGCCCAAAGTCTTCGCCGCCTTCGTCGGCCCCTCCATCTTCATGATGCTGCTGTTCATCGCCTTCCCGCTGCTGTCGGTCTTCTGGAACAGTTTCAACGTCACGCAGCCGATCTACGAAACCGTCGAGGTCGAAAGCTGCACCGCCGGTTTCCTGGAGCAGACCTGCACCACCGAGATGGAGACGCGCCCCGTTCTGAACGAGGACGGCGAGATCATGCGGCAGACGGAGTTCGTGGGTCTTCAGACCTATCGCAACGTGCTCGAGATGGACCGCTTCTGGGAGGCGGTCTCGTCCGGCTCCTGGACCGGCCTGCAGAATATCGACTTCTGGGCGGCGCTGCGCTTTACCGTGATGTTCACCCTCATCACGCTGCCGCTGGTGGTCGGCTTCGGGATCGGCATTGCCATGGTGATCAACAACGCCTCGCAATTCATACGCGGGCCGGTGATCTTTATCTCGCTTCTGCCCTTCATCATCACGCCGGTGATCGGCGCGCTGTCGATCAACTGGCTGTTTCGCGGCGACGGGATCCTGACCGCGCTGCTCGAATGGTGGCTGGAACAGGATCTCGCGCTCTTCGCCCAGGCCTGGACCATCGAGCTTCTGATGATGGTCTACCGCGTCTGGCACGTGGCGCCCTTTGCGGCGATCATCTTCTATGCCGGGCTTCAGACGGTGAACCAGGACAGCCTGGAAAGCGCGGTGATCGACGGGGCCAGCCGCTGGCAGCGGCTGCGGCTGATCATCATCCCGCATCTCGCGCCGCTCATCATCTTCGTCGCGATGATCCACCTGATGGATGCCTACCGCGTCTTCGAAGAGGTCGTCGGCTTCCGCGCAGAGGGGCACGTGATCTCGCTGCAATGGCTGACCTATGACTTCCTCAAACCCGACCAGGCCGGGAACCGTTCGATCTCGCGCGCGTCGGCCTCGGCCATGCTGACGATGATCGGCATCGCCATCCTGCTCGTGCCCTTGCTCAAGCGCACGTGGCGTGACCACAAGGGGACACACTGATGACTGCCAAAGCCTTGCGCCAACCCGCCTCGCTGAAGATCGTCTCGGGAACCTTTCTGGCCGTCTGGTGCGTGATCGCCGCCTTCCCGATCTTCTGGATCACGGTGATGAGCTTCAAATCGCCGGTGGATGCCTTTGATGCCAACCCGTTCAACGTGATATTCGGGCCCGCCACGCGCGCCGGGGGCTCCGGCTGGTCGATCCTCGAGATCGTGCTGGCGCTCGCGGTGGTCTGGCTGACCGCGCGGATCACCATGCGCCGCGTGCCCGCGCTCGTGGCCCAATACAGCCCCGGCGGCTTTGTCGCCCTCGGCTGGGTCGTGGCCTCGGCGCTGATCGGCGTCGGCTTCGTGCTCGCCTTCTTTGGGCTGCTGCCGCTTGTGAGTGATTTTCTGAACCCGCTCGTCGGCCCGCTGGGGCGCGATATCATCGGGGCCACGACGGAGCATTACGAGACCGTCTGGATCGATCGCGGCTTTTCGAACAACTTCAAGAACTCGCTGATCGTGACCGCCGGGGTCGTGACGATCTCGCTGTCGGTGGGCACGCTGGCCGGCTACGGGATCGCCCGGTCAGGCTCGACACTGGCCTTCTGGATCCTGATCGTCGCGCTCATCTTCCGCGCCCTGCCGCATTCGGTGCTGGTCGCGGGCTACCTGCCGGTCTTCATCAACTCGGCCGAATGGCTGTCCCCGATCTTGGGCGAGAACGCGCCCACGCTCTATGGCAAGCCCGCGGCGGTGATCGCCGTGCTGGTGGCGATCAACCAGCCCTTCACCATCTGGATGCTGCGCAGCTTCTTCGCCAATATCCCCGCCGACCTGGACGAGGCCGCGCGCGTCGATGGCTGTTCGCATTTCAAGGCGTTCCGGCTGGTCATCATGCCGGTCATGTGGCCCGGCGTCATCACCACAGGGCTGTTCAGCTTCCTCTTGGCCTATAACGACTTCCTGGTGACCTCGCTGCTGCTGGACGCGTCGAACCAGACCATGGTTCCGGCCATCGCGGGCATGTTCAACCGCGAGACCACGACCACCGACCAGGTGGTCGCCGTGGCCGCCGCCGTGTCGATCACTGCGCCGCTCTTCCTTCTGGTCATGGTCTTCCAGCGCCAGATCGTCAGCGGGCTGACCGCGGGGGCAGTGAAGGGATGAGCCGCGCCTTCCGTCATAGCGCCTGCGCCCGGCATCCGGCGCTGAACCGGATGCCGCGGGATTTCCTGTCGGAGCGGGGCATCACACGCCACGCCCCCTCCAACCCGACATGACAGGACACCCCCATGAAAGGCGCCCGCCCGGACCAGGCCGTGCTGACCCGCGACACGGATATGAGCAAGACAGACGAAACCCGCGCCGTGATCGAAGGCATGGTCGATGGCCTGAACGATCACCGCGTCGATGACATCGGCCAGTTCTTTGCCGACAGTTTCCGCTGGATGGGCAATCAGGGCTGCGGGACGAAACACGGCCTGCGCGCATTCCAGGACAATTGGCAACGCCCTTTCCAGGCGGCCTTTTCCGACAAGGTCTGCGTGGACGAGGCGCGGCTTTTCATGGGCGAATGGGCCGCCGCCTTTGGACGGCAGGAGGCAACGCATTCGGGCGATTTTATGGGGATCGCCCCGACCGGCAAGCGCGTGGAAATCCGTTACATGGATTTCTGGAAAGTGGAGGACGGCAAGATCACCGACAACTGGGTGATGGTCGATTTCCCGCATGTATTGGCACAGCTCGGCACCGATGTTTTCGGTGGCGAGGGGTGGGAGAGTTTTGACCGCGGCGAGAAGACCCCGCCGCGGCCCGCAACAGAAGGATGAAGCCATGAGTATCGAGCACCTGAAAACCAGCAAACCCGAAGCCGAGCGTGTCGAGGATGACAGCAAGGTCCGCGCCGCCGTGGAGAGCACACTGCGCGACATCGAGACACGCGGCGACGCGGCCGTGCGCGAGCTGTCAGAGAAATTCGACGGCTACACGCCCGAGAGCTTCCGCCTGACACAATCCGAGATCGAGGCGGCGATGCAGAAGGTCTCCGCGCGCGAGATGGAAGACATCAAGTTCGCGCAGGACCAAATCCGCCGCTTCGCCGAGGCGCAGCGCGCCTCGATGACGGATATCGAGGTCGAGACCCTGCCGGGCGTGATCCTGGGGCACAGGAACATCCCCGTGCAATCGGTGGGCTGCTACGTGCCGGGCGGCAAGTTCCCCATGGTGGCCAGCGCGCATATGTCGGTGCTGACGGCGAGCGTCGCGGGGGTGCCGCGCATCGTGGCCTCGGCCCCGCCGGTGGACGGCGCGCCGCATCCGGCAATCGTCGCCGCGATGCATATGGGCGGCGCGCATGAAATCCTCTGCCTGGGCGGTATCCAGGCCGTCGGCGCCATGGCCATCGGGACCGAGAGCCTCGACCCTGTCCATATGCTTGTCGGGCCGGGCAACGCCTTCGTCGCCGAGGCCAAGCGCCAGCTCTTCGGGCGTGTCGGGATCGACCTTTTCGCAGGGCCGACCGAAACCATGGTGATCGCCGACGAGACCGTCGATGCCGAGCTTTGCGCCACCGATCTGCTGGGGCAGGCAGAGCACGGCTATAACAGCCCCGCCTGCCTGATCACCAACAGCCGCAAGCTGGCCGAAGAGACGCTCTCCGAGATCGACCGCCTGCTGGGCATCCTGCCCACCGCCGAGACCGCTGCCGTGTCCTGGCGGGACTACGGCGACGTGATCGTCTGTGACAGCTATGACGAGATGCTGCAGGTGGCCAATGACATGGCCTACGAACACGTGCAGGTCATGACCGACCGCGACGATTGGTTCCTTGAGAACATGCATTCCTACGGCGCGCTGTTCCTTGGGCCGCGCACCAACGTGGCCAATGGCGACAAGGTCATCGGCACCAACCACACCCTGCCGACCAAGAAGGCAGGCCGCTATACCGGCGGGCTCTGGGTGGGCAAGTTCCTGAAAACCCACAGCTACCAGAAGGTCACGACCGACGAGGCCGCCGCGATGGTGGGCGAATATGGCTCGCGGCTGTGCATGCTCGAAGGCTTCGTCGGCCATGCCGAACAATGCAATGTCCGCGTGCGCCGCTATGGCCGCAAGAACGTCCCCTATGGCGAGGCCGCGGAATGACCCACGTAGCGAACAAGGCCACGCTGGAACGGCTTCGATACGCACAATATGACTGGGATGCTGGCGACATCCGCGCCGCGCTGGACGCGATCTGCGCGCCCGACGCGGCGTTCAAGCTGGCCCATCCCTTCGGCGAGATGACGGGCCCGCAGGCCTTTCACGACCAGGCCCTGGCGGTTCTGCGCGCCGCCTGGCCGGACGTGGAACGCCGAGACTGGATCGTCATGGCCGGCACCGATGACCATGGCGGGGACTGGGTCGGCTGTGGCGGGCATTTCATGGGTACCTTCGCCGCGCCCTTCCTGGACATCCCGCCGACGGGTCACCTGGCGCATATGCGGTTCCACGAATTCTACCGCTTCGACGACGGCAAGGTGGTGGAATACCAGGCGCTCTGGGACATTCCCGAGGTGATGATGCAGGCGAAGGCCTGGCCCATGTCGCCGTCGCTGGGGCGCGAATTCTGCGTGCCCGGCCCGGCCTCGGGCGATGGGCTGATCCGACCCGCGCGGGACGAGGACCGCAGCCGCGAGAGCCAGCGGATCATCGTCGAGATGCTGGACCACATGAAGCGCCATCCCAGCCAGGGCGGTGCGGAGGTGATGGAGATGCCGCGCTTCTGGCACGAGACGATGACCTGGTATGGCCCCGCCGGCATCGGCACGGGCCGGGGCATCGCGGGGTTCCGCAACTGGCACCAGATCCCCTTCCTGAACGGCATGCCCGACCGGGGCCAATACGTGGACGAGATCACCTATCACTTCTTTGGCGACAACGACTACGTCGCCGTGACGGGCTGGCCCAACATGATCCAGACGGTCAGCCATGACGGCTGGATGGGGATCGCGCCTTCGGATAAGAAGATCACCATGAAGAGCCTCGATTTCTGGCGACTGGAAAACGGCCGAATCCGGGAAAACTGGGTGATGGTGGATATCCTCGACGCCTACCGGCAACTGGGCGTCGATGTCTTCGCCCGGCTGCGCGAATTCAACAAGGCGCGGGTGCCCGGTTCGGTGCCTTTTCCGGTGGGGGACGCCTGATGGACCTGCCCCGCACCCCGTCCTTCCGGCTGGATGGCAAACGCGCGCTGGTCACCGGTGCGTCCTCGGGCATCGGGCTGGGTGCTGCCGTGGCCCTGGCCGAGGCGGGGGCGCATGTCGTCTGCGCGGCGCGCGGCATGGACCGTCTGACCGACGCCGTTGCCGGCATGACCGGCGCGGGGTTACGGGCCGAGGCGCTGCCCCTTGACGTGGCCGATGTCGAAGAGTGCCGCGCCGCCTGTGCCGGGGCGCCCTTCGACGTGGTCGTGAATGCTGCGGGTCTGGCGCGCCACTCCCCCGCGCTTGAGACCCGCCCCGAGGACTACGATGCCGTCATGGGTGTGAACCTGCGCGGCGCCTATTTCCTGTCCACCGAGGCCGCACGCGCCATGCGGGCGGCCGGGCAGGGCGGCTCGATCATCCATATCTCGTCGCAGATGGCCCATGTGGGTGGAATCGATCGGGCGGTCTATGCCGCCTCCAAGCACGGGCTGGACGGCATGGTGAAATCCATGGCGATCGAGTGGGGCCGCGCCGGGATCCGCATCAACGCGATCTGTCCCACCTTCATCCGGACACCACTCACGGAACAGACCTTCGACAATCCGGACCGGGTCAAGTGGATCGAGGACAAGATCAAGCTGGGCCGGGTCGGCGAGGTCGAGGATATCATGGGCGCCGTGGTCTACCTGGCCGGCGCCGCCTCGGCCATGGTTACGGGCACGTCGCTTCTGGTGGACGGGGGCTGGACGGCAGGGTGATGGAACGCGCCAAGGTCACATCGGCAGAGGTTGCCGCCCGTGCAGGTGTAAGCCAGTCGGCGGTCAGCCGGGTCTTCACGCCCGGCGCCTCGGCCTCGGCCAGAACCATCGAGAAGGTGCGCCGCGCGGCCGAGGAGCTGGGCTATCGCCCCAACGTGCTGGCCCGCGCCATGGTATCCGGCAAGAGCCGGATCATCGGCCTGGTCGTGGCCTACCTGGAAAACCAGTTCTACCCGGTGGCACTGGAACGGCTGTCCAACGCGCTTCAGACGCAGGGCTATCACATCCTGATCTTCACCGCGACGAACTCGATCGAGGGGGCGGATGCGGTGGTGCAGGAATTGATGGACTACCAGGTCGACGGGATCATCACCGCCTCGGTTGCCATCAGCTCGACCCTGGCCGACAGCGCCCGGGCCGCGGGCATTCCGGTCGTGCTGTTCAATCGGGGGCAGGATGACAGCGGCTTCTCCTCGGTGACATCGAAGAATTTCGAGGGCGGGCGCAAGGCCGCGGAATTCCTGCTGGCGGGGGGACATGAGCGGATTGCCCATATCGCAGGTTGGCAGGGCAGCTCGACCGGGCGCGACCGGCAGGCGGGGTTCCTGTCGGTGCTGCAAGAGGCCGGCGTGACCCCCTTCGCCATGGTCGACGGCATGTACAAGCGCGAGGTCGCCATGGAATGCGCGCGGCAGCTGGTCGGTGGCCGGCACCGGCCCGACGCGATCTTCGTGGGCAACGATCACATGGCCTTCGCCGTGATGGACGTGCTGCGCCAGGCCGGGCTGGAACCGGGGCGCGATGTCTCGGTGGTGGGCTATGACGACGTGCCGCTGGCCGGCTGGGCCGCCTATGACATGACCACGATCCGCCAGCCGGTGAACCGGATGGTGGATGCCACGGTCGAGACCATGCTGGCCCAGGTCGAAACCGCCGGCACCGCGCCGCAACAGATCGAAATCGAGGGCGAGCTGATCCTGCGCAGCTCGGCCCGCATTCCCGAAGGATGGACACAATGAAAGGGTTCGACCCGAAGTTCGCCGATTTCCCCGACTACATCATCGGCATCACCAAGGAGATCTGGGAAGACCGCGGCATCGCCACGCTGCACCATTACTACGCGCCCGATATCGTCGTGCGTTCGCCCGCTTCGGTCGTGGTGGGCAACCAGGGCGTGATCGCGGCGACCATGGCGACCCTGGCCGAGTTTCCGGACCGTGAATTGCTGGGTGAGGACGTGATCTGGTCCGGCACACCGGAAGAGGGGATGTTGTCCAGCCATCGCATCATCTCGACGGCGACCCATGCCCGCGATGGCGTCTATGGCGCGGCCTCGGGGGCGAAGCTGCAATACCGCATCCTTGCCGATTGCCATGCCAAAAATAACGCCATCGACGATGAATGGCTGATCCGCGACCAGACCGCGATTGTGAAACAGATCGGCTGGGACCCCAGGGACTACGCCCGCGACCTGATCGCGCGCGAGGGCGGGCCCGAGGCCTGCATGCGCACGCTATCCCCCGAAACGGACAGGCCCGGCCCCTACACGGGTCGCGGCAACGACAATGAATGGGGACAGCGCCATGCCGATCTGCTGACCCGGATCATGGGCGCCGACATGGCCGCGATCGAGGCCGAGTACGACCGCGCCGCGCAACTGGAATATCCCGGCGGTGAGACCGGCCATGGCTGGGCCGCCGCCGACGGGTTCTGGATGGGGCTGCGCGCGGCCTTTCCCGATGCCGAATTCCGTATCGACCACCAGATCGGCCGCGACGATCCCAACATGCCGCCGCGCTCGGCGATCCGCTGGTCGCTGCATGGCACCCATTCTGGGTGGGGCGCCTTCGGGGCGCCGACCGGGGCCAAGGTCTATCTTCTGGGCATCTCCCAGGCCGAATGGGGCGAGGTGATCTCGGGCCAGGTCAAGCTGCGCCGGGAATGGACCCTGTTCGACGAAACCGCGATCTGGAAGCAGATCCTGCTGCATGCGGGCAACGTGTGATGCGCCAACCCGAGGCCATAAGGCGACTGCATATGCTGTTCCAGGCGCGGCGGGCCGAACGCCTGAATCCGCACCCCCCGGGCCGTGTTTTCTGAATGCCCCCAATCTTCAGGAAACACCTGCCAAAGGAGCGACAGACATGACACCGCAAGAAATGGAAAGCCGCATCGTCCGCTACGGCGAACTGCAGCCCTGCAAGACCGCCTTCATCGACGCCCATACCCCGGGATCGGATCAGAAGGAAAACTTCACGATCATCGGGGGCGGGGTCTCCGAAAGCCCCGACCAGCATGTTCACATCAGCATCGAACATGGTTTCAACATCGGTGCGGCGGGGCAGCCGCCGCGCGTGCGCAACTCGCTGCATGACCACCGCACGGCCGAGGTGTTCTTCGTCCTGTCGGGCCGCTGGCGGTTCTTCTGGGGTCGCTGGGGCACGGCGGGCGAGGTCACGCTGGAGCCGGGCGATATCTTCAACATCCCCACGGGTGTCTTCCGCGGGTTCGAAAATATCGGCACCGACTACGGGATGATCATGGCGATCCTGGGCGGCGACGATGCCGGGGGCGGCGTCATGTGGGCGCCGCAGGTCATCGAAGAGGCCGCCGATCACGGCCTCGTGCTGGCCGAGACCGGCAAGCTATACGACACCAAGAAAGGCGAGGCGCTGCCCGACGGCGTCAAGCCCATGCCCCTGATGACCGAGGACGAACTGGCAAAGCGCGGCGAGCCGACCACCGCCGAGGTCCTGCCCAACCATGTGGCGCGCTACTGGGACTTGGTGGCGATGGCGGACAAGGCCCCGGCCAAGGTGATCGGCGCGGACGGCCTGCTGCGCGACAAGCCGGGCTTCGAGGTGGATTTCATCACCCGTGCCAGCGCGGTTGACACCAAGCACAGCCATGACCGGCCCAGCGTGCTGATGCCGGTCAGGGGTCATTGGCGGGTTGACTGGGACGGCGGCAGCGCCACCCTTGCGCCGGGCGACACCATGTCGGTGCCCGAAAACCTGGCCCACAGCGTGGTTCCGTCCATGACCGGCGAGGCGGCGCTGTATCACATCGTGGGTACGGACGACCCCGCCGGAACGACCTGGCAGGGTTGACCCCGGCCCGCAGCACAAAAGGATATCCACTTGGCGGCACTTCTTCTCGGGTCCATCGGCGTTCTGGCCGAAACCTCGCACCTGCAACGCGGGGCCTTCAACGCGGCCTTCGCCGAGGCCGGGCTGGACTGGCACTGGTCCGAGGCGCGGTATTCCGAACTGCTCGCGCGGTCGGGCGGGGCCGACCGGATCGCCACCGAGGCAAAAAGCAGGGGCGCGTCGGTCGATGTCGCGGCCCTGCACGCCCGCAAGAGCGTGCTGTTCCGGAAGGAATTGACCAAGGGCGTGCCGTTGCGCCCCGGCGTGGCCGAGACGATTCAGGCCGCCCGGGCAGCGGGTGATACGGTGGCCTTGGTGACGACGACAAGCTTGGCAAACGTGGATGCGGTGCTGAAGGCGACCGGGCTGTCGCATTCGGGATTCGACCTGATCCTGACCCGTGGCGACGTCACCGATCCCAAGCCGGCCCCCGAGGTCTATGCCGTGGCGCTGGCCCGTCTGGGTCATCCCGCGGCCCGCGCGGTCGAAGACAATCCCGACGGGCTGCGCGCGGCGCTGGGGGCGGGGCTCACCTGCACCGCCTTTCCGGGTGCGATGCACGAGGCCGCCCGGTTCGACGGGGCCAGTGCCGTCGTCCGGTCCCTGACACTGCCGGCCGTGCCGGACCCATGACCGGGCGCCCCGAGGATATCCAAGGGGTCTACGAACGCCAGGCCGCGGTCTATGACGCACAGCGGTCGCGCGTGCTGTCCGAGGCGCGCTGGCTGGCGCGATTTGCGGCGGTGCTGCCGCAAGGGGGCCGGGTCCTCGACCTTGGGTGCGGTGCAGGCGACCCGATCGCGCGCTGGTTCATGGCGGAAGGGTTCCGCGTGACCGGCGTTGACTTCTCCGACGCCATGCTGGACATCGCAAACGCGCGCTGGCCGGATGGCGATTGGCGACAGTCGGACATGCGGCGACTGGACCTCGACGACCGCTTTGACGGCATCGTTGCCTGGGACAGTTTCTTTCACCTCACGCCCGCCGATCAGCGCGGAACGCTGGCGCGGATGGCCGCCCATCTCGCCCCCGGCGGGTCGATCCTGGTCACGGTCGGCCCCCGGGCCGGCGAAGCGACGGGCGCTGTAGGCGGCGAACCGGTCTATCATGCCTCTCTGTCGCCGGCCGATTACGCCACATGCCTGCAGAGCAACGGAATGCGCCTGACGGGCTTTCTGGCCGAGGACCCCGAAACCGACAGACACAGCGTGCTGATGGCGCGCAAGGAGGACTGAACAGATGCCCATCAAGACCACCCATGTCGGATCCCTGCCGCGCACGCAGGAGGTCGTCGATTTCATCTTCGCCCGTGAGCATGGCAAGGACTACGATACGGCCGCCTTCGACGCCTGCATGACGGCGGCGGTGTCCGAAACCGTGCGCCGGCAGGTCGCGGCGGGGATCGACATCGTCAGCGACGGCGAGACCTCCAAGATTAGCTATGCCACCTATGTGAAGGACCGCTATACCGGCTTCGACGGGGACAGCCCCCGCAACGCGCCCGCCGACCTGAAAAAATTCCCCAGTTTCCTCAAGCGGCTGGCCGATGACGGCGGCACGCCGCAATATGCCCGGCCGATGTGCGTGGGAGAGGTGAGGTCCAAAGGTCAGGGCGAGTTGCAAAAGGACATCTCCAATCTCAAGGCGGCGATGACCGAACACGGGGTGGAGCGGGGTTTTTTGAACGCGGCCAGCCCCGGCGTGATCTCGCTCTTCCTGCAAAACGATTACTACCCCACGCGGGAGGCCTACCTGGCCGCGCTGGCCGATGCCATGAAGGAAGAATACGAGACCATCGTGGCCTCGGGTCTCGACCTGCAGCTGGATTGCCCTGACCTCGCGCTGTCACGGCACATGCTTTTCAACGACCTGTCCGACGCCGAGTTCCTGAAGATCGCCAATTCCCATGTCGAGGCGCTCAATCACGCGCTTGCGGATGTGCCCGCCGACAAGGTGCGCGTGCATATCTGCTGGGGCAATTACGAGGGGCCGCATGTCTGCGACATCTCCATGGCCAGCATGTTCGACACGCTGATGGCGACCAAGTCGCGCTACGTGCTGTTCGAGACATCGAACCCCCGCCATGGCCATGAATGGACCGTGTTCCGTGACCGCAAGGGGGATATTCCATCCGACAAGGTTCTGGTGCCGGGCGTGGTGGATACGACGACCAATTTCGTCGAGCATCCTGAACTGGTGGCGCAGCGGGTCGGCCGTTTCGTGGATATCGTGGGTGCGGACCGGGTGATCGCCGGGTCCGATTGCGGGTTCGGCACCTTCGCGGGTTTCGGGGCCGTCGACCCCGAGATCGCCTATGCCAAGCTGGGCGCCTTGGCCGAGGGGGCGGCGCTGGCCACGTGACGACACCACTGATCCTGCTTGCCGGCATGATGTGCGATGCGCGGCTCTTCGGCCCGCAAGCCGACGCGATGCCGATGACCGTCCTGCCGATCACCGGGGCCGAAACAGTGCATGCTCTGGCCGCCGAGGTTCTGACGCGCGCCCCGGACCGGTTCGCGCTGGGCGGTCTTTCCATGGGCGGCATCGTCGCGATGGAGGTGGTGCGGCAGGCCCCGGACCGTGTCGCCGGGCTGGCCCTGATGGACACCAACCCGCTGGCCGAGGCCGACGCGGTCAAGGCCCGCCGCCAGCCACAGATGGACAAGGCCGCCGCGGGCGGTCTGGCCGCGGTGATGCGCGACGAGATGAAGCCCAACTACCTGACCGACGGGCCGAACCGGGCCGCGATCCTCGATTTGTGCATGGACATGGCGTTGGACCTCGGGCCGGATGTCTTCATCCGCCAGTCGCGTGCGCTGCGCGACCGGCCCGACCAATGCGAGACGCTGCGTGGCTTCGACCGGCCCGCGCTGGTGCTGTGTGGGCGCGATGACGGGCTGTGCCCGGTTTCCCGGCACGAATTGATGCACGACCTTCTGCCCAATTCGACCCTGACCGTGATCGAGGGGGCCGGGCACCTGCCGACACTGGAACAACCGGAAAAGACCACCCAGGCCCTGCGCCGCTGGCTGGAGGAGACATGATGATCGACCCAACACTTCTGGACCTGCTGCGGCGGGTCGACACGCCTACCGTGTGCAACGCCCTCGAAGTGGTCGAAGGCAAGCGCGGCTTTGATCGTTTCACCCGTGGCACGGTCCTGTGCAGCGCGCCCGAGGGCGGCGCGGTGGTGGGCCATGCGCGGACCGCGAAGATCGCCGCCGCCGCCCCGCCCGAAGAGCCGCCCGAGGTCATCAAGGCCCGGCGCATGGACTATTACCGCCACATGTCCGAAGGCCCGCGTCCGGCACTGGCCGTTGTCGAGGATATGGATGGCGACGATGCCGTGGGGGCCTTCTGGGGCGAGATCAACACGACCGTTCACAAGGGATTTGGCCTGGCGGGGGCGCTGACCAACGGCGTGATGCGCGACCTCGGCGATCTGCCGGACGGCTTTCCGGTGATCGCCGGGTCCGTCGGGCCCAGCCACGCCTTCGTCCATGTCCGCGAGATCGGCACGCCGGTCACCGTCTTCGGGCTGACGATCACCGATGGCGAGATTGTCCATGCCGACCGCCACGGCGCGCTGGTGATCCCCGAAACCCATGTGGCCGAACTGGAAAGGGCCATTCACAAGCTGCTTGAGACCGAAAGTGTGATCCTGGAACCGGCCCGGCAGCCCGATTTCGATTTCGACAGGTTCGAGGCCGCCTGGGCCGCCTTCGAACGCGCCCGGACCTGAGGCCGGCCAAGCGGAATCCGGCCGGCCCCGTGCAGACAGAATTGTGAGCGGTGCAGGGCTGGCCTAGGCTGGACCCATTATGAGTATCACCCGTCGCCATTTCCTTGTCGCGCTTGGGGCCTGGGGCGCGGCCTCTTGCAGCACGGCGCCGTTGCCCGCGCAAACCTCCGGGGGGCTGCCGCCCGACCTGCAGCCGCAACCCAATCCGCAATTCGATGCCTGGCTGGCGGATTTCCGGGGACGGGCCGCGTCGCGGGGCCTTTCGGCGGCGACGCTACAGGCGGGGCTTTCCGGTGCGGGCTACCTGCCCGGCGTGGTCCGCCGGGACGGCAGCCAGATCCAGACCCGTCGCACCTTCGAGGATTACCTGTCCATCGCCACCTCGGATGACCGTCTGGCCGGGGGCCGTGCGGCGCTGGCCCGTCATGGGGAAACGCTGGCCGCGATCGAGGGGCGTTTCGGCGTGTCGCGCTACATCATCGCTGCCATCTGGGGTGTCGAAAGCCAGTTCGGCGCCAGGCGCGGGCAGATCCCGGTCGTGTCCGCCACCGCGACGCTGGCCTTCGCCGGGCGGCGCGGCGCCTTTTGGGAGGATCAGTTGGTGGCCGCGCTGCGCATCCTGCAGGCGGGCGACACCACGCCCGATCGGCTGCGGGGCAGCTGGGCGGGGGCGATGGGCCATACCCAGTTCATTCCCACATCCTACCTGGCCTTCGCGGTGGATTTCGACGGCGACGGACGCCGCGACATCTGGTCCGACGATCCCGGGGACGCGCTGGCCTCGGCGGCCAGCTACCTGGCGCGCAACGGCTGGCGGACGGGGCTGAAATGGGGGCAGGAGGCCGGCACCGGCGATCTCTCGGGCCGCAGCGTCCGGCCCCAGGCAGGCGGGCCGGCCTTTACCGTCACGCGCAATTTCGACGTGCTGAAAACCTATAACAATTCCGACTTTTATGCCCTTTCGGTGAGGCACCTGGCCGACCGGCTGGCCGGGGCGGGGCCGCTCCGGGGCCGCTTTCCACCCGATGCCAACGGACTGACCCGCGCCGACCGGGTTGCTGTGCAACGCGCGCTGCAGGCCCGCGGATACGAGGTCGGGACGATCGACGGCGTGATCGGCCCGCTCAGCGAGGCGGCGATCCGCGATTTCCAGGCGGCCCGGGGTCTGGCGGTGACCGGCCGTGCCACGCCCGAGTTGCTGGCGGCACTGCGCTAGGGCGGAACCGGTTTGCCAAAGCGAATACCGGGCGCTAGCCTTTCGCGGACCGACCTTTCGATCCAGCCGGCGCGCCCGCGCCTCCACCTCAGACCACAGGGCCCGAGATGACGAAATTCGACAAATCCAAGCTTCCCAGCCGCCATGTCACCGAGGGCCCGCAAAGGGCGCCGCACCGGTCCTACTACTATGCCATGGGCATGACCGAGGACGAGATTCACCAGCCGCTGGTCGGGGTCGCCACCTGTTGGAACGAGGCCGCCCCCTGCAACATCGCGCTGGCGCGTCAGGCGCAATCGGTCAAGACCGGCGTGAACGCCGCGCAGGGCAGCCCGCGTGAATTCACGACGATCACCGTGACCGATGGCATTGCCATGGGCCACGAGGGGATGCGCAGCTCGCTGGCCAGTCGGGAGGCCATCGCCGACACGGTCGAACTGACCATGCGCGGCCATTGCTATGACGCGCTGGTGGGGCTGGCAGGCTGCGACAAGTCCCTTCCGGGGATGATGATGGCCATGGTTCGGCTCAACGTGCCGTCGGTGTTCCTCTATGGCGGGTCGATCCTTCCGGGCCGGGCGCCGCAGGACGACGAGATCCCCGAGGATTTCCGCAGCCGCAACCTGACCGTGCAGGACATGTTCGAGGCCGTGGGCCGCCACCAGAACGAACAGTTGTCCGACAAGGCGCTGGCGCTTCTTGAAAAGGTGGCCTGTCCCAGCTCGGGGGCCTGTGGCGGTCAGTTCACCGCCAACACCATGGCCTGCGTGTCCGAGGCGATCGGGCTAGCACTGATGAATTCCTCGGGCATGCCCGCGCCCTACGAATCCCGCGACGAGTACGGCGAGGCGTCGGGCAAGGCGGTCATGAGTCTTCTGGAAAAGAACATCCGCGCCCGGGATGTCGTGACCCGCAAGAGCATGGAAAACGCGGCCCGGGTGGTGGCCGCCACGGGCGGGTCCACCAATGCCGGCCTACACCTGCCGGCTATCGCCCACGAGGCCGGGATCGAGTTCTACCTTGAAGATGTCTGCGACATCTTCCGCGAGACGCCTTATTTCGTCGACCTGAAACCCGGCGGCACCTACGTCGCCAAGGACCTCTACGAGGCCGGCGGCATCCCGGTGGTGATGAAGGAGCTGCGCAAGGCCGGGCTGATCCATACCGACTGCCTGACAGCCAACGGCAACAGCATCGGCGAGGAGCTCGACCGGATCGAGCGCGAGGCCGACGGACAGGTGATCTACCCGATCGACACGCCGCTGACCAAGACCGGCGGCGTGGTGGGCCTCAAGGGCAATCTCGCCCCGCAGGGCGCCATCGTGAAGGTCGCCGGGATCGCGCCCGAGCACCAGGTCTTCACCGGCCCCGCGCGGGTTTTCGAATGCGAGGAAGACGCCTTTGCCGCCGTGCGCGCGCGCGAATACGAGGCGGGCGAGGTCATCGTGATCCGCAACGAGGGACCGGCAGGCGGGCCGGGCATGCGCGAGATGCTTGCCACCACCGCCGCGATCTCGGGGCAGGGGATGGGCAAAAAGGTCGCCCTGATCACCGATGGCCGGTTCTCCGGTGCAACGCGTGGCTTCTGCGTGGGCCATGTCGGCCCCGAGGCCGCCCATTGCGGCCCCATCGCCCTGATCGAGACCGGCGACGTGATCACCATCGACGCCATCAAGGGCGAGTTGAGCGTGGACCTGTCGGACGAAGAGCTGGCCAAGCGCAAGGACGGCTGGGCCGGCCCGCGCGAGACGATCTATGCCAGCGGCGCGGTCTGGAAATTCGCCCAGATGGTGGGCGAAACCTACAAGGGCGCCGTGACCCATCCCGGCGGCAAGGCCGAAAAGCACGTCTACATGGATCTTTGACCCTGGGGCGGCGCGGCCGGCGGACGATGCCCCGGCCGCGCGTTTTCCGGGCTCAGGGCCTCTGCAGCCCGCCGGTGTCGATCTCGACCCGTTCGGACAGGCTCAGCACGCTGTCATGCAGCAATTGCAGCGCGTAGCGCGGGTTGTGCACCCAGGCCCCGCCATCCTTGGCAACGACCTGGTAATTGTAGGCCGCCATCAGCAGGCGCGGCGTCCAGCTGTCATACTGGTTGGGATAGATGGCTTCGCCCGCGTTGATCGTGCCGTCATCGTTTCCGTCGATGAAGAAATAGGGATAGCTGTCCTTGTTGTAGCCGATGGGCTGGCCCGCGACTTCGGTCGCGTAGGCGCGGATCGCCGCGTCTAGGCGGGCGTGCAGCCCCTCGATCTCGTCCCGGATGCCGTCGCTGGTCACGCCGTCGCCGTCGAAATCCACGTGCTGGGTGCGAATGGCGGTGATGTCGTCCGCCCCCTGGTGGCAGGCGGCGCAGCTTTCGGTCGCGACCTCGGTGGTGTGCGGTTCGTGGCAGGCCACGCAGGTATTGGCGCTGGGCACATGGGCAAAGCGGCCCGCATAGGTCTGGCCTGCGTATTCGAAGCCGCCGCTGACCTCTGAGCCGTGCATCGTGGCCGCGGCGATCCCGTAGTGGACGTTGATGAAGGACAGATCGGCGGACACGGCGTCGGGGTCCATGTCGGCGGTTGCCGCGGTCACGTCGCCGGTCGCGGCGCGGCCGGAATGGCACATTGTGCAGGTCGCGTTGCCGCCCAGCCCCGAGACGGTCACGCCCGAGGGGAAGGGCACGGCATCTAGCGCCTCGGCCTCGGAGACGTGGCAAGAGGCGCAGCCGATCACCATGTTGATCGTCCCGGGGTGGTTCACGACGCCGGCCTCGGTGCCGTCAGCGCCCAGCCAGTCCAGCATGCCGGTTTCGGAATGGCAGGCGGCGCAGGCCTCGGGCACCGCGCCATCCTCGTTCCAGTGAGTGAAAGAGGGCGACTCGTGGTCGCCGTGCGGCCCCATCAGCCAGGCCTCGGTGATGTCGGACAGGCTCATCTCCTGCGCGGCGAGCGGTGGCGCCAGGGCCAGGAAAAGGGCAGGGATGGCCAGGGATTTGAATGAAAGCCGCATGATGGACCCTCCGGAATCGGTTATCGTCATCTTGATGACGTCTGGTCCATTCTAACACGAAACCATGACGGTCTGTTGACCGAAATCAAGGATGTGGGCCGGTTTCGTGGGAAGACTTGGCCGGATGAACGAGAAGGGGGCTGAGGTGCCGGATATGGGGCAGGGATCGGAACGCAACCATGGCGCGATCGATGGGGGCAAGGTGAAACAGGGCCTGCGCCTACCAGTGGGCGGCGTCGCCGTACTCTACCTGTTGGTCTGCCTCGTGCCTTTGGGGCTGGCGATTCTTCGGCCGGCCGCCCCGACCGTGACCTGGGAAATCGCTGCGGCGGGCCTGGGCCTTGTGGGGCTGGCGGCGATGGCGGTCCAATTCGTGACCTCGGGACGGTTCGAGGTGATCTCGGGCCGCCTTGGCATCGACCGTGTCATGGCCTTTCACAAGACCGCCGCCTGGTGGGTTCTGCTGGCGCTGGTGCTGCATCCGCTGGCTTATGTGGTGCCGACCTACCAGGCCGACCCGGCACTGGCACAGGAACGACTGGTCGCCTACCTTGCCCTGCCGCAATATCGCACCGGAGTGATCGCGCTGGTGGCCCTGGCGCTTCTGGTTCTGGGATCGGCCCTGCGCAATCGCCTGCCGCTGCCCTACGAGGCCTGGCGCGGCGCGCATGTCATCCTGGCAGTCGTGGCGGTGGGCGGCGGGCTGCACCACGCGGTGACGGCGGGCCGGTTCAGCGTCGCGGGGGCGTTGCATGGCTATTGGTGGGCCATCGGGGCGGCGGTGGCCGCGGTGATGCTGACGCTCTATGGCTGGCGCTGGGCGCGTCTGCGGGCGCGGCCCTGGCGCCTGGCCTCGGTCGAGCAGCGCGCCGACCGCATGTGGGAACTGGACATCCAGCCCGCCGAGGGCACGCCGCCCCTTGGCTACCGGGCCGGGCAGTTCGTCTGGATCACCGAAGGCCGGCGCCGTTTTCCGCTGTTCGATCACCCGTTCTCCATCGCCGACAGCCCGACGCGGCCCGGCCTGAGCCTGATCATCAAGGAGGCTGGTGATTTCACCGACTGGATCGGCGACCTGGCCCCGGGCACCCCGATGGGCATCGACGGGCCCTATGGACATTTCACGATGGAAGATCACGGCGACGACGCGGTGCTGCTGATCGCGGGCGGCGTGGGGATCGCGCCGATCATGGGCCTGCTGCGCGACCTGCGCGCGCGCGGCCACGACCGGCCCGTCCGCCTGGCCTATGCGGTGGGGGCGGTGCAGAACCTCGCCTGCATGGACGAGATCGCGGCGGCCGAGGCCGACCTGGACCTGCGCCCCCTTCTGCTAAGCGAAACCGAGGCGCCGGGCTTTGCGGGAGAGGTCGGGCGACTGGACCGGGCCCGCCTGACCGCCATGCTGGAGGGGCTGGACCCGCAGCGCACGGTGGCGATGATCTGCGGCCCGGGGCCGATGGTCACGGCGGTGGCCGACCAGCTGATCGACCTGGGCCTGCCCATGGACCGGGTCATGTATGAACGGTTCGACTATTCCGAGGGGGCCTCGCGCCTCGATATCCGCATGAAGCGACGCTTCTGGCTGTTGGGGGGCGGGTTGCTTCTGGGCCTTGCGGGGTTCATCGCCGCGCTCGGCTGATCGCGACCGTGCCGCCCCGGGTTAGCGGCCGGCGTCCAGCCAGGTCTGAAACCGGCGCTGGCGCAGGTCTTCGGTGTTGGCATACCAAGCGCTGTCGCGCACCAACGCCCGGCCGCCATGTTGCGGGGCGTTGGGCAGGTAGGCCCGCATTGGCACGCCGGTCTCCGGGTTGAGGCCGATCCGGTCGAAGGCGGATCGGCGGGTCGGACCATAGGGGATGCGGGTGGCGAGGCGCGCCATGCTGGCCGCCTCGGTGGCGTGGGTGATGAAGGCACGGGCGGCATCGGGCGCATCGGTCGTCGCGGCAATCGCCCAGACTTCGATGCCGATGACGCGGCCATCCCAGACGATGTCGATGGGCACCCGGCCGTTTTGTGCCACGTCGAAGAAGCGGCCGTTGAAACCGGCCGCCATGACCGCGCGACCGTCACGCAGCATCCGGGCGGGTTCGGCCGGGTCCTGCCACCAGACGATGTCGTCGCGGATGGTATCGAGCTTGCGGAACGCCAGCCGTAGCCCGCGATCCGTGCTCAGAAGGCCGTAGACCTGTTCGGGGGGCACGCCCTCGGCCAGCAGCGCCCATTCCAGGATGCCGTCCGGGCTGAGTTGAACGGCGCGCGGGCCGGGAAAGCGGGCGGTGTCGAAGAAATCCTCGATGCGGGTCGGCTTGACCCCGGCAAAGGCGCGGTCGTCGAAGGCCATGACCCTTGCATAGGCGTTTTGCGGCACCGAACAGCGATCTGGCCGGACCGGGGTGAAATCCGCCAGTGCCTCGGACGAGAAGAGCGCGCCCGGGTCGAGCTGCAGCAACAGGCCGCGTGCGCAGGCGACCCGGGCCTGGTCGGCCAGCATGTCGATCACGTCCCAGCCCTCGGCCGGTCCGCGCTCGGCCAGGGCGGTCCAGCTTCCGTCGTAGCTGGTCACGTCGACCTTCTGGCCGGTTTGCGCCGCGAAGGGGTCGATGACGGCCTGGCGTTGCGCGGCCTCGTAGGCCCCGCCCCAGGATACGATCGTCAGGTCCTCCGCAGCGACCGGCGTGGCGCACAGCGCCCAGGCAAGACAGAGTTCAAGCAGACGCATTCTCTTCTTTCCTCAACCGGGCCGCCTCGTCCAGCCAGGCCGCGACAAGATCCGCCTCGGACACCGCGCCCAGGAATTTGCCCGTCGTCGCCGAGACGACCGGAACCGCGTCGCCGACGAAACCGCGCAGACGCTCCATGGCCTCGGCCAGGTCGGTCGTATCGTCGAATACCAGCCTGGCCGGATCGACGCCCGGCCCGATACGGGCCGCGGCGTCCTGCGCGCCCGGCGCGAACACCCCCAGAAGCCGGCCATCGCCATCCAGCACGAAGGCCTCGCGCCAGCCGTGTTGCTGCAACCGGGCGGCCACGTCCGGTGGCGGCTCATCGGGGCGCGCGGTCACCGCCCCGGTTCGCAGGTAATCGACGACTTCGAGCGCCGCGAGATGCGCGCGATCCCGTCCGAGCGAGAAATCGATGCCCCGGCGGGCCAGTTGCACATCGAACAGGGACCGGCCGAAGGCGCGATGCGAGACGAGGTTGGAAAACACGACGGCAACCATGGCGGCGATGGTCACGTCGTAATTGCGGGTCAGCTCGAACACGATCAGGATGCAGGTCAGCGGCGCGCCGATCACGGCACTTGCAAAGCCCATCATGCCGCTGATGGCATAGATCGCCACGCCGGAGGTGGGCACGGCGGCGAACCCGCTCGCCACGGTCCAGAAGAACACGCCGATCAGGCTTCCGATCAGAAGTGCGGGGCTGAAGGCGCCCCCGGAAAAGCCGGCCCCGATGCACAGGGCTGTCAGGACGATCTTGGCAATGATGAGGATCACAACCTCGACGGGGCCGAAGGCACCGTCGATCGTGGCAAAGCGCAGGGTCGAGGTGCCGATGCCCAGCACGTCCGGCAGGGCCAGCGCCGTCAGGCCGACCGCAAGCCCTGCCAGCGCGGTGCGCAGCTCTGGCCGCTTGACCCGTCGCGCCAAGGCCGGTCCGAGGCCCAGGAGAAGCCGCATGAAGACGATGGCCCCGGCCGCCACGATCAGGCCAAGCGCCGCGACAAGGGCGAATTCGTAGCCATGGGCGATGCCGGGCGTCTCGATCCGGAACAGGGCGGGCCGCTCGAAGATCACGTTGGCGAACACGTAGCCGGTCACCGAGGCGACCGTTACCGGCGCGAAGGCGCGGGTGGCGTAGTGGCGCAAGACGACCTCGTGCGCGAACAGAACGCCGGCGATAGGGGCGTTGAACGCGGTCGATATCGCCGCTGCGACGCCGCAGCCGATGGCGATGCTGGCAAGGTGCGGCACGCCGAGGCGCAGGCGCCGGGCGGCCCCGCCGAAGATCGCGCCGAGATAGACCATGGGGCCGTATTGGCCGACCGAGGCCCCCGCGCCCAGGGACAGCGCGGCCGTCCCGGTCGAGATCAGGCCGCTGCGCAGGCCCGGTAGCGGCTTGTGGAACTGCACGGCCTCGATCACGTCCGGCGGGCCCAGCGGCCGCTCGGCCGGTGACAGGTGTCGATGCACAAGCCCGACGATCAGCCCGCCCAGGGTCGGCACGAGGATCGTGGTCGCGGCCACCAGCCATGGCAGGCTTTCCCATTGCACCCGCGCCTTCGGGGCGACCAGCAGGGATGTGTTCAGCAGCGCGACCAGTTCCACCAGGGCGATGGCCGCCAGCGAGGCCGCGGTTCCGACGACAAGGGCCGTTCCGGTCAGAACAAGCACCCGCAAGAGCGGGGGTGCCGTGGAAATGCTTGGGTCAGCGGTCATCCGGTCCAAGCTTGAACCACTTGCCGAGATGACGCAACGCCGCCGGCGCGCCGCCGTCTCAAGGCCAGCCGCTGCGTGCACGGCAGGCCGCTGCCGTCACCGCCGATGGCGGCACCAGCGACGCCGGTGAAACCGCTGGGCCAGCAGCGGAACCCGTCCCGACCGCATTGGCCTCGCCGGCCGGGTCACGCGTTGGTCCGCGGAATGATCTGATACTGTCAGAAGCAAACGGGCTTGCCTCAATCGGGCCGGGTCCTGATGCTTCGCGTTCAGGAAGTGACCTAGGACTCTGCCAGGCAAATCTGAACGAGGGGGAGGTTCTGCCCGGCGCAATACCAATGAGCGGATCACGGGCCTTCTTCTGTATCGCTACAGCGATGAATTCGACAAAGGGTGTTTCATCCAGGCCATCGAGGGCCCGATAGCGGCGCATCATGACCTCCGGAGCCGGATTTCAGGCTACTCGCAAGAAGGCACAGAGGACGAACGGATGTTTCCCAACTGGTCCATGAGCTTCAAGCACGTTGAGCCGGGCGTCCTTGTGCAAGTGGCCGGTTTTGGTGATATCGAAAAGGACAGGTTCTGGCGGAACCTGACATCCGGTGGTATGCCCGAGGCGCTGGAACTGCTCAAGGGCTTCGCAGGGCGTTTACGAGCGCAGCCGAACCCCTGACGGCCCGGCCCGCCCGGAGGGAAACATGACGACGTTGCGCGGTGTCGCAAGACAGGAAATCGAACCGCTCGAGGCGATCGTGGCGTCGCACCGGCCGGCGGCGCTGGCCGTGATCTGCGGGATCGAGGGGCCGTCCTACCGGCCGCTGGGCGCCTGCATGGCGGTGTTCGAGGATGGCCGGACGGTCGGGTCGCTCTCCTCGGGCTGTATCGAGACGGACATCGCCCATCACGCCATGGCGACGCTTGAAACCGGTGCCCCGCAACAGGTGCGATACGGCAAGGGATCGCCCTTCATGGATATCAAGCTGCCCTGCGGGGGTGGCATGGATGTGCTGATCGTGCCGCGCCCGGACCGCACGGTGCTGCAGGACCTGGTGCGGCGGCACGACGCGCGGCGGCCCGGCTGCCTGACGATCGCTACGGCCGATGGCGCGCTTTCGCTCGATGACGCGGGCGAAACCGGTCCGGCCGGGAACGGGTTCGCGATCCGCTTCGACCCGCCCCTACGGTTCCTGGTTCTCGGGGCCGGGCCCGAGGCCAGCAGCTTTGCGGCCATCGTCCAATCCATGGGCTTTCCCAACGTGGTCCTCTCGCCCGACCGGCGCACCCTGCAAGAGGCTGAGAAGGCCGGGTGCCGAACGCACCATCTGGCCGAGAAGGCCCTGCCGGAGTATCTGGAGGTTGACGCCCGCACCGCCGCGATCCTGTTTTTCCACGACCACGACTGGGAGCCGCCCCTGCTGGTGCCCTTGCTGGACTCCCCGGCGTTCTTCGTCGGGGCGCAGGGCAGCCGGCGCTCGGCGCAGGCGCGGCTGCTGGAACTCGAGGCGCTCGGCGTCCCGTCCGAGGCGCGCGAAAGGCTGCATGGCCCCGTCGGGTTGATCCCCTCCACCCGCAACGCCTCTACGCTGGCCGTCTCGGTGCTGGCCGAAGTGCTTTCGGAGGCGTCGGCACGAAAGGCGTAGTTCGGTCGCGCCTGGACTGATTGCTGGTGGACCGAAAACGCGGGCCCATTGCCGGACAATTGGCTTCCTCGGACACCGCCGGAAGCGCAAGGTTTCGGCTTGCAAAGGCTGACGCGCAGTAAACTCCATCCCGTTTAGTGTGCTTGAATTCTACTACGGCCATAAACGCAAACACACGAGGGGCGGGAAGCGGAAGCTTGCCGCGCTATGCACCGAGGTCCGCTGTGCGGGACGTTGCTGCCGTTCGGTGCAACGCTTGAGATGTCTGCTCTTGGCGAAATTGTCAGTTGGCCGAATGGATGGCGCGGCGGATCCCGCTACCAGGCGTGCTCGGTGCCATCCGCATTCAGGAAGCATCCGTTCGCCCGACCAAGCACTCCGTTCGCATAGAGCTCAAATATGCCCCTGGCAGTTTGCTCCGGTGTCCGGTCCGCCTTGGCCCCACCCATATCCGTTTGCATCCAGCCGGGGTTCAAGGCGACCGCCGATCGACCGCTCCCGGACCATTCGTAGCCGAGCGCGCGCGTCATCATGTTCAACAAAGCCTTCGATCCGGCATAGCCGTAGTGACCGCCGCTTGACTTGCCGCCGATCGAGCCGAGCCAGGATGAAATGTTCAGGACCACGCCGTCCTCGGGCAGCAGAGGCAGCAGCTTGGACACAAGTTCGGCCGGGCCAGAGCATTGATCCACATACTCTCGGCAACATTCGCGGCCGAAAAGCTGTCGATGGCGAAGGTGGACCGAAAATAGTCGGGATCATCCTTGCGGTCTTTCGGGTTGAAACCGGCGTTGTTGACCAGAAGATCGATCACGGGGTCGGATGTGCTGATGGCATCGGCAAAGGCCTGCAGGCTGGCCGGATCGGACAGGTCGAGCGCATGGGCATCGTCAATGAAGGCGCGGTCCAGGCTTTCCGGGTGGCGGGCCGTTCCGATGATGCGCCAACCCTCCTTGTGAAAGGTAGATGCGATCGCGGCACCGAGGCCCCGGTTGGCGCCTGTGACAAGGACCGTTCTCGTGGGATTGGGCATGGTGTCGCTCCTAGAATGATTTGATGGTGATCACGCCAGCAACCATCAGCGCAAGCCCCGCGGCGCGCCCAAACCCGAGCGTGTGCTGGGGGTTGCCGAACGCCCCGAAATGGTCGAGTGCCAGCGCCATGCAGAGCTGCCCCACGAGGATCAGACCGGTCGTCAGCCCGACACCAAGGCGCGGTGTAATGATGACGATGGCCACGATATAGCCGGTCGCGATCAAACCACCGAGCCACACTGTGCGGGGTGCTGCGATCAGCTCGGCAAGGGTTGGCAGCTGCGGGCGCATCACCGCAACAAGCACAGAAAGCACGACAGCTCCGACCAGAAACACGATGAGCGAGGCGATAAAGGCATTCCTTGTGACGCCCCCCAATTGGCCGTTAAAGACCAACTGGAGGGGCACCAAAGCGCCTGTTGCAAAGGCGGCGAAGATAAGCGGCCACTGCGTCATGAGAGTGCCGCGACGACGTCACGAGCGGCGGCCCCGGCTGAGACCTGCTGCTGACCAGTGATCAGCAGGCCGTCGCGGATCGCATGTTCTTCCAGCGCACCGGCGACCTCAAACTGCGTGCCCTCGATCTTGCGCGCTTCCGTCTCGATCCAGAAGGGCTGCACTTTCTGGCCGATCGCCTGTTCAACATAGGCTTCCTCGGCATCCGCGAAGCCCGTCCAGCGCTTTCCCTTCACCAGCAGATCACCGTTCGACAGGCGGGTCTTCAGAAGGATGCATGTGCCGTGGCAGACGGCAGCCGTCACCTTGCCGGCCTCGTAGAACCCGGCCACGAACCGATGCAGGCGGTCGTCGTCGATCATGGTCACCATCGGGCCCTGCCCGCCGACCACGAAGATGGCATCGTAGTCGTCGGCGTTCACGTCTTCGAGCGCCGGCGTGTCAGCCAGCAGCTGCATCTTTTCCGGATCCTTCTTGAAGGCGAGCGAGGTTGTGTCCTGCGCCGAGTAGCCGCTTTCGTCTTCGGGATCGGAAAAGCCGTCCGCTTCGAGCTTGCCGCCATCGGGCGACACGATATCGATGCCGAAGCCCGCCTGCTCGAAGACCTCGTAGGCATGGGACAGCTCGGCCCACCAGAAGCCGATCGGCCACTGTGTCACCGGTGAGACCGCCGGGTTGGAGGCCAGCATCAAAATACGCTTTGTCATGGGTGTTCCTTTCGCGATTCAGCCAAGTGTCGGGGGCGTGGTGTCGGCCCAAGCAGGCAGGGTTTCGATATCCGCCAGCCAGCGCGCGACATAGAGTTCCATTATGTTTCCCTCGAATTTATGTGAGACAGGGCAAAGCCGAATGTTCGCCCAAGGGGCCCTTTGATGGCGGACCAGATCCAGATCATCGCGAGCGACTCCCGATGCCGTGCATTTGAAAGCGGCCCGCCATCGACAGCTTCAAATCCGGCTTCCGCGGCGAGGGTGAGTGCGATTTTCCTTGCCGGCAGTTCATCGCCAGCAGCGAACATCACAGGCGTGCCGTACAACTTGCCAGCATCTTCCATGAACTCAGCACCGATCTGGTTGAAGCACTTGACGACATGGGCGGCAGGCATGCGCGCTTGCAGCATTTCTGCTGCAGAGCCCGGCCCGTCATTGACCAGATCAAGCCTGCCATTCCGCATGCCCACAGGATTTGTTGCGTCAATCAAGGGCTTGCCATCGACGTGATCCGCAATCGCTTGGCAGACCTCCTCTTCGGCGGCCCATGGCGTTGCAAGCACGATGACATCCGACCAAAGCGCGACTTCGCTGATGGGTCCTTCGGACGGGTCCGAAGCAGCCCGAACGGCCAGTCGAACCTAATGGCCCTGTGCCAAGGTTTTGTACAGTGCGGATGCGACACTACCCCGTCCAATAATCCCAATCTTCATGCCGCTGCTCCTTGCGTTGCCGTTGCTCAGGACATACGGATCGGTGCAATGTGATACAAATGAAGTCGGTGCATGTCAGAATACAGTGAAACTAAAATCAGAAGGTTGGACTTCATGCTTCTGCTGGTTCTGCGCGAGGGCGTCCGCCGCAGGAAACTGGCGGATGTCGCCGCCACGCTCGGGGTGACGCAGACGGCGATCAGCCATTCGGTGGTGCGGCTGCGCGATATTTTCGAAGACGAGCTGTTCATCCGACGTCCGCATGGTGTCGAGCCCACGGCGCGGGCGATCCAGTTGGCGCAGATCGCAGAGAAAGTGATCGAAACGACTGGAACGATGCTCGCCGAGCCAAAGCCGTTTGATCCCGCAAGAGAGGAACGTGACCTCCGCATCATCGCGCTCGATTTCGAGATCACGCTTCTGTCAGAGGTCATGGAGCGCATTTTTCAAGAGGCTCCCGGCATTCGGCTTCACTTCCGAAGCCTGAGCCATGGCGCCGCCGTGTCTGCGCTAGAGCGTAACGAGGCCGACCTATGGCTTGGCTTCGCACGCCAGCTTCCGGCAACTCTGGAGAGCGCAGTTCTGCTTGAAGAAACGTACAAGGTGATTGCGCGACGTGGACATCCAAGAGTTGGAACTGGAGTGCCGATCGATCTGGACACGTTTTGCAATGAGAAGCATGTCGTCACCACGCCGGGCGGCACTCCGGGCGGTATCGTCGACGACACGCTCCGGTCTCAAGGACGCCAGCGCACTGTGGCTGCGACCACACCAGGTTTCCTTTCGACGCTGGATCTGGTGTCTCGAACCGACTTGATTGCGACTGTGCCTGCCAGACTCGCGACGGCCCAGGCAGCGAATTTTCGGCTCAACCTCGCCGATCCCCCCAGCGCGCCAAGGCCCTTTGCCGTCTCAGCCGCCTGGCACAGACGCGCCAGCGGAGACGAAGCGATCGATTGGTTCGTGCAGAGCGTTCACCAGCACCTGGCATGATTGCGACCCTAAACCGCATTCACTCCTTACTCACCTCAAAACCGACATTCACTGCATGACAGAAGTTCGCTAGGCTGGGGCTCATTCCCGCCGTTGGATGCATGTATCACCAAGGTCTGCTTCGGGCCGTTCACGTCGCTCACGCAGGAGGGGCGGAGAGCCGACCTTCGCTGCCTTCGCCACGAGCGACAGCTATCCACAGAAATGATCCATTGCCGGGAGCGACGTAGTCGACGTGCCGATGTTGCCGGAGTTGCTGGACCAGATACCCGCCAACAAGGATATCGGACCAGTCATTCCAGACAGCGCCTGCGATACATGCAAGTGCCATACCTTGTCTCTCACCGAGGCGAACATGCGGTCATTCCATCTCGCCGAACCTTGATCAGTTAGGGTCTTTGGACATTCCTAGGCCAGGCTCGGCAGCCACAGGACAATCGCGGGAAAGGCCACCAGCAAAGCGATTGTCACCGCATCGGCGATGAAGAACGGCATTACCCCGCGGAACACGTCCTGCACGCTCAGGTCAGAGCGCACGCCGGCCACCACGAAACAGTTCAGGCCGATGGGCGGCGTGATGAGACAGAATTCCGCCATCTTGACCACGAGAATCCCGAACCAGACCGCGCACATCGGCCCCGACATGCCGAAGGTGCTGTCGGCGGCCGAGACCATCGCCCCGCCATTGAGCGCCATCACCGCCGGATAGACCACCGGCAGTGTCAAAAGCAGCATGCCGATCGCGTCCATGAACATGCCCAGCACGGCATAGGCCAGCAGGATGCAGATCAGGATCAGCATCGGCGAGACGGTGAGCGAAGTGATCCAGTCGGCAAAGGCCGAGGGCAGGTCGGCAAAGCCCAGGAAACGCACGTAGATCAGCACGCCCCAGATGATGGTGAAGATCATCACCGACAGCTTCGCCGTCTCGAGCAGGGCATCCCGCAGCTCGGCCCAACGCATGCCGCGATAGAGTGCCATCAGGAACACCACGAAGGCCCCGATTGCGCCGCCCTCGGTCGGTGTGCCCCAGGCATCGCCGCCGAAAGGGTTGTAGACGAAGAAGATGATCGTCACGACGACGAACACGATGGGCAGCGCGGGCGGCAGGGAGACGAGGCGCTCGCGCCATGTAAAGCCGCTGACCGGCGGTCCGAACCCCTTGATCGTCAGCGCCAGCCCGATGATGAGCGCCCCGTAGACAAAGGCCGAAAAGACACCGGGGACGAACCCCGCCAGCAAGAGCTTGCCCACGTCCTGCTCAACGATGATCGCGTAGATCACCAGAAGGGCCGAAGGCGGGATGAGCGAGGCCAGCGTGCCACCCGCCGCCACGACACCCGCGGCGAAGCGCTTGTCATAGCCGATCTTGAGCATTTCGGGGATGGCGATCCGCGCGAAGACGGCCGCCGTCGCCACGCTCGCGCCCGACACGGCGGCAAAGCCGGCCGTGGCAAAGACCGTCGAGACGGCAAGCCCCCCTGGCACCCATGCGATCCAGCGTTTGGCGGCCTCGAACAGGGCCTTGGTCAGCCCCGCGTAATAGGCCAGATAACCGATCATGATGAAGGTCGGGATGAGACTGAGCGCCTGCGAGCTGACCTTGGAATGCGGCACCTGTCCGGCGGTCTTGACGGCCACGGTCAGGGCCCAGAAAAACTCGTCACCCGCATAGCCCTTCTTCGACCAGAAAATCCAGATCAGCCCGAGCATGCCCGCCAGCGCCGCGGCGAAGGCCACGCGCATGCCCAGAATGACGACGACCAGCAGGAAACCGGTCACGACAAGCCCAATATCGATCGGCTCCATCAGGTGAATTCCTTATTCATCATGGCCGCTCAGCTGCGCGGCCTCGCGCGCGGCCTGCGCCGCGGCATCCTCGATAAGCGGCACGGCGACAGGGCGCTCGGCCCCGGTGATCAGCGCCCGCCCGAAGCCCCAGACCTGCAGCATGAGCCGCAGCGACAGAACGCCGAAGGCGATCGGCGCGAGGATCTTCGCGGGCCATATCGGCAAGGCGATGTCGATGGTGCTGTCGCGGCTCCACATCGGCGCGTTCCAGTCGAAACTGCGCTCGAAATGCGCCCAGCTGCCCCAGACCAGCAGCAGCATCAGGACCAGGATCAGAACCGTCGTGATCAACTCGATCAGCCAGAGCGCGCGCCCCTGGAACAGCCCTACGAAAATATCCATCCGGATATGCCCGCCATCGCGCTGCGTATAGGCCACGCCCATGAAGGCGATGAGCGGCATGATCTGCTCGATCCAGTCGACATAGCCCGGCAGCGGCTGATTGAAGAAATTACGCCCACCGACGGAAAATACCGCCAGCACCATCAGCGAGAACACGGCTAGCCCGCTCAGAAGCGCGAGCTGTCGCTCGATCCGGTAAAGGCCGCGATCGAGCCTGCTCAGAGTGCTGTTATCGGAAAGAACAAAGGCTGCTCCGGCCATGGATCATCTCCCCCCTTGGGCGTGCAAGAAGACAGCCCGCGGCGCAAGTCTTGCGCCGCGAGCCGCCGAGTTCAGGCTCAGGAGCCGCCCTTGATCTCTGCCAGCGTGTCGGTAGCAAAGTCATAGAGATCCTGCGCGGGCAGGCCACGATTGCTCATGTCCTCGATCCAGGCCTCGGCAGCGGGGCCGGCGACCGATGCCTCGAAATTCGCCAGAGCCTGTTCGTCAAAGCTGATCACCTCGATGCCGCGCTCCTCGAGCGCCGGGCCCCAGGCCTCCATCGTGTTATTTTCGTAATGATCGAGGTAGTGATCCAGCGCCTCGTCGATCGACCCCATCAGCGCCGCGCGGTGCTCGTCGGAAAGGCTTTCAAGGGCGTCGGTATTGGCGACAACGGGGCAATTGACCGTGCCGGGGTTGAGGTTCGAGGTCCACCACTCGCCGTTCTCGATGGTGCCGAAGGCCATGTGCGCATGCGGGGCGAAGGCAACGGCCTTGACCACGCCGCTGTCCATCGCCTGGCGCACCTCGGTGGCCGACATCGAGGTCGGGACCGCGTCAACGGCTTCCATCGCAGCGCCGATCCCGCCGGTTGCGCGCACGCTCAGCCCGGCGAAATCATCAAGGCTGCCGGGCGCTTCGCCCAGACCGACAAGGTTGTACTGGGGCAGCGGCGACGGCATCATCAGCGTCGCGTTCCAGCGCCCGAGGTCTTCCTGCACCGCCGGATGGTCATAAAGCGCCATCGACAGTTCGCGCTCCTGCTCCAGCGTCTCGACGCCCAGGAAGGGCAGTTCGAGCACCGTGATCGAGGGGTTCTTGTCGCGGTGATAGCCCGCGCAGAACTGCGCCATTTCGAAGGCCCCGATGGAGATCCCGTCGAGGTTCTCGCGGTTGTTCGACAGCCCGCCGTAGCTGATGTTGAGGGTGAATTCGCCGTCGGTCTTTTCGCTCACCAGCTCGGCCAGCTTCTCGACGTGCTCGGTGAAAGCGCGGCGCTTGCCCCAGAGCGAGACGTTCCATTCGGTCGCCATCGCCTCACCGGCAAAGGCAAAGCTGATCGCGGCCACGGTGGTATAACTCAGGAATTTCGGCATGGTTTCTCCTCCCAGATTTCATGCATTACGATGTGCACGTACTTAGGTCATACCCTGCCCAGAATGGTATGAAGAAAACCGCGCGCGTCGCAAGAGCCGCCCTGCGGATATCCGCAAGGGGGCCAGGGACCTGGTCCTAAAGCAGCGCGTCCTTGTCCAGCCCCAGCTTGACGATCTTCTCGTTGAGCGTGCGCCGCCCGATGCCGAGTGCCTCGGCCACCGCTTCCATCCGCCCGTCATGCGCGGCGATCGCCTTGGCGATCAACTCGCGCTCGAAGGCGGCCACGGCGGCCCGCAGCGTGTCGGGCACATCATCGGCCAGCGCATCGCGGCGCAGCGCCTGCGCCATGGACCCCGCGCCGCGCCGCGCGCTCAGCACCCGGCGTTCGCAGACGCTGCGCAACTCGCGCACGTTCCCGGGCCAGTCATGGGCCAGCAGTGCCGCGCTGTCCTCGGGCGTCAGATCGGGCACGCGGGTCTCGTAGAGGCGCGCGAACTCGTCGAGGAACCGCGCTGTCAGCAGCATTACGTCATCGCGCCGCTGCCGAAGCGTGGGCAGCGCGAGCACCGTGGTATTCAACCGATACAGCAGATCGGGCCGCAGCCGCCCCTCTTGCACCGCCTGGTCGGGGTCTTCGTTGGTGGCGGAAATCACCCGGAACGAAAGCGGCACGGGGGCCGTCGGCCCGAGAGGCAGGACCTGCTTGTCTTCGATCACACGCAGCAACTTGGACTGCACGGGCATCGGGCAGGAACAGATTTCATCAAGGAACAGCGTGCCGCCATCCGCGCCTTGCAAGCGCCCCTTGGCTCCGCCCTCGGCCCCGAACATCTCGGTCTCGAACCCCTCGGCCGAGAGCGCGGCGCAATTGAGCGGCAAGAACGGCCCCGCCGCATCGCTGCCCAGGTCATGCAGCGCCCGGGCCACCAGCTCCTTGCCTGTCCCGGTCTCACCCTGCACCATCACCGCGGCGCTGCTCTGGGACAGGTCGAGCACCTCTTCGCGCAGGGTCGCGGTTTCGGGCGTCTGCCCCAACAAAACCCGGTCCAACCCCGAAAGCTGCATGAGGCGTGATTTCAGCCGCTCGGTCGTGCGCCGCATCCTGTGCTGGTCCGCGGCATGGCGCAGGATGTTGAGCAGCCGGCGCGGCTCGTAGGGCTTCTCGACGAAGCTGTAGGCCCCGCGCTGCATCGCATCCACCGCCATGGCGATATCGCCATGCGCCGAAATCAGCACCAGCGGCGGCGACAGGTCGGGGGTGAGACTGTCAAGCACATCGAGGCCGGACATGCCCGGCATGCGCACATCGGACAGGATCACATCCGGCTGGAATGCCTCCAACCGCTCGGGTAGCTTATCGGCACGTGGCAGCGCCTCGACACGCCAGCCCGACGCCTCCAGCAGCTCGATCAGCGACAGGCGCATCGCGCGGTCATCCTCGACGATCAGGATGCGGGGCGTCTGTGGGGTGTTCATGCCGCGCTCAAGGTGGTTTCCATGCCCTCTTTCGGGATCTCGATCCGGAACACCGCGCCGCCCCCGGAGAGGTTGCCGGCGCTGAACCGACCCTGATGGGCCTTGACGATATTCGCCGAGATTGCAAGGCCCAGCCCCATGCCGCGCCCACTCTCGCGCGTGGTGACGAAGGGCTCCTGCAAGTCGTCGAGGCTTGCCTGCCCGAGGCCGTGCCCCGTATCGCGCACCTCGACCCAGCCCGCGCTGTCATCCTGCCCAAGCGTGATCTCGATCCGCCGCGCGGCGCAATCCTCCACGGCGTCCACGGCATTGCGCAGCACGTTGGTCAGAACCTGTTCCAGCCGTAGCTTGTTGCCGCGCACGAGAACAGGCTGATCCGGCGCGTCAACCGATGTCGCCGCGCCCGCCTTCGAGATATTCGGCTCGACCAGCGAAAGCGCCGCCTGCACGACGACCCCCAGGTCGACGGGCGCGAACTCCTCGGGATCATTGCGGGCGAAGAACTTCAATTGCCGCGTGATCGCCTCCATCCGGTCCACGATCCCGGAGATACGCGGGATGAAGCGTGAGGGCGGTTGCGCGCCGATCTCGGCCGCGGTCAGGTGATTGCGCATCGCCGCAATCGGCTGGCCCAGTTCGTGCGTGACCGATGCCGCCAACTGGCCGAGGGCCGCCAGACGGCTCGCACGCTCCAACTCGTCCTGCGTCCGCTTCAGTCGGCGCTCGGCGGTGCGGCGTTCCTCGATCTCCACCGCCAGCCGCTCATTGGCCTCGCGCAACTGCGCCTCCTCCGCCTCGGAGCGACGCAAGGCAGCCCCGATACGCCTGGTGCGGCGCACTTGCGAGACGAGGAAACCGGCCCCCGTGAGCAGCATCACCAGACCCGTCAGCAACCAGCTGCGCGTGACCGCCGGGCCGTAATCGGCAAAGTAGTGCAGCACCCAGCCATGTGGCGCCACCGAGGCCGACAGGTGAATACGCTCGGACCCGCCGATCACAGCGCGCGCCTCGCCCCGGGGCTGCCAGTCCAGAGGTGCGAGGTCTTGCCCCGGAAACTGCCGGTCCTGGGCAACTCGCGCGCGCTGTTCCGCGCTCAGGTCTGTCAGGCTGCGATAGCGCCAGGCGGGATCCGACGAGAGCAGAACGATGCCGTCGTGATTGGCCAGGAAAACCTGTTCGCCGGCTGCGCGCCACGCCTCTTCAAGATCGGTCAGATCCAGCTTGATGGCAATCACCCCGACCAGATCGCCCTCGGCGTCGCGCACCGCATCGGCGATGAAATAACCGGGCAGGCCCGTGGTCGCGCCGATACCGTAGAACCGTCCCTGTTCACCGCTCCTCGCCGCCTGAAAATAGGGCCGAAAGGAGTAATCCTGCCCGACAAAGGAGCCGGGGCGCTCGGCGTTCGAGGCTGCAATGGTCACCCCGTCGGGCCGCATAAGATAGATCGCATCAAGCCCCGATTGCGCCGCGAAGGCCGCCAGCCTGCGGTCGAGTCGCCCGGTCGGGCCACCGACGGCGGTATTGATTACATGCGTGTCGCGCGCGAGCACGTAGGTCAGATGCGAAAAGCGCTCCAGTTCCGACCGCACGGTGCCGTGATAGAGCGAAAGGCGCCCGCGCGCCTTGGCCTCTTCCTCGGATTGGAAAAAGCTGAGAGAGAGCCAGAACACGCCGATTGCAACGCACAGCGCGGTAAAGGCGGCGAAGGCAGTGGTATTGAAGCGCATGTAACAATGGTATTGGTATCTTTGAGTATCCGCGCAAGCCAAAACTGATGATGCTTCGACTTGTTTGCCATCGCAGGCTCCTTGTCCGGCCCATGAAGGTCCGCTAAGAGCCCCCGATCCGTCATGCGCCGCGCTGTCCACGAACGGCAGCTTGGGGCCGTTTGCAGTCTTCAGCTTGACCCTCCGTGGCGCATGAAATAGAGACTTCGAACAGCGAGCGGGTATGGTGAAATGGTATCACACGAGCCTTCCAAGCTCTTGGTGCGGGTTCGATTCCCGCTACCCGCTCCAGAAATTCTTTTCAGGCCGGAAGCTGGGATACCAGGCGCTTGTCGGGGCATTTTTTGGCTGGCGACGTCGGGTGCGTTCTGACCGGCGGCGGGCCGGTGGTCCTGTGCCGGGCACTGGTCTGCGGAATGGTCGCGGAAAGCCGAGGCTTGTGCTTTGGCGGGCCTGTGGCTAAGTCACTGCCGTGACAGGCACGATCCGGGGACCCATGGCACGACCTCCAAGCAGCAAGGACGAGGACCGCGAGAAGTCCAAGCGCGTGGGCGCGCTGGCCGAATTGTGGCCGTTCCTGCGCCCTTATCGCGCCATGATGGCGGCGGCCATACTGGCGCTGGTCTCGACGGCGGTGATCTCGCTCTTGCTGCCGATCGCCGTGCGCCGCGTGGTGGACAATTTTGAGACCTCCTCGGCCCAATTGCTGGACCAGTATTTCGGGGTCGCGCTGGCTTTCGCCGGGCTTCTGGCCCTCGGAACGGCGGTGCGCTACTACCTTGTCACCCGGCTGGGTGAACGGGTGGTCGCCGATATCCGCACTGCCGTGTTCGACCGCATGATTTCCATGTCGCCGGCCTTTTTCGAAAGGATCATGACCGGCGAGGTGCTCAGCCGGATCACCACCGACACGACCCTGATCCTCAGCGTCATCGGCTCGTCGGTCTCGGTCGCCCTGCGCAACCTGCTGATTTTCTTGGGCGGGCTGGTCCTGATGCTGTTCACCTCGGCCAAGCTGACCGGGCTCGTGCTGTTGGTCGTGCCCGCGGTGATCGTGCCCATCGTGGTGCTGGGGCGCCGCTTGCGGACGCTGAGCCGGGAAAACCAGGACTGGATCGCAGCGTCATCGGGCAACGCGTCCGAGGCGCTCTTGTCGGCGCAGACCGTGCAGGCCTTCACTCACGAGGCGCCCAGCCGCGACCACTTCCATGACGTCACCGAGAAGAGCTTCGTTGCCGCGCGCCGCCGCATCGGGGTGCGCGCCTCGATGACCGCGATCGTGATCTTCCTGATCTTCGCCGGCGTGGTCGGGGTGCTGTGGATCGGCGCCCGTGATGTGCGCGCCGGCGACATGTCCATCGGTGAGCTGGTTCAGTTCGTGATCTATTCGGTCATGGTCGCCGGGGCCGTCGGCGCGCTGACCGAGATCTGGGGCGAATTGCAGCGGGCCGCGGGGGCGACGGAACGGCTGGTCGAACTACTCAATTCCGATGACGCGGTGCGCGATCCGGGCGATCCTGTGCCGGCGCCACAGGCCCGCCGGGGCGAGATCGCCTTCGAGAATGTCACCTTCAGCTACCCGTCGCGCCCCGACAGCCGGGCCCTGCACGGCATCGACCTGCACGTGCAGCCGGGCGAGACCGTGGCGCTTGTCGGGCCGTCGGGGGCCGGCAAGACGACGATCATCCAGCTTCTGCTGCGCTTTTACGATCCGGCCAGTGGTGCGGTCCGGCTGGATGGGGTGGACCTGCGCGACATGGCCCGCGCCGATTTCCGCCGCCATATCGCCCTGGTGCCGCAGGACCCGGTCATCTTCGCCGAGACCGCGCGCGAGAATATCCGCTTTGGCCGCCCAGATGCGAGCGATGCCGAGGTCGAGGCCGCCGCCCGTGCCGCCGCCGCCGACGATTTCCTGCGCGCACTGCCCGAAGGTTATGACAGCTATGTGGGCGAACGCGGCGTGATGCTGTCGGGCGGTCAGAAACAGCGGATCGCCATCGCCCGTGCCATCCTGCGCGATGCCCCGGTCCTGCTGCTGGACGAGGCGACCAGCGCGCTGGACGCCGAAAGCGAACGCGCGGTGCAGCATGCGGTCGATACCTTGTCGCAGGACCGCACCACGCTGATCGTGGCGCACCGGCTGGCCACCGTGAAAAAGGCCGACCGGATCGTGGTGTTCGAGGACGGCCGCATCGTGGCCCAGGGCACGCATGATGCGCTGGTGGCCGAAGACGGGCTCTATGCCCGGCTGGCACGCCTGCAATTCACCGAAGGTCTCGCGGCAGAGTGACCCGCTCAGGCGGTCAGCAACCAGAGTGCCACGCCGATCAGCAGCAGGCCGAATCCGAAATTCAGGACCCGCGCTGACCTGTCATTGCGGAACCAGCGGCCCAACAGATCGCCTGCCAGGGTCCAGATCAGGAATGCCACGAAATTGTTGAGTGTGAAAACCGTGGTGATCACCAGTGTCGCACCGGCGATATCGGTCATCAGGGGCGCGAATTGCGTGAACATCAGCACGATGATGACATAGGCCTTGGGGTTCAGAAGAAGCAACAGCGCCCCGTCGTGCAGGCGGGCCGGGCGGGGAACGCCCGTGCCCTTGAGCGCGCCGGCCCGCAAAAAACGCAGGGCGAGCCAGGCGACATAGGCGGCCCCGGCCCATTGCAGCGCCCGCGCCAGGGTCGGCGCGGTGGTCAAGGTGCCGATCAGCCCTAGGCCGATGGCCAAAGTCACCAACCACGTCGCGAGGTGGTAGCCGATGAAGGCGGGCAGGGTGGCCGCAACGCCGAAGCGTGCCCCGTTGGCCGCGAAGAAAAGGTTGCCGGGCCCGGGGCTATAGGCCAGCGGAAAAAGAAACAGCACAAGGGCAAGGGTGAGTTCGGTCATTGCATGTCTCCTTTCCCGAGTATGATCCGGCGGCTTGGCCCCCGCGACCCGGAACATGCGCATCTGACCGGCAGGAATTTCGCCGCGTCACTCTTGCTTTGTTCATCAGGGGCAATCATCCTTGGCCGAAATTTGGAGAGCCGAAGGTCATTCGGCGGTCATTCAGGGAGGGAAACACCATGGGCTTTGCGTCGATGGCCGATCGAAATGCGATCGAACAGGAAATGCCGTGGGAAGAGCGGGAGATGCCGACGACGCTCTACCAGCTTCTGTCGCAGACCGAGGCCGCACATGGCCGGCGCAACGCCTTCACCTTCCAGATGTTTTCCGACCCCAAGGCCCCGGCCGAGACGCTGACCTGGACCGGACTCAAGGACAAGGTCAGCCAGGCGGCCAACATGTTCCGCGGGCTGGGCATCGGCGAAGACGACGTGGTGGCCTTCCTGCTGCCCAACTGCACCGAAACCGCGCTGACCTATCTGGGCGGCGCCGTCGCCGGGATCGTCAACCCGATCAACCCCCTGCTCGAGGCCGAACAGATCGCCGGTATCCTGCGCGAGACGAACGCCAAGGTGCTGGTCACGCTCAAGGCCTTTCCCAAGACCGACGTGGCCCAGAAGGCGGCCGAGGCGGTGGCGCTGGCCCCCAACGTGGAAACCGTGGTCGAGGTGGACCTGTTGCGCTACCTGACCGGGCTGAAGAAATTCATCGTGCCCATGATCCGGCCCAAGAACCCGGTCGGCCACAAGGCAAAGGTGATCGACTTCAACACCGAGCTGGACCGGCACGCGCCCGTCCTGGCCTTCGAGGACAGCCAGGCCGACAGGGTCGCCGCCTATTTCCATACCGGCGGCACCACCGGCATGCCCAAGGTCGCGCAGCACCGCTATTCGGGCATCATCTACAACGCCTGGCTGGGCAAACGGCTTCTGTTCACCGAAACGGATGTGCAGATGACGCCGCTGCCGATGTTCCATGTCTTCGCCACCATCGTGTCGCTGGGGGCGTCGCTGGCCTCGGGAGCGCATATCGTCTTTCCCACGCCGCAGGGTTATCGCGGGGATGGCGTTTTCGACAATTTGTGGAAGCTGATCGAACGCTACAACGCGACCTTCCTGATCGGCGTGCCCACGGCCCTTTCGGCGATGATGCAACGCAAGGCGAATGCGGACATTTCCTCGTTGCAACTGGTCTTCTGCGGCTCGTCACCCCTGCCGGTCGAGCTTTACAAGCGGTTCGAAAAGGCCGCCGACGTGACGATCTGCGAGGGCTATGGTTTGACCGAAGCGACCTGCCTGGTCTCGATCAACCCGCCGGATGGGGAAAAGAAGGTCGGCTCCATCGGCATTCCCTTCCCCTATTCGGACGTGAAGATCCTGGACCATACCGCCGATGGCCCGGCCGAGGCGCCGGTCAACCAGATCGGCGAGATCTGCGTCGACAGCCCCGGCGTGTACGAGGGCAAGACCTATACCCAGACCGAGAAGAACAACGGCCTGTTCCACCACGATCGCTACCTGCGCACGGGCGACTTGGGCCGGATCGACGAGGATGGCTATCTTTGGATCACCGGCCGCGCCAAGGACCTGATCATCCGGGGCGGTCACAACATCGATCCGGCCGAGATCGAAGAGGCGCTGGCCGGTCATGACGCCGTGGCCTTTGCCGCCGCGATCGGCCAGCCCGACGCCCATGCCGGCGAATTGCCCTGTGCCTATGTGGAACTGGTGGATGGCGCCTCGGTATCCGAGGACGAGCTGATGCTGTTCGCCAACGAGCGCATCCACGAACGCGCGGCCCATATAAAGTATCTCGAAATCCTGCCGGAACTGCCCAAGACGGCCGTGGGCAAGACGCTGAAGAACGAGCTGCGCAAGCTGGCCATCGCCCGCATTTACGGCGCCGCGCTGTCGGCGGCCGATGTCGCCGCCGAGGTGGCCGAGGTCGAAGAAGACAAGAAGAAGGGCCTGGTCTGCTATCTGCGCAAAACCGGCACCGTCACAGACGAGGACGTCCAAAAGGCACTCGGCACATTCACCCGCCCCTGGGAATGGGCCGCCTAGAGCCCCGCCGCCGAGAGTTGTTAACGCGAAATGGGGCGTCATCCGGCGCCCCTTTTTCGTGTCCGGGCGGGGCGTCTGAATGCGCGCCGGGTCTCCGGAGCCGTTCGCCGCGTCGGATCATGTCGGGAACTGGTGCTGCTGGAGAGAATCGAACTCTCGACCTCTCCCTTACCAAGGGAGTGCTCTACCTCTGAGCTACAGCAGCGCCATGCGCGGGGGAAGTAGACGTATTCTCGCTGCCTTGCAAGCCCTCTCTGGACGGTTTTTGCGCGGCGATGTAGACCGTGGGTCATGAGCGGAAAAACCGACCCCAAATCGCCGAAAAAGCCGGATCAGGACCGGGATGCGCGGCTCAAGGCGGCGTTGAAGGCCAACCTGAAACGCCGCAAGCAGCAGGCGCGGGTGCGCGGTGGGACCGAAAGCGGAACGAACACGGGCACGGCCCAAAAGAAAGAGTAGACAGGCATGGATTCCATAATCGTACGCGGCGGCAAACCCCTTTCGGGCGAAATCGAGATCGCCGGGGCCAAGAACGCCGCGTTGACCCTGATGCCGGCGGCGCTGCTGAGCGAAGAGCCGCTGACGCTGACCAACACGCCGCGCCTGTCGGACATCAAGACCATGACCACACTGCTGCAATCGCTGGGCACCGAGGTGTCGGCGCTGCAGGATGGCCGGGTGCAGGCCCTGGCCTGCCATGGCGCGGTCAACCACGTGGCCGAGTATGACATCGTGCGCAAGATGCGCGCGTCGAACCTCGTGCTTGGCCCGCTTCTGGCGCGCGAGGGGCGGGCGGTGGTTTCCTTGCCCGGGGGCTGCGCCATCGGGGCGCGGCCGATGGATATTCACATTCACGGGCTCGAGGCGCTGGGCGCCGAGATCGAGCTGAAGGATGGCTACCTGCACGCCACCACGCGCGGCGGCCTGAAAGGGGCCGTGGTCGATTTCCCGTTTGCCTCGGTCGGGGCGACGGAAAACGTGCTGATGGCGGCGACCCTGGCCAAGGGCGCGACGGTGATCAAGAATGCCGCGCGCGAGCCGGAGATCGTCGACCTGGCGACCTGCCTGCGCAAGATGGGCGCGCAGATCGAGGGCGACGGCACATCGGAGATCACGGTGCAGGGGGTCGACCGCCTGCACGGCGCGACCCATCCGGTCGTGGCCGACCGGATCGAGCTGGGCACCTACATGTTGGCACCGGTGATCGCCGGGGGCGAAGTAACCTGTATCGGCGGGCGGCTGAACCTGGTCGCGGCCTTCGTGGAAAAACTGGAGGCGGCGGGCGTGCACGTTCACGAGACCGAGCTGGGCCTGCACGTGGCACGCAAGAACGGCCGTCCAAGGGCAGTGGACGTGACGACCGAGCCTTTTCCCGGCTTTCCGACCGACCTGCAGGCGCAGATGATGGCCATGCTATGCTTTGCCGAGGGCACCAGCGTGCTGGAAGAGAAGATTTTCGAGAACCGGTTCATGCATGCGCCCGAACTGATGCGCATGGGGGCCGAGATCGAGGTGCAGGGCGGCACCGCCACGGTTCAGGGGGTGGAGGGCCTCAAGGGCGCGCCGGTCATGGCCACGGACCTGCGCGCGTCGGTGTCGCTGATCCTGGCCGGGTTGGCCGCCGAGGGCGAGACGCAGGTGAACCGGGTCTATCACCTGGATCGCGGCTACGAACATGTCGAGGAAAAGCTGGGCCGGGTCGGCGCGGATATCGAAAGGGTGCCGGGTCAGTGACGGACGATGCCACATTCGAGGAAGGGGCCGAACGCCCGCTGCGCCTGCGGGCACTGGATTCCGATGACCTGGCGGTGATCTCGGGGCTGGTGCAGGACGCGGTCTTTCCGGGCAACGAGATGCGTTGGGATCGTACGCGGCGGCGCTTTGCGCTTTTGCTGAACCGGTTCCGCTGGGAAGATTCCGAGCGCGCCGAGGCACGCGGGCGCGCCTATGAGCGCGTGCAATCGGTGCTGGCCTTCGAGGACGTGCTGGCGGTGCAGAGCCAGGGCGTGGCGCCAGGGGACGCGGAGACGGTGCTGTCACTGCTGTCACTGGCCTTCGAGCCGGGCGAGGACGGGACCGGTCACGTGGTGCTGATGCTGGCCGGGGACGGGGCGATCCGGCTGCATGTCGAGGCGCTGGAGGTGGTGCTGCGTGACGTGACGCGGCCCTATATCGCGCCGTCGGGGGACAAGCCCCGCCACCCCGGGGACTGACCCGCCGCCCGATTGTGTGCCTGCGGCACACAGGTCTGGTGTGTCGGGGGCGCTGCCCCCGTCGCGCGGTGCGCGACTCCCCCGGGATATTTTCGGTCCAAAGAAAGGGCGGGTTCGGATTGCAGGGGCGGGCCGGGCTTTGTATGTCGGCAGGCAAAGGAGAGACCCCATGCCCGCCTTCCTGTCGACGACCGAGGATGATTTCGAAAGCCGTTTTGTCGCGCTTCTGGGGATGAAGCGCGAGGACAGCCCGGATGTGGACACGGTTGTGGCCGACATCATCGCCGACGTTCGCGCGCGGGGCGATGCGGCCGTGATCGAGTTGACGGCGACCTTCGACAGGCTGGACCTGTCGTCAGGAGCCCTGCGCCTGTCGGAGGCGGAGATCGACACCTTCGCCGACCAGGTGCCAGCTGCCGAGCGCGCGGCGCTGGAACAAGCGACCGAGCGCATACGGGCCTATCATGCGCGGCAGCTGCCCGAGGATGCCTGGTGGCAGGACGAGGCCGGCGCGGAGCTGGGCTGGCGCTGGACGCCGGTTGCGGCGGCCGGGCTCTATGTGCCCGGGGGGCTGGCCAGCTATCCGTCCTCGGTCCTGATGAACGCTATCCCGGCCAAGGTGGCGGGGGTCGGGCGCCTGGCCATGGTGGTGCCGACGCCCGATGGCGTGGTCAATCCGCTGGTGATGCTGGCGGCGCGACTGTCCGGGGTGGACGAGGTCTATCGCATCGGCGGCGCGCAGGCGATCGCGGCGCTGGCTTACGGCACCGAGACCATCGCGCCGGTGGACAAGATCACGGGGCCGGGCAATGCCTTTGTCGCAGCGGCCAAGCGGCGGGTCTTCGGCAAGGTCGGGATCGACATGATCGCCGGGCCATCCGAGATCCTAGTGATCGCCGATGCGGGAAACGATCCCGACTGGATCGCGCTGGACCTGCTGAGCCAGGCGGAACATGACGAGAGTGCCCAGTCGATCCTGATCACCACGGATGAGGGCCTTGGCCGGGCCGTTGCAGAGGCCGTGGACACGCGGCTGCAGACGCTCGAACGCCGCGCCATCGCCGGGGCCAGCTGGCGCGATTTCGGCGCGGTGATCGTGGTGCGCGACCTGGACGAGGCTGTGGCGCTGTCCGACCGCATCGCGCCCGAGCACCTTGAATTATGCGTCACCGGGGCCGAGGACCTTGCCGGGCGCATCACCCATGCCGGTGCGGTCTTCATCGGGGGCTGGACGCCCGAGGCGATTGGGGATTACGTGGGTGGACCCAACCATGTTCTGCCGACCGCCCGGTCGGCGCGCTTCTCGTCTGGATTGTCCGTGATGGATTTCGTCAAACGCACCACGCTGTCGCGCATGACCCCTGCTGCGCTGGGCCGGATCGGGCCGGCGGCCGAGGCCCTGGCACGGTCCGAGGGGCTGGAGGCGCATGGCCTGTCGGTGCGCGCGCGGCTGGACAGGCTGAACGAGGGTGGCGCATGAGCCGGATCGTCGACATCCGGTTGGATGACAGTGGCCTTCCGCCGCCCACGCCCGAGATCGAGCAGGAACGCAAGGTCGCCATGTTCGACCTGATGGAGGAGAATTCCTTTGCTCTGCCCGAACGCGAGGGGCGCGAGGTGCCGCAGGGGCCGTTCAAGCTGGCCCTGTCGATCCGCGATCAGCGCCTGGTCGTCGAAGTGGCGACCGAGGATGACACGCCGGTTGCCGAGTTCCAGCTTTCGCTAGGGCCGTTCCGGCAGGTGGTGAAGGACTATTTCCAGATCTGTGCCAGCTATTTCGACGCGGTCAAGAACTCGACCCCCGGCCAGATCGAGACCATCGACATGGCCCGACGCGGCATTCACAACGAAGGCGCGCGGGTTCTGCAGGAACGTCTGGACGGCAAGGTGGTCGTGGATAACGACACGGCCCGGCGGCTATTCACGCTGATCTGCGTGCTGCATTTCGGGGGGTAGGGCGATGGACGCAGGCCAACAGCCCCTTCCGCAATCGGTGCTGTTCTGCTGCGATCACAATTCCGTCCGTTCGCCCATGGCGGAGGGCATCATGAAGAAATTCTATGGCACGGAAACCTACGTACAATCGGCGGGCGTCAAGGGTGAGTTGGAGGTGGACGGTTTTGCCATCGCCGTCTGCCAGGAGATCGGCGTGGAACTGTCGCGCCACCGCACCCGTTCCTTCGACCAGATGGAGGAATGGGGCGATGACCTTTCGTCGTTCGACCTGGTGGTGTCGCTGTCGCCGGCCAGCCAGCGCCGGGCGCTGGAACTGACCCGGCACGCCCATCTTGAAATCGAATACTGGCCCATTCTGGACCCGACGGGGCTGGGCGAAACCCGCGAGGCCAAGCTGGACAGCTACCGGCAGGCCCGCGACCAGATCATCGACAGGCTGAGGGCCCGCTGGGGCCCGGAAAGAGAGGCATGATGGTGGATGCAAAGGCCGTTCTGGGCCGTTATTTCGAGGCGTTCAACGCGGGCGATATCGACGGGATACTGGCGGAGGTATCCCAGGACGTGGCCCATCACGTCAACGAGGGACAGGTGCGCGTGGGGCGCGAGAAATTACGCGCCTTCTGCGAGCGCATGGCGCACTGCTATGACGAGACCCTGACCGAGATGGTGATCTTCGCCAACGAGGATGGCACCCGCGGAGCGGCGGAATTCATGGTCAACGGGGTATATCTTGCGACCGACGAAGGGTTGCCCGAGGCGCACGGCCAGACCTATCGCCTGCCGGGCGGGTCTTTCATGTCGCTGGAGGCGGGTCAGATCGCCCGCGTGACGACCTATTACAACCTTGCCGATTGGCTACGCCAGGTCCAATGATCGACGTGCGGCCATTGACCGGGGCCGACCTGGAACAGGCCCTTCCGGACGTGGCGTGGCTGCGCATGGCCGTGTTCCGCGATTGGCCCTACCTGTATGACGGGTCCTTCGACTACGAACACAGCTACCTGCAAAGCTATCGCGACAGCGCCGGGGCGATCCTTGTCGGGGCGTTCGATGGCGCGCGCCTGGTTGGGGCGGCCACGGGCACACCGATGGAGGATCATGCCGAGGATTTCGCCCGCGCTTTTGAGGGGCAGGGACTCGCGCTGACGGACATCTTCTACTGCGCGGAATCGGTGCTTTTGCCCGAGTATCGCGGGCAGGGGGTCGGCCATGCCTTTTTCGACGCGCGCGAAGAGCATGCGCGCGCCCTGGGCCGGACCTACAGCGCCTTTTGCGGCGTGATCCGGCCCTACGATCATCCGATGAAACCTGAGGGGTATCGCCCGCTTGACGATTTCTGGCGCAAGCGGGGCTATGAGAAATTGCCGGGTGTCGTCGCCCATTTCGACTGGACCGATCTTGGCGATGCCGAGCAAACATCGAAACCGCTGCAATTCTGGATGCGGAGGCTTTAGGAAGCCTGTTTCTCGATCCCGGCGAACGGGCTGAGCCCGAGCCAGTCCTGCATGCTGGCGCTGACATCGCTGTCGCCGACCAGGAGCAAGCGGTCCTCAGAAACGGCGCGCGGGACGGTATCGATACCCGTCCAGATGGCTGTCATGCTTTTCAGGTCGCACCGGACGAACAAATCAACGTCAAAGCCGGGATCTGCCGAGCACAGGTCCGCGCCTTTTTCGGGATCGGTCAGCACCAACCAGTTGCCCGACGCCTCGGGCAGGTTTTCATATATGAAATGCACCACGACACGACGTTGCGGCATCAGGTCGACCCGCAGGTTGCGCCGCATGTCCCACATCAGGAGGCCGGGGTCGGCGTTTTCCAGAATTGGCGAGGTCTGCACCCATTTCTGCCCCCATTCCCCGATCGCCATGATCACGTCACGCAACTCGCACCCGGCTGGCGTCAAGACGTATTCGAAGGTTTCGGGGATCTTGCGCACCAATCGTCGTTCGACGATGCCTTGGTGCTCCAATTCCTTTAGCCGCTTCGACAATAGTGCCGGTGACATGCGTGGCACACCGCGCCGCAGGTCGTTGAAACGCGTCGACCCGGCGCAGAGTTCTCTGACCAAGACAATGGTCCAGCGGCTGCCGAGGATTTCGGACGCCATGGCGACGGGACAGAACTGATTATAGCTGGGATGGCTCATTCTCGTCCTCCTATCGGTTGCCCTCAGGGTAGTCGGAAGATTCCGCGCGACGCCAGTTCAGAAACTGTACCGGCTTGATTCAGCTTCTGAACTGGAGGTCCGGATTGGGCATCTGGAAGGGTGTTGGCACAAACAGAGAAAGGAGAGACCAATGAAGAAGTATGTGATCGAACGCGACGTTCCCGGGACCGGCGGCACGAGCGTTGAAGATTTGCGCGGCGCTGCAGGCACCTCGAACGAGGCGTTGGCCAAACTGGCCGGCAAGATCCAGTGGCAGCATTCCTACTTGGCCGGCGACAAGACCTTCTGCGTCTACCTTGCCGAGGACGAGGCTGCGATCCGCGAGCATTCCGACTTGAGCGGGTTTCCGGCCAACTCGATTACCGAGGTCAAGGCGATCATCGACCCGACAACGGCGAACTGAGCCCTTCCGGGGCGGGTCAGCTCTGGGTATAGCGGACAAGATCGTCCATCCGGAGCTGACCCATGAAGATCGCCGCCTGTGCCCATCATTGCGACCGCGTGCCCGATTGGGGCGCTCTTCGGGGCAAGTTGGATGCCCTCGTGGCAGAGTGCTCTGCCGATCTGGTCGTTTTGCCGGAATATGCCGCGATGGAGGCGGCCTTGGCCGGAAACCCGGATGATCCCGGCGAAATCGGCTGGCGCGACCGCGCGGCGGATCGGGCCGCAGGGTGGGTGGACCTGTTCCGTGACCTGGCCGCGCGCCACGGCAGCCATATCCTGGCCGGGTCGGGGCCGGCACGTGTGGGGAATGGCGTTGTCAATCGCAGCTGGCTGGTGGCCCCCTCGGGGGCGGTGGAATACCAGGACAAGCTGATCCTGACCCCCTATGAGCGCGACAGGCTCGCCATGACGCCGGGCGAAGAGTTACGCCTGTTCGACACCGCGCTGGGCCGGATCGGTGTTCTGGTGTGCTATGACAGTGAATTTCCCCTCTTGGCCAGACGCCTGGCCGAGGGCGGGGCGAACATGATCCTTGTGCCATCCTGCACGGACTTCCCGGCCGGACAGACCCGGGTGCGCCAATCGGCGCGGGCGCGGGCGATCGAGAACCAATGCCTTGTGGTTCAGGCGCCGCTGGTGGGCCGCGTCGCGAGCTGCGGGATCGTCGACGAAAGCACGGGCCGCGCCGGGCTGTTCTGCCCGCCCGATCACGGCCTGCCGTCCGAAGGCATCCTGGCCCAGGGCGACACCGACAGCACGCGCCCGGTGATCGCCGAGGTTGACCCGGCCGCCATCGCCGCGCCGCGACAGGCCGGCCAGGTAGGCAATTTCGCCCATTGGGACGAACAGGAAAGACATGATCGCGGTGTCAAAACCGTGGCCCTTGCGTGATTAGCCCTTGAAAATCGGGCGTCTTGCGCTCATTTAGTGCCGTCCGCGCTGATGCGGAGAACAGATACGGAGTGAACATGGCCAAGGAAGAACTGCTCGAATTCCCCGGTGTCGTGAAGGAACTCCTGCCGAACGCGACATTCCTGGTCGAGCTGGAAAACGGCCATACGATCATCGCGCACACGGCAGGCAAGATGCGCAAGAATCGCATTCGCATCCTGGCCGGCGACAAGGTTCAGGTCGAAATGACCCCCTATGACCTGACCAAGGGCCGGATCAATTACCGGTTCAAATAGGTCGAGCCGTTTCGGTTCGACCCGCGCGGGTAAAGGTTTGGCGCAACCGAATGTGACAGGCACCCGGCGGCAATCCTGGGCGCTGACATGACCGATACCCCCAAACTCATCCTCGGCTCAGGCAGCCCGCGCAGGCTGGACCTGCTGGCGCAGCTGGGGGTGACCCCGCAGGCGGTGCGCGCGCCCGATATCGACGAAACCCCGGCCCCCGGTGAAAAACCGCGCGACTACGTGCGCCGCATGGCCCGTGCAAAAGCCGAGGCCAGCACCTGCGCCGAGGGCGAAGTGGTGCTGTGTGCCGATACGACCGTCTGCATGGGGCGCCGCATCCTGGGCAAACCCGCCGATGCAGGAGAGGCGGCGGCCTTCCTGCACGCCCTTTCGGGCCGGCGTCACAAGGTCATCACCGCCATCGCCGTGCGCGCGGGCGAGGTGATCCGCGTCAAGGACGTGGTCACGCAGGTCAGGATGAAGCCGCTTTCGGATATCGAGGTGAACGGCTATCTCGCCACCGGCGACTGGCAGGGCAAGGCGGGCGGCTATGCCATCCAGGGCCCCGCCGGGGCCTTCGTGCCGTGGATTTCCGGATCCTACAGCGCCGTGATGGGCCTGCCGGTGGCCGAAACCGCGAACCTGCTGCGCGCGGCCGGGATCGAGGTCTGGGCATGAAGGGGCGGCGAATCGTTCTCGACACGCTGGCGGGCCGCGAGGCGGCGGCGCTTCTGGTCGACGGCACCCTCGATGATCTGCTGATCGACGATCCGGGCCAGATCCGCCCCGGCGCGATTTTCCGCGCCATCTGTGACCGACCGCTGAAAGGGCAGGGGGGCATGATCCTGCGCCTGCCCGATGGCGACAGCGCCTTTCTGCGCCAGGCCAAGGGCTTGGCCCCCGGCCAGCCGCTGCTGGTGCAGGTGACGGGTTATTCCGACGAAGGCAAGGCCGTGCCGGTCACCGCCAAGATCCTGTTCAAAAGCCGCCATGCCATCGTCACCCCCGGTGCGCCGGGCCGCAACGTGTCGCGCCGGATCAAGGACGACGACGAACGCGACCGCCTGCTCGAGGTCGCCCACGAGGTCGCGCTTCCCGAGGGTGCCGGCCTGATCCTGCGCTCGTCCTGCGCCGGGGCCGACCCGGACGAGATCGCCGCGGATATCGCCGACATGGCCGCGCTGGCGACGGCTGTCATGGGCGACGCCGAGGGCCGCGCGCCCGAAGCGCTGGTCGAGGGAGATGGCCCCCACGCGCTGGCCTGGCGGGAATGGACCGACCCGGCGGACGTGGTGATCGATCCGGGCGGCTTCGCGCGCGAGGGCGTTCTGGACCAGGTCGAGGCGCTGGCCAGCGGGCGCGTGGCCCTGGGCGGGGGGGCCTTCATGCATGTCGAACCGACCCGCGCCTTGGTCGCGGTGGACGTGAACACGGGTGGCGACACATCGCCCTCGGCCGGGCTCAAGGCCAACCTGGCGGCGGCCCGCGCGCTGCCCCGTGCCCTGCGCGTGCTGGGGCTGGGCGGCCAGGTGGTGGTGGACCCCGCCCCGATGACCAAGGCGCACCGCAAGCAGGTCGACAGCGCCCTGCGCGCCGCCTTTCGCGCCGATCCGCTGGAAACCGCCCTTGTGGGCTGGACCCCGCTGGGCCATGTCGAGTTGCAGCGCAAGCGCGAACGCTTGCCCGTGCAGCCCTTGATCGGCATTCTGGCGCCATGACTTGCCCGATCTGCGCCCGTCCCACCGCGCCCGACTATCGGCCGTTCTGCTGCAAACGCTGCGCCGACCTCGACCTCGCGCGCTGGCTTGGCGGCACCTACGCGGTGCCCTCGCAAGACCCCGAAGAGGCGCTTGAAGCGCAAGAGGAAATGGACCGCCTGGAGGCTGGTCAGAAGCCGCGCCCACATTGAGGCAAATAGGGTCTGGACACCCCCCAAGCCATCCCCTAGAACGCGCCCACCCGAACGCAAGACGTTCACCCGTGCCCGGGTAGCTCAGGGGTAGAGCAGTGGATTGAAAATCCTCGTGTCGGTGGTTCGATTCCGCCCCCGGGCACCAAAGTACCCCTCAGTGTGAATGATATCAATGGGTTACGGGGCAAAATCGTCCCACCGTTCTCGCGTTTTGGCAAAAGTGGGACTTTTTTGTTCGCGGTTTGATCGCTGCTTCGACATGTGAGACCAATCGGATAGCAGCTCAATAGGAGTGGACTTATCTTCAGGGCCACGCGCTAAATCGAACTCAAACTTGAGAGAGGCTCGACCATGGCAAAAAGAAAGAGCTTTGAAGAGGTGGTTCGGTTCGTTTGAACAGTTTCCGGACGCTTCGTAAGTGGATTTCCCGCTCGATTATGCTGCGACCGGGATTGGTCGTAGCGGTTTGAGA
>JAAAPD010000068.1 GCA_009908505.1 Alphaproteobacteria bacterium | reverse complement strand
GGTTCAAGTTCCACGGCGCGTTCCATGTGGGTGACGGCCTCGTCATAGCGGCCCAGCTTGAACAGGACCCAGCCCAGGCTGTCGGTGATGGCGCCGCTGTCGGGGCGGGCCTCGGCGGCCCCTTCGATCATCGCCAGCGCCTCGTCGAGGTTGATCCCCATCTCGACCATGGAATAGCCCAAGTAGTTCAGTACGGAAGGCTGGCCGGGATTGAGGCGCAGCGCTTCGCGGAAATCGGCCTCGGCCTGATCCCACTGGCCCAGCCGTTCATGGGTGATGCCGCGTGCATAGGTGACCCACCAGACTGACGGGTCGCCTTCGGGATAGAGCGACAGGGCGGTATCATAGGCGGCGTTGGCCTTCTCGTAGCTCTGTTCCCGGCGATGAATGTCACCAAGCGAGGCGTGGACAACCGGAAACTCGGCATGGCTGCGCGCCAGTTGCGACAGGACCTCGATCGCCGCGCCGGTCTTGCCTTCGTCCCTGAGCGCCTCGGCCCGGCCCAGTTCGGCAGTCAGGAAGGCCGGGTCATCCGTGGCGACATTGGCGAATGTCGCGGCGGCCAGGTCATGCTGACTGATATCGGCCAGAAGGGTCGCGGCGGCGATATGGGCGTCGGCGCGGCCGGGGTCGATATGGGCAGCGGCGCGGGCATACATCAGCAGGTAGGCATTCTCGGCCTCGCCCTGCAGAGCCTGCGCCAGGCTGAGGAACAGGTGACCGACGGCCTCGCGGGGGGTCTCGGCGACGCCGATGCCCTCTGGCACCTCGCCTTCTGCGATCTGGTTGCGGATGACGCGCAATTCCGGGTTCGGCGCCTGGCCGAAGGTCTGGTCCAGCAGGTCGCGCGCACGGTCGAAACGGCCCAGGCGGGCCAGCACCTGCACATGGGTAAGCACCGACGCCCGGGTCGGGATCACACCATCCTGCGGCGGGCGCGAGAGGATGGCGTCGGCGCCTTCAAGGTCGCCGACCATGGCCAGGGCGACGGCCGTGTGAAGGTATCCGAAAGACCGCAGTCCGGGCGTGTCGACCATCTCGTCGAAGGCATTCAGCGCGGCATCCATGCGCCCCTGGCCCACGAATGCCCAGGCCTGAGAGATTCCGTCGATCATCGGCCCGACCTCGTGGCCCGATTCCAAAAGGTCGAAGACGGCATCCCAATCCTCGGCCCGGGTGGCCTCGGCCAACAGGGCCATGTTGGCCATCTGGCTGTTCTGGCCGTCGGCGTGCATCTGGCGCGCCACGGGCAGGGCCGCGTCAAGCTCTCCGATGGCGATCAGCGCCGTCAGGGTATTTTCACGAAGCGCCGGGTTGCCGGGATCGCGGCTCAGCGCCTGGCGAAAATAGGTCGCGGCGGCGTCGTAATCCTGGGTCAGACCGGCCTGGCGGGCGGCCAGGTAGGACCCGATATCCGGCTCGGCGGTCGCGGGCCCCGCGGCGAAGAGGGCGGCGATCAGGGCAAGGCGCATGGGCTTGGGCACGGGACACTCCGTCATGGTGATCAAGGTCTGACTATAGCGCCCGCGCGACCGGGGCAAATCACAAGCGTGGGGGGCGGCAACACTCTGCCCGCAATGCCAAAGGCCCCCGCGCGGGGGCCCTTCCCGGGGGTCACATGTTCGGGTAGTTCGGCCCGTCGCCGCCCTGCGGGACCGCCCAGTTGATGTTCTGGCTGGGGTCCTTGATGTCGCAGGTCTTGCAATGCACGCAGTTCTGGAAGTTGATGACGAATTTCTGCTCGCCGTCCTTTTCCACCACCTCGTAGACGCCGGCCGGGCAATAGCGTTGGGCCGGTTCGGCGTATTTCGGAAGGTTCACCGAGATCGGCACGCTGGCATCCTTGAGGTGCAGGTGCGCGGGCTGGCTTTCCTCGTGGTTGGTCATGGAATAGCTGACATTGGTCAGCCGGTCGAAGGACAGGGTGCCATCCGGTTTCGGATAGTCGATGGGCTGATGCTTGTCCGCCGGCTCGGTCGCCTCGGCATCCGATTTACCGTGCTTCATCGTGCCGAACAGCGACAGGCCGAACAGGTTGTTCGTCCACATGTCGAGGCCGCCAAGGGCAAGAGATGCCGTCAGCCCCCACTTGGACCACATCGGCTTGACGTTGCGCACCTTCTTGAGGTCACGTCCGATGGCGCCAGCGCGCACCTCGTCTTCATAGGCGATCAACTCGTCACCCGCGCGATCGGCCTTGAACGCGTCGAAGGCGGCCTCGGCCGCGGCCTTGCCGGACAGCATGGCGTTGTGGTTGCCCTTGATGCGCGGCACGTTGACCATGCCCACCGAACAGCCCAGCAGCGCCACGCCCGGCGCGACCATCTTGGGCATCGACTGATAGCCGCCCTCGGAAATGGCGCGCGCGCCATAGGCCACGCGCTTGCCACCCTTCAGCAGCTCGGCCACCATCGGGTGATGCTTGAAGCGCTGGAATTCCATGTAGGGATAAAGGTGCGGGTTCTTGTAGTTCAGGTGAACGACGAAGCCCACATAGACCTGGTTGTTTTCCAGGTGGTAGATGAATGACCCGCCCCCGGCGTTCGCGTTCAGCGGCCAGCCCATGGTGTGGGTGACCGACCCCTCGCTGTGTTTGTCCGGGTCGATTTCCCAGATTTCCTTCATTCCGAGGCCGAATTTCTGCGGCTCTTTGCCGGCCGAAAGGTCGTATCTCTCGATAACTTCCTTGGCCAGCGACCCGCGCACGCCCTCGGACAGGAAGACGTAGCGCCCATGCAGCTCCATCCCCGGTTCGGTGTTCTCACCGATGGACCCGTCCGCTTCCAGTCCGAAGACGCCGGCGACGACGCCCTTCACTTCGCCATTGTTGCCATAGACCAGTTCGGAACAGGACATGCCGGGGAAGATCTCGACGCCCAGCTCCTCGGCCTGTTCGGCCATCCAGCGGCAGACATTGCCCATCGAGACGATGTAGTTGCCGTGGTTGTTCATCAGCGGCGGCATGGGGAAGTTGGGAATGCGGATCTGGCCGGACTCGCCCATCATGTAGAAATTGTCATCCTTGACGGGCACGTTCAGCGGCGCGCCTTTTTCCTGCCAGTCGGGGATCAACGCATTCAGGCCGGAGGGGTCAAGAACAGCGCCCGACAGGATGTGCGCGCCCACCTCGGAGCCCTTTTCCAGCACGACGACATTCAGGTCGGCATCAAGTTGCTTGAGCCGGATCGCGGCGGACAGGCCCGCGGGCCCCGCGCCGACGATGACGACGTCGTATTCCATGGATTCGCGTTCGATCTCGGCCATTCCGGGCCTCCCCTGTCATGCGCGCAACTATGTTTCGCCTTGGTTACAGGACCGGCAATTCAAGGGCAATCGAGACACGACGTTAAATTGTCGCGTCGCGACCCGGGCGGGGCTTGCGGACACGGTTCCAGCCCATATTCTGATGCTTGGCGCATGCCCCCTTGAGGCCCAATGGCCCAAGGGGTTATGAACGCCCACTTGCTGTTTTACCTTTTCAGGACGGACCAATGGAAAAGATACCGCTGACTCGTGCCGGTTACGCCAAGCTCGAAGCCGAGCTGAAGCAATTGAAGAGCGAGGACCGCCCGGCCATCATCAAGGCCATTGCCGAGGCGCGCGAACACGGTGACCTGTCCGAAAATGCCGAGTATCATTCGGCCAAGGAAAAGCAATCCTTCATCGAGGGCCGCATCAAGGAGCTGGAAGGCGTGATGTCGCTGGCCGACGTGATCGACCCGGCCAGGATGTCCGGGGCCATCAAGTTCGGCGCCACGGTCGAGATCGTGGACGAGGACACGGACGAGGAAAAGACCTACCAGATCGTCGGCGAGTACGAGGCCGATTTGGAAAACGGCCGGCTCAACATCAAGTCGCCCTTGGCCCGCGCCCTGATCGGCAAGGACGAGGGCGACAGTGTCGAGGTGCGCACGCCCGGCGGTGACCGCAGCTACGAGATCCTCAAGATTTCCTACCTCTAGGGCCGGAGACCCGCGACAATGGCGATGCGCCCGACAAAGGCCGACGCGGCCCTCAAGGCAGGGGAAAAGCCGGAAGGCCTGCGCCTTTCGGCGGCCGAGATCATCGCCGGCGCGCTCAGCCTGGTGTGGTTGGCGGCGGCGGCGCTGTTCTTCCTGATCCTGCCCACCGAGACCGAGGGCGGCGGTTTCGACAGGATGGGGTTCGTGATGACGCTGCTGGCGGTGTTCCTGCCCATCGCGGTGATCTGGGTGGCGGCCATCGCCATGCGCTCGGCGCGGATCGTGCGCGAGGAATCGCGGCGATTGCAGGCGGCGATCGATGCCATGCGCCAGACCTACGTGGCCGACCGGCAGGCGCGTGGCGCGGGCGGCATGGACCCGACCGTCGAAAAGAAGCTCAACGAGATCGCCAAGGCCGCGCAAAAGACCGAAAGCGCCTTGGCAACCTTTACCTCGGCGCGGCCTGCCCAGGCGGCCACCCGGCTGGCCCCCGCGCCCAAGGCCGAACCGGGCGATGACCAGCCGACCCTTGCCCTTGGCACCAGCGCCGAGGACATGACGCCGCCGATCCAGCGGTCCGACCTGGTGCGCGCGCTGAACTTTCCCGACACCCAGGATGACGAGGTCGGGTTCGCGGCGCTGCGCCGGGCGCTCAAGGACCATGCCTCGCGCCAGCTGATCCAGGCCAGCCAGGACGTGCTGACCCTGCTCAGCCAGGATGGCATCTACATGGACGATTTGCGCCCCGACCGAGCGCGCCCGGAATTCTGGCGCCGCTTCGCCCGGGGCGAACGGGGCAAGGCCGTGGCCGTGCTGGGTGGCGTGCGCGACCGGTCCTCGCTGGCGCTGACGGCCGGGCGGATGCGCGAGGACACGATCTTTCGTGATGCCGCGCACCATTTCCTGCGCAAGTTCGACCAGATGCTCGAAAGCTTCGAGCCCGAGGCAAGCGACGAAGAGCTCGCCGCGCTGGCCGAAACCCGCACCGCGCGGGCCTTCATGCTGCTGGGGCGCGTGACGGGGTCCTTCGACTAGTCGGCGCCCCCGGACAGCAGATGCCGGGTCAAAGCGGCGGGCCGAACAGCCGTTCAGATGCCTTGAGGACGAGACCCGGGTGGCGGTTGTCAGCCCGGAGCGGACCCACGATTTTCGATGCGAATTTGCGACAGCCGACCTTCGCTGCGCAGGTCGCGAACTGGTAGGGTGCGGACAAAGCGTAGTTTCGCTGCGGCTGCGCGGGTGTCCGCATTAGGTAAAACTGGGCATTCAAAGGATCAGGCCTGCCACGACTACAATCGCCGCGTGC
>JAAAPD010000005.1 GCA_009908505.1 Alphaproteobacteria bacterium | reverse complement strand
ATCGAGAACGCCGCCGAGATCGCGCTGGAACACCACCTCGGCATGACCTGCGACCCGGTGCGTGGGCTGGTGCAGGTGCCCTGCATCGAACGCAACGGGCTGGGCGCGATAAAGGCCGTCTCGGCCGCCTCGCTGTCGCTGCGCGGCGACGGGCAGCATTTCGTGCCGCTGGACTCGGCCATCGAGACCATGCGCCAGACCGGCGCCGACATGAGCGAGAAATACAAGGAAACCGCCCTGGGCGGGCTGGCGGTGAATGTGCCGAATTGCTGAGGTCGCCCGCGCCCGACTAGCAGCTTTGCGGACAAAACTCTCTTTCGCAGCGTTTGCGCCGACGGCTGGCTTGGTTCTACACGACCTACTACGAGTAGTGTATCCTTGTTCACGAAAGCGCGACCAGTTCCTTGAAGTCGGTCTCGCGAATGATTCGAAGCCGCTGACCCGATTCCGCCATAACCTCGGCTTTCCGATGCTTTGACGACTTGTCATGGCCTGCGAGTTCCGTCACGTCCATGTCGCCCACGACGAGCATAGTCGTCTTCTTGGTGACGCTGTTCGCGACGTTGCAGCCCACGGAAGCCGCAAGGTTTGCGGCCTCACGACGCGGTATTTCGAGTGCACCCGTGAACACGATCACCTCGCCTGCAAGCGGGCCATCCGGATTGCCGTCGCGCGTGATCGCTCCCGACCCACTCGACGACGGGTCTATGGGCTGCAAGACGCGCTTCTGCATCGCGTCGAGATCGAGACCGCTTTCCTGCATCGCAGCGATCATGACGTGCCCCGCGGCCTTCGCATCCTCAAGCGCGTTGTGGTGGTCGAAGGTGTAACCGATCATCTTGCATACGTTCGCCAGTCCGTAGCCCGACTTTGCGCAGTCCGCCCATGTCCTCCGAGCGACGCGGGCTGAGTCTAGCCAGGTGCAGGTCGGGGCCTGAATTGCCCACCGACCTGCCGCTTGGTGCATTGCGACGCGGTCGAAGTGCGTATGGGTGACAACGATCTGAGACCCAAGGTGCCGTTCGATATCTATGGCTACATCCTTGAAGGTCGGAGCACCTTGAACGTCGCTTTCAGTGATTCCGTGGATCGATATGTTGACGGGATCAAAGTAGTCTTCCGGGTCAATAAGCGAGTACCATTCCGAAGTGAGCGAGCCATTCTCAAAAGCTGCGACACCGATTGAGCAGATGGATGCCATGTCGGAATTGGCGGTTTCTACGTCGATGGCAACGAATCTCATAACAGCAGCTACCCTCTATAGGTCTAGCTACAATTATAACGATGCTGGTTTTGTCAGCCAACGCGCACTGTTGATCTGCCCAGGCATCTGCATTTACCAAAGCCACCATTCGTGCACAATGCAGCATCCGTCCCTTTGGACTCATAGCCGCCATCGGTCAGAATTCCGTCCGATTCGCCGAACACGTTGTCCACTTCTTGCGGCCGACAGGCTGCGGTGTCCAACCCCCTACCCGATGATCTCGAACCTCGTCACGTCCACCAGCCCCCGGTCGGTGATCTTCAGGGCCGGGATGACCGGCAGCGCGAGGAAAGCCAGTTGCAGGAACGGCTCCTCCAGACCCACGCCCAGCGCCTTGGCCGCGTCGCGCAGGTCTTCCAGACGGGCGCGGACCTCTTCGAAGGGCGCAAGGCTCATCAGCCCGGCGACCGGCAGGGCCAGTTCGGCGCGCACCGCGCCGCCCTCGGTCACGACGAAGCCTCCTTCGAGGTCCTCCAGACGGTTCGCGGCTAGGGTCATGTCGTCGTAATCGGCCCCGACCACGGCGATATTGTGGTGATCGTGGCAGACGGTCGAGGCGATGGCCCCGCGCTGCAGCCCGAACCCCTTGACGAAGCCGGTGGCGATATTGCCGTTGATCCCGTGGCGTTCGACCACCGCGATCTTGACGAGGTCGCGGGCCGGGTCCGGGCGCTTGTCGCCGTCTTCGATGGGGATGTCCTCGGCCAGATGCTCGGTGAGGATCTTGCCCTCGATCACGCCGATCACATCCGTCTGCGACCGGTTGCCCGTGGTGCGGAAATCGGCCGCCGCGACGCGGCGCGCCTTGACCGAGCCGCGCCCGATCGGGCTGACGGTCCGGCGCGCGGCGAAGGCCGCCTCGCCCACCGGCACCCCGGCGCACCAGACCGCGCGTGCATCGCAGGTCTCCAAGGACCCCAGTGCCACGATGTCCGCCCGCTGCCCCGGCGCGATCAGGCCCCGGCTCTTGAGACCGAAGGCCTCGGCCGCCGACAGCGACGCCGCGCGATAGGCCGCGAGGGGCGGCACGCCCCGGGCGATGGCGGTGCGGATCATGTAGTCGAGATGCCCGTGTTCGCCGATGTCCAGCGGGTTCCGGTCGTCGGTGCACAGGCACATATACGGTGCGGTCCGCTCGTCCAGCAGCGGGATCAGCGCCTCCAGGTCCTTGGACACCGACCCCTCGCGGATCAGAACGCGCATGCCCTTCTGCAACTTCTCGCGCGCCTCGGCGACGGTCGTCGCCTCATGTTCCGTGCGGATGCCGGCGGCGATATAGGCGTTCAGGTCGCGCCCCGACAGCATCGGGCAATGCCCGTCCATGTGGCGGCCCCCGAAGGCCTGCAACTTGGCCATGATGCCGGGATCGCGGCGGATGACGCCGGGATAATTCATCACCTCGGCCAGGCCGATCACCTTTGGATGGTCCATCAGCGGCAAAAGGTCCGCCGCCTCGATCCGGGCGCCGGCCGTCTCCATATCCGTCGAGGGCACGCAGGAGGACAGGTTCACGCGGATGTCCAGCACCGTTTCCTGCGCCGCGGCGAGAAAGTACTCGATCCCCGGCACGCCCAGAACATTGGCGATCTCGTGCGGGTCGCAGATGGCGGTGGTGACGCCCAGCGGCGTCACAAGGCGGTCGAACTCGAAGGGTGTGACCAGGCTGCTTTCGATATGCAGATGGGTGTCGATGAAGCCGGGCACCAGCGTCAGGCCGCTGACATCCACCACTTCGCGCCCCTCGTAGCGGTCACAGGTGCCGACGATGGTTTCGCCGCAGATGGCGACATCGCCTTCCAGCATGGCGCCGGTCACCAGGTCGAAGACCCGCCCCCCGCGCAAAACGAGATCGGCCGGCGCATCGCCGCGACCCTGTTCGATACGTTTTTCCAGATCGCTCATGCCGTCCTCCGTCGGTTTGCCCCAGAGGACCGCAAAGCGCGCGGCGCGTCTAGCCCCGCGCGGTTTCCCGGCGCGTCAGGACCAGCCGTCGCGCGAAGGCCAGCAGGAACAGCACCGTCAGGATCAGGATGATCGTCGGCGCCGGGGCGCTGTCGAGGAAAAAGCTGGCATAGGTCCCCCCCAGCATCGAGGCCAGACAGACCAGCACCGCGACCCAGAGCATGGCCCGGAACTGCCGCACCAGCAAAAAGGCGATGGCCCCCGGCGCGATCAGCAAGCCGATGGCAAGGATCAGCCCCACCGCCGACAGCGTCGCCACGATGGTCAGCGACAACGCGGCCAGCAACCCGTAATGCAGCCAGCCCACGGGCAGCCCGGCGGTCCGGGCCTGGGCCGGGTCGAAGGCATGCAGCAGCAGGTCCTTCCAGCGCAGCAAAAGGCCCCCGCCAACCACCAGTGCCACCAGCCCGGCGGTCCACAGATCGGCCGCGCCGACCCCCAGCATATTGCCGTAAAGGATGTGATCGAGATGCATGTTGGTGTCGATCGCCACATACATGACGATCCCCGCCGCGAACATGCCCGAGAAGACCACGCCCATGACCGTGTCGGATTTCACGCGGCTGTTCTCGGCCAGGTAGCCGGTGGCGACGGCGGTGAACATGCCGGCTGCGAACGCCCCCAGGATCAGCGGCAGCCCCAGGATGAAGGCCAACACGATCCCCGGCAGAACCGCGTGGCTGACCGCGTCGCCCATCAACGCCCAGCCCTTCAGCACAAGGAAGCAGGACAAGAGCGCCGTGGGCACAGACAGCATTACCGCGATCCAGAATGCATTGACCATGAAGCCGAACTGGAAGGGGAAAAGCAGCGTTTCCATCAGGCCCGGTCCTCCAGCGCGGCGCGGGCCTTGCGTTTGTGCGCCAACAACCCGTGTTTCGGGGCCAGCAGGAAAGCCGTCATGAAAAGCGCGGTTTGCAGGCAGACGATGACGCCGCCGGTCGCCCCGTTCAGGAAATAGCTGGCATAGGCCCCCAGGAAACTGGTCGTCGCCCCGATGGCGACAGAGACGATCAACAGGCGTTCGAACCGGTCGGTCAGAAGGTAGGCCGTGGCCCCCGGCGTCACCACCATTGCGATGACAAGGAAAGCCCCCACCGTCTGCAACGCGGCCACGACCGACGCCGAGAGCAGCACGAAGAACAGCGCCTTCAGGAATTGTGGGTTGAGCCCCACGGACCGCGCATGGTTCTCATCGAAGAAGACCACCATCAGGTCCTTCCACCTGGCCAGCAGGATCATCATGGACACCCCCCCGATGAGCGCCAGTTGCAGCGTGTCGGCGGGCGTGATGGCCAGGATATTGCCCAGCGTGATCGTCTGGATGTCGATCCCCACCGGGTTGATCGAGACCAGGAACAGGCCCAGCCCGAAAAAGCTGGTGAAGATCAGGCCGATGATCACGTCCACTTTCAGCCCCGACCGTTCGGTCAGGAACAGCATGGCCCCGGCGGCCAGCCCCCCGGCCAGGAACGCGCCCAGCGCGAAGGGCAGCCCCAGCATGTAGGCGCCGGCCACGCCGGGCACCACCGCGTGGCTGAGCGCATCGCCGATCAGCGACCAGCCCTTGAGCATCAGATAGGCCGACAGGAAGGCGCAGACCGCCCCCACCAGCGCCGAAACCCACATGGCGTTGGTCATGTAGCCGTAGGAAAAGGGCTCCAGCAGCAGGCTCATTCCTGCGGCTCCTTTTCCTGCCGGGCTTTCCGGGTCTGCTCTCCGTATTGCACGAAGGGGCGTTCGTCGTCGGTCAGGATCGAGATCGCGCGCTCGTCGCCATCGTCGTGCAGATCCTCGCCCGCCAGGGTAAAGCGCCGCAGCACCCCGCCGAAGGCCTCTTCGAGGTTGTCGGGCGTGAAGACCTCGTCCGTCGGGCCATGGGCCAGCACGGTGCCTTTGACCAGGATCGTCCGGTCGCAGAATTCCGGCACCGAGCCGAGATTGTGGGTCGAGACCAGCATGACCCGGCCCTCGTCCCGCAGCTCTTTGAGCAGGGCGACGATCTGTGCCTCGGTCTTGACATCGACCCCGGTGAAGGGCTCGTCGAGCAGGATTACCCGCCCCTCCTGCGCCAACGCACGGGCCAGGAAGACGCGCTTGCGCTGGCCGCCCGACAGCTCGCCGATCTGGCGGTGGCGATAGGCGGTCATGTTGACGCGGGCCAGCGCCGCATCCACCGCCGCGCGATCGGCGGCCTTGGGCCGCCGCATCCATCCCATATGGCCGTAGCGGCCCATCATCACCACGTCCTCGACCAGCACCGGGAAGGCCCAGTCGACCTCTTCAGCCTGGGGCACATAGGCGACGAGGTTTTCCTTGAGCGCCTGCCGCACGGGCCGGTCCAGAAGCGATATCTCGCCCCGGGCGACCGGCACGAATCCCATGATCGCCTTGAACAAGGTCGACTTGCCCGCGCCGTTGACGCCCACCAGCGCCGTAACCGTGCCGCGCGGCACCTCGAACGAGGCATCCCACAGCGCCGTCTGTCCGTTGCGATAGGTGACGGTGACATCGCGGGCGCAAATACCCGTCATCGGGTCAGGCCCTCAACCACCTTTTCCGAGGTGACGCGCAACAGGTCCAGGTAGGTGGGCACCGGGCCGTCCGCCTTCGACAGGCTGTCGACATAAAGCACCCCGCCATAGGCCGCGCCGGTTTCGCGGGCCACCTGCTCGGCGGGCCGGGTGCTGACCGTGCTTTCGCAGAACACCACGGGGATGTCGTTGTCGCGCACACCGTCGATCACCGCGCGGACTTGTTGCGGCGTGCCGACCTGGTCGGCGTTCATCGGCCACAGATAGAGTTCTTTCATCCCGAAATCGCGGGCCAGGTAGCTGAACGCCCCCTCGCAGGTGACAAGCCAGCGCTGGTCCTCGGGCACCTCTGCGATGGCGGCGCGCAGGGGGTCCAGCGTGGCGCGCAGCTCGGCCTTGTAGCTCTCGGCATTGGCGGCGTAGCGGTCGGCGTTCGCCGGGTCGGCCTGCGTCAGCGCGGCGGCGATGTTGTCGATGTAGACCAGCGCGTTGTCCAGCCCCATCCAGGCATGGGGGTTGGGCGTGCCGGCGTAGCTGCCCGCGCCGATGGCGATGGGGTCGATCCCCTCGGACACCGTCACGGACGGGATATCGCCGAGGTTGGCGACGAACTGCTCGAACCACAGCTCCAGGTTCAGCCCGTTCCACAACAGCAGGTCCGCGTCGGAGGCGTTCACCAGGTCGCGCGGCGTGGGCTGGTAGCCGTGGATCTCGGCCCCCGGCTTGGTGATCGAGACGACATCGGCCGAGTCGCCGGCCACGTTGCGGGCCATGTCGGCAATGACGGTGAATGTGGTCACGACCTTCAGGCGCTCGGCCTGGGCGGGCAGCGCGAACAGGATCAACAGGGCGGCGAGGCGCAGCATCGGGGACTCCATGTCATGAGGCTCTTGCCCCGTCTATTTGCAAGTCGTTCGCAGAAGTCAAGGGTCTTGCGAACCGTTCGCAACTAGAGGCGGTGCAGTTGAGAACGTGCAGCCCGGGCGCGGCTCAGGCGGGGTCGGTAGGCGCGGTCAGATCCTGCCAATGCCGCCCCATGGCCAGGATGCAGGAGATCCCGCTGGCATAAGAGGCCACGAGGGTCCAATCGCCCTGCTCGTCCGTCCAGACTTCCATTAATTGCTCTTCATCGCGCATGCCGATGGCGGTACGACTGGCCATGAACTGGGTTTCGAGCCGCTGGATCATCCGGTCGGAGGGCCCGCAGACAACCTCGGCGATGGGGCTCGCTGCAAGGGGCAGCGGGAACAGGCAGAGGGCAGCGACAAGGCATTTCATGACAGAAGCGTAACAGATTTACGACGCGCCGCCTAGCGCCTGGGGATAAGCCGCGCGGTCGGCAGGCCGCGGGGTGGCGATCCACCGGGGGGATCAGGGCACTTTATGGCGGCCACTTCCGAAGTGGGTCAGAGCGGGGCGCCAACCCCACCAAGTCGCCAGCCCGTCCGGGCGGCCTGGCGACCGCGCGGCGCCTACGGCACTATTCGCGCGGGGCAATTAAGCCTTAGCCAACTTTCGCTTCGACTGAAGCCTTGAGATCCTTCAAAGATCTAAAGACTTTACCTTTCAACATTGGAGCTTGCTTAACCTTTTCGAACATCGCTCGATCTACAGAAATGGCATCAGCATCATGGGCATAGAATAAATGCAGCAAGTCCCTAATTTCGGAGTTGCTCGGCGGTTTTTCGACCTCAATCATTCTCTTCACGTAGCTTGACAAAAATTCAAATCGCGGGTGCTTTAAGATTTCGTTCTTATGGAGTGCGTCTTCAAAATTTATACTCAGCCTCTTTTTCGCTCTCATCGTTGTCGCAAAAGTGGCGCTATGTTTCAGACCTTCGTCACGCAATTGCTTCAATTCTGCTTCGAGTTGTTTCTTCGCGCGGATCACCTCTTGACCCTGCCTCCAAAGGTCTTGGATGGAATCTGCGGCGTTGCTGTAGCTCTCTGTTATAATGTCACGAATTGGGTTCTCGTCCGGACGAACACTGGCCATGACCTCCGAATAGTGGCGTGGATCAGAAAGCAAACGAACCAACTTGTCTTGTATGATTCTCCTACTTCTCGCAGGGCTAGAAACCATACTCAAAAAATCGGATCTAGTCAGGCCGCTGAACTCTAGCCCTTTGGGAACTTCCACATCTGCCTCACGCAAAATGCGGGACAAGTTCCCTGACTTTGAAAGCAGGCGTCTTTGATTCCGGGTAAGCCCAGGGACCTTATTCAATTCTTCCATTGCCAACTTAGAGATTGATCTTTCGCTGAAGTCCAATTGAACTTTGGCTAGCGCATCTCTAGGCCCCCAAAGGCCATTCTTCTCCGGCCTTGCACCTTGGATCGCATCAGAGAGAAATGGGAAAGTCAGGTCACAGAGCCGATAAATCGTCTCACCATAGGCTCTTTGTTGATCCTCATATCCGCGACTATCCGGGTTCAGCACTTCAACAACATGCAGAAATGAGAAACCAAAATTCAGGTCACCTCGTTCCACACCTGCAACGAAAAACTCCCAGATTTCTCGAACTTCAGGCTTGTTACGACTATCCGTAAGTTCGATGAAGTCTTTTGAATCCAGGTAGATGAGCATTCTTCTTCTCGTCCCTCTCTCAATTCGCTCCACTGGAGCGAATTGCCCCGCTATGCGGGGTCGTTCAGGACCCCCATGAACTCCCGCCATTCCCCCTTGGACATGCCGGAGCTTTCCTGCGTGACCTCTTCGCCTTTCAGCATCGCCCGGATGCACTCCAGCTGGCGGCCGCTCAAATTCGCTCCCCCCAGGCGGTAGTCCTCGAACGCCCCGTAGGCCGCCGGGACCCAGTCCTTGACCATGTCGCAGATCGCCTCGGCATAGACGCGGATTTCGTACTGGGCGTGGGCATCGGCGCGCAGGCGCAGGAAGTGGAAGAGGTTGTGCAGGTCCACCTTCCAGTACCACTGGGTATAGATATTGGCGGGCAGGTTCATGCGGGCCAGTTCACGGGCCAGCCCCTGCTGCCCCTCGTCCGAGATCATTTCCTCGTAATGGTCATAGGCCCGCGCCGCGTCGCCCTTGAGATAGTCCAGCACCCGCGCGGCCTCGTCCCCGGTCAGCGCCTCGCCCCGGCCCTGGTTGTTGGTGGTCGATTGCGCGGCCAGGTCCTCGGGCCGCGGAATGTAGAATTCCCGGTCGAGGATCGAGTAGCGCGCGGAATATTCGTTCACGTTGGCGGTACGGTGGCGAATCCACTGGCGGGCCACGAAGACCGGCAGCTTGACGTGGAACTTGACCTCGCACATCTCGAACGGGGTCGAATGCCAGTGCCGCATCAGGTAGCGGATCAGCCCGGCATCGTTGCTGACCGACTTGGTGCCCTTGCCATAGCTGACCCGCGCCGCCTGGCAGATCGCGGCATCGTCGCCCATGTAGTCGATCACCCGGACGAACCCGTGATCGAGCACCGGCGCCGCCTTGTAGAGATGCGCCTCCATCCCCTCGGACACGGCGCGCAGGGTCTGTTTGGGCTCGCCGCGCAGGGCGTCGATCTCGGCCTGTTGGTCTGGGGTGACGGGCATGGCGGACCTTCCTTGCTGATTCTCCGGGGGTCATCGTGACCTGATTACTATATCTGCGCCAAAATGCGCCGGGAACCCCGATATCCTGTGGAAAAACCGGGCCGGTTAGATTGACACATGCTTTGCATTTCCCGACTATGGTGGTCGGAAGGCCCGGCAAAGGGCACCACCTATCGGGACAGATGGCATGAAACCAATTTTTGCAGTGATGATCCTCGGCACGGGCCTGCTGGCCGGCTGCATGGATGGCACCAACCCCTTTCAGGACGCCGAGATGGAACCCGACCCCGATAGCGAGGGCAGCCCGGATCCGGACAGCATCTTCGCCACGGACCTGAATGAAGACCTGACGATGAACGCGTTCGAATATGATGACGCGGGCACCGGCGATCCCAGTGACGACACCTTGCGCATCAATAACATCCCCTTCGACAACAGCGACGCGTCGGGCGGCGGATACACGCGGTCGGCCACCGCGCTTCCCAACGCGTTCGATGTCTATGAAAGCCCGCTGTCCGGCGGGCCGAACGACCGCCAGTATTTCGCCGTCTTCCAGCGCGCTTCGCACAGCGAGGTAGCCGCGGTCGGCACCGGCGACTACATCGGTTTCGGCTTCGGCGGGGCGACCCTGCAGCGCCTGGACGGCACCAACGGCATCCCGGCGGAACGCCCGGAATACTACACCTTCACCGGGGATTACGCCGCGGTCCGCATCACCACCCTCAGCGGCGGCGAGGACGACGTGGAATTCATCGCCGGCGACACCGAGCTCACCGTCGACATCCTCGATTTCGACGTGGACGGCGCGGTCGAGGGGCTGATCACCAACCGCACGCTTTACGACGTGAACGGCAATTCGCTGGGCGCGCTGAACGATTACGTCTCGCTGGCCACGGCCGAGATCGACTTTTCGACCGGCGAGATCCTGCAAAGCACGGCGGTGGGTATCGAAGGCGTCACCGGCGAGATCGCGAGTGGCGGCTGGCAGGGTGTCTTCGCCGGCCCCGATGGCGAGGAAATCGCCGGTTTCGTGGTCCTGGAAGGCGACGTGACCTCGACCGAGGTCGACGACACGGTGCGTGAAACCGGGGTCTTCATCACCGCCAACGGCGGCTAGGGCGGCGCGGTGACCGGACCGCGTTCCTGGATCGCCGGCCTGGCGCTGCTGCTCGCGGCCTCGTCGGCACAGGCGCAGTCCTCCGTCGAGGTGGACATCGCCACCGCGCGCAGCCTTGCGGTGCAGCTGATCGAATCCGGCCAGCCCGGTGCGGCACAGGCCCTTTTGCAGACGCTTCTTGCCCATGACCCGGACGACCCCGGCCTGTTATTGGCCCTGTCCCGGGCCGAGCGTGACATGGCCCATTTCGACAGCGCCGCGCGCCATGCCCGCCGCGCCTTTCGCCTGGCGGCCCCGGGGGGCGGAAAATTCCAGGCGGCGCGGGCCGTGGCCCAGGCGCTGGCCTCGGACGGCAAGCGCGGGCGCGCGCAGATCTGGCTGCGCCGGGCCGCGCGCCAGGCCCCCAACGATCGCGCCCTTGCCCTGGTGCGCCGCGAATTCCGCTACGTACGCTCGCGCAACCCGGTTACCCTGTCCTTCAACGGCTCGATAAGCCCCAACGACAATATCAACGATGCCCCAACCACCAACAGGATCGTCATCGGCGGCCTCACCTTCGAGAACCCTGCCGCCCAGCCGATTTCCGGGGTCGAGTTCCGATTTCAGGCCGAGGCCACCTATCGCCTGCCCGCGACCGAGAGGCGCCAAAGCGAATTCACTTTCGCCTATGCCGGGCGCCGGGTCGTCCTGGGCGAAGAGGCCGAGGCGATCGACCCGACCCTCGACAACGCGTTGTTCCGCAGCGACGGCCTGTCGGTGGGTTGGGCCACCAAGTACCTGTTGCCGGATCGTGAACGGATGATCGACAGCGCCGTGACCGTCTTCGCGGACTGGAATGCGGGGCGGCATTCGCAAACCGGGCTGCGGGCCGCCTTGGGCTATACGTTCCCTCTGGCCGAGGGCCGCCTGCGGCTGGGCGCTGAATTCGAACATGCCGACCGGGTCGATCGCCCGATCCGGTCATCCCGGACGCGGCGGCTGATGGCGGATTGGTCCATCGGGCTGGAAAACGGCGACCGGCTGGGCGCGGGCATGACACTGTCCGATACGGACAGCGCATCCGAGGCCGTGGCCCATGGCGCTGCCGAGTTGCGGCTGTCCTACCACTGGGCCGACCCGCAGTTCGGGGCGCATTGGGGCGGGGCGCTGGAATACCGCCGCGCCCTGTTCGACCAGCCGCTCTACAGTGTCGAGCCAAGAGAGGATCACGCGGTCACGGTGCGCCTGTCGGCCGAGTTTCGCGAGATGCAATTCTACGGCTTTGCCCCGGTGGTCGAACTGCGCCGCGAGGTCGTCCGGTCGAACATCTCCCGTTTCGATACCCGCAATACCGGGATCAGCCTGTCGGTCCGGTCCACCTTCTGACCCTTCCCCCCGGTGCGCGACGTGCTACCCTCGGAGGATCAAACATTAGAGGGACGACATGCCACTGAAATACCTGCACACGATGGTTCGCGTGAAGGACCTGGAACAATCCATGGCCTTCTACGAATTGCTGGGCCTGAAGGAAACGCGCCGCTTCGAGAACGAAGGGGGCCGCTTCACCCTGGTCTTCATGGCCCCCCCGGGGCAGGAAGAGTGCCCGGTCGAGCTGACCTACAACTGGGATGGCGACGACGCCCTGCCCGATGACAGCCGCCATTTCGGGCACCTGGCCTACGAGGTGGATGACATCTATGGCACCTGCCAGCACCTGATGGACAACGGCGTGACGATCAACCGTCCGCCGCGCGACGGGCGTATGGCCTTCGTGCGCAGCCCCGACAACATCTCGGTCGAGCTGCTCCAGTCCGGCGAGGCCCAGACCCCGGCCGAGCCTTGGGCCAGCATGGACAATTCCGGCCATTGGTAAGGGCCGCCCTCTTCGCGCTGGCGACGCTCGTAGCGGCCCCGGCCGAGGCGTGCCGGCTGGCGCTGGCCCTGGCCCTGGACGTCTCCTCGTCGGTGGATGCGCAAGAGGATGCGTTGCAACGGGGCGGGTTGGCTGCGGCGCTGGTCGCGCCGCAGGTGCAGTCGGCCTTCCTGGCGCCGGGCGACCCGGTGGCGCTGGCCATCTATGAATGGTCGGGGCGCTTCAAGCAGGTGCTGGTGCAGGACTGGGTGCTGATCCGGTCGCCCGCGGATCTCCAGGCGGTTTCGGACAGGGTCGCGGCCAGCCCCCGCAGCCATGACGCGTTTCCGACGGCCATGGGCTATGCGCTTGGGTACGGGGCGACGCTGCTGCGACGCGCGCCGTCCTGCGCCGCGGCGACGCTGGACGTGTCGGGCGACGGGATCAACAACGAGGGCTTCGGCCCCGCCGAGGCCTATGGCGCCTTTCCTTTCGAGGGCGTCACGGTGAACGGGCTGGTGATCAATGGCGGCGAATACGAGGCCGAATTGGACCTGGTGCGCTACTACCTGAACGAGGTGATCCGGGGGCCGGCCTCGTTTGTCGAGGTGGCGCAGGGGTTCGACGATTTCGAACGCGCCATGCGCGCCAAGCTGATCCGGGAACTGGGCGTCGTCATGCTGGGCGAGGCACGGTGATGCGGCCGGTCCTGCTGGCCGGTCTTCTGGCGCTGCTAACGGGGGCGGCCGCGGCGCAATGCCGGCAGGCCCTGGCGCTGGGGCTGGACGTGTCCGGGTCGGTCGATGAACGGGAATACCGGTTGCAACTGGACGGGCTGGCCGGGGCGCTGACCGCGCCGCCGGTGCGTGCGCGGCTCTTGGCGCAGCGCGGTATCCCGGTGCGGCTGGCGATCTACGAATGGAGCGGGCCGCGCGACACGCGGCTGCTGGTGCCCTGGACGGCCATCACCGGACCGGACCAGCTGCAGGATGTGCTCGAAACGCTGGGCGCGACCAGCCGCGTGCCGGCCCACCCCGGAACCGCCCTCGGCACCGCCATGCAGACCGGCATCGCCATGCTGGAGGAGCAGTCGGAGTGCTGGAAGCGCACGCTGGACCTGTCTGGCGACGGCAAGGCCAATGCCGGCATCCGCCCGCGGGACGTGCCCCCGCCACCACCGGGGATCACCATCAACGGGCTGATCATCGGCGACCCGAACGCCCCGACCAGCGAACCCTTCATGGAACTGGTGGCCTATTACAGGGCCTACGTGCTGCGCGGCCCCGGCGCCTTCGTCGAAAGCGCGCTTGGCTTCGAGGCCTTCGAAGCGGCGATGCAGCGCAAGCTTCTGCGCGAATTGCAGGCCGTGGCGATCGGCGCGCTGGCCGAATAGCCCCCGCACCCCGGGCTAGTAGATATAGCGGATCTGGTCGGACCAATAGCGTTCGACCCGGCGCAGCGCGGTCGTGATCTCGTCGATGCCGTCCATGTTCAGCACGTCCCGGTCCTGCAAGCCCTCAGCATGGTTGCCGAACAGCCCCGCGACGATATCGCGGATCTCGCGCCCCTTCTGGGTCAGCCGCACCCGGACGGACCGGCGGTCGATCTCGCACCGCTGGTGGTGCATGTAGCCCATCTCGACCAGCTTCTTGAGATTGTAGCTGACATTGGACCCCTGGTAGTAGCCCCGCGTTTTCAGCTCGCCCGCCGTGACCTCGTTTTCGCCCACGTTGAACATCAACAGGGCCTGGACGGCGTTGACCTCCAGGATGCCGACGCGTTCGAATTCGTCCTTGATGACATCCAGCAACAGGCGATGAAGGCGTTCCACCAGCATCAGAACCTCGAGGTAAGAGGTCATGAAGCCGGAATCATAAGCCCGCTTCTGCCCATCGGTCGCGGTGTCGGGGACCGTGTGAAAAGACATGCAACACCTCCGTTCTGTGCCGTTGCAGACGAAGGGATGGCATGCAATTGCCGAATAATCGGTTAAGTCGGGGCAAATTCGCGAAATCGGCCCATCAGGCGCGGCGCATGCCCTCGGAGATCTCGGCGATCATCGCCGCATAGGCCTCGGGCGGCGCGGCCTGGCCCGACACCCACTGATAAAGGTCGTGATCGTTCTCGGACAGCAACCTGTCGTAGAGGTCCAGCTGACCCGCATCCATCCGGGCCAGGTGGGCATCGGCATAGCGGGTCAGGACCAGGTCCATTTCCTTGATGCCCCGCCGGATCGACCGCATGTATAGTCGCTTCCGGCGGGTGGCGATGTCTTCGCTCATGTGGCGTCGCTCAGCACGGCGCGCAGGCGCTTTTCCAGCTGCGCCAGCTTTTCGCCCGACTGGGTGATCTGTGCGCGCAGGCTGCGCATCTCGGTCAGGATGTCGCGCAGGTCGGCGGCCTCGATCTGGTTGTCCTCGGGCATGTCGATCCCGTCGCCCTCACCGGTCAGGAGCCAGCGCATGGAGACGCCAAGAATACCAGATACCATCTGTAACTTGTTGGCGCGCGGCTCGTTGAGGTCATCTTCCCAGTTGCGCAGCGTGCCCAGCTTGATGCCCAGCTTCTTGGCCAGGTCCTTCTGGGTCATCGACGCGGCCTCGCGCGCGGCGGCCAGGCGATCCCCGAAGGTGGCGGTATCGTCGCTGAACCACTCGGTCTTTTCTTCTTCGGTCATTGTGTCCTCTGAACTTGTCTGTTCGGTTCGGCACACCTATGACACGTCGCACAGGGGAATACAAAACCGAGGCCGACCATGTCCTTCCTTTCCGCGACACTCGCACGGGTAAAACCCTCGCCCACCATCGCGGTCACGACCCGGGCGGCCGAGTTGCGGGCGGCGGGGCGCGACATTATCGCCCTGGGCGCGGGCGAGCCGGATTTCGACACGCCCGCCCATATCCGCGCCGCCGGCATTCGCGCCATCGAAGAGGGCAAGACCCGCTACACCGCGGTCGACGGCATCCCCGAGCTCAAGGCGGCGATCTGCGCCAAGTTCGCCCGCGATAACGGGCTGGACTATGCGCCATCGCAGGTCTCGGTGTCCTCGGGCGGCAAACAGGTGCTTTACAATGCGCTGATGGCCACGCTGAACCCCGGGGACGAGGTCATCATCCCCGCCCCCTACTGGGTCAGCTACCCGGACATGGTGCTCTTGGCCGATGGCACGCCGGTCACGATCGAGGGCGCACTGGAAACCGGGTTCAAGATCACGCCGGACCAACTCGAGGCGGCAATCACCCCCCGCACCAAGTGGGTCCTGTTCAACTCGCCCTCCAACCCCACCGGCGCGGGCTATTCCTGGGATGAATTGAAGGGGTTGACCGATGTATTGATGCGCCATCCCCATGTCTGGGTGATGACCGACGACATGTATGAACACCTGGCCTATAACGATTTCACCTTCTGCACGCCCGCGCAGGTGGAACCGGGGCTCTACGACCGGACCCTGACCGTCAATGGCGTCAGCAAGGCCTATTGCATGACCGGCTGGCGCATCGGCTACGCGGCGGGGCCCGAAGCCCTGATCGCGGCCATGCGCAAGGTGCAGTCGCAAACCACCTCGAACCCCTGCTCGATCAGCCAATGGGCGGCCGTCGAGGCCCTGAACGGGCCGCATGATTTCATCGCCCGGAACAACGCGGCCTTCGTGCGCCGCCGCGATCTGGTGGTCGAGATGCTGAACGCCGCCCCGGGTCTCACCTGCCCCACGCCGCAGGGCGCCTTCTATGTCTATCCCTCGATCGCGGGCTGCATCGGCAAGACCAGTGCGGGCGGCGCCCGGATCGACAGCGACGAGGATTTCGCCACCGCTCTGCTGGACGAACAGGGTATCGCCGTGGTCTTCGGCGCGGCCTTTGGCCTGTCGCCCAATTTCCGGGTCAGCTACGCGACCTCGGACGCCGCCCTTCAAGAGGCATGCCGCCGCATCCAGGCCTTCTGTTCGGGGCTGGGCTGACCACCGCGCCGGGGGCGACGCAAATTCTGGCGCGCCCGGCCCCACTCTGCTATTTTCTCCGACAACGCCGGACCGAGGCGAGCGAGTGACAAGGGGCGGATATGGGCGCAGAGCTTCCCGACTACTATTTCCGGGTCAAGGAAAACGGGGCGGCGGTGTTCAAGGTGGACACCGAGAACCGCCAGCGCCGGATCGAGATGGACCAGATCGCGGTCATCAACATCAATAACGGCCAGATCAAGCCGCAGGGCGACCGCACGCTCAGCGACGAGGACCTCGCCGTGATCCAGTCCTGGATGGACGAGCGCGCCGAGACCCTGGCCCGGCGCACCGTGGACGATATCCACCGCGCCATCGACCACCTGAACCTGACGACCCAATGGGCCCAGTCCAAGGCCACCGACGCGCAACTGGAAGAGTTCACCGACGAGTTGCTTCTGGCCATGCATGACCTGCGTTCGGTCCTGGTGCGCAAGAAGGCCGACCGGCTGATTAAGGGCAAGGACGCCGCCGAATAGGCCGGCACGGCCCGTCAACGGCCCGTCAACGGCCGGTCATTCGCCCGGCGCGGTCTTCGGCGACAATTCTTCCATCGCGTTCATCGCCAGGCTCCGCCCGGCTTCGCGCATGGTCAGATAGGTGCAATCGGCGCCCGCCTCCTCGATCAGCGTCAGGTGCTCGTCATGCAGGGCATGGCTGACGATCGGGCCGGTGAACCCCTTGGCCCGCAGGGTTCGGGCGGCAATCACCTTGGCCTCCAGATCGTTCATGGCAAGAACGGCGGCCCTGATCCGGCCCAGCTGGACCCCCGACCAGAAATTGCTGTCTTCGGCATCCGCGAAAACCACGTTGCGCCCGGCCTGGGCATGGGCATCGGCCTTGTAGGTGTCTGCGTCCAGCCCGATCGGTTTCAGGCCCCGGTCGGCCATGAGCTCGTAGGCCGCCGATCCGGTTCGGCCCATACCGAAGATCAGCACGTCGGCATCGCCAAGGTCGGTGGGCTGTTCATCGGGGTGCCGCGTGACCCGCTGGAGTGGTTTCAGCCGGTCGCTGAACCGTTCGAACAAGGGATGCGCCAGGTGATTGATCGGGGCGGCGACGAGGAAGGACACCGACACCGCGATGGCCAACGGCACCACGAAGGGTTCCGCCGCGGGGATGCTGGTGGCGACGATCAGGCCGAATTCGCTGTAGACCGTCAGCGACAGTGCCGACAGGAAGGCCGTCCGGGCCCGAAGCTTGAACGCCACCAGCAGGAAGAAAAAGAGAATCCCCTTGAGCGGTAGCAGAACCCCAAGGATCAACGCGAAGATCACCGCATCCCAGTCCGGCAGGCCCGACATGCCGATGGACAGGAAGAAGCCGACCAGGAAGACCTCCTTGAGGGACCAAAGCGAGTTCGACAGCTCGCCAGCCCGCGGATGGGTCGACAGCATCAGCCCCATGACAAGCGCGCCGATCTCGCCTTTCAGCCCGATCACCTCGAACCCGTATCCGCCGATCACCAGCGCCAGCGCCATGCCCGCCAGCACCAGCACCTCGTCATGGCCGGCCCAGTCCAGCAGCTTGTGCAGGACGGGCCGCAACAGCGGCGTGGCAAAGACCAAGAGCGCCCAGGGCCCGGGCATCTTGCCGGCGAATACCGCGATGACCACCAGCGCGATGATGTCCTGCACGATCAGGATGCCGATCGCCGTGCGGCCATGGAAACTGCCCATTTCCCGCTTGGCGTCCAGCATCTTGGCCGCCAGCACGGTCGAGGAAAAGGCCAGCGCGATCCCCACCAGAAGCGCGACATTCCAATCGGGGGTGAAGAACAGCCGGACAAGCGGCGTGAACAGCAGGACCGACAGCGCGAAATGCAACAGAGACACGCCGATCACCTGCGGTTCGCCGATCTGTTTGAGCTTGAGTTTTAGCCCCACGGTGAACAGCAACAGCAAGACGCCGAGGTTGGCCAGGTAGTCCAGGATCGGCCCGGTCTGCGCCGGCATGCCGAAACGGGGCCCGAACGCGTTGATCACGAATCCAGCGGCCAGGAACCCGACCAGTGGCGGCAGGCCCAGAGGCCGCACCGCAAGACCGAAGACAAAGGCGGCACCGACCGCGAAAACCTCGAATACCATGCTGGAACCGGCCCCTTTCGCGTTGTGCAGTGCTATCTGGTCAGGGTCCAGAATGGCCAAGCCGCCCCAGGCTTGCAAGGCGCAATCCCCGATGGCGAGGCAACCGTTGCCTTTGGGGGTCAGGCGCCCCGGGCCGGGTGCAGGGGCGCGGCGTGGTAGCGGGCCAGTTGCCGCACCAGCCGCACCGTCAGCAAGATCGCCGCCGCCGCCAGGCCCAGGGTCATTCCGAACCAGATGCCCTGCGCGCCCAGGCCCAGCGGAAAGCCCAGGACATAGCCGGCCGGCAGGCCAAGCCCCCAGTAGCTGACCGCGGCCAGCCACATCGGCACATTGGTATCCTGCATGCCGCGCAGGTTGGACAGGGCAACGATCTGGCCGGCATCGACGAACTGAAACAATGCCGCGATCATCATCATGCCCGCCCCCAACGCGATCACCGCGCCGCGCTGCGGCTCGTCGGGGTCCACGAAGAGCGAGACCAGCGTTTCGGGCAACAGCAGGAAAATGGCGATGGCGAAGACGCCAAAGGCCATGGACAGCGCATAGGATGTCTCGGCCGTGCGGCGCATCTCCGGCCCGTCGCGGCGGCCGAAATGGCTGCCGATCCGAATCGTCGCGGCGTTGGACATGCCGACATGGAACATGAACATCACGGCCGTCAGTTGCAGCGCGATGCCATGGGCGGCCAGTTCCACCTCGCCGATCCAGCCCATCATGATCGACGATCCGGTGAACAGCCCGCTTTCCGACAGGGCCGCGCCGCCCACGGGCAGGCCCAGCCTGAAGACCCGCGCCATGATCTCGGCATCGGGCTTCCAGATCCGGCTGAACAACGCCAGGTCGGGCCGTTTCCACTGGGCATAGACCATCAGCGCCGCCATCTGCACCGTGTGCGTCAGGATCGAGGCTAGCGCCGCGCCCTCGATTCCCAGTTCCGGCGCCCCCAGGTTGCCGAAGATCAGCGCGTAGTTGAACCCGGCATTCATCACCAGCGCGGCCAGCGTGATCCAGAGCTGCACCGCCGTCAGCTGCACCGCCCCCAGGAAGGACCGTATCACGTGCCCCGCCAACGCCGGGAAGAAGCCAAGGATGGCGATGCGCAGGTATTTCCCGCCTTCGACGGCAACCGCCTCGGGCTGGCCGATCAGGCGCAACAGATCCGTCCCCCACCACAGCAGGGCGACGGCCACGAAGCAATAGGCGATGGACAGCCACAGCCCCATCCGTGTGATGCGCCGGGCGCTGACATCGTCGCCCTGCTCCACCGCCTCGGCCACCATCGGCGTGACGGCATGGCCGAACCCTGCGCCGACGATGAACAGAACGAACCACAGCCCGTTTGCCACGGTCGAGGCGGCCAGCGCGGTCACGTCATACCAGCCCAGCATGACCGTGTCGGTCATGTGGATCAGGAATCCGGCAAGCGTGGCGCCCACCAGAGGCAGGCCAAGGCCCAGAAGCCGCTTTGCATGGGCGATATGAGGGGTCGGCTGCGTCATGCGGCAGCATTACGCCCGGTTTTTGGGCAGGTCCAGAACGTCGTTACCCGCCCGGCTAGAAAACGCCCTGCCGCATCAGCAATTGCGCCGCCAGTAGCGCCACGGTCAGGCCCGCCAACAGCTCGACCAGGGCCAAGGCCCGGGCGGTGCCGCGCCCGGCGGCGGCCTGCATCAGCGTGCTTTCGCGAAACAGCACCGCCGCGACGGCCACCGCGACCGTCACCATCGCGGTGCCAAGCCCCATGACGAAGGCGCCGATGATGCCAGCCCAGTCGATCCCCAGCCGCCAGGTCAGGATCAGCAGGAACAGCGCGCCGGTGCAGGGCCGGATCGCCACCGCGCCGACCAGGGCCAGGGCCTCGGGCATGGACCGCACGGCCTCGGCCTCGGCGACGGTCGGGCCGTGGGCATGGCCGCAGCTGTCGCAATCGCCTTCGCCGTCATGTGGGTGGTCGTGGACAGCGGCCGGCGCACCGCGCAGCAGCTTGCGCGCGCCCCGCCACAGCAACCACAGCCCGATCAGCCCTACCGCGCCGTAGGACAGCGCCTCAAACAGCCCATCGGACAGGCCCTGCACTTGGTCGCGCCCCCAGCCCAGCAGAAGCAGGGCGGAATAGATCAGGATCACCGCCGTCGCGGCCTGCCCCAGCGACGACAGCAGCGCCAGCACCGACAGGCGCAGCACCGGCACCCGGCGCCCCACGCCGTAGCCGCCGATCACCAGCTTGCCATGACCCGGCCCGGCTGCATGGAAGAAACCATAGGCGAAACACAGGCCCCAGAGCGTCGCCAGCGCGCCCGGCTGCCCTTGTCGCAGCGCCCGCAGCGCATGAGCCATGGCGTTCTGCACGTCGCGTTGTCCGGCCGCGGCCCAGCGCGCGACACTGTCCGCCCCGCCATAGCCCCACAGCCAGACGGCCAGCGCCAGCAGCGCCGCGACGGGGATCAGCATCAACCGCCGCATGTCACCGTGATCGTGTCGGCGAAATCCTCGCCCACCTCGGGAAAGAACATCTCGGCCTGGTCCTGCGGCATGGCATAAAGCAATTCGTCCACCCGTTCGGTCGCGGCGATCAGGTCGGCGCGACTAACCCGCGCGGCGCAGGCATCGCTTCCCGAGACCGTAACCGGGGTGACCACCGTGTAGGCGGTGTAATAGCCGGGATCGTAGACCTCGACCGTCACATCCCCCGGCGCGGCCTCGACCGGGCGGGTATGGCGCTCGATCACCTGGCCATCCTCGAAGGCGACGCTTGCGTCCCGGCGCGCGCCCAAGGGCACCTGTTGCCCCGCCTGCGTGACGTAGAGATCGCCCGCAAAGCCCTCGGGCCAATCGAGCACGGCATTGCCGAGCGTGCGCATCTCGCCCCGGCTCAGCACCCCGTCAAGATCGTCGTCGATCCCCAGATCCTCGGTCAGCAGCAGCGAAAAGAACTCGTCATAGGTCCAGACCAGGCGCACCTCGGACAGGCGATCACCTTGGAAGACCAGCTCGACCTCGGCATCGACGAAAAGATGCGGATGCGCCTGCGCCGGAGCGGCCAGCATGCCGGTCAGGGCTGTCAGAGCACGCAGCATGGCCATATCAGCCCCCCGCCAGCGGCAACAGCGCCAGGGCGAGGCAGGCCAGGCCCTGGACAAGCGCGATCGCCAGCCCGGCCCAGCGCCAGGCCCCGGCCTGCGGGGTGCGCCGCGCGGCGCACCAGACCGCCCGGGTCAGCGCCAGAAACCAGGCCGCCAGCACGCCGAAGAAGACCAGTTGCGCCATCGCCAGAAGGCCGGGCCCCGCGCCGAATCCGCGCAACAGCACCGCCCCGAGCACCGCAGCCGGCGCGGCCATGAGCCACATCCCCAGACAGCCGACCCAGAAGGTGTCGCCAAGGTTTTCGCGCCCCCGCAGCATCGAGATCACCCAGGCGCGGGTGAAATAGCGGCGGCGGTCCCGGGCGGGCCCTGTCAAGTCGTCGTAGTCGCCGGACATATGATCCCCAATATCCTTCCCGTCTGCTTGCGGTGCGACTCTATGCTCCGTCCGGCGCGACGGCCAGTGCCCATGGGCGCGCGGAGCGGAATTCAGCCGTATGGCCCGTCCGGTCACAGCACCCGGTCGGCCACCGCGCGGAACCGTGCCAGCGTGGCGTCCACATCCCCAAGCTTGTCCAGCCCGAACAGGCCGATGCGGAAGGTGCGGAAATTCTCGGGCTCGTCCACGGCCAGCGGCACGCCGGCGGCGATCTGCATGCCTCGGGCCGCGAATTTCGACCCGTTCTGGATGTCGGGATCATCGGTGTAGCACACCACCACGCCCGGCGCGCCGTATCCCTCGGCGGCCACCGAGCGCAGCCCTTTTTCGGCCATCAGGGCGCGCACCCCGTCGCCCAGTTTCCACTGGGCATCGCGCAGGGCCTCGAATCCGATCTCGCGGGTTTCCAGCATCGTGTCGCGGAAGGCGCGCAGGCTGTCGGTGGGCATGGTCGCGTGATAGGCATGGCCGCCGTTCAGGTAGGCCTCCATGATCTGGCGCCATTTCCCGAGGTCCAGCGCGAAACTGTCCGATTGCGTCTGGTCCAGCCGGTCCAGCGCCGCCTGGCCGAGCATCACCAACCCCGCCGAGGGGGTCGAGGACCAGCCCTTTTGCGGCGCCGAGATAAGCACGTCGACGCCGGTCTTTTCCATGTCGACCCAGGCGCAGCCCGAGGCGATGCAATCCAGCACCATCAGCGCGCCGACCTCGTGCGCGGCTTCGGCCAGCGCGGTGACGTAAGCGTCGGGCAGGATGATCCCGGCGCTGGTTTCCACGTGCGGGGCAAACACCACGTGCGGGCGCGCCGCGCGGATCGCCTTGGTCACCTCTTCGATGGGCGCCGGCGCAAAGGGCGCTCGGCTGTCATTGCCCGTCTGACGGGCCTTGAAAACAGTGGTCTCGGCGGCGAACCCGCCCGCCTCGAAAATCTGGCTCCAGCGATAGGAAAACCACCCTTTGCGCAGGATCATGGCGTGCTTGCCCGCGCCGAACTGGCGGGCGACGGCCTCCATCGCGTAGGTCCCGCCCCCGGGCACGATCGCCGCGCCCGTCGCGCCATAGACCTCGCACAGCATCCCGTGCAGCTCGCGCATGACCTGCTGGAAGGCCCGGCTCATGTGGTTCAGCGACCGGTCGGTGAACACGACCGAGAACTCCATCAACCCGCCGGGGTCGACGGGGCTGCGAAACTCATCTGCGGGCATGCGCTGTCCTCCTGTTGCCATCCCGTTGATAGGGCGCGTCGCGCGGGCCGGCAAAGCCCATGGCGCCGGACCGGCCTAGTCGTCCCAGCAACTGACCAGAACGGCCACGTCGGCGGCCAGCTGGGTCAGCGCGGCCGGCGTCATGCTGGCGGTTAAATCCGTGGTGCGCACCGGCACCCCCGCCCCGCCCAGCGACCCGATGATCTGTTCGGCATCCACCGAGAAGGAGACCTCCGGTGGCAGGACCTGGCCGTTTTCGGACCGGCGCGGCAGCAACATGCCCAGAACCGCGCCGCCATTGTCGAGGACCGGCCCGCCGGCATCGCCCTCTTGTGTCGTGATCGAAAGGCGTTTGATCTCTTCCTCGCCGTTCAGGCCGCGGATATCGGCGAGGGTGCCGAAGGTCAGCGCGGGTGTGGCAAGCACGCCGCCATAGGGAAAGCCCGCCACGGCGACCTGCGTCTGGATGCGGGGGATGCCCAGGTGGAACTCGGCCACGAACGGCGGCGCCAGCTGGTCCTGCGGGCGCAGAACCGCAAGGCCCAGCGCGTCGTCGCGATGCACGACCTCGGCCTCGTGATCCTTGTCCAGCGTGACCGAGCCACAGCCCTCGACCGCCTCGGTCGTGGTCAGAACGTCGCCATCGGCATTGATGTAGAATCCGCTGCGGTCACGCAGGGGCCGGCGCACCTGCAACCCCGAAACCAGGTCGATGGCCTGGTCCGCGTCCGGCGGCGCGATCGCGGGGTCGAGAACGCCGTCGAGGCGGGTGAAACTGGGACGCATCTCGGACAGAATGCGCGCGCGGCGCTCCTCGTCCCCGGCGGGCCAGACCAGGGTAAAACCCTTGATGGCGCCGTTTTCAAGAGACACGCTGGTAAAGGAATGCACCTCGTCGCCGATTCCCTCGATGGTGAAACCGCGCGAATTGCGCTCGCGCGGGCCATCCGGGGGCACGATCTCCAGTGTCTGCATGATCTCGTAAAGGCCGAACATGCGGGTTTCGTCACCGGGCTGCGAGATCAGCAGGGCCTGCGCGTCCAACTCGCCCGACGCTGAATAGCGCGCGAAAGGCGGATCATAGGCCTCGAAGGACACGACGCCGGTGGGGATCAGCATCTCGATCCCGGCCGCGTCGTCGCGCACCAGCTGCAGATCCATGCCGTCGAGAATGGCGTTGTAGGCGGTCCGCAGTTCAGCCCGCTGGCCGGTGGTCATGACGCCTGTCACCTCGTGATTGTTGGCCTCCTGCCAGGCGGCCATGGCGCCGCGGGTGCCCCGGCCGAACAGACCGTCGATGGCGCCGCCATAGACCCCGGCCCATTGCAGCATGGTCTGCAGTTCACGCTTTTCATCGCGGCTGAGCTGACGTTCGGCGGCGCGGGCCTGGGACACGGTCTCGTCGGGGACCTGGATCGGCTCCGGCTCGGCCTCGGACATCGCCTCGGGGGCGTCCTCGCCCGCCTGCCCGGTTTCGGCCCCCGCGGTGCCCGTCACCCCGGCGGGCCAATAGCGCTGGCGGAACTGGCTGCCATCGACGACGTAACTGTCCGAGGGGATCAGGCCCCGGGCGCGCAGGGTTCGCCGCACCGCCTGGGCCTCGGGCTGCGAATAGGGCCCCAGCGCGATGCCGTACCAGCCCGTTCCCAGAAGGAACCCGTTCACATCGGCCACGCCCGCCGCCGCGTAGCTGCGCGCAGCCTCCTGCGCGCCGGTCAGGGTGCGCTGGGCCTCGATCTGGACCCAGCTGGATTGCTGCGCCCGGACCTCGCCCGTGGCCGCAAGGCCAACCGCGAAGGCCAGCACCAAACCGAAAAGAAACCCCGTCAGGCTGCGCAACATACCGTTATCATCCCCGTTTTGATCCGCGTCGTCGTCATGGTCCGTCCGGCGGCGGGTGTCGCCCGCCTGCCGCCCCGCTGGTCAACTTACCAAACCGGCGGCGCTTTGCACCCTGAAAATGCCATGCCGCGCACAGGCGCGCGCATTGACCCTGCGCGCCGCCCCGCCTATTGAAGCGCCCGTATCGAACCTGCATCGAACCCGTATCGACCCCGCGCTGCCCTGCCCCGGCACGGCCCGCGCGACGCCAAGTGAAAGGCCGCGCCCAATGCCCGACAAGCCCACCAGCTTTCAGGAGATCATCCTGCGCCTGCAAACCTATTGGGCCACAAGGGGATGCGCGGTCCTGCAACCCTATGACATGGAGGTCGGCGCCGGCACCTTTCACCCTGCCACGACCCTGCGCAGCCTCGGCACGCAACCCTGGGCCGCGGCCTATGTGCAGCCCTCGCGCCGGCCCACGGACGGGCGCTATGGCGAGAATCCCAACCGGCTGCAGCACTATTACCAGTTCCAGGTGCTGATCAAGCCCAGCCCGCCCGACCTGCAGGACCTCTACCTTGGCAGCCTCGAGGCCATCGGCATCGACATGGCCCACCACGACATCCGCTTTGTCGAGGATGACTGGGAAAGTCCGACGCTCGGCGCCTGGGGCCTGGGCTGGGAGGTCTGGTGCGACGGCATGGAGGTCAGCCAGTTCACCTATTTCCAGCAGGTCGGCGGGCATGATTGCCACCCGGTCTCGGGCGAGTTGACCTATGGTCTGGAAAGGCTGGCCATGTATGTGCTGGGCATCGACCACGTGATGGACATGCCCTTCAACGCGCCCGATGCGCCGATCCCGCTGAAATACGGCGACGTGTTCCGCCAGACCGAACAGGAATACAGCCGCTTCAATTTCGACGTGGCCGACACCGATGTGCTGCTGCGCCATTTCGAAGAGGCCGAGGCGGAATGCCAGGCCATCCTCGACCAGCCTGTCGAGGACCCCAAGACCGGCCAGCGCATCATCATGGCCCACCCGGCCTATGACCAGTGCATCAAGGCCAGCCATATTTTCAACCTGCTGGATGCGCGCGGGGTGATCTCGGTCACCGAACGGCAGGCCTATATCGGCCGGGTCCGGGCGCTGGCCAAGCTGTGCGCCGATGCCTTCGTGCAGACCGAGGCCGGCGGGGCGGCGGCATGAACGCGGCGAGGATTGCAATCGTGGGTATCGTTCTGACCGCGCTCGTGGCGGGTGTGTCGCTCTATTATCTCCAAGTCTATGCCTATTACGACGAGGTCTCGGCGCAAGAGGCCGGCGAGGTGCAGCTGACCTCGGTCGTTTCGGGCCGGCCCGAGATCATCCCCTACGAGAATTTCGAGGCCATCGATTCCAACAGCAGCCCGATCCGGTTCCGCGCCTGTTTCGACACGCCGCTGTCGCAGGCCCTGCTGAGCGAAACCTATGTCATCAGTGACGAGGCCGTGCCGTTGACAGGTCCAGGCTGGTTCGACTGCTACGACGCCCAGGCGATCGGCGATGCGCTGGAAAACGGCGAAGCGATCGGGTTCATGGGCGTCGAGAACATCGAATACGGCATCAACCGCATGGTTGCCGTCCTGCCCGACGGGCGCGGCTTCGTCTGGCACCAGATCAACCGCTGCGGCGAAGTCGTCTTCGACGGTGACCCCGCCCCCGATGACTGCCCCGAACCCCCGGAGTCCTACTGACATGCCTGATCTTCTGATCGAACTCTTCTCCGAGGAAATCCCCGCGCGGATGCAGGCCAAGGCCGCCGCCGACCTGAAGCGCCTTGTCACCGACGGGCTGGTCGAGGCCGGACTGACCTATGCGGGCGCCGGCGCGTTCCACACGCCGCGCCGCTTGGCGCTGTCCATCGAAGGGCTGTCAGCCGAAAGTCCCGACACCCGGGAGGAACGAAAGGGGCCGAATGTCGGTGCGCCGGACAAGGCCATCGAAGGGTTCTGCCGCGGGGCGGGTGTCGAGAAGAACGCGCTGGAAATCCGCGACACCGGCAAGGGCGAGGTCTATTTCGCCGTGATCGAGAGAAAGGGCCGCAAGGCGCCCGAAATCGTGGCCGAGGTCGTGGAAGACGTCATCCGACATTTCCCCTGGCCCAAGTCGATGCGCTGGGGCGCGGGAGCGCTGCGCTGGGTCCGGCCGCTGCATTCGATCCTGTGCATCCTGACCACCGAAGACGGCGCCGAGCCCGTGCCACTGGAGATCGACGGTATCCGCGCCGGCACCACCACGCGCGGGCACCGCTTCATGGCGCCGGGCGCGTTCCCCGTGACCTCGTTCGACGATTACGAGGCCAAGCTGAAGAAGGCCAAGGTCCTGCTGCGCCCCGAGGAACGCGCCGAGCATATCTGGCAAGAGGCGTCCAACCAGGCCTTTGCCGCCGGGCTGGACCTGGTCGAGGACAAGGGCCTGCTGGCCGAGGTCGCCGGGCTGGTCGAATGGCCGGTGGTCCTGCTGGGCCAGATCGATGACGATTTCCTGAAATTGCCCCCCGAGGTGCTGCAGACCTCGATGAAGGAGCACCAGAAATTCTTCTCGGTGCGCGACAAGACCGGGCAGATCAGCCGTTTCGTCACCGTCGCCAATATCGAGGCCCCCGATGGCGGCAAGACCATCCTGGCGGGCAATCAAAAGGTGCTGGCCGCCCGGCTGTCCGACGCGAAATTCTTCTGGGAAAACGATCTGCGCGTGGCCAAGGCCGGCATGGGGCCGTGGCTGGAGAGCCTGGCCAACGTGACGTTCCACGGCCAACTCGGCAGCGAACAGGACCGCATCGACCGGATCGCCGCGCTGGCCCGCAACATCGCCCCCTCCGTGGGCATCACGCCCGAGATCGCGGAAAAGGCGGCGCGCATCGCCAAGGCCGACCTGGCCAGCGAGATGGTCTATGAATTTCCCGAACTCCAGGGGCTGATGGGCCGCTACTATGCCGAGGCCGCCGGCTTCGACGCCGAGATCGCCGCCGCCTGCGAAGACCACTACGCGCCCCTTGGCCCGTCCGACGACGTGCCTTCGGCGCCGGTCTCGATCGCCGTTTCGCTGGCGGACAAGATCGACAAGCTGGCAGGCTTCTGGGCCATCGACGAGAAACCGACGGGGTCCAAGGACCCGTTCGCCCTGCGCCGCGCCGCGCTAGGGATCATCCGTCTTGTCCTGGCCAACGGTCTGCACCTGCGGCTCGACCGGTTCATCGACGCGCAGCTTCTGCGTCACAAGGTCGAACTGAACCGCGCCGACGTGGCCGATGACGAGATTGACACGCTGGGGGAAATCCTGGACGAGATCGCAGATCACGGCGTGTTCGGCGCCGCCTATCGCGCCGTGGTCGAAACCCGCGGCAAGAAGGCCGGGCCGGTCACCAAGCTGGTGCAGGAAAAACTGCCCGATGCCAGTGACGACCTCCTTGCCTTCTTCCATGACCGCCTCAAGGTCCATCTGCGCGATGAGGGCATCCCCCATGACGTGATCGACGCCTCGCTGGCCATGCCGGGCAATGACGACCTGGCGCTTCTGGTGCGCCGGGCCGAGGCGCTGGCCGATTTCCTGCGCACCGAGGATGGCGAAAACCTGATCCAGGGCTTCAAGCGCGCCAACAACATCCTCACCCAGGCCGAGGAAAAGGACGGGGTCGAGTATTCCTTTGGTGCCGATGCGAAATTCGCCGAGACCGACGCGGAAAAGGCCCTTTTTGCCGCGCTCGACGCGGCCGATACCCGGATCACCCCCGCGATGGAGGCCGAAGATTTCGCCGCCGCCATGTCCGCCATGGCCGATCTGCGCGCACCGATCGACGCCTTTTTCGAACAGGTCCAGATCAACACCGACAACGACATCCTGCGCCGCAACCGGCTGAACCTGCTCTCTCGCATCCGCACGACCTGCCTGGGCGTGGCCGACCTGCGCCGGATCGAGGGCTAGACCCCCCGCCTGTCGGTCGTGAAAGTGTTACGTTAGGCTTGCGCCGAATCGCCCTTGCCCTAATGTGCAGCACAACAGGAGTGCTGCAATGCAGAAAGTCGTGACATTGAAGGACATGTGCGTCATCACCCGGACCGCCCCCATGGCGGCCGAGGTTCATGGCGGGCGTGCGAAATGCCTGCAACGACTGGTGCGGCTCGATTTCCCGGTGCCCAAGACCGTGGCGCTGTCCTTTGACGCGGTGCGGCGTATCGCGGCCGGCGATCCGCCCCATGCGGGGGCCATCCTGCGCGAATTTTCAACCCTGCCGCTGCTGTCCGTGCGCCCGTCCAGCCTGAACCCCGATTGGGGCGGACCCGGCGCGATGCTCAATATCGGCATGAACGCCGCCAAGCACGAAGAGCTGTGCGGCCGGATCGGCGAAGCGATGGCGACGCGGCTCTACATGTCCTTCGTGCAGTCCTACGCCATTCACGTGGCGCGGCTGGACGCCGACGAATTCGATGCCTCTGCGCATCCCAGCATCGACAATCTCAACGCCATGCTCGCGGTCTACGAGGCCGAGATGGACGAACCCTTCCCGCAAGAGGCCGAGACCCAGTTGGCCGAGGTGCTGCGGTCCATGGCACGGGCTTGGGACGGCACCAGCGCGCGCCTGCTGCGCCAAGCCAAGGGCGCGCCAGCCGATGCCGGGCTGGGTCTGGTTGTGCAGGAAATGGCCCTCGGGATCGGGCCCGGCGAAAGCGGCTATGGCGTCATCCAGTTCATCGACGCGGGCACCGGGCAACGCCAGGTGACCGGCCGCTACAAGGCCCAGGCCATCAGTGGCGAGGACCTGCGCGACCAGGACGGCACGCTGTTCCTGACCCGCGATCCGCGCGGCCCCTCGCTGGAAGAGCGCTGCCCCGAGATCTTTGCCCGCTTGCTGGATTTTGGCAAGGCCTGCCGCGACCACCTGCGCGAAGAGATGGAAGTCAAGTTCGTGGTCCATGATTGCGAGGTCATGGTGCTGGACGCGATCCGAGTGCAGCGATCGAGCCGCGCGGCGGTGCGCGTCGCGGTGGACCTGGCCCAGGACGGGGTCATCCCCCGCGAAGAGGCGATCAAGCGGGTCGACCCGGACGCGCTGTCGGAACTGCTGCACCGGCAGGTCGATGTGGCGGCCGAACGGGACGTGATCACCACCGGCATCGCCGCCAGCCCCGGCGCGGCGGCCGGCCGGCTGGTCTTTTCCCCCTACGAGGCACAGGCAAGCGCCGCGCGCAACGAGCCTTGCGTGCTGGTCCGCCGCGAAACCACCCCCGAGGACATTCGCGGCATGCACGCCGCCGAGGCGGTGGTGACGGTGCGCGGCGGCATCACCAGCCACGCGGCGGTGATCGGGCGCGGGCTGGGCCTGCCTTGCGTGGTGGGGGCCGACGAGCTGGTGATCGATGAACGCAAGCGCCAGTTCAAGGGGCCGCGCGGCCGCATCTTCACCGAAGGCGATATCGTCACGGTCGATGGCACCACGGGCCAGATCCTCAACGGCCAGGCCGCGATGGTCGAGGCGGCGCTGGACGATGCCTTTCAGACGCTCCTGACCTGGGCCGACGAGCTGCGCGATATCGGAATCCGCGCCAATGCCGACACCCCCGCCGACGCCCAGAGCGCGCGCAACTTCATGGCCCAGGGGATCGGCCTTTGCCGGACCGAGCACATGTTCTTCGAAAGCGACCGCGTCAACCTGATGCACGAGATGATCTTCTCGGACACGCCCGAGGGGCGCGCCGCCGTGCTGGACCGGTTGCTGCCCCTGCAGCGCGCCGATTTCACCGAGGTCTTCCGCATCATGGAGGGGCTGCCGGTTTGCATCCGACTGTTCGACCCGCCGCTGCACGAATTCCTGCCCTCGGGCAAATCCGGCATGCGCGACCTGGCCGACGTGCTGGACCTGCCGCTCAGCCAGGTGGTCGAGCGGATCGAGCAGCTCGAGGAATACAACCCCATGCTGGGGATGCGCGGCGTGCGGCTGGGCGTAACCGTGCCGGAAATCTACGAGATGCAGGCCCGCGCCATCTTCGAGGCCACCATCGCCGCCAGCCAGACCGGCGCGCCGGTGGTGCCGGAAATCATGATCCCGCTGGTCAGCGCCATGAAAGAGGTCGAACTGATCCAGGGCCGGATCGACGCGGTGGCCGCGGCGGTGCGCGCCGAAACCGGGGCCGCATTCGACTACCGACTGGGCGTCATGGTCGAAACGCCGCGCGCCGCCCTGCGCGCCGCCGACATCGCGCAGCACGCGGCCTTCCTGTCCTTCGGCACCAACGACCTGACCCAGATGACCTATGGGCTGTCGCGCGACGATGCCGGGCGCTTCATGTCGGACTACGTGCGGCTGGGCGTCTACGACGAGGACCCGTTTCACAAGCTCGACCTGGACGGCGTCGGCGAGTTGCTGCAGATCGGCGCGGATCGCGGCCGCCAGGGGCACCCGGATGTCACCCTGTCGATCTGTGGCGAACATGGCGGCGACCGGGCAGCGATAGATTTCTGCCGGCGGAACGGGTTCGATTACGTGTCCTGCTCGCCGTTCCGGGTGCCGGTTGCGCGACTTTCCGCCGCTCAACTGTTTCTGGAAGCGAAACACGGATCGCAGGGATAGCGGCGAAAATCCGTTGTACCACAAGGGGTTGATCTCACCGCGCCCGGCCTGTGCCCCGAATGCATCATCCGCATGACAGGCATGCGACCCCCGGGGTGGACGGACCGCGTCCGGTGGCCTATTTCCTGCCGCGCTTGCACGGGGCCTTCCGTGTGACACCTGTGGTGGGGAAAATGCTTTATAGGTTATTCACGCGCGCCGCGCTTGCGGCGGGAATCGCTTTTGCCAGTCTGGGGACCGCCGTGGCGGCCGACCAGGTGCTTGAGTCACGCCTGTCCGACCTGCTGGGCCAGGAACGCGACGCGATCCGAATGGTGCCAGACAGCCGCCTTGCCGCCCTGACCGCCCCGCCCGCGCCGGATTCCCGCAAGGTGCGCACCGCGCCGGCCGGCATCGACTATGACCGGGCCTTCCTGGCCGCGCAACCGTCGCCCAGTGGCGGGGCACAGTGGGAATGCCTGACGCAGGCGCTCTATTTCGAAGCCCGCGGCGAAAGCGTGCGCGGCATGTTCGCGGTCGGCGAAGTGATCCTCAACCGCGTCGAAAGCAGCCGCTTCCCCGGCAGCATCTGCAGCGTCGTGAACCAGGGCACCGGACGCCGCTATGCCTGCCAGTTCACCTTCACCTGCGACGGGCACCCCGAAACCGTTCATGAACCGGCAGCCTGGGCCGCAGTGGGCAAGGTCGCTCGGCTGCTGATGGACGGGGCCGCCCCCCGTGACCTGACCGACGGGGCGATGTACTATCATACCCGCGCCGTAAGTCCCCGTTGGGCCCGCGTCTTTCCGCGCACCGCCACGATCGGATCGCACCACTTCTATCGGCAGGGCTAGTCGCAGGCGGGGCCTTGCCCGTCGCGCATCGGCGCTTGTCCCGCTTCTCAGGCCCTAGTATCCCCGCGAAACGACAAACCGGGGGTGCCCCATGAGTTCCGATATCCGCCTTGCCTTCGCCCATCCGGCGGAACGCGCCGAGGCCACCGTGCCCGCCGAAGGGGCGCTGAACGACCGCATCTCGCTGCGCGACTACGTCACCGAGGTCGAGATCGGCGCCTTCCAGGCCGAACGCGGCACCATGCAGCACATCAAGTTCAACGTGGTGGTCGAGGTCGCACCGCTTTCCGGTCCGATCGAGGACGACGTGGACCGCATCCTGTCCTATGACCGCGTGACCGAGGCAATCCAGTACGAGCTGGGCGCGGAGCGACTGAACCTGCTGGAGACCCTGGCCGAACGGGTGGCCGAACGCATCCTGCTGGAACCCCAGGCGCAGCGGGTCTTCGTGCGCATCGAGAAACTGGATCGCGGCCCCGGCGCGCTGGGGGTCGAGATCGCACGCGAACGCGGCAAGCAAGCCGCCGCCGCCCAGGCCCATGAAGAGGCTCCGCATCCGCGCATCGTCTACCTGACCAACGCCGCCATCGCCGACGCGAGGCTCGCCGGCTGGATCGACGATTTCGCGGCCCGCGACGCGCCTCTGATCTTCTGCGTGGGTCCCGCCGAGGCCCGAGCCCCGCAATCGGGCGCCGCCCTGGCGCAACGCCGGATCGACCTGTTGGCCATTGAACAGAACGCCTGGGTGCTGGCAGGCCGCGACCGGCGCTGCGTGGTCACCGGCACCCGGACGGAACTGGACTGGGCCATGAAGAACGGCCAGATCTGCGTCTGGGCCCCGTCCAAGATCGTTCTGGACGCGGTCGAAAGCCCCTCGGCCAGCCCGCGCGATGCTCTGGCGCTCGCCGCCTGGTTCGCCGCCGAGATGCAGGCCAAAGAGCTTTGCGTTCTGGGCAGGGACGCGCCAGACTGCGATCTGCCCACCCGCAGCTACCCGCTGGACTGACCCGGACCCCCGCATGACCTACTATCGCCCGATCCCGCAGACCGACCCGCACCGTCCCGACGCGGCGCAGACCCTGGCCGGCGGCTGGTGCTGGTTCACGCAGGTCGAACGGATCGAGCGCGACGGCGCCCGCGCCCTGGTCCCGCCGCAGGACGTGCCGGGCGATGTACTTGATCGCCTGACCGCCCCGCGCGCTGCGCTGGCCGGGCTGGCCATGGACCGCCCGCGCCTGATGGGGATCCTCAACGTGACGCCCGACAGTTTTTCCGACGGCGGCCTGTTCATGGACCCCGAGGCGGCGCTGGCCCAGGCCCGTGCCATGCAGGCCGCCGGGGCCGACATCATCGACGTGGGCGGCGAAAGCACCCGCCCCGGCGCCGTCGAGGTGGGCGTCGAGGACGAGATCGGCCGCACCGCGCCCGTGATCGGCGCGATCCGCGCCGGCAGCGACGGGGCGGTTTCCATCGACACGCGCAAATCCATGGTGGCCCGGTCGGCCATCGGCGCCGGGGCCAGCATGCTCAACGATGTCTCGGCCTTTTCCTATGATGACCGCATGGCGCAGGTCGCCGCCGACAGTGGCCTGCCGATTTGCCTGATGCATGCCCGGGGCACCCCCCGGGACATGCAGGACGACCCGACCTATGACGACGTGCTGCTGGACATCTACGATTTCCTGGCCGACCGCGTGGCCAAGGCCGAGGCGGCCGGCATTCCCCGCGACCGCATCGTCGTCGACCCCGGCATCGGCTTCGGCAAGACGCTGGATCACAACCTGACGCTTTTGCGCAATCTTTCCCTGTTTCACGGGCTGGGCTGCGCGGTATTGCTGGGCGCGTCGCGCAAGCGGTTCATCGGCACCCTCGCCGAGGCGCCCGAGGCGCGCGACCGCATGCCCGGATCCATCGCCGTGGCGCTGCACGGTCTGGCCCAGGGCGTGCAGATCACCCGGGTGCACGACACCGCCGAAACGCGCCAGGCCTTCCAGTTGGCCGCGGCCCTGAGAGGAGAGCAGCCATGACCCGCAAACTCTTTGGCACAGACGGCGTGCGCGGCACGGCCAATACCCCGCCCATGAACGCCGAGATGGCCCTGCGGCTCGGGGCTGCCGTGGGCCGGTATTTCCGCAACGACGGCAACAACGATCATCGCGTGGTGATCGGCAAGGATACCCGCCTGTCGGGCTACATGTTCGAGAACGCCCTGACCGCCGGCCTGACCAGCACGGGCATGAACGTGCTGTTGCTGGGGCCCGTGCCGACCCCGGCCGTCGGCCTTCTGACCACGTCGATGCGGGCCGACCTTGGCATCATGATCTCGGCCAGCCACAACCCGGCCATCGACAATGGCATCAAGTTCTTCGGACCGGATGGGTTCAAGCTGTCCGATGCCGCCGAGACCGAGATCGAGCAGCTTCTGGAAACCGGGGTCGAGCCGGTGCAGGCGATCAATATCGGCCGCGCCCGCCGCATCGACGATGGCCGGTTCCGCTATGCCGAGCGGGTGAAATCGACGTTTCCGCAGGGCCGAACCCTGGCGGGACTGAAGGTGGTGGTCGATTGCGCCAACGGTGCCGCCCACCGGGTCGCCCCCGAGGTACTGTGGGAACTGGGCGCCGAGGTGGTGCCCGTCGGCGTCACGCCCAATGGCTACAACATCAACGACAATGTCGGCTCGACCGCGCCGCGCACCGCCGCCGAGACCATCGTCAGCCACGGGGCGGATATCGGGATATGCCTGGACGGCGACGCCGACCGGGTGATGATCCTGGACGAAAACGGCCGCGTCGCCGATGGCGACCAGGTCATGGCGCTGTTCGCAACCCGTTGGGCGAACGAGGGCCGGCTGGCCGGCGACACACTGGTGGCCACGGTCATGTCCAATCTCGGGCTGGAACGTCACCTGGGCGGCATGGGCATCACGCTGGACCGCACCAAGGTCGGCGACCGCTACGTCGTGGAACGGATGCGCGCGGGCGGCTTCAACCTGGGCGGCGAACAATCCGGCCATATCGTGATGACGGATTACGCCACCACCGGGGACGGGCTGCTTGCGGGCCTGCACTTTCTGGCCGCCATGGTCGAGACCGGCCAGCGCGCGTCCGAACTGGCGCAGGTCTTCGACACCGTGCCACAGAAGCTGGAGAATGTCCGCTACGCGCCCGGCAGTGACCCGCTGGCACTGGTACCGGTGCAAGAGGCCATCGCCCAGGCCGAGGCGGACCTGGCCGGCAAGGGCCGGTTGCTGATCCGCAAGTCGGGCACCGAGCCGCTGATCCGAATCATGGCCGAATGCGAGGACGAGAGCTTTCTGGCGCGGGTCGTGGACGGGATCGTGGCGGAAATCGCCGAAAGCACCGGCTAGGCCCGCGGCGTGAACAGCCGGATCTGGCTGCGCCACTGGCTGATGGCCAGCCCGGTCAGGATCAGCGCCAGCGCGACGAAGAAGCGCCCCGGCAAGGCCTCGTTCAGGACCAGCGCGCCGAAGACCATGGACCAGACGGGCACCTGGTAATTCACCAGCGTCATGAAAACGGACCCGGCGCTGCGCACCACCGTGACCCGCAAAAGCGCGGCAAAGGCGGTGGGCACCAGCCCCAGGAACAGGATCGCCCAGCCCGACAGGCCCGGCTGCCAGCGGGGCACCCCCTCGACCAGCAGCATGGGCGGGATCAGGCAGGCCGCACCGATGCAAAGTGTGATCGCCGCCATGGCGATGGCATCGACCGGCGGACAGCGCCGGGTCAACACCGAGGCGACCGCGTAGGACAGTGCCGCGCCGAGACAGGCGAGCTGGGCCAGCGGCTCGATCCCCTGCCCCAGCCGCAAGGCCCCGGGGCCAAGCAGAACCGCCGCACCAACAAAGCCCAGCAATACGCCAAGCGTCTTGCGCAGGGCCAGTTTCTCATCACTGAAAAGATGGGCCAGGGGCAGCACGAAAAGCGGCAGCGCCGCCATGGACAGCCCGGCAAAGGCCGAGGGCACGTATTGTTGGCCCCAGCTGAGCAGGAAGAAGGGCAAGGCGGTGTTGAGCGGCCCGATCACCGCAAGGTAGGTCCAGACGGCGCGGCCCTCGGGCCAGGGCCGGCCCAGCAGCCGCATCAGGATCAGCAGCGACACCGCCCCGAGCGTGGTACGCGCACAGGCCACGGTCAGCGGGCCGTAGCCCTCCAGCGCAATGGACACGACCATGAAGGTCCCGCCCCAGATCAAGCCGAGGGCGATGACGGAAAGCCAGTTGGACAGGGTGGGTTGCGGGATTATATTGCCGTCAGCCAATTCAAGAGTTCCCGTTGTCGGGGGCGCTCAGCCAGGAAAGAAGACATTATGGACGTTCCCTTCATGTTGCCGATCGTTGCCCTGCTGACCCTTCTGTGCCTTGCGGTGTTCGAGTTCCAGGTCCATTGGCCGACATGCAGGAAGTTCCTTGGCCTGGACGAGGACGACAGGGAAACCTGACGACAAGGTGGGGGGGGCTGGCCCCACCGGGCGCCCCCGTCAACGACCGCGAAAAAGGGCTGCCCGGCACGGGGCAGCCCTGTTGCAGATGGCCCAAGGCCCGGTCAGTTCTTGGCCTTGTCCACCAGCTTGCCAGCGGAAATCCACGGCATCATGGCGCGCAGCTTTTCGCCCACCTGTTCGATCTGATGCTCGTCGTTCAGGCGGCGAGTCGCCTTGAACATCGGTTGGCCGACCGCGTTCTCCTGCATGAAGTCACGCACGAACTTGCCGTTCTGGATGTCGGTCAGGACCTCTTTCATCCGCGTCTTGGTTTCCTCGTAGGGCAAGATGCGCGGGCCCGAGACATATTCGCCGTATTCGGCGGTGTTCGAGATCGAGTAGTTCATGTTGGCGATGCCGCCTTCGTAGATCAGGTCGACGATCAGCTTCACCTCGTGCAGGCATTCGAAATAGGCCATCTCGGGTTCGTAGCCGGCCTCGACAAGGGTTTCGAAGCCCATGCGGATCAACTCGACCAGGCCACCGCAGAGCACGGCCTGTTCGCCGAACAGGTCGGTTTCGCATTCCTGGCGGAAATTGGTTTCGATGATGCCCGAACGCCCGCCGCCGATGGCCGAGCAGTAGCTGAGGCCGATTTCCATGGCCTTGCCGGTGGCGTCCTGTTCCACGGCCACCAGGCAGGGCACACCGCCGCCCTTGACGTATTCGCCGCGTACCGTGTGGCCGGGGCCCTTGGGCGCCATCATGATCACGTCGACGCCCTCGGGCGCCTCGATCAGGCCGAAATGCACGTTTAGGCCGTGGGCGAAGGCGATGGCCGAGCCGGGCTTGAGGTTGTCGCGCACGAATTTGCGGTAGGTCTCGGCCTGAAGCTCGTCGGGCATGGTGAACATCATGACGTCACACCAGGCGGCCGCTTCGGCGATCCCCATGACCTGCAGGCCTTCGCCTTCGGCCTTGGCCGCCGATGCCGAGCCGTCGCGCAGGGCCACGGCCACGTTCTTGGCGCCGCTGTCGCGCAGGTTCAGCGCATGGGCGTGGCCTTGCGAGCCATAGCCGAGAATGGCGACCTTCTTGTCCTTGATCAGGTTCACATCGCAGTCGCGATCGTAATAGACGCGCATGGGGCGGTCCTTTCTTTTGCTTGCTTGTCTCTGGTCGCCCTTATGCCGGGCACGCACCGGGATATCGATAGGTATTGTCGTTGTTTTCCGGGATAATTCGATGTTGTTATTCGCCATTGATTAGAATAGCGAAAAATCCATGCTCGATGACCTTGACCGCCGCCTTCTGCGCCAGTTGCAGGCCGACCCGAACCTGACCGCCGCCGACCTGGCCGAGCGGGCGGGCGTCACCGCCCTGCGCGCGACCCGCAGGCTGGCCCGGCTGGAAGAGCGTGGCATCCTGAAGGGCCGGCGCGCGCGGATTGACTGGACGGCGCTTGGATATGCCGTGGCGGTCAGCCTGCGTTTCACGCTGGAAAAGGCGCAGGCCAATGCCTTCGACGCCTTCATCGCAGCCGCCCGCGAGATCCCCGAAGTGGTCGAGATCCAGACCTTCCTGGGCCGGGTCGATGTGCGGCTCTACGTCATTGCGCGGGACATGGCCCATTACCAGCAGCTGTACCGTGACCGCATCCTCGCCCTGCCCCATATCGCCGAGCTCGAGGCGTTGATGACCGTGGCGACGCTAAAGAACGACGAAAGCCTGCCGCTGTGACGGACCTGGACGCCACCGATCGCGCCCTTCTGCGCGAGATGGCCCGCGATGCCGGGCGCAGCGCCGCGGCCCTGGGCGAGGCCGTGGGGCTGAGCCAACCGGCGACCTGGCGGCGGCTGCGACGCCTGCGCGCGGCCGGTATCCTGGCCGGGCAACGGGTGGACCTGGACGCCGAGGCGCTGGGGTTCGGCGTCACGGTTTTCCTTGGCGTAAAGCTGGCCACGAAGGGCCGCGTCAGCCTGGAGGATTTCGAACGCGCCGTCACGGCCATCCCCGAGGTGCAGCTGGTCGAGCACGTGCTGGGGATGTATGATTACCGCCTGCGCGTCGTGGCCCGCGACCTGTCCGATTTTGAGCGGGTTCTGCGTCGCCGGATCATGACCCTGCCCGGCGTGGGCGATGTCGAGGCCAACGTTCTGCTTTCGGACGAGCGCTGCCCGGGACCGATCTAGCCATTGCCCCCGATGCCGGGCCGGGCGAAGATGCGCCCGATGCATGACCATACCGACCACCCGCCCGATTGCGGCTGCCACCTGCATGCCGCGCCGCAGGACGACACCCCGCCCCGGATGGCGCCGAACACGCTGTTTGACGCGCTTTTCGCACCACATATGGACAGCGCTGCCCCTTTTCTCGAGTGGCGGGGCCGGCGGATCGGCTATGCCAAGTTCCTGCGCCTGGCGGCGCGCGCCGCCAATGCCTATGCGGCCGCCGGGCTGGACGCGGGCGACCGGGTCATCGTTCAGGCGGGCAAATCGCCCACCGCACTGGCGCTCTACGCGGGCGCGGTGCAGGCCGGGGTGGTCTACCTGCCGCTCAACCCCGCTTACACGGCCGGCGAGGTCGCCCATTTCCGCGAAGACAGCGGCGCGCGCCTGTTGATCTGCGACCCGGCCTCGGAACAGGTGCTGGCGGGCGGCTGCCCGGTCCTTACCCTCGCTGCCGATGGCGACAGCGGCAGCTTTCTGGAGTTGATGTCGACGCAGGAGGACGTGGCCGCGGTCGCTGAACGAGGACCCGATGACCTTGCCGCGCTGCTCTACACCTCCGGCACGACGGGACGGTCCAAGGGGGCGATGCTGACACATCGCAACCTTCTGTCCAACGCGGAAACACTGCGCGACTTGTGGCGCTTTTCCGCCGCCGACAGGTTGATCCACGCCCTGCCGATCTTTCACACCCACGGGCTGTTCGTGGCCACGAACATCACCCTTCTGGCCGGGGGCAACATGATCCTGTTGCCGAAATTCGACGCGGACGCGGTCGTCGACGCCCTGCCCCGTGCGACGGCGATGATGGGCGTGCCGACTTTCTATACCCGCCTGCTGGACGATGACCGGCTGGACCGGGCCCTGGCCGCGGACATGCGGCTGTTCATCTCCGGCTCGGCCCCGCTTCTGGCGGAAACCCATGACAGGTTCACGGCACGCACCGGGCACCGCATCCTGGAACGCTACGGGATGACCGAAACCAACATGTCCACCTCGAACCCCTACGACGGCGACAGGCGCGCCGGCACGGTGGGCCTGCCCCTGCCCGACGTGGAGCTGAAAATCCGCCATCCCGAAACCGGCGCAGACTTGCCGCCGGGCGAGATCGGCATCATCGAGGTGCGCGGGCCGAATGTCTTCCAGGGCTACTGGAACATGCCCGGGAAAACCGCCGAAGAGCTGCGGCCAGACGGGTTCTTCATCACCGGCGACCTGGCCGTGCAAGGCGCGGATGGCTATGTCACCATCGTCGGCCGCGCCAGGGACCTGATCATTTCCGGCGGGTTGAACGTCTATCCCAAGGAGGTGGAAGAGGCGATCGACGCCCTGCCCGGCGTCGTGGAAAGCGCGGTGATCGGGGTGCCCCATGCGGATATGGGCGAGGCCGTGGTCGCCGCGGTCGTGGGCGATGTGACGCCCGAGGCCGTGATGGCCGGTCTGACGGGGCTCGCGCGTTACAAGCAGCCGCGTCATGTCGAGATCGTGCCGGAATTGCCGCGCAACACCATGGGCAAGGTGCAAAAGGCAGCGCTGCGCGAGGCCCATGCGCGCCTGTTCGCGGGCTAGCCCTCGTCCTCGGGGTCGATGGGTTCGATCAAGTCCGGCCCGCTGGCGCGGTTGGAATTGACCGCGCGGCTGACCCGATGAAAATCCAGCACGTCCTCGGCCGGGGCCTGCATCAGGGTTGCCGCCCCCTTGCCCGCCTCGCCCAGCCAAAGCGGCCAGTCCCGTTGTTCCAGCACGACCGGGATGCGGTGGTGGATCGTCGACATCGCCTCGTTCGCCCCGGTGGTGACGACGGCACAGGTAGTCAGCGCCTCGCCGTCGCGCTCCCAATCCTGCCAGATGCCGGCAAAGGCCAGCGGCGCGCCGTCGCGGCGGGTGATATACCAGGGCAGCTTGGTCCCATCCTCAAGCCGGGTCCATTCGTAGAAGCCGCTGGCCGGGATCAGGCAGCGCCGTTCCCGGCAGGCGGCGCGAAAGGCGGGCTTCTCGGCAATCGTCTCGGCCCGGGCATTGATCAGCAGCGGGCCGTCGTTCACCGCCTTGTACCAATGCGGCAGGAAGCCCCAGCGTATCGGGCGCAGGCGGCGTGTGCCGGTATCGCTGGTCACCGTGGCGACCTGCGTGGTCGGGCAGACATTGTAGTTCGGCACCTGCGGCAGGTCGTTGGCCGGGGCCGCGTCAAAGACCTGCGCCATCGCGTCATGTGGCAGAGTCACGGCCATGCGTCCGCACATCGCGCCTACCTCCCGATCCCGGAATAGAGCAGCAGGCCGAAGCCGCCGAGCTCTCGGTCGACCTGCGCCCAGAGCGCGCCGAACGCCAGCGCGTCCAGCCCGGCGCCCTTGGCGATCTCGGCCAGCGTGCGTTTGCCATTGATCCCGGCCATCACCCGGGCCGCCTGTTTCGGCAAGCGCAAGGTCTCGCTCACCTTGCCGAGGGTCAGCGGCACGGGTTTTCCTGCGGCCACCATCCGCGCCAGCTTGCCGGGCGCGCCGCCCTTAAGGTGCGGGATCAGCGACAGGTCCGCGGGCCGCGCCCGGGCCGTATCGCGCCCGGCCTCGACCGCATAGCCCACATGCACCTTGAATGTGCCGCGCAGTTGCTCGGCCACGGCCATGCGCGTTGGTGCATCCATGTCGGATGGCACATCCGCCAGACGCGCAGGGTCGTACAGCGCAGGTTGAACGAAGCCTGACAATTGCCAGCCGGTCCCTGCCATCACCGATAGCAGCTCATCGACGGCAAAGGCCCGATCCTGAGCATGCAGCAGCAGGTCATAGAACCCGGCATCCGACTGCTCGTGATCCCCGACCAGCCGGTTGCGCTTGAACGGATGATCCGCGGGCAGGCGCGCATATATTTCTTTCGCCCGTGCCAGCCTGTCTTGCGGCGACAACCCCGCAAGCACCGTTCCAAAGGCCGCTTGCAGAGGGTAGACGCCGCTGCGCCCATAGGGGGCATAAACCATGAAGCCCAGCCCGCCGCCGGGGGCCAGCGCAGTGCGTAGGGCGGCAAAGCCCGCCGCCGGGTCCGGCAGGTGATGCAGCACGCCGCAGCAATCGATATAATCGAAGGTGCCGTAGTCGGCCGCGTCCAGCAACGACCCGGTTTCGAACCGGATACCGGTCAGGCCGCGCGCCCTGGCCCGCGCCTCGGCCACGGCGCGCGATGGGGTCGACAGGTCCAGGTAGGTGATCTCATACGGTTTGCCGGCCCAGTCCATCATCTGCGCCAGCTGGATCAGCCCGTCGCCCGTGCCGCCGCCCGCCACAAGGGCGCGCAGGGGCCGCGACCAGTCGCGTTGGCCGGAAAAGATGAAATGGTCGATCTCGCGCGGATCCGAGGGCGAGCCGGAAATCAGCCGCTTGGCCTCGTCCGCCGGGTCGCGCTCGGGATAGGGATAGGCCTCGTATTGATCGCGCACCCCGCTCATCGCGACCGCGCCCAGGACTTGCGGGCGATCTCGATCCGCGCCTCCATCATCGACATGTCCTTGAGGATGTCCCGCCGCGCGGTGCGGTCGGTGGTGGCGTTCAACTCGTCGCGCAGCTTTTCCATCTCGCGCGAGAGCGACACGAATTCCGGCACCCCGCCGTTTTCCTTGACCAGCCGGTTGAGCAACGCGTTTTCCGGGTCGGCGCAGGCGGGCAAGGGCTGTCCGGCGCCGGGCAGGCTGTCGAATTCGCCCGCCTCCTCGGCCTCGCGGATGCGCTGGTTCACAAGGTCGATCAGCGGATGGTCCATCAGGCCAGCCCCGGCGTCATGCGGATCAGGGTCGGCCCATCTGCCGTGCACGCCGCCGTGACCGCCTCTTGCAGGGCCGCCAGGCTGTCAGGCTGCACCGCCCCGGCCCCGTAGGCCCGCGCCAGGGCCAGAAAGTCGGGGTTGCGCTGGATAACCGCGTTGGGGGCGATCTGGGCGGCGATCATGCTGTCCTCGATCGCACCCAGCTTGCCGTTGTCCCACAGCAGGATCGGTAGCGGCAGCCCCTGTTCCACCGCTGTGCCCAGCTCGGCAATGGTGTATTGTATGCCGTAATCCCCGATGATGCAGCAGGTCGGCTTGTCAGGTCGCGCCATGGCGCCACCAATGGCGGCCGGCAAGGAATAGCCCAGCGTGCCGAAGCCCGACGGGTGGTGCCAGAAACCGGGCCGTTCCATCGGCCAACTTTCCAGCGCGACGTAGGCAAACTGGGTCATGTCCGAATAGATCGAGGTCAGATCGGGCAGGCAGGCGCGCAGCGCGTCCATCACGGGCAGAACATGCGGCGTTTCCGCATCCACCTGGCCGCGCCAGCGGGCCTTGGCGGATTTGACCTCTGCCGGTGTCCAGTCTGTCGCGGGCACGTGGCCCTCCAGTGCCGCCAACAGCGCGTCGAAAAAATCCGACGCCCGCGACAAAACCGGCCATTCGCAATCGGGTAGAAACGCGCCGGGGTCGATATCCACCTGGATCAAACGCCCGCGAATACCGGCATCGTCGCGCAACAGATCGGAATGGCTCAGTTCACTGCCCACCATCACCACGACATCGGCCTGTTCGAGGACGCTCTGCGCCTCGGGCCGGGCGAGGTAGCTTCGGTAGTTCAGCGCATAGGCACCGATGATTCCGCGCCCGGCATAGGTTTCGAATGAGGCCGCACCCAGCGCTCGCACCGCATCGCGCGCCTGATAGCCACATCCACTCGCGCCACCGCCGAGAATGAAGAGCGGTCGTTTCGCGCCGAGGATGGCCTCGATCACCGCCGGCATGGGGTTATCCGACCTTTCCGAGGCCACGGCAAGGCGCGGTCCGGGGGGCGGCGCCGAAGCTTCCAGCACCGAGATCGGGATCTGGATATGCCGGGGCCGGGGCCGCTCGCTGGCCATCTCGATCAACGCACGGTCGATCAGGGCATAGGCGGCTTCGGCTGTGCGGGCCTCTTCGGACCATTCGCAAACCGTATCGGCCGCGGCGCGCTGGTCCAGCATCTGGTGTAGCTGCCCGCGCGTGGCGGCTGTCTCATCAAGGCAGGAGGAAATCACCAGCATCGGCACACTGTCCGAATAGGCCTGTCCCATCGGCGTCATGATGTTGCACAGGCCCGGCCCCGTGATGACATAGGCCACTCCGGGTTTGCCCGTGGCCCGCGCATAGCCATCGGCCATGAACCCCGCCCCCTGTTCGTGGCGGGCCAGCACATGGGTGATCCCGGCCTCTTCGATGCCTCGGTAGAGTTCCTGGTTGTGAACACCGGGAATGCCGAAGATCACCTCGACCCCGCGATCCTTCAGCATGTGCGAGATTTGCGCGCCGAGCGGTCGGTTCATCAGGCCCTCCAGAAATGCCAGGTCAGGATGGTCAGAACGGCCATGATTTCAAGCCGCCCCACCAGCATGGCGATGGACAATATCCATTTCGCCGTATCGTTCAGCCCGGCGAAATTGCCCGCCGGTCCGATCTCGTTTCCCAGGCCGGGCCCCACATTGGCGATGGCCGTGGCCGCGCCGCTGACGCTGGTGATGAAATCGAGGCCGGTCATGCCCAATATCACCCCGGTGACGCCGATCGCGACCATGAAGGCAACGAAGAAGGCCATGACGGAACTCAGGGCATCCTCGCTGACTGGCCGGCCCTGGTAGCGCACGGAGAACACCCCGTGCGGGCTGTGGATGCGGCGGATCTGGGCCTTTACGGCGGAAAACAGCAACTGGTAGCGAAACACCTTGACCGAACAGGCGGTGGACCCCGCGCAGCCCCCGATCAGTCCGATGAAGAAGAACATCGTGACCGCGAACGGCCCCCATTGCATGTAGTCGGCGCTGGCATAGCCGGTCCCGGTCAGGATCGACACCACGTTGAACAGCGACTTGCGAAAGGCGGTTTCGGTCAACTCGCGGCTCAGCGCCCAGTTCCAGAGGGCGAGCACCAGCACCAGCCCGGCGGCGATGGCGAAAAAGGCGCGGATCTGGCTGTCACGGAACAATGGCTGCGCGCCGCCGCCCGAGATCAGCTGCACGTAGCGCACGAAGGGCAGCGCAGCCAACAGCATGAAGAGCGCACTGGTATATTCCACCCCCGGCCCGAACCCCCCGAAGGACCTGTCGTAATTGGCGAATCCGCCTGTCGCGATGGTGGTCATGGCGTGGATGATCGCGTCGAAACTGTTCATGCCGGCCGCCGAATAAAGCAGCGCGCAGGCCAGCGTGAGCGACACGTAGATCACCGAGATCGAGCTGGAAATCTCGGTCGCCCGGGGCAGGATCTTGCCCATCGTGTCGAACCCTTCCGAACGGAAGATCTGCATCCCGCCGACCTTCAGTTCGGGCAGGAACACCATGGCCACGACGATGATCCCGATCCCGCCCAGCCATTGCATGATGCCGCGCCACAGCTTGATGCCCTCGGGCAGGGTCTCGATCCGGCTCAGCACGGTGGACCCGGTCGTGGTCAGGCCCGACATCGCCTCGAAGAAGGCATCGGTGAAGGACAGCCCGTCTATGGCCAGAAGAAAGGGGATCGACCCGAACAGCGGCAGGGTCAGCCAGACCAGCGTTGTCAGCAGAAAGGTCTGGCGAATGGTCAGCCCGGACGCCACGCCACTGGAACAGGCCAGTGCCACCAGCCCGCCCACCATCACGGTCAGGACGCCGCTTTCCAGAAAGACGGGCCAATAGCCGTTGCCGGCCACGAGATCGGCCAGCAGCGGCGCGAACATCGTCAGGCCCAGCGCCGCCACGAGGAGGCCGATGACATATCCCACAGGGCGCAGGTCGAACATGGGCCAAAGCGTTGGCCCGACCGGCCCCGATAGTCAAGCGCAAGCGCTGCCGCGCCGCCGCCTAGCCCACGTGGATCAAAGTGGAAAACAGTTTCGGGTCAAGGCTTTCAGCCTCGAAGGTGGGGCCTTCGGTCAGAACGCTGACCGCGTCGTGGGAATGCAGGCTTTCCTGGTGGCTGGCGATGACGCGGAAATCGCCGATCCGCGGATCGGCCTGCAGCCCTTCGGCGAACAGGCGCGCGGCATCCTCGACGAAGATCGGGTTGGCGGCGTTCAACTCGGCGAAGGCCTGTTCGTCCTCGCGCTTGACCATGACCTGGGTTTCGGTGGGCACCGCGGTGCGGCAAATGTCGATCAGGTCCTCGAACCACAGGCAGGGGGCACCGGCGTCCATCTCGACCGACAGGCGCGCCACCGAGCGCTGCGAATGCGGCGTCGCCAGCTGGCTGCGGAACTGCCTGGCATGTTCCGACAGTTCCAGAGAACAGGGACAGGTCGACGAGTAGACGTAATCCAGGTGCATCATCCGGCGGCGCACGCCGTCGGTTTCCACCACTTCCAGCGCAATATCGTAATACTGGAACCCGTCCAGCCCCGAGCGCAGCGAGCGGACCTTGGCGGGGAAGGAAAACCGCATCTCGATGCGCGCATCGAAGCTTTCGAGGTCAGACTTGTAGGCATCCAGCGCCCGTTCCACGACCTCGAAGGAAAACGTCTCCTCGGCATGCTCGTAGAAGCTGCGCATGATCCGGGACATGTTGATGCCCTTCTTCTCCGCCTCAAGGCTGACGGTGCCGGTCACGCTGGTTTCCAGTGTCAGGTCGCCATTGTCCCGGGTGTGAAACCGGATCGGCAGGCGGAAATTGGAAATGCCCACGTGCTGGATCGCCCGCCGCGCGCCGCGGATCAGGCTGGACGGGCCGTTCTGAAGGTCGGGCATCGAGGCCTTGTAGGCCTCGTCCACGCGGAATTCTTCCGGGTAGGCGCGCGCCAGCGCAGGGTAATTCGACACTTCGCGTCCGGGGATCAGCCGCGACACCAGCGGATCGAGCTGTGCGACTTCTTCATCCGTGGCACCTTCTGCCCAGCGGCGCAGCAGGCTGAGCGCCTCTTCAGCCTCTTCGCGGGTCAGGTCGCGGGCCAGGTCCTTGGAGTGCAGATTCATATCGCTTCCCTCAATGCAATCTCGCAGACACCAGAGATAGGTCTGACCTGCTTGCTTGTCCAATGTCTACGTGAACAATACGCTGGCGTTCGCTGTCCGGATCATCCGATTCCGGCGGCATCGCCTTGAAATGCGTCGCTGGCCGGCACCAGCCATTTTTCCATTTCAAACCGCGCCAGTGGCACGGCGCCGCGCTGCACGGTCTGCGCGGACATCACCAACCAGTCATGGCGCAGGAAGAATCCGCGCGCCATCCGGCTTGCATGGGTCGTCAGACGCGGCAAGCGACGGGCCCGTGCGCGCCCCTCCAGAACGGCATAAAGCCGGTCGGCCACGCCGCGACCGCGCCACTCGGGATCGACGAACGCGAGGTCGAGATACCCGTCATCGGCGCGCAGCGACATGAACCCGCGCGGGCACCCCTCCTCGGCGACAACGGTTTGCAGCCCGTCCAGGCGCCGCGCCCAGGCCGCTGCATCCGGCCGGTCCGGCGCCCAGGCCGCGCGTTCGGCATCCGAATAGCAGGGTGCGGCCCCCTCGCGCACCGCGCGCCAGAATATCTCGGCCAGCGCGCCGACATCCTCGGCCCGGGCGTCGCGAACCCACATCAGGCCGCCCCCAGCGCCGCCGTCAGGTCGGCGATCAGGTCCTCGGGGTCTTCCAGCCCGACCGACAGCCGCACCAGCCCGTCGCTGATGCCCAGCGCATCCTTCTGATCCTGCGGCAGGCGCTGGTGCGTGGTGGTCGCGGGATGGGTGGCGATGGATTTCGCATCGGCGAAATTGTTGGAAATCTTTATGATTTCCAGCGCGTTGAGCACCCGAAAACAGGCCGGCTTGCCGCCCCTGACCTCGAAGGCCAGCACGGTGCCGCCCGACGCGGTCAGCGACCGGGCCAGCGCATGTTGCGGATGCGCATCATGGGTCGGATAGCGCAACTTGGAAACGGCGGGATGATCCGCCAGCGCCTCGGCCAGGCGCGCCGCGCCCTCGGCCTGGGCGCGCACCCGCAGGTCCAGCGTTTCCAGCGCCTTGAGATGGGTCCAGGCGGTGAACGGGTTCATCGCCCCTCCGGTGTGTTTCATGTAGGTCTCGATCGGGCCGCGGATCAGGTCGCGGCTGCCGCAGATGGCCCCGCCCAGCATCCGCCCCTGCCCGTCCACATGCTTGGTGGTCGAGATGATGGCGATATCGGCCCCGCATTCGCGCGCGTAGGAATAGACCAGCGTGGCCATGGCATCGTCGGCCAGCACCAGCGCGCCCCGGGCATGGGCCAGGCGCACGACCTGCGCCATGTCCACGACTTCCAGTGTCGGGTTCGAGATGCTTTCGAAGAAGACCAGCCGGGTGTCGGGGCGAATGGCGGCCTCCCAGGCGGCATTGTCGGTGCCGTCGACCAGGGTGATTTCGACACCGAAGCGCGCAAGGATATCTTCGAGCACGTAAAGGCACGACCCGAACAGCGCCCGCGAGGACACGACGTGATCGCCCGCCTGGAGAAGCGCGGTCAACGCACCGCTGACCGCCGCCATGCCGCTGTTGCAGGCGAAGGCATCCTCGTAGCCCAGCTGGTCGGCGATCCGGTCCTCGAACATGCGTACGGTGGGATTGCCGTAGCGGGCATAGATGAATTCGTCCTCTCCCGCGGCCTCGAACCTGGCCTCGGCGGCCTCGGCACTGTCATAGACGAAGCCCTGGGTCAGGAAGACCGCCTCGCTGACCTCGCCATACCGGCTGCGACGGGTGCCTGCATGCACCGCCCGCGTGCGCCGCCTCCACTTGTCCATAGCGCCCTCCTTCAGGCATGAAAAAACCCCGACACCGGAGAAAGGTATCGGGGCGAACATCCCTTCGACCTTTTAGCGGCATGTTTTAAGTGGCCCGCAATCCGGTAACAAATCGCCACTGGCGCATGGCTTAGGCCAAGGGTCGCCCCGCGTCAATCCCGCAGCGCGCTGTCATCGAAACATCATAGGAGCGTCACGCAGCCGTAGCGGTTGGCCCGCATATCACCCCCAAGATGTTGAGGGAAGGCGATGACACTTCTGCCGGTCAACATGGGCGATCACCCCGATGACGCGACCCTTGGCGCGGCTATGGCGGGCCTGCCCCCGAACGCGCCGGTGGTCATCATGCTGCACGGGTTCCGGTTCTCGCCCGAGCGCCACGAGACCAGCCCCCACCGCCATATCCTGAGCCTTGAGCCGCGGCGCGACTGCTGGAAGGCTGTCAGCTGGCCGCGCCATCTCGGGCTGCAGGGCGATGCAGGGCTGGCGGTGGCCTATGGCTGGCCGGCGCGTGGGCATATCTGGGATGCCCTGGCCCGTGCCGACCTGGCCGCCGCCGACCTTGCCCGGCTTGTCGGCGCCGTTCGGCGGCTGGACCCCGAGCGTCCCCTGCACCTGATCGGCCATTCACTGGGCGCCAGGGTCGCGATGCTGTCGCTGCGCCATCTGGCCGCCGGCGATGTCGGCCGCCTGATCCTGATCTCTGCCGCGCTGTTCCGGCGCGAAACCCGCGCCCTGTTGGCCGCACCGGCCGGGGCGCGGGCCGAGGTCATCAACATCACCGGGCGCGAGAACCTCCTGTTCGATGTGCTTCTGAGGCTGGCCGCGCCGCTGGGCGGGCCGACCGTGGCGGGCGGGCTGGACGCCGAGAACTGGCTGGACGTGCGGCTGGACCGGGCACCGGTGCTTACCACGCTGCGGCGGCTCGGCCACCGCATCGCGCCGCCCAGGGCGCCGATCTGTCATTGGTCGGGCTACCTGCGGCCCGGCGTTTTCGGGTTCTACCGGGCGCTGCTGATGCAGCCGCATCGCACGCCCCTGCCGGTTCTGCGGTCCCGGCTGGCCCCCGCGACCCGGCCACCGACATTCACAACGCCATGGGTCAGGGGCGCGCCCTGAGGCCTCAGCCCTCTTCCTTGTCCTCGATCAGGTAGCGTTGCAGCCCGACGATCTGCATCCACAGGAACAAGAACAGCACGATCGGAAAGCCGAATGTCTCGATCGTCACCCAGGTGGTGTCGGACATGGTGCGCCAGATGATCTCGTTGGCCACGGCCAGCCCCACGAACAGCCCGCAGAGCCGCCGGGTCAGGATCATCCACCCGTCGTGTTCCATGGGCAGGAATTCCCCCATGACGAATTCCAGGTAGCTGCGCCCGCGCAAAAGACCGATCCCCAGAAGCCCCGCGAAAGTGCCATAGACGATCGAGGTCTTCATCTTGAAGAAGCGCTCGTCGTTGAACCAGGCGGTGAGCGCCCCGAAGAAGATCACCATCAGGGCGGTGAATATCTGCATCCGGCTAAGCTTGCCAGTCAGGTGCCAGAGCACAGACATCGCCACCAGAAGGATCGGCACGAAGGCCACCGTGGCGACGATGAAACCGGAATACTCGGTCCCACCATAGGTGAAACTGTCATCCTTGATGCGCAGGTAGAGCAGGAAAAAGGCCAGCGTCGGCCCCAGTTCCAGAAGCTGTTTCACCCAGGGTTTTATCTGTTTTTCCGCCATGGCCCCCTCTTACCCTCCGAATTCCACGATGACAGCCCCCAAAGCGATCAATCCCATCAACAAAAGGCGGCGCGGTCCCACGGTCTCGCCCAAGATGAACCAGCCGATCAGCGCCGCCCAGACCGTCGAGGTTTCGCGCAGCACAGCCGCCTCGCCCACCTTGTCCAGCCGCGTGGCCAGCATGACGCCACCGAAGCTGACCCAGGCGATCAGCGCCCCCGCAAGGCCGCGGCGCAAAAGCGATGCGACCCCGCCCGGCGCGCCAAGGCGGCGATAGCGAATCCAGGCCAAGACCGGGAAGTCCAGCGCGGTGATGAAGAAGAACCAGGCCAAGAAGGTGAACGGGTCCGCCGATTGCCGGATGCCCCATGCGTCGTAGACGGTATAAAGCGCAACCAGCAGCCCGCCGATCAGCGCGAAGACCAAGCCGCGCCGCACGCCCTCGGGGTCGACCGCATCAGCGGCCATGTTGCGCAGCGCCAACAGCGCCATGCCCCCCGAAAGGCAGGCCACGCCCAGCCACTGCATGGGCGTGAACAATTCCTCGAACAGCAGGCTGGCCGCGATCACCGTGACCAGCGGGCCAGTGCCCCGGATCATCGGGTAGACCACCGTGAAGGCGGCGCGTTCATAGGCCAGCGCGACACTTAGCTTGTATGCGAAGTGAATGCCCAGCGCCCCGGCCAGGATTGCGAAGGTCTGCGGCGTGGGCCAGGGCACCAGAAACAGCGCGACGGGCGCCGAGATCACCACCAGCCAGCCGTCGATGGCCCCCCGGATCATCCAGGGGTCATGGCGGCCCTTCTGCAAGGCGCCGAAACCGGCATGGGCGATGGCCGAGACCAGGGCCAGCACCGACGCCCAGAGCGCCCCCTGTGGCGTTCCGGCGATGGAGAGGATCCAGTCACTCACTCGGTCTGGTCGGTATCCGGTGTCCAGAACACGTCGGCCCGAACCCCGTCGAGCAGGGCCGCGAGGGGGTCATCGGCCTCCAGGCTCCGCCCGAAGATAAAAAGGGCCCCCAGCCCCGAGAACATCATCCCGCTGTCCGAGCGCAGGCCGAGTTCCAGCGTGCCGCGCGGTGCGGGCAAGGCTGCGAGGAAGGCGTCCAGGTTCTCCTCTGCTTTCGTGTCGAACAGGGACCCGGGCAGACGGTCCAGCCCATCGCGGATCATCCGGCGAACGGCCGGCGGGTCGCCCTCTACCGCCAGGCCGGGCAACACCCGGTTCTCGACCCAGCCATTGAGCGTGGCACGCGCATTCAGCCGGCCAAGCGCGACACTGCCCAGGCTGACCTGCGCCATGGCAGCGGAGCTGAAATCGACCCGTTCGAAAACCGCCGTCAGCAAAAACTCGTCCCCGGCATCGGACCCGATCCGCAGGTTTTCCAGGATAAGCTGGCGGCTGTCCTGTTGATGGCGCAGCGATATCTCGGCGTCAAGCGGCGCCGGGCGCGCGCGCGCGCCGCGTGTCAGCGGGTCGTCCGGTTCCACCCGCCAGTCCCGGACGCGCACCTGTAGTGCCGCGGGCGGTCGTTTCTCGCGGATCAGGCGGGATATCGCCTCGGCGCGCCAATCCAGCGTGGCGAAGGGCGCGTCGCCCAGCATCGGGTCATCCCCGAACAGACGGCACCAGCCATCGGGCGTGACCATGTGGCGTGCGCGGTCGGCGGCGTAGATGTCGGCCTGGTCCAGCCCGATCGCCGCGGCCCCGGCAGCCAGCGCGTCGCGGCATTGGCTGCGCTGCATCCTGTCATAGGCCGCGGCCGGAACCGCCAGCGCCGCCAGGACCAGCCCGATCACTGCCGCGCGCATCACTGCGCCCCCCGCAAGGGCGACCAGTTCACGCCCAGCCGCAGACGATCCGCGTAGTCCTCGAGCAGGCTGGCCGGCCCGTCCTGCGGCGCCATCGAAAGCAAGTCGGTCACGATCCGCCCCACGGGCAACGGTTCTTGCGCCTGCACCTGCACCCGTAAGGTGCCGCGCGGGCGGGGCAGGCTGTCCAGAGCGTCCTCGAGCGCGGTGCGCGACCGGTCCGGCAACAGGGCCCCGTCCAGATCGGCCAGCGCGGTCTTGGCCCGGTCGACCAGTGCCGCGACCTGCGCCTCGGGCGCCGGCCCCTCGGGGTCGAGCAGCGCCTGCGCCAGTGGCAAGGCGAGGTAGCGTTCGAGGAACCCGGTCGAGACAACCTCCAGCGTCATGGTCTCGAGCGCGACGGTCCCCGCGCTGCGCATCATCGCCTCGGTGTCGAACAGGTCCACGCCCGAGGCCCGCGCGGTCAGCTTGACGGCGCCGAGATCGCCGAAATCCATGCTCAGGTCCTGAAGCGTCAGCGCCTTGGCGACCCCGTCCCATTGCAGCCGCAGCGCCGCCGCGCCTTCGAATTGCGGGCCTTGAAGACGATAGGCGTAATTGCGGACCGGGTTGCCGATATCGGGCCAGGTCGCGATCCGACCCACGGTCGCCTCGATGGCGCGGGGCGGCAGCCCGTCCTCGATCAGGCGGGCCGGGTCGCCCAAGCGCCAGCGCAGGTCGGCCAATTGCACGTCCAGCGCGAAGGCCCCGGTCCAGCGCAGTTCGGCGATGCCGCACCAGCCGTCCTCGGTGGCACGGGGTGCATCATGGGCAAGCTCGTCGGCGGACCAGCCCACCGCGTCGGAGAAAATTCCCCAGCTGGCCTCGCAGGTCGCGGTGCTCATACGGTCCTGCGCGGTTGCGGAACCGGCGACGACCACGGCCATCAGGGAAGCTGCCAGCGCCCTCATCGGTCCAACCCCGTCAAGGCGGCAGCGAAATCCTCGGGATCGAAGGGCGCCAGGTCGTCGATCTGTTCCCCCACGCCAATGGCATGGATGGGCAGGCCGAACTTGTCGGCCAGAGCCACCAGAACGCCGCCCTTGGCGGTGCCGTCCAGCTTGGTCATCACCAGCCCCGACACGTCGGCCAATTCCTGGAAGGTCTTGACCTGGGACAGGGCGTTCTGCCCGGTGGTCGCATCCAGCACCAGCAGGGTGTTGTGCGGCGCATCCGGGTCCTTCTTGCGGATCACGCGGACGATCTTGGCCAACTCCTCCATAAGGTCGGCGCGGTTCTGAAGTCGGCCCGCAGTGTCGATCATCAAGAGGTCGGCGCCGTCCTTCTGCGCCTGTTCCATCGCGTCCCAGGCCAGGCTGGCGGGGTCCGACCCCTCGGGCGCGGTCAGCACGGGCACACCCGCCCGCTCGCCCCAGACCTGCAATTGTTCCACGGCCGCCGCGCGGAACGTATCCCCGGCGGCTATCACTACGGATTTTCCGGCGGCGCGGAACTGGCTGGCCAGTTTGCCGATGGTCGTCGTCTTGCCGGACCCGTTGACGCCCACGACCAGCACCACTTGCGGCTTGGAAGGGTAGAGCGGCATCGGCCGGGCCACCGGGTCCATGATGCGGGTGACCTCGGCGGCCAGCAATTCCTTGATTTCCTGCGTCGAAAGCTTCTTGCCGAAACGGCCCTCGGCCATGTTCGCGGTGACGCGCAGGGCCGTGTCCACGCCCATGTCGGCGGTGATCAGCAGTTCCTCGAGCTGTTCGAGCATATCGTCGTCCAACTCGCGCCGGATGACGGTTTTCTTATCGCCGCGGCCCAGCAGGCGCCCCAGAAGGCCGGGCTTGGCCGCAGGTTCCATGGTTTCGGTGGCGGTGGCCACATCCATCGCCTGCGGCATCTCGGGCGGGGTACTGTCGGGCAGTTCGACCGGGGCCGGCGCGGGGGTGGGATCGGGCGCCGGTGGCACTTCCTGCGGCGGGGCGGGGGGCGCCGGCTCCGGGTCCCGCACGGGCATTTCCTGCGGCGCCGGGTCAGGTCGGGGATCGGGCTGCGGCGCGGGTGCAGGACCGGGAACGGGGACCGGCTCTGGCTCCGGTTCGGGGTCCGGCTCGGGCTCAGGCTCAGGTTTGGGCGCAGGCTCGGGTTCAGGCTCGGGCTCGGGCGCGGGGTCCGGTTCGGGTTCGGGTGCCGGGTCCGGCTTCGGTGCTGGCCCGGGGTCCGGCTCTGGCGTCGGCTCCGGGTCGGCTGCCGCGACCTCTTCCGCGACCCCGCCATCCTCGACGATGGCGTCAAGCCCCTCCTCGATCTTGGAAGAGGATTTGAACAGGCGGTCCTTGAGTTTCTTGAAAAAGGCCATGGGGCGCTCCAAACGACGTCGCCCCACACTTAATCACATGCGCGCCAAAGGTTAAGGGCGCGCGATCAATTGATTGCTCCATGCGTCAGCCCCCAGAGCAGCCCCGCCTGCGCCAGCCAGTAGGTCGGCCAGACCAGGAATGGCAGGACGCGCCGAGCCGGGTGGCGCCGCGGCACGAGGAACAGCTCGGCCGCCAGAAGGCTGTCGGACACGACGAAAAGCAGCGCGGACAGCGTGACGAGCCGCCACCAGGGCGCATCGCCCAGGGCAAGCGCCACCATCCCCATGGCCAGGATCACCGCGACATAGGCCAGGACCGGCCCGCGCGGCGCCCCCGACCGCCGCCACAGCAGCCCCACCATAAAAGCCCCGAACAGGCCAAGCGCGATCATGGCGGGCCAACGTCCGGGCAACGCGGCCCCGTCCAGCATCAGCACGGTGTAGGCCAGGTGTGCAGCGCCGAAGGCCGCCATCCCGGCCAGGAACCAGCGTGCCCCGACCCGGGACAGGCAGAAATCGCCCAGCGCGCCAAGCGCCAGCGCGGCGGCCAGCACCGGCAGACCCTGCCCCGCGGCCGCCAGGGCCAGGACCGCGACCGACCCGGTCTTGACAACACTTCGGGTCCAGCCGGACCTGCGCCAGCAGAACGCCATCCAGAAGACGAGTGCCAACCCGGCGCCGATCAGGGTCAGGAGGGGCACGCGTTTCTCCTCTGCCGGGGCCTTATCTCTGGCCGGTAGACTTGCTAGAGTGTCGCCACAACGCAGTTTTCAGGCAAGCCTTCCCATGCGGCATCCGATGATCCTATTTGCCCTGGCCACGGTGACCGCGCCGGTCTTGTTGGGGCTTGGCGCGCTCTGGGGCGGGGCGTGGATATACCTGGGGCTTGCCTGGATGACCGTGTTGGCGGCCGTGTTGGACGAGGCGGTGGCGCTGACCCTGCCCGCCGAGGACGGGGCGGCCGAGTTTCCCCGCGCCGACGCCCTGTCACTGGCGCTGGTGGCCGCGCAGCTGGCGCTGCTGGCGTTGGTCGTGGCCAGCTTGGGCCGGGGGGCACTGTCCTGGGTAGAGGCGCTGGCGCTGGCGCTCGGGACAGGGCTGTTCCTGGGACAGGTCGGCAATTCCAACGCGCATGAGCTGATCCACCGCTCGTCGCGGCTGCTGCGCCGGGCCGGTGTGCTGGCCTACCTGTCGGTGCTCTACGGGCAGCATGTGTCGGGCCACGTGCTGGTGCATCATGTCCATGTGGGCACCAAGGCCGATCCCAATTCCGCCCGCTGGGGCGAGGGGCTCTACCGGTTCCTGCTGCGGGCCTGGCCGGGTGAGTTGCGCCGCGCCTTCTCCGCCGAACGGGCGCGCGACCGGGCCTCGGGCCGGCCGGCCTGGCGCAATCCGTTCGTGGTCTATGTCTTGGGCGGGCTGGCCTTCTGCCTGGCCGCCCGGGCCCTGGGCGGGACGGCGGGGCTGTTCTGGTTCCTGGCGCTGGCTGTCTTCGCGCAATTGCAGCTGCTGACCTCGGATTACGTGCAGCATTACGGGCTGCGCCGCAGTGCCGGCCCCAGCGGCAAGCCCGAACCGGTGCGCCCCGCCCATTCGTGGAACGCGCCGCACTGGTTCAGCTCGGCGCTCATGCTGAACGCGCCGCGCCATTCCGACCACCACGCCCATCCGGCGCGCCCCTACCCGGCCCTGCGCCTGGAAGAGGACATGCCCCGCCTGCCCTATTCCCTGCCCGTGATGGCCTGCATCGCCCTGTCGCCCCGGCGCTGGCGGCGGCTCATGGATCCGCTGGCGACCGAATGGCAGAACCGGGTGGACGGGCGGCAGGGCCATCTGCCAGACTGAAGCGCATGAGACTGCTCGCCCTCGCCCTCGCCCTTCTGCCCCTGTCCGCGCTGGCCGAAACACCGATGACCGGCGACGAGTTCGACGCCTACATGACCGGCAAGACGCTGACCTTTTCCGCCAATGGCCTGCCCTACGGGATCGAGTACTACGCCCCTTCGCGCCGGGTGATCTGGTCTTTCATCGACGGCGATTGCGTGATGGGTGAGTGGTACGAGGACGACGGCGCGATCTGCTTCGTCTACGAGAACGACCCACAGCCGAAATGCTGGGCGGTCTTCCGCGACGCCGGCGGCATACGTGCCGAGTTCCTCGATGGTACCGGCGACTCCGTGATCTACGAGGTCGAGGAAAGCGAGCCGCTGATCTGCGACAACATGGGGGCGTGAGGCCAAGCCGTTCGGCGCAGAGCCCGCGAGTGAACTGCCAATGCGCGCCCGGCCCTGACGCGCAGATACCGCCCCCTCCCTGGAAAGACAGGAGCCGGTGTCAGGCCTACGGCCGGATATACATATAGCCTTGGCTCTGTAGCTCCGAGATCCGAACCACGCCCCCCTCATCGCGACGGACGAAATTTTCCAGCAGGTCGGACAGCGACACGGCCTGCGCGCTCATCGTGTTGCCACAGGCTTCGAAATCGACGCCCTGTTCCTGCAAGGCCGACACGCGTTCCGATATTTGCGGGTCGGCAAGCAAATCGTGAAACGCCTTCAGTGCGGGCCCGTGCGCCACCAAGACCAGTTCGACATTCTCTGGCCCGCCGACGCCGTCAATATGGTTTTGCATGTTGCCCAGCGCAAAGCCGACGCGGTCAATCTCGGAGACGTGGTAGACAACCTTGAGTTTTTCCTGCGCCTGCGCGGCAATGCCGACAACGGCAAGAGCCGCCGCGAACATCATGGGTTTGAGAAACGTCATTGAAAGTCCTCCGGTTGGACGATGGACCGGCTTGCCCGGTTTTTCTTCGCGTCCGACGACCCTAGGTCGATCCATTTCCGCTTGTCACGTCAAAATTCGGAGGCCCGCTCAGGGGTGGCAGCGACCTGACGACAAGCCCTGCCGCAAGCGTTCGGCCCTATGCAGATGCCCGCCCGGCAACCCCGCTTCCCGCGACCGATACCGCCCTGCCTTCGGACAGGCGACAACCTGTCAGGTGGCAAGGTCTGAGGCACGTCGCGAACAATCGGACCCCGAAATTTCTCTAATCGGGCTTGGTTTGTCAAATGCGCATACGATGGGGCCACGTGGCCGGGAATGACGGCGGCAGGCGCTAGAACAGACTGCCTTGGTCGGGCGGCGCTTTTTTGGACCTCGAGGTCTTCGAAGGCCTGCCCCCAACCTGAGCCACCGACAGCTTGCCATCGGCGAATTCCAGCTCCAGCGCCCCGGCCTTGCCCGCCGCCTTGGCGGTCGTGACGACGTCACCATCGCCCCGCACCACGGCATAGCCCCGCTTGAGCGTTTCGGTATAGCCCAGCGTCCGGCGCAGGCTGTCCAGTGCCTCCAGCCGGGCCTGCCGGCGGTCCAGCCCGGTGCGCGCCACCAGCCGCAGCCGGTCCAGCCGCGCCCGAACGTCGTCACGCCCCTTGGAGATCGTCCGCTCGATCTGGACCGGGCTCAGCCGCCCGGCCTGGTGGACAAAGGCCGTGCGCTTGTCCCGCGCGGCCCGGGCCAGCGCCGGCGCCAGCCGCGCGGCCCAGCCCGATTGCCGTTCGCGAGCGCGCTCCAGCCGCCCCTGCAGCAGCCCGGGCCGCAGGCTGCCCGCCGCCCGGCTCAGCCGCAACTCCCCGGCGCTTACGCGCCCCTTGAGGGCAAGGTCCAACCGTTCCGACCAGTAGTCGAAGCGTTGCCGGGCGTCCTCGACCAGCATGTCGGGCTTGGGCAGAAGCCTGCCCAGGTCACTGACCCGCTGCTTGCGCCCCCGCACCCCTTCGGTCACGGCCCGGGACAGGCGGCTGTCCAGCTGGTCGACCGCATTCATCAATTCCAGCCGCACGGGCACGGCGATTTCCGCCGCCGCCGACGGCGTGGGTGCGCGCCTGTCCGCCACGAAGTCGACCAGCGTGGTGTCGGTTTCGTGCCCCACCGCCGAAATCAGCGGGATCGCGCTGGCCGCGGCCGCGCGCGCAACCTCTTCCTCGTTGAAACCCCACAGATCCTCGATCGACCCGCCACCGCGCGCCACGATCAAAAGGTCGGGCCGGGGCAGCGCACCGCCCGGCGTCATGGCGTTGAAGCCCGCGATGGCCCGCGCCACCTGCGGCGCGCACTCCTTGCCCTGCACCGCCACGGGCCAGACCAAAACCTTTCGCGGGAACCGGTCGCGCAGCCGGTGCAGGATGTCACGGATCACCGCGCCCTGCGCCGAGGTCACGACGCCGATCACCTCGGGCAGGAAGGGCAGCGCCTGCTTGCGTTCTGGCGCGAACAGCCCTTCGGCCTGCAACGCCGTCTTGCGCTTTTCCAGCATCGCCATCAGCGCGCCGACCCCCGCCACGGCCACCTCGACCGCGTTCAGCTGGTATTTCGACTGGCTGCCGAAGGTGGTCATCCGGCCATGGACCACCACCTCCATCCCCTCTTCGGGAATCACGCTCAGCCCCGGGATCTGGCCCTTCCAGGTGGTGCAGGCCAGCACGTTGCGATCATCCTTGAGGTCGAAATAGAGATGTCCCGACCGGGCGCGCACGACGCGGCCCACCTCGCCCTTGACGCGAACATGGCCGAATTCGCCCTCGATGGCGCGCTTGACCGCGCCCGACAGCTCGCTGACGGTGAATTCCGGCGTGTTGCCCGCGTTTTCCGGCTCGTCGATCAGGTCCATTGGGCGCCCTTGTGCTGCATTCCCCGCGACCATAAAAGGCCGCAAGCGAAAGGAAAAGCGACCATGAACATCCTGATCCTCGGTGCCGGCGGGCGCGAACATGCCCTGGCCTGGGCCGTCCTGCAGAACCCCAAATGCGACCGGTTGATCGTGGCCCCCGGCAATGCGGGGATCGCGCAGATCGCCGAATGCCCAGCGCTCGACATCTTGGACGGGGACACCGTGGCGGGGTTCTGCGCGGACAACGCCGTGGACCTGGTAATCATCGGCCCCGAGGCACCGCTGGCCGCCGGGGTGGCCGACACGCTGCGCGCCGCCGGGATTGCGGTTTTCGGACCTTCCGCCGCTGCGGCCCGCCTGGAAGCGTCCAAATCCTTCACAAAAGAGATCTGCGCCGCCTGCAACGCTCCCACCGCCGGCTACGGCCACTTCACCGATGCCGCCGCCGCCAAGGCCCATATCCGCGACCAAGGCGCCCCCATCGTGGTCAAGGCCGACGGGCTGGCCGCGGGCAAGGGGGTGATCGTCGCCATGGAAGAGGCCACGGCGCTGGCCGCCATAGACGACATGTTCTCGGGCGAGTTCGGCGCCGCCGGGGCCGAGGTCGTGATCGAGGAGTTCATGACCGGCGAGGAAGCCTCGTTTTTCGTGCTTTGCGACGGCGAAACCGCCCTGCCCGTTGGCACCGCGCAGGATCACAAGCGCGCCTTCGACGGCGACGCGGGACCCAATACCGGCGGCATGGGCGCCTATTCCCCCGCCCCCGTGTTGACCGATGCAATCGTGCAGAAGACCATGGACGAAATCGTCAGCCCGACCATCGCTGAGATGGCGCGGCGCGGCACCCCCTACCAGGGCGTTCTTTACGTCGGCTTGATGATCGAGAACGGCCAGCCGCGCCTGGTGGAATACAATGTCCGCTTCGGCGACCCGGAATGCCAGGTGCTGATGATGCGGCTGGGCGCGCAGGCGCTGGACCTGATGCAGGCCTGCGCCGAGGGACGCTTGAACGGGATGCGGGTGAACTGGGCCGATGACCATGCGATGACCGTGGTGATGGCCGCCAAAGGCTATCCCGGGGCCTACGAAAAAGGCAGCGCAATCAACGGGCTGGACGACCTACCCGAGGACAGTGCCCACATGGTCTTTCACGCGGGCACGACGGAACGCGACGGCCGGATCACCGCCAGCGGCGGCCGCGTGCTGAACGTCACCGCGCGTGGCAAGACCCTGGCGCAGGCGCAAGAGCGTGCCTACGGGATGATCGACCGGATCGACTGGCCGCAGGGCTTCAATCGAACCGATATCGGCTGGCGGGCGCTGGACTGACGGGCCCACACCGCAACGGGCCCCACGAAAACAGCGAAAGCCGCGTTCGACCGAACGCGGCTTTCTCCGTTCGAGGGCGGCACCGGGTCAGGCGGCGCGGCTGATCAGAACCTCGTCGATTTCCTTGGCAGCGTCCGTCTCGTCGCCATTGTTGACGGCGGCGATCTCGCGGGTCAGGCGTTCCAGCGCCGCCTCGTAAAGCTGGCGCTCGGAATAGCTCTGTTCGCGCTGGTCGTCGGCACGGTGCAGGTCGCGCACGACCTCGGCGATGGCGATCAGGTCACCAGAATTGATCTTCTGTTCGTATTCCTGCGCCCGGCGCGACCACATGGCCTTCTTGACCTTGGCCTTGCCCTTCAGCGTCTTCATCGCGTCGGCCACCACGTCCGGGCTCGCCAGCGACCGCATCCCGACCTCGTCGGCCTTGTTGGTGGGCACCCGCAGGGTCATCTTGTCCTTCTCGAAGGAAATTACGAACAGCTCCAGCTCGAAGCCCGCGACTTCTTGCTTTTCGATCGACATGATCTGGCCCACACCATGGGCCGGGTACACCACGAATTGGTTCGGTTTGTATTGTGCTTTCTTGCTCATGGCATCCTTCCAAAAGGGCCGCCGGATCGGGCTATTCCGAACCGCGCGGCTGATGACGGGCGACAGAAAACCCGGCGGGACCGGTCCGGTCCCGTCGGGCAATCGGTAGGTTTTCGGGTCAATACTCTTGCAACATCGATTTTATGATAGCACAAAAAACGAGCTTTCGGAAGCGCCGCGGCGCAGCACGGGGGCCACGACCTTGTTTCCAAGGCTCATGCGGCCCCAAACCGACGCCACTAAGGTGCGAATCGGGGCTAGCCGCCCTCGCCTGGGTTTTCCGAAAACAGGTCGATCTTGCCCGGCTTTCCGTCCATCTCCTCTGCGGTTGGCAGCGGATCCTTCTTGGTGATGATGACCGGCCACATCTCGGAATACTTGCGGTTGAACTCGACCCATTTTTCCATGTCCGGTTCGGTGTCGGGCCGGATCGCGTCGGCGGGGCATTCGGGCTCGCAGACACCGCAGTCGATGCATTCATCCGGATGGATCACCAGCATGTTCTCACCCTCGTAGAAGCAATCCACGGGGCAGACCTCGACACAATCTGTGTATTTGCAGGCGATGCAGTTGTCGTTGACGATGTAGGTCATGGGTCGATCCGAAACGGTTGCTCAGCCTTAGCTAATCCACGAAAGGGCCCTTCGCAAGCGGTCAGCGCCCGATGTCGCGCAGGAAAGCCGCGCGGTTCTCGCGCTCGCGTCGCGAGGGACGGCCCTTCCCGTCATAGCGTGGTGTCTTGGGAGATTTTTCCTCGACCGGGCTCAAATCCTCATAGAGCGCTTGCGCCTCGGGGGCGGGGCCGCGCCGTTCGCCCAGCGCCACCACCTGGACCACACGCACCCGGTCGGACTGGGGAAAGGTGAGCACCGCACCCGGGCTTACTGCGCGCGCCGGTTTCGACACCGGCGTGCCGTCCACCCGAACCTTGCCGGCCTGAACGACCTTGGCCGCCAGGCTGCGTGTCTTGAAGAACCGGGCCTGCCACAGCCACTTGTCCAGCCGTATCGTGGCCGCCGCGCTCACTTGGACTTGAGCCCCGCAAGCGCCTGCGCAAAGGGGTTGTCGGGGTCGATCTGCTTTTCCTTGCGGGGCGGCTTGCTTTCGAACCGTTGGCCCTTGTCACCACCCTTTTCGCCCTTGGGTTTGCCGCGCTTGCCTTTGGGGCCGCCTGCCTTGCCTTGGGGCTTGCGGCCGTGCGCGTTGCCCCGGCGGCCGCCACCCCAGGTGAATGTGTAATAGACCTCGACGTCCGGTTCGGCCACGTCCGCGTCGGGGGCTGTGCCCACCGGCGTTTCCCCTTCCGAGGCGGCCGGGATGTCCGTTTCGACCGCGGGGGCCTCGGGGGCGGTTTCGGCCACCTGGGCCACGCCCGCATCGAGGATCTCCTCGGCCCTGTCCTCGGCGGTCTGACCAGCGGCATCGTCCTGTGCGGCGGCATCGGGCGCCTCGGCCAGGGCCTGGTCGACCGGCTTGACCTTCTCGCGTTCGCCGCGTTCGGCCTTGTAGCCCAGCCCCTGCATCAGGCCGGCGAACTGGTCCAGCGTCATGCCGGTAATCGACAGCATGTCGGCGGTAGCCTCGAAGCCGCCGCGCGTGTCCTGGTCTCGCAGCATGTCGGCCAGCCGTTCCAGCATGTCGATGCGGATCGCCCGATCGCCCGCCGCGCGATACCCGGACATGGCGTAGGTGCCGGGGACCGCCCCCTCGACCGTGGGCACGGTGACAAGACCCGGCGGCGGCGACTCGGGGAAGACATCCAGCCCCTTGGACAGCGACCACAGCACCAGGCGCAGCCGCGTCGGCGCGGGTTTCAAAAGCAACGGCATGAAGATGGTGAACTGGCCGAACCGCACGCCATGCTTGCGCAGCGCGCCGCGCGCGTCCTGGTCCAGCGCCTTGACCTCGTCGGCCACCTCCCCGCGCGGCACCACGCCGAAGCCCTCGATCATGCGGAAGGCAAAGCCCTTGGCCAGGCCCGCAAGGGTTTCGTCCTTCTGCATGGCCAGCATCGGTTCGAACAGGGCGGCGATCTTGCGGTCGATGAAATGCTGCAATCGGCGTTGCACCTTCTGGGCCACGTCCGGCCCTGCCTCGTCATCGACGAAGGCCTCGACCCGCGGCTTGAGCGGATCGTCGCCCGCCAACAGCTTACCCACGGCCTGGTCGCCCCACATCAGCCCGCCCTGCTCGGTGAAGTCGAGTTCGGTATCGGGGGCGTTGTAGAAGCGATCGGCGCGCAGGCTGAAATGCGGCTGAAGCGCCTGGAGAGAGGCCTGCCGCAGGGTCTTGGCCTCGTCGGGGCTGGCGCTTTGGTCCTGGCGGAACCGGAAGCCTTCCAGTTTGCCCACAAACTGCCCCTCGACAGTCACTTCACCTTGGTCGTTCACGTCGGCCACAAGGCCCTCCTTCTGCTTGAGCCGGCGGAGCAGCACGCTCGTCCGCCGGTCCACAAATCGCTGGGTCAGCGCGTCATGCAACGCATCCGACAGGCGATCTTCTACCGCGCGCGTGGCCCCGCGCCAATGGGATTCGTCCGAAACCCAGCCCTTGCGCTGCGCCACATAGGTCCATGTGCGGATATATGCCAATCGTTTGGACAACGTGTCGATGTCGCCCTGGTTCCTGTCCAGACGCTTGACCTGACGGGCCATCCAGTCGTCGGGCACCCGGCCGCCCTGGTGCAGGAAGCCATAGATCTGGGTCAGCATCTGGGCGTGTTCCGCGTGACTGATCCCGCGGAAATCGGGGATGCGGCAGACATCCCAAAGCAGCCGAACCGCGGCCCCGTCGCCGGCGCGCGCGCGTATCTCGGCATCCTGGGCCAGCGATTTCAACGCCAGCAGGTCGTCGCTGTCACGCAAGCGGGTCAGCCAATCGTCCTCGGTGCGCATCTCCAGCGACCGGATCAGCCGGTCAGGTGATCCGAAATCCAGCCGGGCGTTGCGCCATTGCAGTTTCTTGACGGGCCGGAACTGATGGCTGGTGATCGCGTCGACCACCGGGTCGTCGATCTCGGGCGCCTCGCCGGTCACGCCGAAGGTGCCGTGGTTCATGTGCCGCCCGGCGCGGCCCGCGATCTGGGCCAGCTCGTCGGGTTGCAGGTGACGCATGCGCCGCCCGTCGAACTTGCTCAGGGACGAGAACGCAACATGATCGATATCGAGGTTCAGCCCCATCCCGATGGCATCCGTGGCCACCAGGTAGTCCACGTCGCCGTTCTGGTACATCGCCACCTGGGCATTGCGGGTGCGCGGGCTGAGCGCGCCCATCACCACCGCCGCCCCGCCCTTCTGGCGGCGCAGCAATTCCGCGATGGCATAGACATTGTCGACCGAGAAGCCGACGATCGCGGACCGCCCGGGCATCCGGCTTATCTTTTTGGAACCTGAATAGGTCAGGTCCGAAAAGCGTTCGCGTTTCATGAACTGCACGCGGGGCACCATGGCCGCGATGGCCCCGCGCATGGTTTCCGAGCCCATGAACAGGGTCTCGTTCAGCCCGCGTGCCCGCAGCAGGCGATCGGTGAAGACATGGCCGCGCTCGGGATCGTTGCACAGCTGGATTTCGTCCACGGCCAGGAAATCGCAGCCCATCCCCTCGGGCATGGCCTCGACCGTGCAGACCCAGTACTGCGCGCGGTCCGGCACGATGCGTTCCTCGCCCGTGACCAGCGCCACCACAGAGGGGCCGCGCACGGCCACGATCCGGTCATAGACCTCGCGCGCCAACAGGCGCAGTGGCAGGCCGATGATACCAGTCCGGTGCGCCAGCATCCGCTCGATGGCGTAGTGGGTCTTGCCGGTATTGGTCGGGCCAAGGACCGCCGTGATCCGGGCAGGCTCGGGCATTTTCGGCCCCCTTGAAAGGGAAAGGTCAGATCGAGGACCCTTCCAACTGCACGTCCAGCCGCTCCATGGCCTGTGCCAGGTCGGGCGAATTGGGGCTTATCTGTTCGATCCGCCGGTAAAGCTCAAGAGCCTCTTGCGGGCGGTCGAGTTCCTGCAGGATGACGGCGAAACCGGCCAGCGCCCCGAAGTGCCGCGGGTTGAGGACAAGCGCCTGGCGCAGATCGTCCAAGGCGGGGCCATAAAGCCCGAGCGCGAAATAGGCGCTGGCGCGGGCGTGGTAGCCTTCGGCAAAGTCCGGGGCGTGGTCGATCAGGGCAGTCAGGTGTTCGGCGGCGACCTGCGGCTCGCCGGCCTCCAGCGCCTCTTCGCCCCGGCGCAGCAGCAGGTCCATCGCCGGAGAGCCGCTCTTGGACCATTCGGTGCGAATCTGGTCCTCCAGCCGAGCGGCCTGTTCCGTGTCCGCGCCCTTGAGATCCTCGAACAGGCGGTCGAGACGGTCACTTTGCGCCGCGCAAGGTGTGGAAAACCCGACTGCGAGGACAAGTGCCGCGACGATATGTTTGAAGCTGTTTCTGTCCGTGGCCATAAATCTAATGTAACTTGGAATGCGCCCGATGCCAGAGGCGGGCGGTCACAATCGAACAAAAGGACCCGACAGACATGAGCGACGTAATCTCCGAAGCCGTCACCGCGCTGAACGCCAAGATGGACGGCGCCGATTTCGGCGGTACCGCCAAGTTCGTCATCGAGGACGAAGGCGCCGTCATGATCGATTCGGACGGTGCCCGCGCCGCCGATGATGACGCCGACGTGACCCTGACCGCCAGCGCCGAGACCTTCAAGGCGATCCTGGAAGGCGACGAGAACCCGACCGCCGCCTTCATGACCGGCAAGCTGTCGGTCGACGGCGATATGGGCATGGCGATGAAACTGGCCGGCGTGCTGGGCTGATCGCTCTTGGACCAGGCCCCCTACAACGCGCGCACAGCCCGCAATGACACCGGCGCCGCACATTGGGTGACCGCGCCGGACGGGGTGCGCCTGCGCATCGGTCATTGGCCGGTCGACGGGGCACGGGGAACGGTGATCATGTTCCCCGGCCGCACCGAATACGTGGAAAAATACGGCCCCGCCGCCGCGGATTTCGCGGCGCGGGGCTATGCTTCGCAGGCCATCGACTGGCGCGGCCAGGGGTTGGCCGACCGGCTTCACGCCAACCCGGCCGTCGGCCATGTCGAGCAGTTCGCGGATTATCAGCTGGACGCGCGAGCGGCGCTGGACCATGCCCGCGCCCTGGGCCTGCCCGAACCCTATCACCTTCTTGCCCATTCCATGGGCGGGGCCATCGGGCTGCACGCCTTGATGGAGGGCTACCCGGTGGCCTCGGCGGCCTTTTCCGCGCCCATGTGGGGCATCTCGATCACCCCGCCGCTGCGGCCCATCGCCTGGGGGCTGAGCACGGTCAGCCGCCCCTTGGGCTTTTCGCATGTCTTCGCGCCGGGCCAGCAGGCCGAAACCTACGTGCTGCGCGAAGGCTTTGCGGCCAACACCCTGACCAACGACCCCGAAATGTTCGCCCTGCTCAAGGAACAGCTGGAGGCCGACCCCGGCCTGGCCCTCGGCGGGCCATCGCTGCATTGGCTCAACGAGGCCCTGCGCGAGGCACGAAGCCTGTCACAACGCCCGTCGCCCGCGGTCCCCTGCCTGTGTTTTCTCGGCTCGGAAGAGGAAATCGTCGACCCGGCCCGCATCCGCGACCGCATGGCGCGTTGGCCGGATGGCGAACTGGTGGTGCTGCAGGGCGGCAAGCACGAGGTGATCCTGGAACTGCCGGCGATCCGCTCGGAAATCTTCGATCGCTGCGTCGCGATGTTCGACGATCCCCGGCGAGAGGCGGCCTGACCGGGTCGACCGCGACCCGAGCCGCGCTAGACTAGGCCCATGAGCGGGGTTCTGACCTTCACCGAGGCGGGCATCTACTGCCCGGCGGGCGATTTCTGGATCGACCCTTGGCGGCCGGTGCCCCGCGCCCTGATCACCCATGGCCATGCCGATCATGCGCGCGCCGGCATGGGTCGCTACCTGGCGACCGAGGCGGCCGCCCCGGTGATCCGCCACCGGTTGGGCGCGGATATAGCCCTGCAAACAACGGCTTACGACACCCCGATGCGCATTGGCGATGCAACCGTGTCCTTTCACCCGGCCGGGCATGTGCCCGGATCGGCACAGATCCGGGTCGAGCTGGGCGGTGAGATCTGGGTGGTGTCGGGCGACTACAAGACTTTGGATGACGGGCTGTCAGAACCGTTCGAGCCCGTGACCTGCCACAGTTTCATCACCGAATGCACCTTCGGGCTGCCGGTCTTCAACTGGACGCCGCAGGACGCGCTGGCCGACCAGATCAACGGCTGGTGGCGCGACAATGCCGCGGCGGGGCGGTTTTCGCTTCTCGGGGCCTATTCTTTGGGCAAGGCGCAACGGCTGCTGCGGCTTGTCGACCCGGAGATCGCACCGATCCTGACCCATGGTGCGATCGAGAATACCAACGCCGTGCTGCGCGGCCAGGGCATCGCGCTGCCCGCCACAGAATTGGTCACACCGGAAACCGACCTGAAATCGCGGACGGGCGCGCTGGTCCTTGCCCCACCCTCGGCTCTCGGCTCGGCCTGGGCGCGCCGGTTCAAGCCGCAATCGAGCGCCTTTGCAAGTGGCTGGATGGCCCTGCGCGGAGTGCGCCGCAGGCGCGCCGCCGACCGGGGCTTCATCGTGTCCGACCATGCCGACTGGACCGGCCTTAACGACGCGATCCGTGCCACGGGGGCCGAGCGGGTCTTCGTCACCCACGGCTATACGGGGCCCTTCCGCCGCTGGCTGGCCGACCAAGGCTATGACGCCCAGGTGGTCAGCACCGAATATGACGGCGAAAGCCTGGATGGCGGAGAGGCGGAATGAGGGATTTCGCCCGTCTGTTCACCACGCTCGACCAGACCACCCGCACCACCGTCAAGGTGGCCGCCATGGCCGATTTTTTCAGAAAAGCACAGGATGCAGACAAGCTGTGGTGCGTCGCGCTGTTCTCGGGCCGCCGCCCGCGGCGCGTCATCACCACCACGCGTCTGCGCGAATGGGCTGCCGAACGGGCGGGTATTCCGCCCTGGCTGTTCGAGGAAAGCTACCCGGTGGTGGGCGACCTGGCCGAGACCATCGCCCTTGTCCTGCCCCCGCCCGCCACGCAAACCGACCTGCCGCTGGCCCACTGGATCGGGGAATTGCAACGCCTGTCTAAACTGGACGAGACCGCGCAAAAGGCCGGCATCCTCGATGCCTGGGACAGCCTGGGCCGGACGGAACGCTTTCTCTTCACCAAGCTGCTGACCGGCGGGTTCCGCATCGGGGTCAGCCAGAAACTGATGACCCGCGCGCTGGCGCAGGCCACGGGGCAGGACGAGGCCGACCTGACCCACAAGCTGATGGGCGCCTGGACGCCAGAGACCACCAGCTGGGCCGCCCTGATCGAGGCGCATGACCCAAGCGCCGATCTCAGCCGCCCCTACCCCTTTTACCTGGCCTACCAGCTCGAGGAT
>JAAAPD010000075.1 GCA_009908505.1 Alphaproteobacteria bacterium | reverse complement strand
GCCAAGGCTGCGTCATTTCCGATTTTGTATCCGTTCGTCGCAACGCGGGTGCCTGATACAAAGCGTTACAATCGCGGTGCTGACCCTGCGTCGCCACCCTGCCAAATGAGATGGATGAACGGATTGCCGCATATCCTCGTAGTCGACGATCACCGCCAGATACGGGACTCGGTCACGCGGTTCCTGGAACGCAATGGCATGCGGGCGACGGCGGCGAAGGATGCCCGGGACATGGACGAGAAGCTCGCAAAAGGTCACTACGACCTGATGGTGCTCGATGTCATGATGCCGGGCGAGGACGGGCTTTCGATCTGCAAGCGCCTGTCGGCGGCGAAACGGCTCCCGATCATCATGCTCACGGCGCTCGGGCAGGATCAGGACCGGATCGTGGGTCTGGAGATCGGTGCGGACGACTACCTGCCGAAACCGTTCAACCCGCGCGAGCTTCTCGCACGGATCAAGGCGGTCCTGCGCCGTGCACCCGAGGAGAGGAGCGAGGCCGGAACGCTTTCAGGTCGCATCCTGCGCTTCGGCGGGCTGACGCTCGATACGGACGCGCACGTCCTGACCGACCGGGACGGCAATCGCGTGCAACTGACGACGGCGGATTTTCGGCTGCTGACGGTCCTTCTGGCGCGTCCGCGCACCGTTCTGAGCCGCGAGCAGCTTCTCGACCTTACGGCGGGGCGCGCGTCAGGGCCGCTCGATCGCACGATCGACAACCAGATCAGCCGGCTGCGGCGCAAGATCGAGACGGACCCGTTGCGCCCGACGCTCATCACCACCGTACGGAGCCACGGCTACAGCTTGAACGCGGATGTCGAGGTGACCGCATGATCCGGCCGCGGATAGGAAGCCTGCGCGCGCAGCTCGTGATCCTCATCCTCGGGGCACTGGCCATCGCGCAGGCAGTGAGCCTGTGGCTCTTCGCGGACGAGCGCAGCCTCGCCGTCCGCGCTGCCCTCGGCTTCGAGGCGGCGGGACGCGCCGCCAACGTCGTGCGCCTACTGGAAGAAGCGCCGCCCGATCTTTCCGCGTCTATCGTGCGGGCGGCGAATTCGCCGCTCGTGCGGTTCGACCTTGCGACCGCCCCGAGCGTCATCGCGCCCGACCATCATCACGCAGAATACATCGAAACGCGCGTCCGGGCCTTGCTTGGCGACGGCTTCAGTCGCGACATCCGGGTCAACCTTAGAGAAACCGCTGTCCCTCTACACCCGATCCCGAACCTGTCCCCGCAAATGGCACAGATGCATCAAGAGATGATGCGTGGCCGGATGCAGGCGGTCGAGATGACCCTGTCCATCGCGCTGGCCGGCGGGCAATGGCTGAACGTCGCCACGCGGTTCGAACGCCCCCCGTTGCAATGGCCCCTTTTCTCTTTCGTGACCTTCGGACTGACGGCTGCGCTTATCCTCGTCGCGGCGTTCTGGTTCGTGATGACCCGCCTGACCGGGCCCTTGCGGGATCTGTCGCGCGCCGCCGAGGACCTGGGGCGCGGCGACGCGGGTGAGCCGCTGCCGGTCTCCGGCCCCGCAGAGGTGCGAGACCTCACCCGCGCGTTCAATCGCATGCAGGATCGGCTGACCCGCTTTGTCGCGGACCGCACCCGCATTCTCGCCGCGGTCAGCCATGATCTGCGATCGCCCCTCACGGCGATGCGCTTCGATGCCGAACTCGTCGAGGACGAGGAGACCCGCGAGAGCCTGATCGCCTCCATCGACGAGATGCAGACGATGGCCGAGGCCACGCTCGACTTCGCCGAAGGGCTGGCGGGGCGCGAACCCTCGGAGGTCGTTGACGTGTCCGACTGGCTCGAAACACTGGCAGGTGACAAGGCCACGCCGTTCAAGCTGACCGGCGGCCCGGCGATGACGGTGCGCATTCGCCCGCTCGCCCTGCGCAGGGCCGTTCGGAACCTGGCGGAGAACGCCATCCGTTACGGTGGCAGCGCGACGGTCGGCTGGGGCCGCGCGGGCGACGATCTGGTGATCGAGGTCACCGATCACGGCCCCGGAATCCCCGAGGAAGAGCTCGAGGAGGTCTTTGCGCCGTTTCACCGCTTGGAAGCGTCCCGCTCGCTCGAAACCGGGGGACACGGGCTGGGCCTTGCCATTGCGCGGGCGATCGTGCGCGGACACGGCGGCGACATCCGGCTCGAAAATCGGGCCGAAGGCGGGCTGAAGGCGTCGATCTTCATCCCGCTGGCGGAGGACGCGCCCATCAACGATGAAAGACAACGAAAGGAGACCTGAAATGAGACGAACGGCAATCTGGACAATCATCGGTTTCGCGACGCCGACACTGGCCGCCGCGGACCCCGGGGACAACTGGCAGGAAGGATACGGTCACATGATGTGGGGTGGCGGATACGGAATGTTCGGCGGGCTTATGATGATCCTGTTCTGGGGCATTATCATCGCGCTGATCGTCTTTGCGGTGAAATGGTTCAACGACAACCAGGGCGGTGGAAATCGCGGAAAGCGCGATGCGCTCGAGATCCTGCGCGAACGCTTTGCTTCGGGCGAGATCGACGAGGAAGAGTTCGACCGTCGGCGCAAGGTGCTGGAAAAGTAAGCCGGGCACATCCGGGCGCGTCCGCCGCAGCGGAACAAGGCCGGGTCATGGCCATGCCATGACTCGCGACTGCCGCGCCATGGAACGGGCGCGGCAGCGCTTTGTCAGGGCTGCCCAGCAATGTCCCTGTCTTCGTCTGTGGCATCGTCCAGGGCGGCCATTACCGCGTCCGCGCTCAGAAGTTCCGGCAGAACGATCCCGTCCGGCGCGGCCGGGCCATAGACCGCGTTGAACGGAATTCCGTAGCGCTCGAAGCTTTCCAGATAGCGCGAAATCGCCGGATCGGGCCGGGTCCAGTCGGCCTGCATGGGGGTGACTTCCTCGTCCGCAAGCGCCGAGACGACTGGGTCGCGGTCGAGCACGAGCGCCTTGTTGGCCTTGCAGGTTAGGCACCAGTCGGCCGTGACGTCCACGAACACGACCTCGCCCGTCGAGACGCGGCGCGCGATCTCCGCACGGTCGAAGGGCACCCAGGCGGTCACCTGCGCGCTAGGCGCGGGGGGCTTCGATGTGTCCGCCAGATACCCCGCCCCGAAGAGCATGATCCCCAAGAAGGGCAGCGCCAGCCCGGCGCGAACCGCACCCCGGATCCTCGGCAGGGACAACAGCAGAACGAGGGCCGCCGTCATTCCGACGACCGCGAGCATCGTGGTGGTGCCGGCCACGCCCTGCAGCACCCAGACGAGCCAGGCCGCGGTGACCGCAAGAAGAAGGCCCAGCACCACGCGCAGCGCGATCATCCACCGCCCGGGCCTTGGCAGGTGGCGGACCAGCCCCGGGCGGGCGGCGACAAGAAGGTAGGGGGCGGCGAGCCCCAGCCCGAGGAAGGTGAAGACCAGCGCGATGTCCGTGCCGCGCCCGGCCAGGGCGAAGGCGATGGCTGTCCCGAGAAATGGCGCCGAGCAGGGCGTGGCCAGCACCGCGCCAAAGGCGCCGGTCAGGAAATCGCCGACATGCCCCCCGGTGCCCCCGGCCCGGGCAAGCCGTGTTTGCAGACCTGCGGGCAGGACGATCTCGAAGGCGCCTGCGAGATTTGCTGCGAAAATGGCAAGAATGCCGATCATGAGCGCGAGGAAGACGGGGTTCTGGAACTGCAGGCCCCAGCCCACAGTCACGCCCGCATGCCGCAGCACGAAAAGGACCGCGGCGAGGCCCCACATGAACGCCATGACCCCCGCGGCCGCAGCGAGGAAGCCCCATCGCACACTCACGCGACCGGCGCCTTCCAGCTTCATGGCAGAGGACAGCTTGATCGACAGCACCGGCAGCACGCAGGGCATGACGTTGAGGATCAACCCGCCGATGAAAGCCGTAAGCACGATCCAGACCATGCTGGAAAGCGGTGTGGCGGCGCGTGCTTCGCTATAGGGCGGCGGCGGTGCCGCAGCCGGCCTGTCCGGCGCCACGGTCACGGCCCAGCCATCTGTATCGGTCGCGGTGAGCGACGGCACCGCGGTCGGATCGGCGGGCGAAGAAAGAATGGGCAGGCGCGCCCAGAGCAGGCGGCCATCCTGGCCCAGCCTGATGTCAGGGGCCCCAAAGGAGGCATACTCTCCCAGTTCCGGGAACACATCCGGCGTTTGGAAGGGCGAGGAGCGCTGTAGCGTCACGGTCAGCGCGGTTGCCTCGGCATCGACATACGCGGTGGCGGACTGGATACCTCCGGCTTCCGCCCCGGCCGGGACGCGGCTCGCGTAATCGGCGATGCGGGCCGCGCTGTCCGGGTCGATCGACGCGCCTTCGGGCAGGTCCAGCGCCAGGGTGAAATCCTGCGGCACGCAGATATCGGAACAGGCCAGCAGCGTCACCGAGGCGGACAGACGTGCGGGCTGGCCGGGTTGTTCCAGCGCGATGCGCAGCGGAAAGGTCACCTCGTCACGATAGCCAAAATTCTCGATGCCGAAGGCGGTGAACCGCTCGGGCGCGGGCCATTGAAATTCGACCTCGGCCACGTTGCGCGACCCGGTCCAGTCTATCTCGGGCGGGAAGCCTACCTCTCCCGGTGTGCGCCAATAGGTCTTCCAGCCATCGCCAAGCTCCAACGCCAGCCCTGCGGAAACTGTACCGGAACCTGGCGCGATGCCGTTTTCTGCCGTGATAAGCTGCGCGCTGACCGCCGGTGTCGTCGCCCGGTCTGACGTTGCGGCCAGAACTGCCACCGACGAGGCGGCAAGAAACAAGATGCTCAACGCGATCGTCGCGACGCACTGCCTGGTCGATCTGTTCAGCATACCCTGCGCCAGCCTTCGTCGCGTTCGACCTCGACCACGCGGCGCAACACGGCGTCCGTGATTTCACCCTGGATGACAGTGCCGCCAACCACCATGGCCGGCGTGCCGATGAAACCGAATATTCGGGAGAGCGCCTTGCTTACCATGAGGTCTTCGGCGACATCCCGGCTCTGCATGTCATTTATCAGGCGCTCGCCATCAATTCCGATCGTTTCAGACAATCGCAGAAGATAGTCGCGGCCAGGCTGAAAGGCTGTTTTCCACAGAGCTTCCTGAAACGCGACATAGGCACCCTGGCGTTTTGCCGCCAATGCCGCTTGCGCCGCACGGGCGGACCCTTCACCGAGGAGCGGCAATTCGTGCCAGGAAACCGTCACGCCGCTTTCGCGTTCTTCGGCAAGATCGGCGAGGCGCCGCATCTGCACGCGGCAGTAGGGGCAGTAATAATCGGAAAATGACGCGACCGGTACAATCGACGGATCGTCGCCCGCGTCCGGATAAAGTGCTTTGCACAGGTCCGCTTCGGCCTCGGCGATGGTTTCCGCGCTTGGCCCATCTTCTTTCGCCTCAAGGCCGACAAAAGGGTCGAACGCGCCAGACGAGGAACTTCCACCGGATATCC
>JAAAPD010000015.1 GCA_009908505.1 Alphaproteobacteria bacterium | reverse complement strand
GCATCCGCGCGACCAGCGCATAGATCAACGCGGTCATGCCGTGCATCGAGGGCGGGTAGAGCGCCAAGCGGTCCTTCGGCGCGGCATCCAGCAAATCGTCGATCTGCACCGTCGCGGCGATTTCATCGGCGATGAGCAGGAACTCCGCCGCCACCGCCTCGCCCAGCACACCGCCGATTGCGGTGTTGCGCAGGGTCCGGTCCGGCAAAGCCTGCATCAAGGCCGAGACCCGCGCCCAGCTTCGCGGGGTGCAAGCGATCATCTCGCCGCGCCGCAAGGCGTCCTCGCCCGTGTCCAGCAGGTCGGGCCGGGTGCGGATGAAGGCGATGACCGCCGGGTCCAGCCCCTGCGGCACGGCATAACCCTGCACCCAGTCGCCCGCGTCGGCCACAAGGTTCAGATGCACCAAACGGTCCGACAGCGCGCTGCCCATCTCGTAGGCAATCGCGCCATCCTCGACCGTGTTGCCCGCCGCGACCACAAAACAGCTATCGGGCAAGCGGTGCGGCCCGACGCGGCGTTCCTGCAACAGCCCGTAAACCGTGGGCTGCAACTGCGGTGCGGCAGCGGTCAACTCGTCCAGAAACAGCACCGAAGGGCTGGCGGGGTCATCCGGCAAGTCCTCTGGCCGGAACCAGACGGTGCGCTGGCGCTCCATGTCGAAAAACGGCAGGCCGCGCAGGTCCTGCGGCTCAATCGTGGTCAAGCGCAGGTCGTATAGCCGCGCGCCGATGCGATCGGCCAGCGTCTGCACGACCTCGGTTTTGCCAATGCCGGGGCGGCCATGCAGCATCCAGCTTGCGGTCAGCGCGCCCTGTGTCTGCGCCTGCCACCCGGCCAGCAGCAATTCCAGCGCGCGGCCGGTGGTGATGGGGGGTGCATTGACCATGTCCTGCCCTTTGCCGCTGTGTCACGGGCCTGAATATGGCCCGCGACCGTATCGCAGCAAGGCTCAGGCAGGCGGTTTCGCGGGCGACTCCTCTGCCAGCTTTGTCGCTTGCGCGATCCAGTCGTCCCGGTCGATCCGGCCCTTGAAGCTGAGATAGCTGTCGACCCAGTCGACCTCTGCCCGCGACCATTCGGCGATCTGCCAGAAATGGTAAAACCCAAGCCCGTTCAGCTTGCCTTCCAGCACCGGGCCAACGCCGCTGATCCGCTTCAGGTCGTCCTTGTCGCCCACCGGCGCATCCAGCCCCTTGGGTTGGACGGGTTCGGGCGCGGCAGCGTCTGCACCCGGCGTTCCAGAGGCGTCGGCTTGCGCCGTGCCCGCGCTTTCGGCGTCTGCGGCGCTGGTTTCGGCAGCAGGCATGTCGGTTTTCGATGCGGCCGCGCTTGCCGTGGTCGTGCCGCCAGCGGCCGTCATGCCTGTTGTTCCTGCCGCGGCGTCGCTGCTTGACGGTGCATCGGATTTGGCCGGAACCGCGTCAGCAGCGGGCGTTGCCGGTGCACTTGGCGCAGGGGCGACCGAAGCGGCGGATGTCGCCGTGTCGGGTGTCGCCGCTTCCGTGGGCGCGGGTTTCGGCGCGCCCTCGGCCAGTGTAAAGATCACCCCGACAATCAGGGCGACGACCACGCCGATCGCGACGGAACCGATCGCCCCGATCCCCAGCGCAACCATCGAGACGCCGAACATCAACACGCCTGCGGCCACCGCAATCGCCCAGCCGAACAAGGGCGGGGCGTTCTTGAATTCCGAATGTGCCATCTAGAACAAGTCCTTCCTGTCTTTTTTCGCTACCAATCACGCATGCAGGCTTTGCACGGTTTGCGCCGGAAAGGCTTCCAGCCCCAGCGCCTGCAAGGCCGTCGCGGCAATGTTTCGCGCGCTGAGCCCAGCCTGAGCATACATCACTTCGGGACCGGCTTGTTCGATAAATTTGTCGGCCAGGGTCATCGTGCGCAAGGCGGCACCGTTTTGCAACTGCCCGGAATTGGCAAGGTAGTGCAAAACATGGGCGCCAAAGCCGCCCTGAGCGCCCTGTTCGACCGTGATGACCGCCGCATGGTGGCGCATGAGCTGGTCGATCAGCGCGTGGTCCAGCGGCTTGGCAAAGCGGGCATCGGCAATGGTGCAGGTGATCCCGCGCGCGGCGAGGGATTCGACGGCCAGCCGCACCTCGGCCAGATGCGCGCCGAAGGACAGGAAGGCCACATGCTCGCCTTCGGCAACGACGCGGCCCTTGCCGATTTCCAAGATCTGCGGGCGCTCGGGCATGGTCGCGCCCACCCCGTTGCCGCGCGGGTAGCGTAGCGCGATGGGGCCTTCTTCATAGGCGGCGGCGGTTTCGGTCATGTGCACGAGCTCGGCTTCATCCCCCGCGGCCATCACGACCATGCCCGGCAGGTTGGTCATGAAGCCCACGTCGAACGCGCCCGCATGGGTCGCGCCATCCGCGCCGACAAGCCCCGCGCGGTCTATGGCGAAACGGACGGGCAAGCCTTGCAGCGCCACGTCATGCACGACCTGGTCATAGCCGCGTTGCAGGAAGGTCGAATAGATCGCGCAGAAGGGTTTCAGACCGCTGGCCGCCATGCCCGCGGCGAAGGTGACGGCGTGTTGCTCGGCAATGCCCACATCGAACACGCGGCGGGGAAAGCGGTTTTGCATGATGTCCAGCCCCGTGCCGCCCGGCATGGCGGCGGTCACTGCGACGATATTGGGGTCGCGCGCGGCAGCATCCGTCAGCGCGTTGCCGAAAACCCCCGTGTAGCTGGGCGCGTTGGGCTTGGATTTTGCCTGCGTGCCGGTCGCCACGTCGAATTTCGACACGCCGTGATAGCAGCAGCCCGACGCCTCGGCGGGCGCGTAGCCCTTGCCCTTGACGGTGCGCACATGGATCAGCACCGGCCCTTCGGCCCGGTCGCGCGCCATGCGCAGCGTCGCCATAAGGTCGGGCATGGAATGGCCGTCGATGGGGCCGATATAGGTAAAGCCCAGATGCTCGAACATGGTCGCATCGGGCGGGCCGCCGCAGGCGCGGGCGCGCGCTGCCAAAGCCTGTTCGCGCAAGCTCTGCGGCAGGGCCGACATGAAGCCTTGCGCCACCTCTGACAGGCTGGCCTGCGGCGCGTTTAGGCGGTTCAGGTAGCTGTTCATCGCGCCCACCGGCGGGGCGATGGACATGTCGTTGTCGTTGAGGATGACGAACATCCGCCGCCCCTCGGCACCGGCGTTGTTCAGCGCCTCGTACGCCATTCCGGCGGTGATGGAGCCGTCACCGATGACCGCGATCGCGTCGCCCGTGGGCTGGCCCATGTCGCGGCCGATGGTAAATCCGAGCGCCGCCGAGATACTGGTCGAGCTATGCGCCGCGCCGAACGGGTCGAACGCCGATTCCGTGCGCTTGGTGAAGCCCGACAGCCCGCCCTCTTGGCGCAACGTGGTCATGCGGTGGCGACGGCCCGTCAGGATTTTATGCGGGTAGCACTGGTGCGAGACGTCCCAGATCAGCTTGTCGAACGGGGTGCGAAAGACCGCGTGCAGCGCCACGGTCAGTTCCACCACGCCAAGCGACGATCCCAGATGCCCGCCGGTGCGGCTGACGGTCTCGATGGTTTCGGCCCGCAGCTCGTCGGCCAGCGCGGTCAGGTCGGACAGGTCGAAATCGCGCATATCGGCAGGGCCTGCGACACGGTCCAGATGCGGGGTGCGGCCTTGGTCCATGGGGGTTCCCTTTCGATACGGTGGGTTTATATGAAAAAAGATGCCGTGGGGCTTGGCCCGCACGGCACCAGTTTCCTGTCGCCAACAGGAAAGGGAACCGGGCGTCACGGCCCGTGTTCGAACCGGCTAATGGTTCGAACCCTTTTTGGGGCAGGCCGGGCGATGCCGCCCTGCCCCAATTCGAAACCGTCCGGCGTTAGACCGTGGCGGCAAGCGCAGGCGCGTCCAGTGCACTATAGGGCATGGGCGGCGGCGCGTTCTTGCTGTCCTCGGGCAGGAATTGCCCGACGACCCAGATCAGCCCGATGATCGCACCGATCCCGACCAGAACCACGGCGGCATATCCAGCGCCCCGCAACATTTCCGACAAGATCCAGTTGCGCAGCCGTTGGCCGGGCGTCTCGCTGATATAGTCATGCTGTGCCATGTTGACCTCCTCGATCAGTAGGTTGGGCGATAGCCGCGTTCTTCGGCCCAGATAGCCCAGTTATCCACAACCGTGCCGGTGAGCAGAATACCGATACCACCTGTGATCGTGGTCAGCACCGCGAACCACCAGGCCCAGCGGTGGATACCTTCCATGGTGGCATTGAAGCCCATGGTCCAGCGCCAGAACAAGGCCGCCCGTTCACTTGCCGTGCCACGGTCCACGATCTGCTCCAGCTCGCGGTCGCCACCGAAGCGGGACACTGCCAGAATGGTGGCCCCGTGCATGGCAAACAGCAGGGCCGAGCCATAGAGGAACACGATCGAAAGCGCGTGGAACGGGTTGTAGAACAGGTTGCCGTAGCGCAGGCTGAACAGGTTGGTCCAGTCCAGGTGGGTGAAGATGCCATAGGGCACGGCTTCGGACCACGATCCCATCAGCAGCGGACGGAACAGGCCCAGCACAAGGAACAACCAGATGGCGGCGGCGAAGGCCCAGGCCACGTGCTTGCCCATGCCAAGCGCTTCGGCGCGCAGATAGGTCCGTGCCCACCATGTCATGACCGCGATCAGCAGGAAGAACGAGGCAACAAGGAAGTAGCCCCCTTCGCGCATCGGCGGAATGCTCAGCCCGTATTCGGGTGCGGGCGGGTCCAGCGACAGCCAGAACAGGTCGCGCAGGAACACCGCCGGGTTGTAGCCCGCCTGGTCCCAGAACCACAGCCCCACCATGACGAACCAGATCAGGCCCGTCGCCAGCGAGATCACGCCCAGCGTGCCCAGGTAGATGGGGCCGAGCTGCGCATTGCCGAACCAGCCCAGCAAGGTTGAAAAGCTGGCCGACTTGGTGCGGTTTTCCAGCTCGACGCCTTCAACCATGCCCATTTCCGGGGCGGCGCGCACCTGCACTTGTGTAAAGATGTTCTGATACTCAGCCATTGACGCCTCCTGCGATGTCGGACCACCACGGCAGGTCCAGCCACCAATCCCACCAATAGACCCACTGGTCGAACCAGATGGTGCCAGAGATGACGATACAGACAGCCGACCAGAACCCGGCATTCAGCGCCAGAAGCAGGCCGACGCGGTGAATGCCCAGCGTGCCGACCGAGTAGCCGATGAAATCCCGGAAGAACGTGTCTTCATGGTCGGGGGTTTTCATGATCTGGCCCTTGGGCGGGTTGGCCGCCGACAGAACCAGCGCGCCGTGCAGCGCCAGCGCCAGCGTCGTGGTGAAGAAGAAGGTCACCGCGATCATATGCGCCGGGTTGTAGTGGAAATTGCCGTAAGTGTAGCCGACATTCGACACCCAATCCAGGTGGGTCCAGATGCCGTAGGGGAAGGCATGCCCCCAGGCGCCCATCAGCACGGGACGAATGACAACCAGCGTGACATAGGCAAAGATCGCCACGCCAAAGGCGAAAGGCACATGATAGCCCATGCCCAGTTTGCGGCAGATCTCGACCTCCCGCA
>JAAAPD010000037.1 GCA_009908505.1 Alphaproteobacteria bacterium | reverse complement strand
GCTTTCCTCGCGCTGCCGGTCATCCCGGCCCTGAAGATCACCGACCGGGGGCTGGTGGACGTGACGAGGTTCGAGATCATCGGGTAGGGGGCAGACACGCAGCCTCTCGGGCGCGAGGTCGGTTCGGCGCATCGGACGGAACTCTGCCAAATGGTGGCTGTGAGCCCAGATTTACCGAGCGAGCAGTTGCAGAAATTTTTCATACGTCAAGACGTGCGTAAGCCCGCCGGGTCAATAGACATGAATTGTCGTAAACCCAAAATGACTTCCTATCGCCTCGTAAGACCTATCGACCGCGACAACAATGTCGCTCATGATGGTTTGAAGCTCTTTGTCGAATAGCGACATGTCCATATCGCCTGCGTGAACGAAAGCGTTACGCGACTCGACCAGCGACTCAATGGAGTCGCTGAGGGTGACTTTCCGTCTCCTGTAAGGTTTCCGCATCGCACCCACCAAATCCAGCCGCGCATCAATCATTCTAAAGTTCTCACCAATGACGCTCGGGCGCTGAAAGGAAAAGCACTCTGCGATTGCACGTTCAATCTGCTTCTCAGCAGCAATCTGCTCTAGCTGGGCGTGGCTGAGGCGCGCCTTCTTTAGTACTGCTTCCCGCTTGTCCGCATAGCGCAGCACCGCCGTAAAGGTCGCTCGGTAGTATTCTTCCCAAACCGCGATTATGAACGGAACCAAGAGATTGTTTGACAGAAGGCGAGGGTTCATTTCGTCAAGGAACGAAAAGGGGCTCGGAGCATCCCGCGCCGCGCCGCCTTCGAGCTTTCGGCACGAAAGGTACCACCGAGCTTTCATCAGAGCGTTGTGAAACTTCCAGTGAGCAAGGAAGCAACCGGAAGATAAAGGTGAGGGGGGCGGATGTCCGGGGCGGAGGTAACGACTCTTCCCCTCGTCAGTCACAAAGGTTCCACCAAATATGTCTCGGACCATTTTGATGGTTTTGTTCTGATGCGTTAAATCCCAATAGCTTCTGGAAATACGAGTCCGAGTGCTGAGCTTTAGCGCGCCCTCGTCGTAATAGATGTGCAGTTCAACGCCGGTCCAAGACTTATATTCTGATGGGTCATGCCAGAAATAGCACCCGACATGTTCGGGGATTTTGAATCCGTCCTTGACCGACATATATCCAAGAAGCTCCACTACCTCTTTGAGGCGCTTTACGCTGGTTCCGGCAGGTAGTTCGTTTTCTGATTCATAGCTCATCCTCAAACCATATCGGGGTACAACGCTGGCGCATAGATACCTCTCCCATTGGCACCGCAGATCAAGCGCCTGCGGTCAACGTCCGCTTCGTACCGCAAAGCTGCCGCTCGGCTGCGTCCGACCTCAACAGTTGGGAATATTCACCGCCAGTCCGCCGAGGGCGGTTTCCTTGTATTTCTCGCTCATGTCGGCGCCGGTCTGGCGCATGGTCTCGATGGCCGAGTCCAGCGGCACGAAATGCTGCCCGTCCCCGCGCAGCGACAGCGAGGCGGCCGAGACTGCCTTGATCGCGCCCAGCCCGTTGCGTTCGATGCAGGGCACCTGCACCAGCCCACGCACCGGGTCGCAGGTCATGCCGAGGTGGTGTTCCAGCGCGATCTCGGCGGCGTTCTCGATCTGCGCGGGCGTGCCGCCCAACACGGCGCAGAGCCCCGCGGCGGCCATGGCGCTGGCGCTGCCGACCTCGGCCTGGCAGCCCGCCTCGGCCCCGGAAATCGAGGCGTTGAACTTGACCAGCCCGCCGATGGCCGCGGCGGTCAGCAGGAACTCGGGCACACGGGCCCGGGTCGCCCCCGGCACATGGTCCAGCCAGTACCGGATTGTCGCGGGCACCACGCCGGCCGCGCCATTGGTGGGGGCGGTGACGACCTGGCCGCCGGCGGCGTTTTCCTCGTTCACCGCCATGGCATAGGTGGAAATCCAGTCGTTGATCACGTGCGGCGCGGTCAGGTTGCGGCCGTGCTCGGCCTTGAGCGCGTCGTGAATTGCGCGGGCGCGGCGCCGCACGCGCAGCCCTCCGGGCAGCTCGCCGTCCCCTTCCAGCCCGCGGTCGATACAATCGTTCATGACCTGCCATATGCGTGCCAGTCCCTTGTCGAGGTCGGCGCCGGGCATCCGGCTCAGCTCGTTCTTGCGCTTCATCTCGGCCACGCTCAGCCCGGCCTCGGCGGCCATGTCCAGCATCTCGGCGGCGGATTTGAATGGGAAAGGCACCGGCGGGCCATCATCGGTATCGCGACCTTGGGCCAGCTCGTCCTCGGTCAGCACGAAGCCGCCGCCGATGGAATAATACGTGACCTGGGTGATCACGTCGCCCTGGGCGTCGCAGCCTTTCAGGATCATCCCGTTGGCATGGCCGGCCAGCGGCGGGCCATAGTCGAATTCCAAATCGTCGGCGGGACGGAAGACCAGCTGTCCCAGCCCCTCGGGGGTGACATGGCCCTCGGCCTCGATGCGGGCCAGTTCCGTCTCGGCGCGCGCGGCGTCGTAATCATCGGCGCGAAATCCCGCCAAGCCCAGGATCGTCGCCCGGTCGGTCGCGTGTCCGACACCGGTGAAGGCCAGAGAGCCATGCAAGGACGCCTTGAGGCCCGCCACGCCGAAAGGCTGTGCGCGCAGGTGGTCGAGGAACCGCGCCGCGGCCACCATCGGGCCGATCGTGTGCGATGACGAGGGACCGACCCCCACTTTGAACATGTCGAAAACGCTCAGGAACATATCAGGTGGCACTCCCTTTGGGTGGGTTTGCGGGGCGCAGGACCGGGAACGGGGTTTCGGCCACCCCCTCGGCACGGGCGGCGCCACGGGCCATGGGGCGGCCGACCATCGCCATGCAGACCTGGTGCAGTTGCGGGCAATCCGCAAGGGTGACCGAACTGGCGCCGTCCAAAGGATACGGCGCCATCTGCACCCAAAGCAGGGCGTTGTCCGGGCCATCATGGAGGCGATACCGCGTCATCATGATCCGCAGGATAGCCGTGCCGCGGCGCGCGTGCGGTCCGAAAACGACGCAAAGCGAATTGAAGGCGCTCAGAGCCCGGTCTTGTCGCGCGCCCAGTCCCAGGCGCGCTCCAGCGCGCCGGCCTCGTCCGCGGCGGGTGGCGGGGCCATGTAATCCTCGTAGGCTTGCCACGCCGCGAGCGCGACGAGCGCAATCGCGACGACACCGGTAAGCGCGCGGAAAAACGGCGAGCGGTCGTGGATATAGTTGAAACTATAGGCGATGAAGCCCTGCTTGTCCGGCGCCCGGACTCGGCCGCCGCCGAGTTCGGAGTAGAACCAGAACTTGATGACCAGCCAGCCCCCGCGGATCAGCAAGAGTCCGAACCACAACGGGGAGTCGACGGACCAGAACCCGAGGATGAGCAGCCAGAAGGCGCCCTCGATCCAGAGCTGGGCGCGGGCCCTGCGGGGCATCCCTGCCCAGTATCCTGCTTTTGAAAGATGCGCCATGAGTCTGCCTTTAGTCTGCCTTTCATGCCTCTCGGGCACAGCGTACCCGGCAAATCGGGCGATTTTCCGGCAAGACCGGGATATCGGGGCGCGCTGGGCGCTTTTCGGGGCGATCCACCCTCGCCCCCGGGGCGTGCAATGGCCTATAAGGGCCCGAGTCATGAAAAGGAGCTGCCCTATGTCCGATCTATCGCCCATCGACAAGGCAAAGTTCGTCGCCGCCAAGCAGGCCGCCGAATATGTCGAGGACGGCATGCGCGTGGGCCTTGGCACCGGGTCGACCGCCGCCTGGCTGGTCAAGTGCCTGGGCGAGAAGGTGGCCGATGGGCTGAAGATCCGCGGCGTGCCCACCTCGAGCCGCACCGCCGAACTGGCCCGCGAGGTTGGGATCGAGGTGATCTCGCTCGACGAGGCGAAATGGCTGGACGTCACCATCGACGGGGCCGACGAATTCGACGGCAACCTGAACCTGATCAAGGGCGGCGGCGGGGCGCTGTTGCAGGAAAAGATCGTCGCCACCGCCAGCGACCAGATGATCGTGATCGCCGATGCGGGCAAGCAGGTGGAAACGCTGGGCGCCTTCCCGCTGCCCATCGAGGTTATCCCCTTCGGCTGGCAGACCACCAAGACGCTGGTCGAGGAAACGCTGGTGGGGCTGGACGTGCTGGGGCGCAGCACCTCGCTTCGCATGAACGGCGAGGCGCCATTTTACACCGACGAGGGCAACCATATCCTTGATCTGCACTTGAACCGGATCGGCAATGCCCGGCAGCTCAGCCTGGTGCTGAACCAGATCCCCGGCGTGGTGGAGAACGGGCTGTTCATCGACATCTGCGACGTGGTCGTGGTCGGCCATGGCGATGGCCGGGTCGAGCTGCGTGATATCAACGCAGGCACCGTGACCCAGGCGCGCCACGAATTCATCGAGACCGACAACCTGTTCACCGAGATCGGCGATTGACCCAGGGGGGCGGGCCTTGCCCGGCGGGGGTGATCTTCCCGGACGAGCGGGGTGCCCGGCTGGTCATTCCGTCGGGGCTGTGGTCTATCTTGGCGCGCATCAATGACGAGAGGGTTCGATGACCGACTTCGACTATGATCTGTTCGTGATCGGCGGCGGATCGGGCGGCGTGCGCGCGGCGCGCATGGCGGCGGCGACGGGCGCCCGCGTGGCCCTGGCCGAGGAATACCGCATGGGCGGCACCTGCGTGATCCGCGGCTGCGTGCCCAAGAAATTGATGGTTTTCGCCAGCGAATACTGCGAAACGGTCGAGGATGCCCGCGCCTATGGCTGGGACCTGCAAGAGGGGGCCTTCGACTGGCCGCGCTTTCGCGGCAAGCTGGACGCCGAACTGGACCGGCTGGAAGGCGTCTACCGCAAGCTGCTGGACGGATCAGGGGTGGAGATTCATGACGGCCGGGCCCGCGTTACCGGCCCGCACGAGGTCGAGGTGAACGGCAAGTCCCTGTCGGCCAAGCATATCCTGGTGGCCACGGGCGGCCGGCCGGCACCGCCCGAGATGGCCAATGCCGATCTGGGGATCACGTCGAACGACATCTTCAAGCTGGACAAGCTGCCCGAGAGCGTCCTGGTCGTGGGCGGCGGCTACATCGCCTGTGAATTCGCCTGCATCCTGCACGGGCTGGGCGTCAAGGTGACGCAGTTCTATCGCGGTGCGCAGATCCTGCGCGGCTTCGACGGCGAGGCGCGCGGACTGGTCGCCGAAGAGATGCAGCAGCGTGGCATCGACCTGCACCTGGGCACCAACATCCTCGAGATCACGCCCGACGGCGACCAGGTCCGCGTCAAGGCGACCAACGGCACTGAACGGGTCTTCGACAAGCTGCTTTTCGCCACTGGCCGCACCCCCAATACCGACGGGCTGGGCCTGGAAGAGGCCGGTGTCGAACTGGGCCGGCGCGGCGAGGTCGTGGTGGATGACTATTCCCAGACCCGCGTGCCCTCGATCTACGCGATCGGCGACGTGACCGACCGGGTGCAGCTGACGCCGGTCGCAATCCGCGAAGGGATGGCCTTTGTCGAAACGGTTTTCAACGGCAACCCGACCCCCGTGGATCACGATCTGATCCCCTCGGCCATCTTCACTCAACCCGAGATGGGCACGGTCGGTCTTTCGGAAGAGTTGGCGCGCGATGCCGGCCCGATCGAGGTCTATTGCACCTCATTCCGGCCCATGCAGACCGCCTTTGCCGATCGCCCCGACCGGGTGCTGATGAAACTGGTCGTCTGTGCCGACACCCGCCGGGTGCTGGGCTGCCACATCGTCAGCCCCAATGCGGGCGAGATGATCCAGATGGCCGGGATCGCGATCAAGATGGGCGCCACGAAAGAGGATTTCGACCGCACGGTAGCCGTGCACCCGACGATTTCCGAGGAATTGGTGACGATGCGGGCGCCCGTGCGAAGCGCTTGAAAAACCGGGCGCAAGGCCCACATGATGACGCAATGAAACGCGCCCCTTTCGGGGCGATGGCAACAAGGGAAGCAGAAACCGGATGGCTGGAAACAACCAGGGCCCCTGGGGGGGCGGCGGTAATGGCGGAGGCGGCGATGACCGCGACCGCAACAATGGCGGCGGGGGCGGGCGCAGACCCGGCCAAGAGCCTCAAATCCCCGAATTCGACGAGATCGTGAACAAGACCCGCGACCAGCTTCGCGTCCTTATGGGCGGCGGCAATGGTGGCAACCGTCCCAATGGTGGCGGGGGCGGCGAAGGGCCGCAGATTTCCCGCGGGATGATTGGCATCGGCGCTCTGTTGCTGGTGGTGGCTTGGGCCGCGTCGAGCTTCTACACGGTGCGCCCCGAGGAAAAGTCGGTTGAATTGTTCTTGGGGGAATGCATCGAACCCTGCATCGGAGAGCCGGGCCTGAACTTCGCACCCTGGCCGTTGGTCTCCTATGAAATCGTGCCGGTGACGCGCGAACAGGTCATCGAAATCGGCGAGGACGATGTGCCGCGCGACCTGACCGCGGGCAGCAACCTGCAACGGGTGCTGGATGCCGATACGGGCCTTATGCTGACCGGCGACGAGAACATCGTCGAGATCGGCTTCGAGGTGGTCTGGAACATCACTTCGCCCGACCGCTACCTCTTCAACCTGCAGGACCCGCCCGAAACCATCGCGGCGGTTGCGGAATCCTCGATGCGTGAGATCATCGCGCAATCCGAACTGGCCAACATCAACCGCGAACGGGCCGTGTTGCGCGACCGGCTGCAGGAATCGGTTCAGGCCACGCTGGACAGCTACAACAGCGGCGTGAACATCATCCGGATCAACCTCGACCAGGCCGACCCACCGGCCACGCAGGTCGAGGTGATCAATGTCGATGGCCAGACCGTTGTGACCTCGCCACTCGCGGCCTATCGCGACGTGCAGGACGCCGAGCAGGAACGTATCCAGCTGCAGAACCAGGCTGATGCTTATGCCAACCGCGTAACCGCGCAGGCCCGTGGTAATGCCGCCCAGATCCTCGAAAACGCCGAAGGCTATCGCGCCCGTGTCGTCAACGAGGCCCAGGGTGAGGCCGCGCGCTTCGTCAGTGTTCTGGAGGAGTACCAGCAAGCGCCTGACGTGACCCGCGAACGTCTTTACCTGGAGATGGTCGAAGAGGTCTTCGGACGCTCGGACATCATCCTGCTGGACGAAGGCGGCCAGGGCGGAAGCGGCGTTGTGCCCTACCTGCCGCTTGACCAGCTGCGTCGCCAGTCCACCGACCAGACCACCGGAGGGTCGAACTGATGCGTAAACTTTTCTTTCTTCTCCCGATCCTGCTGATCGTTTTCATCGGCATCCTCAGTTCGATCTTCATCGTCGACGAACGCGAAAAGGCGCTGGTGCTGCGCTTTGGCCGGGTGGTTCAGGTCAAGACCGAACCGGGCCTGTCGTTCCGGCTGCCGTTCCTCGACCAGGTGGTCAGCTATGACGACCGGATCATTTCCATCGACATGGAACAGCAGGAAGTCATCCCGTCGGATGACCGCCGGCTGATCGTGGATGCCTTCGCGCGCTACCGCATCGAGGATGTCGAGCAATTCCGCGAAGCAACGGGTGCCGGTGGCGTGCAGGCCATCGCGGTGGCCGACAACCGGCTGGAACAGATCCTGCGGGCGACCACCCGCGAGGTGCTCGGCTCGGTCCGTTCGGACGAGATCCTGTCGGCAGACCGGGCGGCCCTGATGGAGCGCATCCGCTCCGGGGCGGTCGGCGATGCCAACGAACTGGGCTTGACCGTCGTCGACGTGCGGCTCAAGCGCACCGACCTGCCCACGGAAAACCTGGCGGAAACCTTCCGCCGAATGGTGTCGGAACGTGAACGCGAGGCCGAGGACGAACGCGCCCGCGGCCGCGAAGCGGCCCAGCGGATCCGCGCCCAATCCGACCGGACGGTGGTCGAACTGGTCTCGGAGGCGGAACGCGAGGCCCGCATCATCGAAGGCGAGGCCGACGCCCGACGCAACAACATCTTTGCCGAGGCGTTCAACCAGGACCAGGAATTCTTCCAGTTCTACAGGTCGCTCGAAGCCTATAGGAAGGCCTTGCAAGAGGACAACACGCGCCTCGTGCTGAACCCCGATCACGAGTTCTTCGACTATCTGCGCTCACCGTCGGGCGCGGCGGCAGGCCAGTAGGCCCAAGGACACGACACCCGGATAAGGGGCGGCTTGTTAGCCGCCCCTTTTGCCATCCACCGAAGACACCGGCACGGTTCGGGGCGCGGCCTGGGCGGATCCGCTCACAAACAGATGACCGATCCGTGTTTGGCGTTGCGCTGACCGGGGCAGGGCCTACATTCGGAAAAGAGAGCGGTTCGGACCGGGCCGCGACACAGACAACAAGGGGAGATGTCCAAGTGAAGACCTCCAGAGCAATGGCAATTCAACAGACCGACAACCGCCCCTTCAAGGCGACCATTCTTGCGCTGTTTCTGGGCGCGGCAATGGTGTTGGCGCAGATCGTCCCGGCCGCCGCCCAGGACCGTCCCACCAGCTTCGCCGAGCTGGCCGAAACGGTCAGCCCGGCGGTGGTGAACATCACTACATCCACCATGGTTGCGGGCAATACCGGCCCGCAGGGCATCGTGCCCGAAGGCTCGCCCTTCGAAGATTTCTTCAACGATTTCAATGATGGCCAGCCCCGCCGCTCCTCGGCGCTGGGATCTGGTTTCGTGATTTCCGAGGATGGCTTCATCGTCACCAACAACCACGTCATCGAGGGGGCCGACGAAATTCTGATCGAGTTCTTCCCCGGCGGCGACGAGATGCTCGAGGCCGAGCTGGTCGGCACCGACCCCAACACCGATATCGCCCTGCTCAAGGTCGAGGCGGACCGGCCGCTCTCCTATGTCAGCTTTGGCGATAGCGATGGCGATACCGCCGAGGTCGGCGACTGGGTCATGGCCATGGGCAACCCGCTGGGCCAGGGCTTTTCCGTGAGCGCGGGGATCGTCTCGGCGCGCAACCGCGAACTTGCGGGCACCTATGACGACTACATCCAGACCGATGCCGCCATTAACCGCGGAAACTCCGGCGGGCCGCTCTTCGACATGAATGGCGACGTGATCGGAGTGAACACCGCGATCCTGTCGCCCAATGGTGGCTCGATCGGGATCGGTTTCGCCATGTCCTCGGCCGTGGTCACCAACGTGGTCGAGCAGCTAAAGGAGTTCGGCGAAACCCGGCGCGGCTGGCTGGGCGTGCGCATCCAGGACGTGACGCCGGACATGATTGGCGCCATCGACGGGCTGGACGAGCCGCGCGGCGCCATGGTCACCGATGTGCCCGATGGCCCGGCCCGCGATGGCGGTGTCGAGGCCGGTGACATCATCCTGACCTTCGATGGTGTCGATGTCGCCGATACCCGCGAACTGGTCACCGTTGTCGGCAACAGCCCGGTGGGCAAGACCGTGGACGTGGCCGTGCTGCGGGACGGTGAAACGGTCGAACTTGCCGTCAAGCTTGGCCGGCGCGAGACTGCCGCGGCCGCTGCCTTTCCGCAGGACGAGCCGGAAATGAACGGACCGGCCAGCACCAACATGCTGGGCATGACCCTGTCCGAGATCACCGAGGACATGGCCGATGAACTAGGCGTGGCCGCCGGGCAGGGTCTCGTGATCACCGAAATCGAGGCCGACAGCGAAGCGGCCGCCAAGGGCCTTCTGGCCGGGGACGTGATCACCGAGGCCAACCAGTCGAAGGTGACCTCGATCGACGAGTTCGAGGCCCGCGTGGAAGAGGCACAGGACGCTGGGCGCAAGTCCATCCTGATGCTGATCCGCCGCGGCGGCGAGCCGCGCTTCGTGGCCCTTTCGCTGGAGTGACCGCACCTGCCGTGAACGCGACGGGCGCTCGACGGGTCCAGCCTTCTGCAATGAATGGTGCAGCACGCAGTTGAGAGCCGTTCAGGGCAACACGATGCCAAAGATCCAGCACCCGAGTATTCCTTCGGGTGCTGGATGCGATGAATGCCGGCTTTGCAGGACGAAGCTGCCAATCATCCCAAAGATGTAAGACTGGCGACATGCAGGTTCGAACGAGCAAAACTGAAGACGAGATTGCCGCAGCGGCTCAAATTGACGTGCGTGCGACCAGCACATGTTCAAGAGCCCAATACATCGCGACAGTGGCTGAAGTCGGCGGTTTGAAACTTGCTTTTGAACAGGGCCAGATCGTTGGATTTTGCTGCGTAGATAACCGATTCTTCTTCGAAAAAGTGTTTATTTCTCTCCTGATTGTCGATCCAGACTCACGGCGGCGCGGCGTCGGACAAGAGTTGATTCAAGCCGTCGCGCTTGACCATCCCGAGCTATGGACTTCGACCAATCGATCGAACGCGAAAAATGCGCGGCTTGATGGGCAAACTGGACTGGCAGTTCTGTGGCGAGATCGAGGGATTGGATGCCGATGATCCCGAGATGTTCTTCAAAAAGTTAGGCTGAACTGTCCGCTTCGGGCTCGTAGCGCTCATCGCCCCCCGGCCCCGCACGGGTTCTCACGCGCATCATTCTCTGCAAAGGGCGCTTCATGGGGCGCCCATTTTCATGACGTGATCAAGACCCCGTCGGCGCGGTCGCCGTCCCGCGCGGAACGGCCACGAGCCCGAGGTCGCGGGCGCTTCGCAGGCTGAGCACCGGGGTGTCCACGTCGCCGCGGTCGCGCTGGAACCGTTGGATCGCGCGGCCCGTGCGGGTGTCCATCGCGCCGGTGATCGGTCCGGTATAATAGCCCCGCGCCTTGAGCGCGCGCTGCACCGAGGCGTTGAACTCGGCGGTCAGCACCTCAGGGCAGGGGGTTTCGAACTCCACCTCGCGGCGTTCGCGCAGGATCCTCTGGCGGGTGACCGTGCGATAGGCCGCCGGGCTGCGCAGGCTGCCGTCGCTGTCCAGCACGGCCGGTTGGACGATCACCTGTTCGGTCACCGTTTCGATGATCGCCGGCGTGGTCTGCCGGGACAGGCAGCGCCCGTCGCCTGCCGCGACCACCGGCGGCTCGGCCAGCGGCCCCGGCATCTGCCGCCCCGCCGGCATGCAGGCGGCCAGCCCCAGGCAAAGGGCCAGTGCAAGGATACGCGGCGTCGGGGTCATGCTCTGCTCGTGTTCAGGGGGGTCTCGCGCCCGTTTCGCGGCCCACACTAGGCCGCGGGCGACGCCCGGCCAAGCCGTGCTGCGGGCCGGCGGCGGCTTTGCGCGAAAAAGGTGTCGTTTCCGCGCCACTTTTCGCTGGAAATGGGCTGGCGAAGCCCTGTTTCAGCCCCTAAGTTCCCCCCGATGCACAGCAATCAGAGGGCGGATAATGGCGAAGATCACCTATATCGAGCACAACGGCACCGAGCATGTCGTTGACGTGGCCAACGGGCTGACCGTGATGGAAGGCGCCCGCGACAACGGGATCCCGGGGATCGAGGCCGATTGCGGCGGCGCCTGCGCCTGTTCCACCTGCCATGTCTACGTGTCCCCCGACTGGGTCGAGAAACTGCCCGCCAAGGACCCCATGGAAGAGGACATGCTGGACTTCGCCTATGAACCCGACCCGGACCGGTCGCGGCTGACCTGCCAGCTCAAGGTCACGGATGCCCTGGACGGCCTGGTCGTGCAGATGCCCGAAAAGCAGATCTGATGCGCCCTGCGGTCATCGCCCTTCTTGCGGCGCTTCTGGAGCCCGGGGCGGGTTTGGCCGACGAAATCGTAGGCGCATCCTATTTCGGCCCGACCGAGCGTTATCCGCACGGCGTTTTCGGTGATCCGGTGGAATGGGGCGGTCTGGCCATGCCGCTGGCAGATGGCCGCACGGCCCGGCTGACGCTGCCCGCCGACCACGTATTCGAGGATCTCGCGCCGCGCCTGGCCGATCTCGACGGGGATGGGACCCTCGAGGTGGTGGTGATCGAAACCGACATGACGGCGGGGGCGTCGGTGGCGATATATGACAGCACCGGAAAGCTGGCCGAGACCGATCATATCGGCACCCGGAATCGCTGGCTGGCGATTGCCGGGATCTCCGACCTGGACGGCGACGGCCGGATCGAGATCGCCTATGTGGACCGGCCGCACCTGGCCCGCGTGCTTCGGGTGATCGAGGTCGGCCCCGGCTGGCGCTTGTTGGAGGAGGCCGCCGCGCCGGGCCATACCAACCACCGCTTCGGCGTGGCCTCGATCGAGGGGGGCGTATTCGATTGCGGTGCGGGGCCTGAAATCTTCACGGCCGGTGCGGCCTGGTCCCGGGTGCTGGCCACCCGCATGGAGGACGGTGCGCTGATCAGCCGGGATGTCGGCCCCTATACCGGTCCCGACAGCCTGACCTGTCCCTAAGCGCGGCTCAACCGCCGACGTCCAGGGTGATCTGCCGGCCCCGCTTCACGTAGATCAGGGAGCTGGCACCGATGGCCCGAACCCGGCCACCATCCAGCCGGTCGCCCACGGTGACGCGCGAATAGCGCCCGTTCGACAGGCGCACCAGTGCCCGGCGATCATTGGAGGACCCGTAGACCCCGATCAGGTTCACCCGACGCAGGTTGATCGCGTTCTGTTCGGTCGCGGCGCGGGCGACGCTGGTGGTGGTCGGCCCCGAGGGCCGCGCCGGCTGGGCAACCGCGGGGGCGGGGCGGGCATTGGCTACGACCCGGTCGAAATTGCGCGGCCGCGTGTCGGGGCGCAGGCTGGCCGCGGGGGCCTGGGCCGTGGCGCCGGCAAAGGGGTCGGGCCGGGCGGCCGCCGCCTGCACCGCCGCGGCGATCTCGGCCGACAGCGCAAGCGACGCCTGGTCCTGCGGCGCCGCCGCGGCGTCCTCCTGCTCGGGTGTCGGAGCCTCGGTCAGGGCCAGGCCCGCCGGGCGCGGCCGCGGGCGCAGCGCGGCGGCCTCCTGCCGGGTCAGATCGCCGGGCGCCATGGCGAAGGCGGCAAAGGCGACCGGGCGCGCCGGTGGGGTCAGCGGCGGCGTGCCCTCGATGAGGTTCAGGCCTTCTTCGAGCGGCGTATCGGGGGCCGGGGCCGGGTCGGTGCCGGGCCGCGCGGGCGGTTGCAGAGGCGGCGCGCCGGTGATGACCACTAGGCCCTCTTCCTGCGGCGCCGCCTCCGCAGGCGGGGTATCCTGCGCCGCCTCACTATCTGTATCGGGCGCCACCGTGCCGGGCCGCACCGGCGGTTCCACCAGCGGCGCGGCGGCAACTACCACGATACCGTCTTGCGCATCGGTTCGGGTCTCGGCGCCGTCGGGGATGAACGGGGCCAGCTGTTCCAGTACCGTGCGTTCGGGCGCTTCGGTGCCCGGGCGCGGTGGCGGCGTCAGGTCCGGGGTCGCGGCGAAGACCAGGATACCGTCTGGCGTCTGGGTGCCCTCGGGCGTGGCCACCACGAAACCGTCGGGGCCGAAATCGAACTCGGTGTCGGGGGCGGGCGGGTTGATCGGCGCGGCGATCACCGCGTCCTGGGCTGCGTTCTCGGGCAGGCCGCCCGGTGGGCGGCGACCGGGCGTTGCGAACCCGTCCGAGACGGCGATCTCGTCCAGGGGCTGGCCGTTCGGCGTGTCGGGGATGCGCGGGGCCCTCTGCCAGACGCCGGTGGCGGCGTAGATGCGTTGTGCCTCGGCAGGAGAGAGGACCGTTCCCACCGGCGCGCGGTCCGTTTCGGCCCCGAGCGTATCCGGGGCCATGTCCTCCGTCGCGTCGGACGCCGGAGCGGCGGCCACCTCCGGGGCCGTATCATCCGGGTCTTCCGGGGCCTCGGCCTCGGGTTGCGCGGGGGCGGCGGGATCGGCCGTTGGCACGTCCTTCGGCATGGCGGCGGTCTGGACCGTCTCGTCGCCCCAACCGAACCAACGTGACAGGGTTTCCTCGTTGAAGGCCGCAAGCGCAGCCACGGCCAGCATAAAGAGGATCAGAAGCGCCGTCAGGATCAGCCCGAGGAAACGCGGCTTGCCGCCGATCTCTCGCGGTGGCTTGGCGGGCTTGCGCGCGCCGAAGACCGTCATGCGGTTGCGTTCGTCCTGCGCGGTAGCGGTGTTGGCGGGTTCTGTCTTGGCGCCGGTTTCGGGGCGGCGGGCCATGCGACGGCTGCGGAACAGTCCGGGGCCGCGTGGCGCATCGCGTACCGGTTCCGGGGCGGTTTCGACAGACGGGCCGGGCGTGGCGCTCAGCGATGCTGCCAGGGCCGGTGCGGTCTCTTCGGGCACGGTTTCGGGCGCCTGGCCGGTGACCGGGGGCGCCTCGTCCGCCGGGGCCGGTTCGTCGGCGGCCAGGGTGTCGGGCACCGGGTTCACCGGTTCTGGCGCCGCACCGGGGGCAAAGCTGAGCGGCGGCGCCGTGCCGGCATCGTCCCGCGTGGCGACAAGCGGCGGCGGCGTACGCCGCGACCCGAACAGCGGCACAGGCTCTTCGGCGGGGGACTCCTCCTCGGCCTCGCTCTGCGGCGGCGATGTGATGTCCGGCGCAACGGGCGGCGGGGCCGCATCTGCTGCCGGATCGTCGGACCGGTGCGACCCGAAGGCGGGCAGATCGTCGCCGGGCCCGGCGGCGCTGTCGTCATTCCCCGGGGCAGGGCCGCCGTCGTCCGTGCCGGTTGCCGCCTGTTCGGGTCCGGCGTCCTGCTGCGGATCGGCCTCGTCCGCCGCGACCGGGGCCGGGGGCTCCATCTCGTCCAAGGATGTCTCGGTCTCGGGCGCGACCGCGGATGGCGGGCTCTCCGGGGCCGCCTTGTCTGTGTCGGTGGGCAACTCCTGGGACGGGTCGTCCACCCGTCCGACAACCGTCACCGGCGCGTCATCGCGTTCGATATCCTGCCCGGCGGCCGCCCGTGCCGGGCCGAAGAACGGCTCACCGACAAAGGTGAAGGGGTCGGGAACGGCGACGAAACTCACCGGGTTGAAATCATGTTCGAGCGCGAAGGACTCGGCCTCGTCCAGGGTTTCACGGGCGACCGCGGCAATATGGGTGCGTCCGCCGCCCTTGGAATAATCATAGGCCAGATCGTCCAGCGAATAGGGCGTGACGCCATCCAGCGCCGCGCGCACATCGGCGTCATCGGCCTGGGTGCCGTCCAGCGAAAGGTACTTGATCTGCGCGTCGGGCAGCAAAACCTTGGTGGCGATGCCGCCAGGTTCGAGCCGGCCGGCAATGGCGCGCAACCGGGCCAGGGCACCGGACAGGTCGGGATCGTCCAACGCGACCTCGCCCACCAGCGCCCAGCCACCTTCAGCCCGGTGCATGAGGCGCAGGCCCTCGAAGGAAAGGGAAAGAGCGAAGTTCGGTTTCATGTCCGCCGATTAACATCCCGCGCGCGCAGAGAAAATGCCCACGCGACTTCTGGCGGGACGCTACAGCAAGCTTTCGCCCACGCCAAGCACCTGCCGAAAAAACCGGCGCACCGCGGGCGGGTTTGCGCCATAAGGGGCTGGCAATGCTGTTACAAGACCGAGGTTTCCCATGATCCGTCTCGCCCGCCTGAGCCTTCTTGCACTATGCCTGACCCTGACGGCGCTGGCCGCCCAGGCCCAGACTGCGCCGGAGACCCTGCGCACCCTGACCGTGAATGGCCGCGGTGAAATCGAGGTGGCGCCCGACATGGCCACGGTGCGCCTGGCCGTACGCGCCGAGGCCGAGACCACGGGCGAGGCCCTGGACGAGGCCAGCGCGGCGACGCAGGCCATCCTGGCCATGCTGGACGAGGAAGGCGTCGAGCCGGGCGATATCCAGACCGGCGCGCTGCGGCTGAACCCGATCTATGCGCAACAGCTGATTTCGGGGCAGCGCCAGATCACGGGCTATGCCGCGCTGAATTCCATTTCCGTCACGGTCAACGACCTGGACAGGCTGGGCGGCCTGATCACCGCGGCGGTGAACGAGGGGGCCAATACCCTGTCCGGGGTCAGTTTCGGCCTGAAGGATCCGCAGGCGCACGAGGATGCGGCCCGGCGCGCGGCCGTGGCCGATGCCCGCCGCCGCGCCGCGCTTTATGCCGAGGCGGGCGGGGTCGCCCTGGGCCAGATGATCAGCCTGAACGAGCAGGGCACCGGCGGCTACAGCCCGGTGCGCGCCGAACCCATGGCGATGGAGGCCAGCCTGTCGCGCGCCCAGGCCGACGTGCCGGTCGCAGCGGGCGAGATCACGCTCTCGGCCAGCATCGTGGTGATCTATGCCATGGGTGACGCTGGCTAGGCGGGCGGCGGGGCCGGGCCCGGCCGCCCGGGTCCGGTCAGGCCGTGGCCTTGGTCAGCGCCTGGTCGAGATCCGCTATCAGGTCGTCGGCATCCTCGATCCCGATGGAAATGCGCACCACGCCGGGCCCTGCGCCCGCAGCCTCCTGCTGTTCCGGCGTCAGCTGGCGATGGGTTGTCGAGGCCGAATGGATGATCAGCGAGCGGGTGTCGCCGAGGTTGGCCACGTGGCTGAAGATCTCGAGGTTGTCGACCAGCTTGATGCAGGCGTCGTATCCGCCCTTGACCGCCACGGTGAAGAGCGCACCAGCGCCCTTGGGGCAGACCTTGGCGACCCGGCCGAAATAGGGCGAGCTTTCCAGCCCGGCATAGGTCACGCCCTCGATCCGGCCGTCCTGTTCCAGCCAGGCGGCGACCTTTTCGGCGTTGGCCACGTGGCGTTCCATGCGCAGCGACAGCGTCTCGATCCCCATCAGCGTGTAATGGGCCGCCTGCGGGTTCATGGTCATGCCCAGGTCGCGCAGCCCCACGGCGATGCCGTGGAAGGTGAAGGCCAGCGGCCCGAAGGTCTCGGCGAACTTGAGCCCGTGATAGGCCGGTTCGGGTTCGCTGAGCGACGGGAACTTGCCGGAGGCCGCCCAGTCGAAGCGCCCCGAATCGATGATCGCGCCGCCGGTGACAGTGCCGTTGCCGGTTAGGAACTTGGTGGTGGAATGGACGACCAGCGTGGCGCCGTGTTCGATCGGGCGGCACAGGTAGGGCGTGGCGCTGGTATTGTCGATGATCAACGGGATGCCGGCCGCGTCGGCGATATCGGCGATGGCGCGCACATCCATGATATAGCCGCCCGGATTGGCGATGGCCTCGCCGAAAATGGCGCGGGTGTCATCGTCGATGGCGGCCTTGACGGCCTCTTCATCGTCGAAATCGACAAATTTCGCGGACCAACCGAACCGCTTGATGGTCTGACTGAACTGCGTGACCGTGCCGCCGTAGAGCCGGGTCGAGGCGACCACGTTCTTGCCCGGCCCCATCAGCGGGAACAGCGCCATGATCTGCGCGGCATGGCCCGAGGAACAGCAGACCGCCCCGGCGCCACCCTCGAGCGCGGCCATGCGTTCCTGCAGCGCGGCAACGGTCGGGTTGGTCAGGCGCGAATAGATATAGCCCACCTCCTGAAGATTGAAGAGGGCGGCGGCGTGATCGGCGTCGCGAAAGACATAGGCGGTGGTCTGGTAGATCGGCACCTGCCGCGCGCCTGTGGCCGGGTCGGGCCGCGCCCCGGCATGAACCTGTAGCGTGTCGAAGCCATAGGTGGGTTGGTCGGTCATTCCTCGGATCCTCCATTGAGCGATTTTGCCGAACCCTAGGCCGGTTTACCGGCGGGCTCAACGTGCCGCCGGGCAAAGAGGACATATGTTCCGCCGGGGGCCGGGATACAGGCCGCCCGTTTCGGCCGGGGCGGTTTCCTAAAAAGAGCGCTTCCGCGCGCCTTCATTCTGGCAGGTGGCTAGGCGACGCGCTGCCCCGGACGGGGCGCATGGGGCGCGGTGGCCGGGGGCTCTGCCCCCGTCGGCCCGGTGGGCCGACTCCCCCGCGGTATTTGTGACCCAAAGAAGCCGGGGTGCCCTCGCCCAGAGGGTCGCCGGGCGCCATGGACGAGGGGCTTCTCCGGGTGCGGCCATCGGCTCCGCAGCCTGTGCCGCCGTCCGGGTTTGGCGCGTTAAGGTTAATGCCAGCCTAACGCGTCTTCTGTGCATAGCTACAGCGGCAGGCGCGGCGGGGGGCTGCCCCTGTCGCGGGCCGGGCTCAGCGCATCCAGAAGCCTTCCTTCTTGATGCGGTTGCGCAATTTTCGTTCGGGTTTGGGCAGGTTGTCCTGGTCGAAGAGCGCGCGCACCTTTTGGCCCCGGCCCTGGTAGATCATCCGTTTGAAAGGGTCGTATTGCTTGAGCAGTTTCTTGATCTTGTTGGGGGCGCTGACCTGTTCCAATACCTGCACCACGTGATCGCTTTCGCGCGCATAAAGCAGCGGCAGCAGGCGGTAGTGACAGGTCAGATCACCGTCGAGCCCGTCGAGATCCCTGCCCGGGCGACCGCCGCCGAAGCTGTGGATCACCAGGGGCAGGCTGACCTGGTCGAGCCAGGGGTCCAGCGATTGCAGGACCAGTTCCTCGGGCCGGTCGTCGCGGATTTCGACCGCCCAGTCGCGCCAGCGGGCACCGAAGGCGGGGGCGTCCTGGCCGACGACCCACCCGGCGTTGAAATAGAGGTAACGTTCCCAGTATTCGTCGGGCTGGCTGGTATCGAGGGTCCGTTCGAACCCGTCCAGGCCGAACTTGTCGTAGAGCGATTTCCAGGTCGCGGTATAGCCGGGCCAGTAGAGCTCTTCCTCGGGCCATGTGCCGGTGCGGCGCATGGAGGCGGCGGGGCGGGAGAAATCCGCCTTGAGGGCCGACAGGTCGCCGGTGATCAGCGTGTCACTGTCCAGGAAAAGGAACGGGCGGCCGCCGGGCATGGCGCACAGCGCCTCGATCTTGTTGCCATGGGAATAGGGCTGGCCGAACGCCGTGTTCTCGAAAGGCAGGATCGTTGCGCCATGGTCGGCCAGGGCGGTGCGGATATCGCCGGTCATCGTGGGGTCGCTGCGCCAGAGCGGGCCGGGTTGCGGTTCGGCCACGTAGACGGTGCCCCCAAAGCCCGGCGACATGGCACGCAGCGAGGCAACGAGAAGCAGCGCCTCGTATTGCAGGCGGCCCCGTTGGCCCACCAACACGATATCGAAATCCGAGGTCTTTTTCGCCCTGCTGCCCATGGAGGTTTTGCCCGATTGCCCGTTTGCGGGCAGTATAGGGGGCAGGATGGGGCCGTGAAAGGCCCGCAACGGGGAGAATTGAATTGTTGGACCTATTCCTGCCTTACCTGCTGGGCCTGGCGCTGGGGATCGAGCCGCAGATGGTCGAACCGGGTGCGGGGACAACGACCGAGGACCTGGCCGCGATCGAGATCGACCCCGGGTCGGGCGACGACCTGGCCTCGCGGGAGCCTGAGCCGCAGGTGCCGACGGGCAAGTTCACCACCGCGGTCGAGGTCAAGCCGATCGTAGGGATGACGCGGTCGAATTGGGTGGCAGTGCGGCTCTACGAGGGGCAGGATCTGCTGTATTTCACGCATCTGCTCAGCTGGCGTTGCGGTATCTGGGATATCCGCTACGGGCTGAACGGGGCACCGGCGGACACGGTCTTTCCGATGGAGCCGTGTCACGAGGACAGTGCCCAGCCCAACGCGATGACGGACGTGGACACGTTCCTGCCTTACGTGGCGCTGCCGCCCGAGAGCATCGAGAGCGTCGAGGTCGAGATCACCTATGATGACGGCACCACAGAATCCGCCCGTTTCGACCGTGGCGCGGTGCTTATTCCCTAGGGTCGAAAGGACAACGGCACCGTAAAGGCATGCGGGCCGGGGCCAAGCGCCTCGGGCGCGGCCGGATAGCGGGCGGCGCGCACCGCGGCGATGGCGGCCTGATCCAGCGCGGCATGGCCGGAACTGGCGGCAAGGCCGATCCCGGTCAGCTGTCCGGCGCCATTCAGCGTCAGGCGCAAGCGCACGGTGCCGCTGGCGTGGGTGCCGCGCGGATAGCGCTTGCGCCGTTCGATGGCGCGCTGCACGCCGCTGCCCCATTGGGCCATCAGCCGCTGTGTGGTGGCCCGGCCCGTACCTTGGCTGGCCTGAGTGGCGGCGGGGCCCGCAGCATCGTTCGCGGCGGGGCCGGCGGCCGTCTGGGCCGGTTGTGCGGGGGCCGGTTGTGCGGGGGCCGGTGCGGGGGCCCGACGCTCTGCCGGTCGTGCCGGGGGCTGGATGGACCGGGTCGGGGCCAGCGGGCTGTCCGGCGCGGCGGCCGCCGTGTCGATCTGCGGCGGCCGCGGTGGATTCGGGCGCGACAGGGTCATGGGTGTGGCCGGGTCCGCCGGGCGCGCGGGCCGCGGCGGGGCATCCGGTGCGTCCTCGATCCGCGGCATCGGCAGCGCCGCGGCCGTCATGTCCGGCGCCTGCGGGGTCGGGGGTGGGGGGGCAACCTGTGGCAGGCGTGGCGCGACGCCGGCCTGCTGCATCGGGTCGGGGCGCGGCAGGGGCCGCTTGGGTGTCTCGGCGTCCGGGCGTTTTGGTGCGGCGGTCGCCTCGGGCGGTGCCAGCATCGGTGCCGCCGACACGGTGTCGGGCGGGGTTTCCCAGCGGTTCACCAGGTCAGCGACCGGCGCGCTTGCGGCCAGGGTCACGCTGTCCTCGCCACCCGCGCCGCCCCCGGCCGGGCCGGACAGGTCCAGATCGGGCCAGAGCGCCAGGTGCGCGGCCGTGGCGACGCCCAGGAAGAGGGGAAAATCCAGCCGCATCATCCGCGCACCATCAGTTCGATGCTCCGGTCCGCATCGAGGCGGGACAGGATCGCGGCCAACCGCGTGGCGGGTAGGGACGCATCGGCGGTGACGGTCAGGGTGGCGTCCGCCGGCAGGGCCGCCAGCGCGGGCCAGACGGCGTCGCCGCGTAGCGCGCCGAAGGCCAGCAGGCCGTCCGGGGCGATCCACAGCACTGCTTTGCCTTCGGCCAACGCCTCGGGCGTCGCGGTCGGCGGCGTCACCGCGAAAGGCGGCGTGGGCGCGATACGCGATGTCATCATGAAGAAGATCAGCAGCAGGAAGACCACGTTGATCATCGGAACGATGGCTTCGGAGCGGGGGCGGCGGGCCGGGGCAGGAATGCGCATGGGTCAGTCCTCGACCAGGGCCAACTGGCCAAAGCCCGCAGCCTGTAGAGCGGTCATGACCTGCACCAGGCGTTGCAGGTCGGCCGCGCCATCGGGGCGCAGAACGACCAGGTCCGAGGGCGCCTCGGTCAGCCCGCCAAGGGCCTCGGGCAGGGCCTCCAACGTAATTGGGCGTCCGTTCAGGCGCAGCCCCTCGGGCGCGATCGCCACCAGCCGGGGCGGGCCGCTGTAATCGGCCGCCGCGCCGCCACCGGGGCGCAAGGTCAGGGCGTGGTCGCGGGTGAATTGCGCAGTCAGCATGAAGAAGATCAGCAGCAGGAACACCACGTCGATCATCGCTGTCAGGCTGGGACGGCGCGGCGCCCGGTCTGCGGCGAAGGAAAACATCAGGCGGCCCCCGTCCCCTTGTGCGCATGGATCGCCAGCCGCGTGGCGTGGTCTTCCATGTCATGGCGCACGGTGTCGGCCACGCTTTCGAACCAACTTTGGGCGATGGTGGCCGGGATCGCCACGGCCATGCCCGCCGCCGTGGTCAGAAGCGCCTCCCAGATGCCGCCGGCCAGCACGCCCGCATCGGCCTGCGCGCCGCTGTCCTGAAGCGCCTGAAAGGCCTCGATCATGCCCAGCACGGTACCCAGCAGCCCGATCAGCGGCGCGATGGTCGCGATCAGTTCCAGCGGGCGCAGCCCGCCGCGCAGGTCGGCCAGGGCCCGCTGCGCCAGCCGGGTGATTTCCTCTCGCGCGGCGTCGGGCGCGAAGGCCCCGCTTTGCAGCACGTGCCAGCTGTCGGTGACGAAACGCAGGCGCACGGTGCGGGGCCGCTCGGGCAGGGCCGGGGCCTCGTTCGCGCAGATGCGGCTGACCAGCGCCTCGGCCCGACCCCCGGCCCAGGCCCCGGCCAGCGACAGCCGCCAGACCTTCCACAGGACCAGCGCCAGGGTCAGGACGGACAGGATCGCGATCAGCCACAGCGCCGGGCCGCCGCGCGCCAGAAGGCCGACAAGGCTGTTCAGATCGGTCATGATCGGTCCTCTCTCATCGGATCATTCCATCCGGACGACATCCAGCGGCTGAAAGATCGGGCCCGCCGCGGTCCGGTCGAAATGCGCGGTAATGTTGAAATGTTCGGTCAGGTTGTCTGGCGTCAGAACGTCGCCGGGGGCACCATCGGCGACAAGTCGGCCTTCGCCCAGCAGGATCAGCCGCGTGCAATGGCGCGCGGCCAGGCCCAGGTCGTGGATCGACACGATCGCCGAGCGCCCGGCCGCGGCCAGCCCCGCGAAAAGGCGCATGGTCTGGATCTGGTGGGCCGGGTCCAGCCCGGCGATGGGCTCGTCAGCGAGGACCAGCGGCGTGTCCTGTGCCAGCGTCCGGGCGATCAGGACCCGGGCCAGCTCGCCGCCGGACAGGTTGGTGGCGGTCCGGTGCCGGAACGGCTCCAGCCCCATATTGGCGATGGCGCTCTCGATGGCCGCGCGATCCGCCGTGCCGATGGGTTGCCCCGTACCTAGATGCGGCAGCCGGCCCAGGGCGACAAGGCGCTCGACGCTGACCGGCCAGGCGACCTCGCGGGCCTGCGGCATCCAGGCGGCCTGTTGTGCGCGCGCCGTCTGGGGCAGCGCGGCAAGGCTGCTCGTGCCCGCGGCGGGCAGCAGGCCCAGTACGGCCCGCATCAGGGTCGTCTTGCCCGCCCCGTTTGCGCCGATCAGGCCGATCAACTCGCCCGGGCCGACGGAAAAGCTCACATCGCGCAGGATCGTGCGCTTGCGGCGGTGGATGGTCAGACCAGAGACACTCAGCAAGGTCATGCCATCTGCCTCCGGGTCTTGTAGATCAGGTGCAAGAAGAGCGGCGCGCCGACCAGCGCCGTGACCACCCCCAGCTTGAGGTCCTTGGTGGGCAGCACCACGCGCACCAGGATGTCGGCGGCCAACAGCATCGCCGCCCCGCCCAGGGCCGAGGCCCAGAGCAGGGCGCCGGGACGCGCGCCCACGAAAGGCCGCAGCAGGTGCGGCACGACAAGGCCGACGAAGCCGATGGTGCCCGCGACGGCGGTCGAGGCGCCGACGACGGCCGCGGTGCCCACCACCAGCGTCAGCCGCAGCCGTGTCAGGTTGACACCGAGGGCCTGGGCCGCGTCTTCGCCCAAGGTCAGCGCCTCCAGGCCGCGGGCCAGCGTGGCCAGCAGGACCAGGCCCAGCCCGATCAGCGGCAAGGCCAGCCAGACATGGTCCATCGACCGGTCGGCCAGTGACCCCATCATCCAGAACACGATTTCCGAGGCGGCGAAGGGGTTGGGGGACAGGTTCAGCACCAGCGAGGTCAACGCGCCCGCCAGGGCCGAGACCACGATCCCCGCAAGGATCAGCGTGATCGACGCCCCGCGCGGCCCGGCCAGCGCCAGGACAAGCAGCACGCCAAGCACCGCGCCCGCCAAGGCCGCCAGAGGCAGGCCGAAGGCAAAGGCGGCCGCCAGCCCGGTCTGGATCGCCAGCACCGCGCCCAGCGCGGCCGAGGACGACACGCCGATCAGCCCGGGATCGGCCAGCGGGTTGCGAAGGTAGCCCTGCATCGCGGCCCCAGCCATCCCCAGGCTGGCCCCGATGGCCAGCGCCAGTATGGCACGGGGCAGGCGGATCTCGCGCATAACCAGTGTCAGCGGCGTGCCGTCGTCGACGAAAAGCGCCGACAGGCTGTCCCAGTAGGGGGCATTGGCCGGCCCGATCACCAGCGCCCCGGCGCCCAGCGCCAGCACGATGCCCGACAGGATCAGCATCAGCCGGGTCATTGCGCGGCCTCGGTCGCGTCCAGCCGTGCCGTTGACAGCCGTTCGATCGCGTCCAGAACGAAGGGCGTGCCGCAGGTCCAGTCCTGTTCGCTGACGATGCCCTGCATGCGGCCCGCCTTCAGGTGGGTGACGACCGGATGATCCAGGATTTCCTCGGCCCGGGACGATGCCGGGTGCGGCTGGCCGGTGATCACCGCATCGGGGTTGGACATGGCCAGCAATTCCAGCGGCAGGAAGCCGCCCCAGGCCATGCCGAACTCGTCCGCCACCAGGTCGAACCCGGCGGCGGTGACGATCTGGCCGGGCAGGGTCGCGCTGCCCGAGGACCAGCCATTGGCGGAATAAAGCGCGGCGCTGGGCCGGGCGCCCTCGGGCGGGGCCAGGGCCGCCAGCTCGGCCAGCGCGGCATTGAAATCAGCCACCATGCGGGCGGCCTTGTCCTGCTGGTGCAGAACCTCGCCCATCCGGGTGATCCGGTCGGGTATGTCGTCCAGGCCGCCCGCCGGCTCGAAGACCACGACCGGCACGTCCAGCCGCCGCAGCATGTCCAGCGTGACCCGCGCCGAGAACGAGCCCGCGATCACCAGGTCAGGGTCCATCAGGTAGATTTCCTCGGCCAGCGCACGATTGGGCACGTATTTGCGCGCCTGCTCGACCATGGCCGAGCCGCGGCCTTGCTGCGACAGGTAGGAAACGGAATGTAGCTGCCCCTCGTCCGCCAACATCATCGCCAGCTGATCGGTGCACAGGTTCATGGAGACCACGCGCCGGGGCGTGACCACGGAGCCGTCCGCCCCGGCCGCCACCTGCCCGACGGCCGGTGAAACAGTGGCGAGACAGCCCGCCACTGCACACCCGAGAAGATCAAAACGCGACATCGATCCCCAGGTAGGCTTCACGGCCCGGACCGACATAGCCCCAGACGTCCGAGGACTCCGCGTCCAACAGATTGTCGACCCGACCACGAAATGAGACCGTGTCGGAGATCTGGTAGGTCATGGCAACATCGACCAGGGTGTAGTCAGGCAGTTTTTCCGTCGCGAAACTTCCGTAGAATTGGGTGTCGTACAGGTCCGCGACATGGCGCACCTGCGCGGTCACCGTTCCGTCGCCGCCGAAGGTGCGCGCGCGCAGGCCAAGAACCGCTTCATGCCCGGGACGGCGAATCTCGACATCGCCGTTTGCATCTGTAGCATCCAGGTAGGTGTAGTCGAATGACAAGGCCAGGTCAGGTGTCACATCGTAGTCGAGCGCAACTTCCACGCCTCTGCGGTTCGACGTGCCGTCGCGGTTTATGGCTTGATCGAAGGCCGGCGTGTAAATGATCTCACCTTCGAGTTCTTCCGCGAAGAGCGTCACGTCCAAGACCCCGCGTGAACCGGAGAACGGGATTTCGATGCCGATGTCGAAGCCAAGCGACCGTTCGGGGTCAAGGTCGGGGTTGCCGACATAGAACCCCGGGAAGAAGCCGAATTGTTCGTACATTGTCGGGTTGACGACGGCCTGCCCGGCAGAGGCATGCAGCCGCGCACCCGAGTCCAATCGGTAGGAGCCCGCGAGCGTCCAGCTTGTCGCATCTTTGAAGTCGTCGTTGAAATCGCGGCGAAGCGAGGCTTGGACCGCCAGATCCGGGTTGATCTGCCCGACATATTCGAGCGCGATCGCGCGACTGCTGCGGCCGTAGTCTTCGCTTCGCAGAACGTCCGTGAACGCCAGCTCCTGTGCCTCTAGTAGAACCGTCAGCACATGCGCTGAATTATCGACCGCTGCACCGTCAAGCCCGTAGCTGAGCTGGTAGGCCAGCTTGGACATGTCACTCTCGGTATTGGACGTGATCGTGTCGCTGTCGTCGGACAGCTCGGTCGTGAAGGCGTTGCCCTCGTATGAAAAACGATTGAGCATCCGGCCGCCCAATGCCTCGACCTCCAGCCATGCGGAGCCAAGACGTTCCGTCCGCTCGGCGCTGTTATCGGCGTCCACAACATAGCCCGCCGCATCTGTCGCGCCGCCATCGGTCCGATCGAAGTCATAGGTCTGATCGGAGTTTCGCAGGGTGAATCCGGCGGTGACGCCCTCGGCGATTTCCGCCTCTCCCTTGAGGTTGAGCGTCAAACGATCGCTTTCGTCCGCCTCGCCGCCATCGCCGGAAACATCGTAGCCGCCATCGTGCCGGGATATCATGCCGAAGGACAGCTGCGAGCGATCGGTCCGCGCCGATCCGCTGAATGTCGCCTCCCGACTTCCAGAGCTGCCGACCATAAGCCCTGCATTGTAGGTGGCGCCATCCGCGTCAGGCTCGGCCGTGGTGATCGAGATGACGCCCGACATCGCATTGGAGCCGTAAAGCGCCGATTGTGGGCCCCGAAGGATCTCGATCCGCTCGATCGCGGCCGTCGAAAGCCCCGAGAAGAAGTATTCACCGTTTTCACCCGATAGGGCCTCGACACCGTCGATGAGAACCAATGTATGGTTGCCCTCGCCCCCCCGAAGACGAACCTGAGTGTTGTAGGGATCGGTCTGGCTGACAGAGACGCCGGGCAGCGCGGCGATGGCGTCTTGAACTGTGGTGATCCCGCGCTCGGCAATGTCCTCGTGTGTCACAACAGTGACAGCGCGCCCATACGCGGCTTCGTCAAGCGGTATGAAGGCGCCGCTCACGATGATCTCGTCCAGTTCGAACGCGTCCTGCGCGGCCAGCGGCGATGCGAATGCGATAACGGCGGTGGTGGCCCAAAGGGTCTTTCTGGTCATGGTCGTCCCAATCGTTTCGGGGCCTGTTTTCGGCCCGTTCTCATTCTTGTGATCGGGGGAGATCGCACCCCTCCCGCGCACGGCTTGAAATGCCACCACGACGGAAGGTCCGTTATCCATGGCACGCCCCGCGCCCGGATAGGGTGATCACTTCGGCAGGTCTCCTGACTTGCGGGTCGTTGCTTTGCCGGGCCTTCCCTCGGGACAATTGGCCCGAAGTGGCATATGCCGGCATCGCTCTCCGCTCACAGTTGCGGGGGCAGTCGCGGATTTGACCATCTGCATGGCCGCACCGCAGTTCCCTATTACCCGGACGGCACGCCGCCCGAGACCGAAGCAACCCCGGCGATATAGCGCGAATCCGAGTCTGTAAAGGGCTAAGCGCTAACGGATCAGGATGGCGCGGAAGTCGTTCACGTTGGTCAGGGTCGGTCCGGTCACGACCTGGTCGCTTAGGGCGCCGAAAAAGCCATGCGCGTCGTTGCGGGCCAGGGCGCTGTCCGGATCCAGCCCTATGGCTTTGGCGCGGGCCAGCGTGTCGGGAGTGATCGTGGCCCCGGCCACCTCGGCGATGCCGTCGACCCCGTCCGTGTCGCAGGCGAGGGCGTGGATGCCCGGCGCCCCCGCCAATCCCAAGGCCAGCGCGAGGCAGTATTCCGCGTTGGGCCCGCCGCTGCCATCGCCGCGCCGGGTCACGGTCAGCTCGCCCCCCGACAGGATCAGAAGGGGCGCGGCCGTCCCGGCGCCCCGGCTGCGCTGCTGGTCAAGGGCGAGCCTGGCGTGCCGGGCGGCGATCTCGCGCGCCTCGCCCTCGATATCGGCGCCCAGCAGCATCACCTCGATCCCGCCCAACCGGGCTAGGTCCGCCGCTGCCTCCAGCGATTGCGAGGGGGCGGCGTAAACGACATTTTCGACGCGTGACAGGCGCGGATCACCGGGGGGCACCGGCGCGCCGCCCTGGGCCAGGTGCGCGGCCACGGCCGGGGGCGGGGTCACGCCCCACTGCGCCAGGACTTGGGCCGCGCGCGCCGCATCGCCCGCATCGCCCACGGTTGGGCCGCTGGCGATATCGCCGGGCGCGTCGCCGGGCACATCGGAAATCATCAGGGCCAGCATCCGCGCCGGGTAGGCCGCGGTGGCCAGACGTCCGCCCTTGACCGATGACAACTGCTTGCGCACGCCGTTGATCTCGGTAATCGGCGCGCCGCTGGCCAGAAGGTCGCGCGCCACTGCCTGCTTGTCGCCCAGGGTCAGCCCCTTGGCCGGAGCACAAAGCAGGGCCGACCCGCCCCCCGAGATCAGCGCCAGGACGAAATCGTCCGCGCCCAGCCCCGATACGAGGTCCAGCATCCGCCGCGTCGCCGCCACCCCGGCCGCATCGGGCACCGGGTGGGCGGCCTCGACGATCTCGATGCCTTGGCAGGGGCGGGCATGGCCATAACGGGTGATCACCAGCCCCTCGCAGGGGCCCCATGCGGCCTCGACCGCCTCGGCCATGCGCGCGCTGGCCTTGCCCGCGCCGCCGACGACGACGCGCCCGCCGGGTTTCGGCGGCAGATGCGCGGCCAGGCTGCACATCGGGTCGGCCAGTTCGATCGCGCCATCGAACAGCCGTCGCAAAAGAGCGGAATCGGTCTCTTTCTTGTCCATGTCAGCGATATTGCCCAAAGCCTTTCGCGCATAAAGCCCCAAGATCCGGCTTCTTTGGGTCAAAAATACCGCGGGGGAGTCGGCCCATGGCCGACGGGGGCAGAGCCCCCGGCACCGCCTGCCACCAAAGCGTCGGCCCGCAGCGGCCGCGTAACAGGCGATCCTGCATCAGGGCGCATGGGATTATGTAAGGGGGAATGGTGGGCGACCCTGGAATCGAACCAGGCATGGGTCTCCCCGGCGGAGTTACAGTCCGCTGCCGCACCTTGCAGCTCGTCGCCCGACGCTGGGGGTGGATAGCCGTGGGGCCTTGGGGCGTCAACACCATTTTGGCCCCCGCACTTGCGGTTTTTCGCAGACCACCCCATGACGGGGAAAAGGAGAGCGCGATGAAGAAACCGAAATGGGTCGTCGAGAAGGAACAGGCCCGGCGCAAGGCCGCGTCCGAGACCGTATGGCTGTTCGGCATCCACGCGGTGCGCGATGCCCTTATGAACCCCGCCCGCGAGAAATTGCGGCTGGTGGTGACCAAGAACGCGCTGGACCGGCTGGGCGAGGCGGTGGCCCATGGCCCCGCGCCCGAAATCAGCGACGCGCGCAAGTTCGCGGCCCCCATCGACCCGCAATCGGTGCATCAGGGCGCGGCGCTGGAGGTGCGGCCGCTGGACTGGGGCAGGCTGGTCGATGCCTGTTTCCCGGACGGCCCCGCACGCGTGGTGTTGCTGGACCGGGTGACCGACCCGCATAACGTCGGCGCGATCCTGCGCTCGGCCGAGGTCTTCGGCGCGAAGGCCGTGATCGCGGTGCAACGCCATTCCGCGCCCGAGACCGGCGCCCTGGCCAAGACGGCCTCGGGGGCGCTGGAACGCCAACCCTACCTGCGGGTCAAGAACCTGGCCGTGGCCATGGAAGAGCTTAAATCCATGGGCTACCTCGTGCTGGGACTCGCCGGCGAGGCAGCGGACAGCATCGAAACCACCCTGGCGGGGCAAAAGGACCGGCCTGTCGCGCTGGTGCTGGGCGCGGAAGGGCCTGGATTGCGAGAGAAAACCCGCACCACCTGCGACAAACTGGTGAAAATCGACGTTGCGGGGACGTTCGGGTCGCTCAATGTCTCCAACGCGGCGGCGGTCGCCCTATATGCCACGAAGGACCGCTGAGGAGGACCGATGCCCGCCCGAAAGATCGCCACCTGCTGTTACTGCGGCACCCGTGCCGCGCTGGCCCTGAAGGGACGCGAGCGGCACGAACTGGCTTGTTCCAGCTGCGGGGCGCCGCTGCATGATCTCAAGCAGATGCCGGTGCCCGGATCCGGGCCGGGCGGGGCGACCGCGCCACGGGCGACGCCCGCCCGCCCGGCCCCGAAGCCGACCCACCCAAAGGCGAAATGGGGCCGCCCGGACCGGCCCAAACGCAAGAAAAAGCGCAAGGGTGGCAAGCGCGCGAAGAAGATTTTCGAAGAAATCTGGGACGTGGTCGAAGACATCTTCGACTGATCACCGCCCATCACGTCCCAGCGAGCGGGGTGACACGGGGCTTTCCCCGGGCAGCCGGGGCGCTCAGGTTAACGTGGACGCAAGGAAATGGGACCCGATGCACCATGCCGACACGCCGCACCTTCATGGCCGGAGCGCTTTGCGCCCCGCTTTCCCTGACCCTGGCCAGCCGGGCCCCGGCCCGTGAGGCCGAGATCTTCAGCACCGGCAACATGGCGATCAACGGTGCCGACCCCGTCGCGTATTTCGACGGTAAGGGGCCGGTTGCGGGCCTGGCTGGGCACCGTCTGATGTGGCGCGGGGCGATCTGGTATTTCGCTGATGGCGCCAATCTCCGGGCCTTCGAGCGCGACCCGGTGCGTTTCGCTCCGGCTTTCGGCGGCTACTGCGCCTTCAAGGCGTCGCGGAGGCGGCTTTCGGCAACGAGTCCGGAGGCCTGGTCTCTGCATGGGGGGAGGCTTTACTTGATGACGGATCTGCCGACGCGGGCGCGGTGGTTGCAGGATGTCGAGGGCAATATTGCAAGGGCGATGGAAAATTGGCCGGGCATCCTGGGCTGAGTTCACATTTTCCTGAGCTGCCTTTTCCGGCGCGCGCACATACCTATCTAAAGATTGGAAGCAAGAGCGCGGAACGCCTTGCTTCTCTCACTGTCCCTCGTTCCGTACCTGATGCGCCCAAGGTTTCCCCTTGGGCGCTTTTTTCTTCGCCCGGCGCGGGCTAGCCTGTGGCCGTGACCTACAGCGACTCGCATCTGCGGACCATCCTTGACCGCGCCCATACCATCGCCATCGTCGGCGTCAGTGCGAACCCGGTGCGGCCGTCCTATTTCGTGGCGCGCTACCTGGGCTTGAAGGGCTATCGGGTGATCCCGGTCAATCCGGGCCTTGCAGGGCAGGAATTGCTGGGTGAAACGGTCCGTGCCAGCTTGTCGGACGTCCCCGATGACGTGGACATGGTCGATATCTTCCGTCGGCCGGACGCGGTGCCGCCCATCGTGGACGAGGCGCTTGCGCGCTGGCCGGACCTGCAGACGATCTGGATGCAGATCGGCGTGGTGCACGAGGCGGCGGCGGCCCGGGCCGAGGCGCGCGGTGTCGACGTGGTGATGGATCTGTGTCCCAAGATGGAATATCAGCGGCTGTGCGGCGAGCTGTCGCGCGGGGGTATAAATACCGGGCGGATCTCGTCGAAACTCTAGGGGCGCTGCCCCTCTTGGCCTGCGGCCAATTCACCCCGGGATATTTACCGGTCCGAAGAAAGGGTCAGGATTCGATGTCGGCGGCCAGGCGCAAGTCGCGCAGGGGGCGCACCACGTCGATGCAGGCCTGGTAGGTCGGGTGCGCCTTGTAGCGCGCCAGGGCCGCGTCATCGGCGAATTCGGCATAGACCACCACGTCGACCGCGTTGCCGGTCAGCTGGTCGGCATGCAGGGACCGGCGGACCTCGAACCGGTCATGTTCGGGAATCGTGGCGAGCATGTTCAGACCGTCCTCGATCCTTTGCACATCCGCCGGATCCTTGGCGGAGAAAAACACGATATGGCGGATCATCGGCTGGCCTTCTCCTCGATGCCGCTCTGCTTTTGACGGCTTGCGAGTTCCGCTTCAATGTCGGAGAGCGTCACACCCCGCGCGGCGCACATGACCAGCAGGTGATAGAGCGCATCGGCAGCTTCGGCGGTCAGTTTCGCGGGGTCGTTCCGCACCGCCTCGATGATCGCTTCGACGGCTTCTTCGCCGAACTTCTCGGCGGCCTTGCCGGGATCGGCCAGAAGCCTGGCGGTCCAGCTGGTGTCCGGGTCGGCGCCGGCGCGGGCGGCGATGGTCGCGGCAAGGTCTGCGATGGTCATGTCATCCTCATGGGGATACCGGCGGCGGCCATGTGGGCCTTGGCCTGGGCGATGGTATGGGTGCCGAAATGGAAGATCGAGGCGGCAAGCACAGCGCTGGCATGGCCCTCGGTAACGCCCTCGACCAGGTGGTCCAGCGTGCCGACGCCGCCAGAGGCGATCACGGGGATATCCACCGCGTCGGCGATGGCGCGGGTCAGCGGCAGGTTGAACCCTGCCTTGGTCCCGTCCCGGTCCATGGAGGTCAGAAGGATTTCCCCGGCGCCCTTCCGGGCGGCGGTGAGGGCGAATTCCACCGCGTCGATGCCGGTGGGTTTGCGACCGCCGTGGGTGAATATCTCCCAGCGGCCCGGTGCGACCGTCTTGGCGTCGATGGCACAGACAATGCACTGGCTGCCGAAACGCAGGGCGGCCTCGGTCAGCACGTCGGGGTCGGCGACCGCGGCGGAGTTGAACGACACCTTGTCGGCGCCGGCCAGCAGCAGCTTGCGCACGTCTTCATGGCTGCGCACGCCGCCGCCGATGGTCAGCGGCATGAAGACCTGTTCGGCCGTTCGGGTGGCCAGGTCATACATGGTGCCGCGGTTTTCATGGGTGGCGTGAATGTCGAGAAAGCACAGCTCGTCGGCGCCGGCGGCGTCATAGGCGCGGGCGGCCTCCACCGGGTCGCCGGCATCGACTAGGTCGAGGAAATTGACGCCCTTGACCACGCGGCCATCGGCGACGTCGAGACAGGGAATGATGCGGGTCTTGAGCATGGGGCTACCGATGTTGTGCGCGGCGGGTTTCGCTGCGCCTTATGCCTCAGCCCGCCAGCAGAAGAAAGAACCCGATCATGGCCAATGCCAGGCCGGGCGGAATGGCCCAGAAAAGCCGGTAGCTGGCCGCCAAGGGTGCGTCGACGGAGCGGCCGAACAGGACGCAGCCGGTGCTACCCGCCTCGTTCACCGAACAGCCGTCCAGCATGCCGGCCAACGCGCCCGCCACAAGCGGCAGGGCGATAGGGACAAGCCCCGTCAGAAGTGCCAGAAGTCCGAAAAGGCGAAGACCACGACCCAAGGGTTCAGCCCCGCAGCAGGGAAAGGGCGGCGCCCAGGTCAATTGCCCCGTCATAGAGCGCACGGCCGGATATCGCACCGGAAATCGCACCTGTGGCCTTGAGTCCGGCCAGATCGTCGAGCGAAGAAACGCCGCCCGAGGCGATCACCGGGATGGTAACGGCGCGGGCGAGCGCCTCGGTCGCGGGGATATTCGGCCCGCCCATGGCGCCGTCGCGGTCGATATCGGTGTAGATAATGGCCGCCACGCCCGCATCCTCGAAGGATTTCGCCAGGTCCGTGGCCTGCACGTCGGTTTCCTCGGCCCAGCCCCTGGTGGCGACAAGGCCCTTGCGGGCGTCGATTCCCACGGCGACATGTCCGGGAAAGGCGCGGGCGGCCGCGCGCACCAGGTCCGGGTCTTCCACGGCCACGGTACCCAGGATCACCCGTTCAAGCCCTTTCGACAGCCACATCTCGATCGTGGCCATGTCGCGGATGCCGCCGCCCAACTGGGCGGGCACCTTGCAGTCGCGCAGGATCGCCTCGACCGCGGCGGCGTTGACGGGGGTGCCGGCAAAGGCGCCGTTCAGGTCCACCAGATGCAGCCATTCGCAGCCCGCATCGACGAAGTCGCGGGCCTGGGCGGCGGGGTCCTCGTTGAAGGTGGTGGATTTGTCCATGTCGCCGCGCAGCAGGCGCACGGCGTGGCCGTCCTTGAGGTCGATGGCGGGATACAGGATCATAGCGGGCTCTCCGGCGGGTTTCGGCCCTTATGCACGACGCGTGCGCGGATGCAACGCGACCCCACGTCAGGCTTGATCCGATCGCGGCCCCTGGGACAGGCTGCATCCCAGTTTCTGGGAGGACAGACCAATGAAGAAGACACTGACCCTTGCCGCGGCCCTGGCCGGGCTTGCGACCCTTGCCGCCGCCGATCCCGCCGAAGGGATCTGGCAGACCCAGGTCGATGACGGCGCCTATGCCTACGTTACCATGTCGACCTGCGGCAATGCCGTCTGCGGCACGATCAGCCGCACCTTCGATTCCGATGGCGAATACCAGTCCGAGAATATCGGTCGCCAGATCGTCATCGACATGGTGCCGCAAGGAGACGGGACCTACGAGGGCAGCGTCTGGCGCCCTTCGAACGACAAGATCTATATTGGCAAGATGGAGCTGAACGGCGACCGGCTTGCCCTGAAGGGTTGCGTTCTGGGCGGGCTGATCTGTGCCAACCAGACCTGGGCGCGCATCCAGTAGCGGCAGTCCCGTCCTGTATAGCGGGCGTCGGCGGGGCACCGGGGCGCCCGTTTCGGTTTGCAAGGGGGCGGAAAACGAAAAAAGCGGTGGCACCAGGGAGGAGGAGAGGTGCCACCGCTTCTTCTTGTCACGTCCAGCCAGGGAGGAGGAGGGGCCGAACGATCCGAACTTGGGTGAAGTGCGGCGATGCCAGGGAGGAGGAGAGGCATCGCCGCGTCTTCTGGTCGGTGCGCCGCTCAGGGAGGAGGAGAGAGCGAAGCACCGGTTTCAGGACCCCAGGGAGGAGGAGAGGAGCCCCGATCCTTGAATTACAGCTCGTCGGCGGCCTGCTTGGCGATGCCGGGGATCATCGAGCGGTGAATGCCCATGTCGGCCAGGTCACGGTCGCTGGCGCGGGACAGTTCGTCATAAGTCTTGCGATAGACCTTGCGCTTGGCGGCGCGCAGGGCCAGGGCGTCGCGCAGACTGGCAAACCGCTCCGAAAGGGAGGGGCCGTGAGCGCGGATATCAGAGATATGTGCCATGGTGGCCTCTTTCGTTTTCTGTTTCGTTTCGGCGCGTTCTGCGTCGTTCGAGACTGAAGATAGGCCAATGCTGCGATTGCACAATCCTCCGATTGGTCAATGCTGCTATGCAGAAAACGCATGGTATTGTGCTTGAATTTCAGGCACCTGTGCTCATCGTGCGGGATGACCCTGGGGAAACTTTGCATGGCGCACAATTCGTGACATCTGTTGCGTCGGTTCAAGGCGAATTATGTATCCCGGACACAGGAAAAGGGGCCTTCATGTCTGTCACAAAGGAATCGGTTCTGGACGTCTTGTCACGCCTGACCTTGCCCGATGGCGGCGATCTGGTGTCGCGCGACTTGGTGCGCGCTGTCACCGTCGAGGGCGGCGCCGTGCGTTTCGTGATCGAGGCGCCTTCGCCAGAGGCGGCCCAGGGCATGGATCCCGTACGACAGGCGGCCGAGGCCGCGGTCGGGCAATTGGACGGGGTCGAAAGCGTTTCGGCGCTGCTGACTGCCCATGGCCCCGCCGCCGCGCCCGGACAGGCCCAGCCCAAGACCCAAGCGGACGAACCGCCCAGCCTCAAGATCGGTCGGCACCCGACGGCACAATCGGGGCCGCAGGCCGTGCCGGGGGTTGACCGGATCGTCGCGGTGGGATCGGGCAAGGGCGGGGTGGGCAAATCCACCGTCGCCTCGAACCTCGCCGTGGCGCTTGCCCGCGAGGGGCGCAAGGTCGGGCTGCTGGACGCCGATATATATGGCCCCAGCCTGCCGCGCATGATGGGCGTCAGCAAACGCCCGGCCAGTCCCGACGGCAAGACGATCATCCCGCTTCGGGCCCATGGTGTCACGATCATGTCCATCGGGCTGATGGTCGATCCTGATACGGCCGTGGTCTGGCGCGGCCCCATGTTGATGGGGGCGCTGCAACAGATGCTGACCCAGGTGGACTGGGGCGATCTCGACGTTCTGATCGTCGACCTGCCGCCGGGCACGGGCGATGTGCAGCTGACCCTGTGTCAGAAGACCCACCTGACCGGCGCGCTGGTGGTGTCCACGCCGCAAGACGTGGCGCTGCTGGATGCGCGCAAGGCGATCGACATGTTCAATACGCTGAAAACGCCGATCCTGGGCCTGGTCGAGAACATGTCCACTTATATATGCCCCAATTGCGGCCACGAGGCGCACCTGTTCGGCCATGGCGGCGTCGCGAAAGAGGCCGAGAAGCTGGGCGTGCCTTTCCTGGCCAGCCTTCCGGTTGACCTGGATACGCGGCTGGCCGGCGACAACGGCGTGCCCATCGCCGCCACCGACAGCGCCATGGCCCAGGCCTATGGTGAACTGGCGCGGCGCTTCTTCGACGGGGGCTTGGGGTGATCATCCGCCCGGCGGTCGCTGCCGACTGGCCTGCCATCTGGGCCATGCTTGAGCCGGTTTTCCGGGCGGGCGAGACCTATGCCGTGGACCGCGACATGTCCGAGACCGCGGCGCGGGCGCTATGGCTTGAAGGCCCCGCAGCGACTTTCGTGGCCGAGGACGCCCGCCCATTGGGCACCTATTACATCAAGACGAACCACGGCGGCGGCGCGGCGCATATCTGCAATTGCGGCTATGTGACGGATGCGGCGGCGCAGGGCCGGGGCGTGGCGCGCGCCATGTGCCTTCATTCGCAGGACCGGGCCCGGGCCATGGGTTATCGGGCCATGCAGTTCAACCTGGTGCTGGCCTCGAATGCCGGGGCGCTGCGGCTGTGGGACAGCCTGGGATTCGACCGGGTCGGCACCTTGCCGGACGCCTTCGATCACCCCGTGCAAGGCATGGTCGATGCCCACGTGATGTGGAAGCGGCTCTGAGGGCCGGGAAATCCTGGGACCGCACGGTCGCGCGAATCACTTTTCAGGGAAAAACACGGCGATCACGGGGTGATTCCGGCTTGAAACGAGACTGAAACGCAGGCAGATCGGCGCAGAACAGGATTTTTTTGGCACTTCATGGAACTGGCTGGTTAAATCTATATATTGTGCTGGTATTGCTAAATTACACTGCATATGTGTCGAAATCGATAGATTTTCCACTTCATCTTGTTTCGTTGACGGGTCGAAAACAGCATATTGTGCCATGTATTCCCAAAAAACCTTTGCTTCCCATGTTTTCCCATGGCACAAACTTGGACAAGGAAGACGGGCAGACAATTCGGGGCACCCAAACGACCCCGCCGACACAAAGTCAGGTTTCATACAGGCACCCGCATTCCTTGAACGAAGAGATCCGGCGCGCGAGCGAGCAGACATCCCCCCAGGTGGCGCGCGCAGTCGGACATCCCGGAAACGGGACGAGGGCGGCGGATCGGACAGTGGCAGCAGTCCGATCCGCCGTTTTCGGTTTCAGCCACCGGCGGGGGAGAGGCAGCGGGAAAGGACCGCGGGACAGTGGTTCTGAGTTTCAGAGGCGAGTTCAACCAGAGGGTTGACAGCAAGGGCCGCATGTCGGTCCCGGCTGATTTTCGCGCTGTGCTCGTCGATGGCGACCCGCGTTGCCCGGAAAACCCCCTGCCGCGCATGGTCGTGCTGCACGGGCCGCACCTGAAGAACTGTCTGCACGCCTACACGATCGAGGCCATGGCCGAGATCGAGGAAGGCATCCGCAAGCTTCCCCGTGGTTCGGTCGAGCGCAGGCGCGCCAGCCGCATGATCCTGGGCAAGTCCTGGGATACCGAGGTGGACAAGGACGGCCGCATCGTCCTGCCCCAGCGTCTGCGCCAGCAGATCGGCCTGGAGGGCGAGGCGGTGATGGTCGCCATGGGTGACTATTTCGAGATATGGAACGCCGCCACCTACGACGAGGTCGAGGCCGCCGAGACCGCGGATTGGCTGGACGGTCTGCCCGAGGATTTCGATCCTCTTACCCTGATAGATCCGCCCGGCGACGAGGGCTAGACGATGGGGGCCGCTGCCACCGATACCCCGCATGTCCCCGTCCTGATCGGGCCGCTGATCGCGGCCTGCGCGCCGATCTGCGGCATCTGGCTTGATGGAACGTTCGGCGCGGGTGGCTATACGCGGGAATTGCTGGCCGCCGGGGCCGACAAGGTTATCGGCGTGGATCGGGACCCAATGGTTTTCAAAATGGCACATTGGGCCGAGGATGACCCGCGCATTGAGCTGGTAGAAGGCACCTTTTCCGATCTTGACGCCTATGGCACGGATCTTGATGGCGTGGTGCTGGATCTCGGTGTGTCCTCGATGCAGCTTGACCAGGCCGCGCGCGGTTTTTCCTTCATGAAGGACGGGCCGCTGGACATGCGCATGGGTGCCGAGGGCCCCAGCGCCGCCGATATCGTCAACACCGCCGGTGAAGAGGATCTCGCCGATATCTTGTTCACCTACGGCGAAGAGCGGGCCAGCCGCCGCATCGCCCGCAAGATCGTGGCCCAACGCGCCGAGGCGCCCATCGAGACGACCCGGCAGCTGGCCCGGCTGATCGAATCCTGCCTGCCGCGCCCGAAACCGGGGCAAAGCCACCCGGCGACACGGTCTTTCCAGGCGATACGTATCGCGGTCAACGATGAATACGGACAACTCGCCGACGGCCTGATGGCCGCAGAACGCGCCCTGAAACCAGGTGGTCACCTGGCCGTCGTGACCTTCCATTCGGTCGAGGACCGCATGGTCAAGCGCTTCGTCCAGGAGCGCGCCGGAAAACGCGCGAGCGTCAATCGCTATGCCCCCGATATCGAACAGGAAAAGCCGGCCTTCGAGATCGTGACGAAAAAGGCGGTCGGCCCGGACGAGGCCGAACTGGCCGCCAATCCCCGGGCCCGCAGCGCCAAGCTGCGCGTGGCGCGCCGCACCGACGCGCCCGCCGCGTCGGTCGATCGCGCCAAGCTGGGGATGCCGCAGCTGAAGAGGGACAGGTAATGCGTTCTTTTCTTTATATCTTTTCCGCCCTTGCCGTGGTTGCGCTGGGCTTCTGGGCCTATCGCGAGAATTACACCACTCAAGAGGCCATGCGCGAGGTCCGCGACCTGCATCGAGAGATCGGCGCGGCGCATGAGCGGCTCCAGGTTCTGCGCGCCGAATGGGCCTACCTGAACCGCCCCGACCGGCTGCGCGACCTAGCCGAGTTGAACTTCGAGCGGCTGCGCCTGCTGCCGCTGATGCCCGACGCCTTCGGCAAGGTTGCCCAGATCGCCTATCCCGCGCCGCCGCTCTTGCCGATCACCAACCCGGTCGAGGTGTCCAGCGACAATGGCCCTGCCCAGGAGGACCAGCCATGATCCGCACGCCGCTGCGCCCATTGGCGCGTATTCTCAAGGCCCGCGACCAGGGCGAGAATCCCGACCGGATCGAGGCCGAGAACCGCCGCCTGAGGCATGAACAGATGCAGGACCGGGCCCGCCAGCGCGCCGAGGGGCGGCTGCTGGTCATGGCCGGAATGTTCTTCCTGGCCTTCTGCACGATCGGTCTGCGCATGGGCGTGCTGGCCGGCACCGTCCCCGAGGAACCCACCGCCCAGGCCCGCGGCAACCCGATCATTGGCCAACGCGCCGACATCCTGGACCGCAACGGGCGCATCCTGGCCACCAACCTGCAGACCCACAGCCTCTATGCCCAGCCGCCACAGATGGTGGACCCGCAGAAGGCCGCGACCGAACTGGCGGCGATCTTCCCGGAACTGGAGGCCGAGGAGCTGCTGGAGGATTTCACCGGCGAGCGCCGTTTCCTGTGGATCCGCCGCGAGATCAGCCCCGAACAGATGCAGGCGGTGCATGATATCGGCGATCCGGGCCTGCTCTTTGGCCCGCGCGAGATGCGGCTTTATCCCAACGGGGCGGTCGCCGCGCATATCCTGGGCGGCGCCTCCTACGGGCGCGAAGGCGTCAGTAGCGCCGAAGTGATCGGGGTGGCCGGGGTCGAGAAATTCTTCGATGACCGGCTGCGCGATCCGGCCAACGAGGGCGCGCCGCTGCACCTGTCGCTGGATCTCAGCGTCCAGGCGGCCTCGGAACGGGTCTTGCAGGGCGGCATGATGCTGATGAATGCCAAGGGCGCCAGCAGCGTCTTGATGGACGTGCATACGGGCGAGGTCATCTCGATGGTGTCTCTGCCTGATTTCGACCCCAACGACCGGCCCCGCGTGCCGACCGATGGCGACCAGGGCGACAGCCCGCTGTTCAACCGCGCGGTGCAGGGCGTCTACGAGCTGGGCTCGGTCTTCAAGATCTTCACCGTGGGGCATGCAATGGAATTGGGCCTGGTCAATCCCGACACGGTGATCGATACCAGCGGCCCGCTGACATGGGGTCGCTTCCGCATCCGCGATTTCCGCGATTACGGCGACGAGCTGAGCGTGTCCGAGGTGATCGTGAAATCCTCCAACATCGGCACGGCGCGTATCGCCCAGATGATCGGCGCCGACCGCCAGCGTGATTTCCTTGGCCGGCTGGGCCTTCTTGAACCGACCACGGCCGAAATGGTCGAGGCGCCCACCGGCGCGCCCCTTCTGCCGCCCAACTGGTCCGAGATTTCGACCATGACGATTTCCTACGGCCACGGGCTGTCGTCGTCGCCGCTGCACCTGGCGGCGGGCTATGCCAGCCTGCTCAACGGCGGCACGCTGGTAGAGCCGACCCTGCTGCGCCGCGACCGGCCGCAGCGCGGCCCGCGCGTGGTCCGCGAAGAGGTCTCGGCCGCTGCCCGGCTGATGTTGCGCCAGGTCGTGTCCGAGGGCACCGCATCCTTCGGCGATGTCGAGGGCTACGCGGTGGGCGGCAAAACCGGCACCGCCGACAAGCCGCGCCCGACCGGCGGCTACTACGAGGACAAGACCATCGCGACCTTCGCCAGCGTCTTTCCGGCCGATGATCCCGAATACGTTCTGATCGTAACGCTGGACGAGCCGCAGATCGAGGCGCTGGGCGAAACCCGGCGCACCGCCGGCTGGACCGCCGTGCCGGTCGCCGCCGAGATGATACGCCGCGTCGCGCCACTGCTGGACATGCGGCCGCACGTTGAAACCCTGACCCCGGTGGGTGTAACACTCACCTCGAACTGAGGCAGGGGGCGAGCGCATGGGCAGCACGGGCCAGAAAACCATGAACCTGACGGCCCTGGGCCTGACCGCGCGCGGCGGGGCCGAGGCCGTCGTGACGGGCCTGGCCGTGGACAGCCGCGAGGTGGCCGATGGCACGCTGTTCTTCGCCCTGCCGGGCAGCCGGGTGCATGGCGGCGAATTCATTCAGTATGCGCTGCGCATGGGGGCCTCGGCCGTTCTGACCGATGCCGAGGGCGCGCGGATCGCCGCCGAAGAGCTGGCCGCCTCGAACGCCGCGCTGATCATCTGTGAAGACCCCAGGCAGGCGCTGGCCCAGACCGCATCGCTGTGGTTCGGGGCACATCCGGAAACGGTGGTCGCGGTGACGGGCACCAACGGCAAGACCTCGATCAGCAGTTTCTGTCGCCAGATCTGGATCGAGATGGAGCTGCCAGCCGTCAACCTGGGCACCACGGGCGTCGAAGGGGCCTGGACCCATCCGCTGCGCCATACCACGCCGGAACCGATCACGCTGCACCGCGTCCTGGCCGAGGCGCGGGCCAATGGCATCACCCATGTGGCGATGGAGGCCTCCAGTCACGGGCTGGACCAGCGGCGGCTCGATGGCATCCTGCTGTCGGTCGCGGGCTTTTCGAATTTCAGCCAAGACCACCTGGATTACCACGGAACCTTCGAGGCCTATTTCGAGGCCAAGATGGGCCTGTTCACCCGGGTTCTGCCCGATGACGGGGTGGCGGTGATCAACCTGGACGATTCCAAGCTGCGCGAGGCCGCCCAGGTGGCCGAACATCGCGGGCAAGAAGTCATCGGTGTTGGCCGACACGAGGATGCGCGCCTGCGGCTGTTGGGGCAGCGCTTCGATGCGACGGGTCAGGAGTTGCGCTTTGACTGGCAGGGACGCAGTCACATGGCGCGGCTGTCGCTGATCGGCGGCTTCCAGGCGGAAAACGTCCTGTTGGCGGCGGGGCTGTGCATCGCCGCCGGTGCCGATGCGGACGAGGTGTTCCAGACCCTGCCGCATCTGCGCACGGTGCGCGGCCGGATGCAGTTGGCCGCAACGCGCGAGTCCGGCGCCAGCGTCTTCGTCGATTACGCCCATACGCCCGATGCCGTGGCCACTGCGCTTCAGGCCATGCGCCCGCATGTCATGGGCCGGCTGGTGGCCATCGTCGGGGCGGGCGGCGACCGCGACCCGGGCAAGCGCCCGCTGATGGGCCAGGCGGCGGCGGAAAACGCGGACATCGTCTTCGTGACCGACGACAACCCCCGCAGCGAGGACCCGGGCACGATCCGGGCCGCGGTTATGCTGGGCTGTCCCGATGCGATCGAGGTCGGCGACCGGGCCGAGGCGATCCTGCGCGGCGTCGATGCGCTGGGGCCAGGCGATGCGCTGCTGATCTGCGGCAAGGGGCACGAGACCGGCCAGGTCATCGGCGATGACGTGCTGCCCTTCGACGATGCCGAACAGGCCAGCGTGGCGGTGGCCGCCTTGGACGGGCGGCTGTGATGGCGCTCTGGACCGCGGGCGAGGCCGCGACGGCCACGGGGGGCGTTGCCACCTCCGAATTCACCGCAACCGGGGTCAGCATCGACACACGGACCTTGCAGCCGGGCGACCTGTTCGTCGCGCTCACGGCCGACCGCGACGGTCATGATTTCGTGGCCAGTGCATTCGAGGCCGGGGCCGCCGCGGCCCTTGTCACCCACCGGCCCGAAGATGTGCCCGCATCGGCGCCGCTCCTGATCGTGCCGGACGTGTTGCAGGCGCTCGAGGCTCTGGGCCGCGCAGCCCGGGCCCGGACGCAGGCCCGCGTTCTGGGCATCACCGGGTCGGTCGGCAAGACCAGCGCCAAGGAAATGGCGCGCACGGTCCTTTCGGCGCAGGGCCGCACCCATGCGGCCGAGGCCAGCTACAACAACCATTGGGGCGTGCCGCTGACCCTGGCCCGCATGCCCGCCGATACAGAGTTCGCGGTGATCGAGATCGGCATGAACGCCCCCGGCGAGATCGCGCCGCTGTCGCGTATGGCCCGGCCCCATGTGGGGCTAATCACCACCATCGCCGCCGCCCACCTCGAGGCCCTGGGTAGCCTAGAGGCGATCGCGACGGAAAAGGCCTCGATCTACGAGGGGCTGGAAGAGGATGGTGCGGCGATTTTCGACGGCGACCTGCCGGTCTCGATCCTGACGCAGCTTGAAGGGCCGGCATGGGCTACGGGCTGTCCTGTCTATCGGTTTGGGGCCAATCCAACCTGCCATTTCTGCTTGACGGATGTGCGCCTGACCGAGGGCCGGACCATCGTGCAGGCAGACACGCCCGCCGGGCAGTTGACCTACAAGCTGGATACGGCGGGGCGCCATTTCGCGATGAACAGCCTTGGCATTCTGGCGGCGGTTCAGGCGCTGGGCGGCGACCTGGTGCGCGCGGCCATGGACCTGGCCCGCTGGCAGCCGCCCGCCGGGCGCGGTGCGCTGGAAACGGTGACGCTGGACCCGGCCACCAGCGGCGAGGCGCTGTTGCTGCTCGATGATGCGTTCAACGCCAACCCCGCCTCGCTGGCCGCGGCGCTGGAGGTGCTGGCCTCTTACACGCCCACCGACGGGGTCGGGCGCACGGTGCGGGGGCGCCGGGTGGCGATCCTGGGCGACATGCTGGAACTGGGCGCGGAGGAAATGGCGTTGCATGCCGCCATCGCGGACAGCCCTTTCATGGACGAGGTCCACCTTGTCCATTGCGCGGGTCCGCGGATGCGCGCGCTTTACGAGGCGCTGCCCGACGACAAGCGTGGGAATTGGGCGCAAACCGCCGATGAGCTGGCCGCCATGCCAAGCCGCCTTGTCGATGCGGGCGATGTCGTGCTGGTCAAGGGCTCGAAGGGGTCGCTCATCTCCCGCGTCGTTGACGCCGTTCGCAAACTGGGGCATCGGGACGCCCCGTAACGCCTGCAAGAGCAGAGGAAAGCGCACATGTTGTATTGGTTGACCGCCCTGTCGGATGGAGGGGATTTCTACAACCTCTTCCGCTACATCACCTTCCGGGCGGGGGGCGCGTTCTTCACGGCGCTGATCTTCGGCTTCGTCTTCGGCAAGCCGCTCATCAACGTGCTGCGCAAGCGACAGGGCAAGGGCCAACCCATTCGCGACGACGGCCCCGAGGGGCACGTGGCCAAGGCCGGCACGCCCACCATGGGTGGGCTGCTGATCGTGGGCGCGCTGCTCACGGCGACGCTTTTTTGGGCGCGGTTGGACAATCCCTTCGTCTGGATGGTGCTGTTCGTGACCATGGCCTATGGCGCCATCGGCCTTGCCGACGATTACGCCAAGGTCAGCAAGCAGAACGTGGCCGGCGTGCCGGGCAAGGTGCGACTGCTGCTGGGGTTCCTGATTGCCGGGATCGCGGGCTGGTGGGCGGCGCAATACCATCCGGCCGAGTTGACCAACCAGCTGGCACTGCCCTTCTTCAAGGACCTTCTGGTCAATCTGGGCGTGCTGTTCATCCCCTTCGCCATCATCGTCATCGTCGGCGCGGCCAACGCTGTGAACCTGACCGACGGGCTGGACGGGTTGGCGGTGATGCCGGTGATGATCGCCGCGGGCACCTTCGGCATCATCGCCTACGCGGTGGGCCGCACCGACTTTACCGAGTATCTCGATGTCCATTATGTGCCCGATACCGGGGAATTGCTGATCTTCACCGCCGGGCTGATCGGCGGGGGCCTGGGCTTTCTATGGTATAACGCGCCGCCGGCCGCCGTCTTCATGGGCGATACCGGGTCGCTGGCGCTGGGCGGGGCGCTGGGCGCCATCGCCGTGGCCACCAAGCACGAGATCGTGCTGGCCATCGTCGGCGGGCTTTTCGTGCTCGAGGCGTTGAGCGTCATCATTCAGGTGGTCTATTTCAAACGCACCGGCAAACGCGTCTTCCTCATGGCCCCGATCCACCACCATTACGAGAAAAAGGGCTGGGCCGAGCCACAGATCGTCATCCGCTTCTGGATCATCTCGCTGATCCTGGCACTGATCGGGCTGGCGACGCTGAAGGTGCGGTAGACCTTTTCGATTTCGGCTAGGCGCTGACGCAGGCGGCGTGCTTCTATCCCATCTTGTCAGCCTTGCGCGCATTGGGCAGGTTGGCGACCATGTCAAAAACGGGTCGAGGGGGCCATTTGCCATGATTCCAGCGCGCGGTGTCGCGGGCCAGAGGGTTGCCGTTCTGGGGCTGGGCCGCTCGGGCCGGGCGGCGGTGATCGCGCTGCAGGCCGGTGGGGCCGAGGTGGTGGCCTGGGACGATGGCCCCGAGGCCGAAACCCGTGCCGCCGAACTGGGCGTCGCCCTGCGCGACCTGGCGAAACCGGGCGCCTATGAGGGGGTGGCGATGCTGATCACCTCGCCCGGTATTCCGCATCTTTACCCTGCGCCGCATCCGGCCATTGCCCGCGCCTGGGACGAGGGCTGCCCGGTGGACAACGATATCGGGCTGTTCTTCCGGTCCCTCGCCGGTGGCGAGTGGGACGAGTTCGACCAGCCGCCGCGCGTCATCGCCGTCACCGGGTCCAACGGCAAATCCACTACCAGTGCGCTGATCCACCATATCCTCGACCATGCCGGGCGGCCCTGCCAATTGGCGGGCAATATCGGGCGCGGGGTGCTGGATATCGAGCCGCCCCATGATGGCGACGTGATCGTGCTGGAACTGAGCAGCTACCAGACCGACCTGGCCCGCGCCCTGACCCCGGATGTCGCCGTCTTCACCAACCTGACGCCCGATCATTTGGACCGGCACGGCGGGCCGGGGGGCTATTTCGCCGCCAAGCGCCGGCTGTTCGCCGAGGGCGGGCCGGATCGCGCCGTGGTGGGCGTGGATGAGCCCGAGGGCCGCTATATGGCCAACCAGTTGGCCACTGGCCCGGCGGATGACCGGGTGATCCGGGTCTCCACCGGCAAACTGGCCGGAGAGGGCTGGTTCGTCTTCGCGCGCAAGGGGTTCCTGGCGGAATGGCGCAAGGGGCGGCAGCTGGCCGCGATCGACCTGCGCGCCATTCCCGGCCTGCCGGGGCAGCACAACCACCAGAATGCCTGCGCCGCCTATGCGGCGTGCCGCACGCTGGGACTGGCCCCGCGCCTGATCGAACAGGCACTGCATTCCTTTGCCGGGCTGCCCCATCGCAGCCAGCTGATCGCCGAGATCGACGGCGTGCGCTACGTCAATGACAGCAAGGCGACCAACGTGGACAGCGCCGCCAAGGCATTGGCGGCCTTCGACAGGATCCGCTGGATCTGCGGCGGTCTGGAAAAGGAAGGCGGGCTGGATGAAATTCTGGGCGCGGCCGGGTCGGTGGTCAAGGCCTACGTGATCGGCCGTGAGGCGGCGGCCTTCGCCATGCAGCTCAAGGGCGTCGAGGTCGAGGTGTGCACCGAGATGGGCACCGCCGTGGCCCGCGCCTCGGAAGAGGCGCAGCCGGGCGAAACCGTGCTGCTGGCGCCTGCGGCGGCGTCTTTCGACCAGTATGACAATTTCGAAAAGCGCGGCGAGGACTTCGCCGCGCAGGTCGCCAAGCTGAGCGGGTAGGGGTCAGCTGCCGGTGGTGACGGTCGCCGGGCAGCCGCTCCGGGCGTTGGTCAGGCCCAGGCGTTCGCCGTTGACGACGATCTGCCAGCGGGTCACGCCGGCCGATGTGGCCACCTTGGAGTAGCTGCAGCCATTCGCGGCGATCAGCCATTCCAGCCCACCCGTGACCACGACTTGCCCGCCCGAGGCGGCGGCATAGCGCACCGGGCTGTCCGCTGAGGCCATGGTCGCCGACAGGCCGAGCGCGGCCAGGGCGGTGATGACGAAATTCGGTTTCATGACGGCTCCTTAAAGTTGATCCCACGACTGGAACCACCCTGTTAATCATCCTTGACAGGAGAAAGGCGCAAATGTGGCAAAGCTGGGCACATGGGCGACAATCCGCGACAAATACGGGGGATCATGGGCGGTTTTCGGCGATCGCCCGACCGGCGGCATGGGCCGAGGACCAGGCCCACTGGAAGTTGTAGCCGCCCAGCCAGCCGGTCACGTCCACCGCCTCGCCGATGAAATGCAGGCCGGGCAGTGCCTTGACGGCCATGGTCCGCGACGACAGCGCATCGGTGTCGATCCCGCCCAGCGTGACCTCGGCGGTGCGGTAGCCCTCGGTGCCCGAGGGTCGAACCTGCCAATCCGTCAGCGCATCGCAGAGCCCGCGCAACCGGTCATCGGACCAATCGGCGATGTTGCCCGACAGGTCATGCTGGACCGCCAGGTGATCGAGCAGCCGGCCGGGCAGGGGCAACAGGCTGGCCAAGCCCTTGCGGCCGGCCGTCCGACGCGCGGTGCGCAGGCTCTCGAGCAGGGTCCCGGTCGGGGCCAGGTTCAACGACAGCGCCTCGCCCTCGTGCCAGTAGTTCGAAATTTGCAGCATGGCCGGGCCGGACAACCCGCGATGGGTGAACAGCAGCGCCTCGTCGAAGCTGGTGCCGTCCCGCGCGGCCACGCGCACGGGCGTCGACACCCCGGACAGGCCCGCGAAAGGATTGTCGGAAAAGGTAAAGGGTACCAGGCCCGCGCGGGTCGGCGTGACCGGCACCCCGAATTGGCGGGCGATGTCATAGGCCAGGCCCGTCGCGCCCATCTTGGGAATCGACTTGCCCCCGGTCGCCACGACAAGGTGACGGGCGGTGACAGTTCGGCAGCGCCCCTCGCGGTCGAGAGTGACGCGGAAGCGCGCCCCGTCATGGGTGATCTCGCCGATCACGGTGCGCAGCCAGAGGTCTGCGCCCGCCGCTGCCATCTCGTCCAGCAGCATGCGGATGATGTCCTTGGCGGAGCTGTCGCAGAACAGCTGGCCCAGCGTCTTTTCATGCCAGGCGATGCCGTGGCGGCCCACCAGGTCGATGAAATCCCACTGGGTATAGCGTGCAAGCACCGATTTGCAGAAATGCGGGTTGGCCGACAGGAAATTGTCCGGCCCCGCATGCAGGTTCGTGAAATTGCAGCGCCCGCCGCCGGAAATGCGGATCTTCTCGCCCGGCGTCTTGGCGTGATCGACGACAAGCGTGTCCGGCCCGGCCTGCGCCGCGCAGTGCAGCCCGGCGGCCCCGGCGCCAAGGATGAGCGTGTTCACCTGCATGGCACCGGGGTTACGGCATTTTTACCGCGGCGCAAGGGGGAGGTGGCGCTTTGCCGGCGTCGTCCGGGCCGGGGCGCGGCCGAACCTTCGGCGCCGGGGTCGCGGCATGGCGCCCGCTCTCGCGCGCGGCCAGCGAAGAAGATCGGCCTCTTTCACCCCTTATCAAGCAGCGCGTCCAGCTGCGTGTAGGTGCTGTCCATGCCCTCGTCCATTCCGGTTTCCAGGGCCATTTTCAGCCCTTTCTCGGACCGATAGGCGATGTCCATTTCCAACCGCGTGCCGGCCTCGACCGCGTGGAAGACGGTCGTGACGGTGGTTTCCCCATCGGTCCAGTCCTCGTCGAACCGCTCGGTGTGGACGATTTTGCGCGGCTCTTCCAGTTCGAGGTAGCTGCCACTGACCCCCATGATGCCGCCTTCGGGCATCTGCCATTCATAGCGGTAGCCGCCGCCGACCTTCAGGTCGATTTCGGCCTTGATGATCGGATAGCCCGGCATGCCGAACCATTCCAGAACGATCCGGGGGTCGGTATGGGCGCGCCAGACCCTGGCAGGCGGGGCGGCGAATCCCCGGGTCACGTGCAGGGTGGTGGGGCCGGTCTGGGTCATCTTGAAGGGGGCTGGCATGGCATCAACCCTTTTCGTTGGCCGTGTCGGGCATGTCGGCAAGCACCTTGTCTAGCCGATCGTAGCGATCCGCGAAGGTTCTGCGCAGATCGCCAGTAAACCTGTCCAGCGGATCGAAGGCCGCCGGGACAAGCCGCGCCGGTCGGCGCTGGGCTTCGACCGAGCGTTCGACAAGCCCGGCATCGGTCAGGATGCGCAGGTGGCGCGACACCGCGGGCTGAGAGATGGGAAAGGCCTCGGCCAGTTCGTTGACCGTCGCCTCGCCCCGCGCGAGGCGGGCAAGGATCGCCCGCCGGGTCGGGTCGGCAAGGGCCGCGAGCAGGGGGGTCAGGGCATCTTTGATGATTCTTTATATAAAGAGCAAGATATATAAGGTAAAGTGACAGCGCGGACGGACCTAGTTTTTCTGGCAAAGCCGGGCAAATCGCGTTAGGATCGGGCCAGACCCGGAAAACGGGCGACAAACGAGGCAGTTGAGCGGTAATGCCATGACAGAAATGGTCTATGGGTCCGTGCCGGTATCCTCCGGCGACCCGGTTCTTCCCCGGTGGTGGCGCACTGTGGACAGGTGGACCCTGTCCTGTGTGCTGGCCCTGTTCGGCATCGGCCTGCTGCTGGGGCTGGCTGCCTCGCCGCCGCTGGCCGAACGCAACGGGCTGGCGCCCTTTCACTATGTCCAGCGGCAGGCCTTTTTCGGCGCGGTCGCCATCGCCGTGATGTTCGTCACCTCGATGTTGTCGCCGACGCTGGTGCGGCGGCTGGCCGTGCTGGGGTTCCTGGCGGCCTTCATCGCCATGCTGGGCCTGCCGTTCTTCGGCACCGATTTCGGCAAGGGCGCGGTGCGGTGGTATTCGCTGGGCTTCGGCTCGTTCCAGCCGTCGGAATTCCTCAAGCCCGGCTTCGTGGTGGTCGCCGCCTGGTTCATGGCCGCCAGCCAGCAACTGGGCGGGCCGCCGGGCAAATCCTATTCCTTCGGCCTGACCCTGATCATCGTGATGCTGCTGGCCATGCAGCCCGATTTCGGGCAGGCGGCGTTGATCCTGTTCGGCTGGGGGGTGATGTATTTCGTGGCCGGGGCGCCGCTCTTGCTGTTGATCGCCATTGCCGCAATGGTGGTCTTCGGCGGCACGCTGGCCTATTCCAATTCCGAGCATTTCGCCCGCCGCATCGACGGGTTCCTGTCGCCCGAACTCGATCCGCGCACGCAGCTCGGCTATGCGACGAACGCGATCCGCGAGGGCGGATTTTTCGGCGTCGGCGTGGGCGAGGGCCAGGTGAAATGGTCGCTGCCGGATGCGCACACGGATTTCATCATCGCCGTGGCGGCCGAGGAATACGGCCTGATCTGCGTGCTGGCGATCATCTTGCTCTACATGGCGATCGTGCTGCGCTCGCTTATGCGGTTGATGAAAGAGCGTGACCCGTTTATCCGCCTCGCCGGATGCGGCTTGGCCGCGATGGTCGGGGTGCAGGCGATGATCAACATGGGCGTGGCGGTGCGGCTCTTGCCGGCCAAGGGCATGACGCTGCCTTTCGTGAGCTATGGCGGCTCGTCGGTGATCGCCAGCGGCATCGCCGTGGGCATGCTGCTGGCCCTGACCCGGACCCGCCCGCAGGGTGAAATCGGAGACATCCTTTTGCGCGGGGGGCGCTAGGCATGGCGCGCACGCCGCTTCTGACCATTGCCGCCGGGGGCACCGGCGGGCACATGTTCCCGGCCCAGGCCCTGGCCGAAGCGATGTTGCGCCGTGGTTGGCGGGTCAAGCTGTCGACCGATGCGCGCGGCGCGCGCTACACGGGTGGCTTTCCCCATGTCGTCGAGATCGAACAGGTCAGCAGTGCAACATTCGCGCGCGGCGGCCTGCCCGGCAAGGCCCTGGTGCCGTTCCGCATCGTCGGCGGGGTGATCGGTGCGGTCTTCAGGATGCTGCGCGACAAGCCCGACGTGGTGGTCGGATTCGGCGGTTACCCGACGATCCCGGCCATGTCGGCCGCCACGATCCTGCGCAAGCCGCGCATGATCCATGAACAGAACGGCGTGTTGGGCCGGGTAAACCGGGTTTTCGCCAGGAAGGTGCGCAAGGTCGGCTGCGGCACCTGGCCCACGGACCTGCCTGCGGGCGTCGAGCAGGTGCATACCGGCAATCCGGTGCGCCGCGCGGTGCTGGACCGGGCCGGGGCGGGCTACATCGCGCCGGGTGACTACCCGATGTCGGTCCTGGTCATGGGCGGCAGCCAGGGCGCGCGCATCCTTTCGGATGTCGTCCCGCCCGCCATCGCCGGCCTGCCCACGGCCCTGCGCCGCCATATCCGCGTCAGTCACCAGGCCCGCGACGAGGATCACGACCGCGTCGCTGACTACTATGCCAGCGAAGGCATTTCCGCCGATGTGCAGGCCTTCTTCAACGACGTGCCCACCCGTATGGCCGAGGCGCAGCTGGTGATCAGCCGGGCCGGGGCCTCTTCGGTCGCGGACCTTTCGGTAATCGGGCGCCCTGCGATCCTCGTGCCGCTGGCCATCGCCACCGGCGACCACCAGAGCGCCAATGCCCGCGCCCTGGCCGAGGCCGGGGCGGCGATCCTGGTGCCGGAATCGAAGCTGGAGGTGGAGTCTCTGCGCGACCAGATCGAAACGGTCCTGGCCGACCCTGCGGGCGCGGCGCGGATGGCGCAGGCCGCCCTGTCGGTAGGCAAGCCCGACGCGACCGAGGCGCTGGTGGCGCTGGTGGAAGAACTGGCCGAAGCGGGCCGCAAGTGATGGATGGACGTACCCTGATGAACGCAGCGACGAAACTTCCCCTCGATGTCGGCCCCATCCATTTCGTGGGGATCGGTGGCATCGGCATGTCGGGCATCGCCGAGGTGCTGTTGAACCATGGCTACGTGGTGCAGGGGTCCGACCTGAAAGCCTCGAAGATCACCGAACGGCTGAAATTGCTGGGCGCGCTGATCTACGAGGGCCAGCGGGCCGAGAATCTGGAGGATGCCGAGGTGGTCGTGATCTCCTCCGCGATCAAGCCGGGCAACCCCGAGCTGGACGAGGCGCGCCGCCGCGGCCTGCCCGTCGTGCGCCGCGCCGAGATGCTGGCCGAGCTGATGCGCCTGAAATCCAATGTCGCCGTGGCCGGCACTCACGGCAAGACCACCACGACCACCATGGTCGCGGCGCTGCTGGACGGCGGCCATCTCGATCCCACCGTCATCAATGGCGGCATCATCCACGCCTACGGGTCCAACGCCCGCGTGGGCGAGGGCGAATGGATGGTTGTCGAGGCCGATGAAAGCGACGGCACCTTCAACCGCCTGCCGGCCACCATCGCTGTCGTCACCAATATCGACCCCGAGCACATGGAGCACTGGGGCACCGAGGAAAACCTGCACCGGGGCTTTTACGATTTCGTCTCGAACATCCCGTTCTACGGGCTGGCCGTGTGCTGCACCGATGATGCGGACGTGCAGGCGCTGGTGGGCAAGATCACCGACCGCCGGGTGCTTACCTACGGGTTCAACACCCAGGCCGATATCCGCGCGGTGAACCTGCGCTATGAAAAGGGCGTGGCGCATTTCGACATCGCACTGCAGGCCGAAGGCGGGATGATCGAGAGATGCTCCCTGCCCATGCCCGGCGACCACAACGTGTCCAACGCGCTGGCGGCGGTGGCCGTGGCCCGCCACCTTGGCATGAAGCGCTCGGAAATCCGCGATGCGCTGGCCGCCTTCAAGGGAGTGGGGCGCCGCTTCACCCGCGTGGGCGAGGTCGGCGGCATCACCGTGATCGACGATTACGGCCATCACCCGACCGAGATCGCCGCCGTGCTGAAGGCCGCGCGCCAAGCCTGCGAGGGGCGGGTGATCGCCGTGCATCAGCCGCATCGCTACACCCGGCTGCACCATCATTTCGACGATTTCTGTTCCTGCTTCAACGAGGCCGACGTCGCGGCGATCGCCGAGGTCTTCGCCGCCGGTGAAGACCCCATCGAAGGGGCCAGCCGCGATGACCTGGTCGCGGGCCTGATCCGCGCCGGCCACCGCGACGCGCGCGCCATCGACACGCTGGACGACCTGGCCGCGCTGGTGCGTGAAGAAGCCCGTCCGGGCGACATGGTGGTCTGCCTGGGCGCGGGCACGATTTCCGCCTGGGCCAATGCCCTGCCGGAACGGCTGGCCCCATGACCGCGATCTGGATCATCGTCGGCGCGGTGGTCCTGTTCGCGCTGGTCAGCGTGACGCGCCTTCTGCGCCGGTTCCTCTTTGCCTTCATCCTTGCGGCGGCGGGGCTGCTCCTGCTGCATTTCCAGACCAACCCGGCAGAGGCCGGCGCGGCCCTGGCGGCGATGGGCGGGGGCGTGGTGATCGCCGGGCCGCTGCGGCGTATCGTGACGGGGGGCTGGGTATGAGCCTGCCGGTGCTTGTCTCCATCCTGTGGGTCTTTGCCGCGACGATCACGGCGCTTTTGCCCATGCGGCATCAATACTTGCCCGGGATCACCCTGTTGATCGCGGCGCCGGTGCTGATCATCTGGCTCGGCGCGGCGCATGGCTGGGGCTGGTCGGCCCTGGCGCTGGCCGCCTTCGTTTCGATGTTCCGCAACCCGCTGCGCTATCTCTGGGCGCGGGCACGCGGCCACAGACCGGAGGTGCCGAAATGACCCCGTCGCTTGTCGCCGCCCTGCTGTGGGCCGTGGCGGCCAACGTGCTGGCCCTGATCCCCAGCCGGGACAACCACTGGACCCGCGCCTATATCCTGATCGCCATCGGCATTCCGCTGCTGGGCTGGGTGGTCTACGAAAACGGTCCCTGGATCGGGCTGCTGATCATGGTGGCGGGCATGTCCCTGCTGCGCTGGCCCGTCTTCTACCTGCTGCGCTGGCTGCGCCGGATCTGGGGGCGGGCGGATGGATAGGCCCGGCGCGATGGTCCTGTTGCTGGCGGTCATGGCCGCCCTTGCGATTGGGGCCGGTGTCCTCGGCTACCGGCTGATCATGCGACGGCGCAGCGGTCTTGGCATCGCCCTGGCGCTGGTTCCGACCTTGCTGGGCGCGCTTCTGGTGGTCATGGCGCAGGGGGCGCAGGGGTTCGACGGCGTCGGCTACGCCGCGATCGCGAGCGTGGGCTTCATGCCTTTGGCGTTCGGGCTTTGGCTTGGCCTTCTGGCTGGCGGGGTGCGCAGATGGTGGGTTGAGCGCACCGAGACGCCCCGCTAAGAGCGGCGCATGACCCTGGATTTCGACCTACCCCCCTTGCGCGGCGTCCTGACCCGAGGCCGCGACCTGTCCGGCCTGACATGGCTGCGCGTGGGCGGGCCGGCCGACCTGTTCTTCCAACCCGCCGACGAGGCCGACCTGGCCGCCTTCCTGGCCGCGCTGCCACCACAGGTGCCGGTCTTTCCCATGGGCGTGGGGTCCAACCTGATCGTGCGCGATGGCGGTATTCGCGGCGCGGTGATCCGCTTGGGGCGCGGCTTCAACGGGATCGAGATCGACGGGTGCACGGTGCGGGCGGGGGCGGCGGCGCTGGATGCGCATGTGGCGCGCAAGGCGGCCGAGGCGGGCTGCGACCTGACCTTCCTGCGCACCATCCCCGGCGCCATCGGCGGCGCGGTGACGATGAATGCAGGCTGCTACGGCGATTACACGGCCGACGTGCTGCGCCAAGTGCGGATCGTGACGCGCGCGGGGCAGGTCGAAACCCTGCCCGCCGCCGCGCTCGGGCTGGCCTATCGCAGCAGTTCGCTGCCCGCCGAAAGCGTGATCGTCGAGGCGGTCTTCGAGGCGCCCGGGGGCGATCCCGAAGAGCTGCAGGCGCGCATGGCCGCGCAATTGGCCAAGCGCGATGACACCCAGCCCACCAAGGACCGCACCGCCGGATCGACTTTTCGCAACCCGGCCGGATATTCCAGCACGGGCCGGGCGGACGACAGCCACGACCTTAAGGCCTGGAAGGTGATTGACGAGGCCGGCATGCGCGGGGCCACGCGGGGCGGGGCGGTGATGAACACCATGCATTCCAATTTCCTGACCAATGTCGGTGGCGCCACCGCGGCGGACCTCGAAGGTTTGGGCGAAGAGGTCCGAAAAAAGGTTTACGAAAACAGTGGCATCACGCTAGAGTGGGAAATCATGCGGGTCGGTCAACCGGTCGCAGAGGAATAAGCCCGGAAAACGGGTCGGCCCGACAGGCAGGGGCCGGAGATAACGATAAGCAGAAGGCCGCATGCAAGCGGCCGCAAATCGAGGCGGTGAGCGTGTCGAGCAGGGCACCTAAAACCATTGCCGTCCTGATGGGCGGACCCTCGGCCGAGCGGGACGTGTCCCTGAGCTCGGGCAAGGAATGCGCGGCCGCGTTGCGCGCCGCCGGCTTTGCCGTTGTCGAGATCGACGCCGGCCCCGACCTGGCCGAACGCCTGAAATCCGAGGCACCCGACGTGGTTTTCAACGCGCTGCATGGCCGCTGGGGCGAGGATGGCTGCGTGCAGGGACTGCTGGAATGGCTGCGCCTGCCCTATACCCATTCGGGGGTGCTGTCCTCGGCGCTGGCCATGGACAAGCAGAAGACCAAGGATGTCTATCGCACCGCGGGACTGCCCACCATCGACAGCGTGCTGGCCGATCGCGCCGAGATCGAGGCGGGCCACGTCATGGACCCGCCCTATGTCGTCAAGCCCAACAACGAGGGCTCCAGCGTCGGGGTCTACATCGTCACCGAGGGCGCGAACGGCCCGCCGGTGCTTGCGCCGGACCTGCCCGAGGTGCTGATGGTCGAGACCTACGCGCCGGGGCGCGAGTTGACGACCACCGTGATGGGCGACCGGGCGCTGACCGTCACCGATATCGTCACCGATGGCTGGTACGACTACCACGCCAAGTATGCCGAGGGCGGGTCGCGCCACGTGCTGCCTGCCGATGTCCCGCAGGACATTTTCGACGCCTGCCTGGACCACGCCCTGCGCGCCCACGCGGTGCTGGGCTGCCGGGGCCTGAGTCGCACGGATTTCCGCTGGGACGAAGCGCGCGGCCTGGACGGGCTGATCCTGTTGGAAACCAATACCCAGCCGGGGATGACGCCGACCTCGCTCTCGCCGGAACAGGCGGCCCAATGCGGCATGGATTTCCCGGCCCTGGTGACCTGGATGGTGGAGGACGCTTCATGCGACCGCTGACCTCCACGCGCCGGCCCGCCACGCCGCGCCGCGATCCGGCGCCGTCGCGCTGGGGCTACCGTTTCCAGCGCTGGATGCTGACCCCGGCCCTGCGCCGCCTGATCCTGGTGGGGCTGCCGGTCCTGGTCGTGGGCGGGGCCCTTGCCGGGTGGTATGCCAAGGAGGCCAACCGCCAGATGGTCGCCGACGCCATCGCCGAAGCGCGGGCGGATTTCCAGAGCCGTGAGGAATTCATGGTGCGGGTCATGGCCGTGGACGGGGCCGATGATGGCCTTGTGCAGGATATCCGCACCGTTCTGCCGGTGGAATTTCCCACCTCGTCCTTCGATCTCGACCTCGAAGAAATGCGCGGCAAGGTTGCCGCCTTGCCCGCCGTGGCCGACGCGTCGCTTCGGGTTCGGCCGGACGGTGTCCTTCAGGTGACCGTCGAGCAGCGCCAGCCGGTCGCGGTGTTCCGGGGCGCCGATGGGCTGCGGCTGATCGATGCCGAGAGCGTACTGATCGCACGGATCAGGGCCCGGGCGGACCGGCCAGATCTGCCGTTGATCACCGGCGACGGGGCGCGCGAGGCGCTGGCAGAGGGGCTGACCCTTTACGACGTGGCCGGCCCGATCCGCCAGCGGATGCGCGCCGTTGTCCGCATGGGCGAACGGCGTTGGGATGTCGTGCTCGATCGCGGGCAGCGCATCCTGCTGCCCACCGAAACCCCGATCCGCGCCTTCGAACGCGTGATCGCCCTGGAGCAGGCCCAGGATCTGCTGGGCCGTGACGTGTCGGTCATCGACATGCGCAACACGGCCCGGCCAACAATCAGACTCAACGAACAAGCCGTCGCGGAATTGCGCCGCGTAAACGGCGAAGAGCCAGAGGCAGGTGACGAATGAAAGACCTTTACCAAAGCCAGCGCGCCATGCGGAACATGCGCCAGGCCGCCATGCAGCGCGGCGTGATCGCCATTCTCGACGTGGGCACCTCCAAGATCGCCTGCCTGATCCTGCGCTTCGACGGGCCCGAACGGTTTCGCGATAGCGACGGAGTCGGCTCCATGGCCGGGCAGTCGGCGTTCCGCGTTATCGGAGCGGCCACGACGCGGTCGCGCGGGGTCCGCTTTGGCGAAGTCGAGGCGATGGCCGAGACAGAACGGGCCATTCGCACCGCCGTTCAGGCGGCCCAGAAGATGGCCAATGTGCGCGTCGATCACGTGATCGCCTGTCTTGGCGGGGGGATGCCCCGGTCCTACGGGCTGGACGGGCAGACCGGGGTCGAGGGCACGGTCGTCACCGAGGCTGATATCGGCCGCGTCCTGTCGGCCTGCGACGTGCCCGATTACGGCGAGGGGCGCGAGGTGCTGCACGCCCAGCCGATCAATTTCGCGCTCGATCACCGAAGTGGCATGGCCGATCCGCGCGGCCAGATCGGCAATGAACTGTCCTGTGACATGCACATGCTCACGGTCGAGGCGGCGACGATCCGCAACCTGTTGCATTGCATCAACCGTTGCGACCTCGAATTGGCCGGGCTGGCCTCGTCGGCCTATGCCAGCGGCATCTCGGCACTGGTCGAGGACGAACAGGAACTGGGCGCGGCCTGCATCGACATGGGGGGCGGGACAACCTCGCTCTCGATCTTCATGCGAAAGCACATGATCTTCGCCGATACCGTGCGCATGGGCGGCGACCACGTGACCGGCGACATTTCCATGGGGCTGCAGGTTCCTCTGGCCAAGGCCGAACGCATCAAGACCTTCTATGGCGGGGTCATCGCCACGGGCATGGATGACCGCGAGATTATCGACGCCGGCGGCGAGACCGGCGACTGGGAACGCGACCGGCGGTCCATCAGCCGGGCCGAGCTGATCGGGATCATCCGACCGCGTGTCGAGGAAATCCTCGAAGAGGTGCGCATGCGCTTGGACGCGGCCGGGTTCGATCATCTGCCCAGCCAGCAGATCGTGCTGACCGGCGGGGCCAGCCAGATCCCCGGCCTTGACGGGTTGGCCAGCCGCATCCTGGGCCACCAGGTGCGCCTTGGGCGACCGCTGCGCGTGCAGGGCCTTCCGCAGGCGGCCACCGGCTCGGCCTTCTCGGCAGCCGTGGGCCTGTCGCTCTTTGCGGCGCACCCGCAGGACGAGTGGTGGGACTTCGACATTCCCGCCGAAAAGTACCCGGCCCGATCGCTGCGACGGGCCGTGCGATGGTTCAAGGAGAACTGGTGATACGCAAGATTTTGCCTATTCGTCGACATGCGGCGGTTTCGAGGTATGAAATCGCCCATATTTTGCGGTTTTCGACCAGTTTTTCCGTGACCATCAGCGGCAATCCCGTTAGGATCGCCGTCAATAAGGTAAGAATGGCCCGGTGGGACGGGCGTAGCAGAACAGGCGGACAGATATCATGACCTTGAACCTCTCCATGCCCGGACATGAAGAACTCAAGCCGCGCATCAGTGTTTTCGGTGTAGGCGGTGCTGGCGGAAACGCCGTGAACAACATGATCGAACAACAGCTTCAGGGCGTTGAATTCGTCGTGGCCAATACCGATGCGCAGGCGCTGCAGCAGTCCAACGCCGAGCAGAAGGTGCAGATGGGCATCAAGGTGACCGAGGGGCTGGGCGCGGGCGCCCGGGCCACCGTCGGCGCCGCTGCCGCCGAGGAAAGCATCGAACAGATCGTCGATCACCTGGCCGGCGCGCATATGTGCTTCATCACCGCCGGCATGGGCGGCGGCACGGGCACCGGTGCGGCCCCGATCATCGCCCAGGCGGCGCGCGAACTGGGCGTTCTGACCGTGGGCGTGGTGACCAAGCCGTTCCAGTTCGAGGGCGGCAAGCGCATGCGCCAGGCCGAGGAGGGCGTCGAGGCCCTCCAGAAGGTCGTCGATACCCTGATCATCATCCCCAACCAGAACCTGTTCCGGCTGGCCAACGAGAACACCACCTTCACCGAGGCCTTCGCCATGGCCGATGACGTGCTCTACCAGGGCGTCAAGGGCGTGACCGACCTGATGGTCCGGCCCGGCCTGATCAACCTGGACTTCGCCGATGTCCGGGCCGTGATGGACGAGATGGGCAAGGCCATGATGGGCACCGGCGAAGCCGATGGCGAGGAACGCGCGGTGCAGGCCGCCGAAAAGGCCATCGCCAACCCGCTGCTGGATGAAATCAGCCTCGAAGGCGCCAAGGGCGTTCTGATCAACATCACCGGCGGCTATGACCTGACCCTGTTCGAACTGGACGAGGCGGCCAACAAGATCCGCGAAAAGGTCGATCCGGATGCCAATATCATCGTCGGGTCCACCCTGGATACGGCCATGGAAGGGCAGATGCGGGTTTCGGTCGTGGCCACCGGCATCGACGCCGCTGAAAAGACCAGCGACATCCCGCTGCCGCGCCGGTCCATGGCCGCGCCGCTCACCCAGCAGGTCGAGGCCGAGGCGCCCAAGCCCGAGCCGGCACAGGCCCCCGAAGCCCGGCCCGAACCGCAACACCAGCCCGCAGCCGCCGAGGTTGCCGAGGCCGCGCCCGAGCCGACCCTTTTCGACAGCCCCGAGGATGTCGCGCAGGAACAGGCCGAGGACATCTTCGATGCGCCCGCCGCCGCCGCGGCCGCCGAGGCCGACCTGCCGCAACCGGCCTACCAGCCGCGCGCCCAGGCCCCCGACCCGCAGATCGACGCCGATCCGCAAGGGTTTGTCGCGCCGCAGCGCCCGGCGCCGGGTACGCCCTCGCCGGAAACACTCGATCGGCTCCGGGCCGCGGCATCGCGCGCCAATGCGCCCCAGCCGGCTGCGCCGCAACCCGATCCGCGTGCCGAAACGGAAGAAGAATCCAAACCGCGTCTGAGCGGCCTCAACGGCCTGATCAGCCGCATGACGGGCCATTCCGAGGAACCCAAGGAGCGCCCGCAGCCGCAGGTCACTTCGATGCCGCGCCAGCAGCAGGCCGAACCGGCCGAACCGGCCGATTCCGACATCGACCCGGACCAGGAGCGGATCGAAATCCCCGCATTCCTGCGTCGCCAGGCCAACTGAGACCCGCCTGACGCCAGGTCATGACAATTGCAAGAGGGCCGCCATTGGGCGGCCCTTTTCCGTTTCGATACAGCATCTTGTGACGTGATATTGCACCGGCGAACCGGCGGCACTGCTTTTGTGTCATTGTGTTTCAGTTGGTCGTAAAGAGTGAATTGAGCCCGAGCCTCCGAACGCATACCCCATGGGCAGAAGTTAACAGGCCACGGGTGCCCCTTGCAGACGACCCTGCGATCAGACGTTCACTTCCAAGGAACCGGCCTCCACCTCGGTGAGAACGCGCGTCTTGTCGTGCGCCCGGCGCCGGCGGATCACGGGATCGTCTTTCGCCGGGTCGACCTGCCCGGTCGCCCTGCCATTCCGGCCCGTTGGGATCATGTCATCGTCGCGCCGCTCAACACGCGGATCGAAACCGCGGACGGGATCAGCGTTTCGACCATCGAACATCTCATGGCCGCTTTGGCGGGCTGCGGAATTCACAACGCCCTGGTCGATGTGGACGGCCCCGAAGTGCCGATACTCGACGGGTCCTCTGCGGCCTTCGTCAGTGGCATTCTTCGGACCGGACTGCACCGTCTGGACGCCCCGCTCCGGGTGATCGAGCTGCTGGCGCCTGTCTCGGTGCGGGTCGGCGATGCCACCGCGCGTCTGGACCCGGCTGAGGATCTTCGCATTTCCTTCCAGATCGATTTCGAGGATGCCGCGATCGGCCGCCAGTACAAGACGCTCAACCTGGCCAACGGCGCGTTCGGGCGGGAATTGTGCGATTGCCGCACCTTCTGCCGCGCCTCGGACGTGACCGCGATGCGGGAAAAGGGCCTGGCCCTTGGCGGCACCTATGACAATGCCGTCGTCGTGGATGGCGATGCGATTCTGACCCCGGGCGGGCTGCGACGGACCGACGAGGCGGTGCGCCACAAGATGCTGGATGCGCTCGGCGATCTCTATACCGCAGGGGCGCCGATCCTTGGCGCCTATACGGGCGTGCGGGCCGGTCACGCGGTGACCAACGCGCTGTTGCGGGCGCTGTTCGCGCGCCCCGATGCCTGGGCCTGGAAAACCTGCGATGCGGCGACTGCCGCGCGGCTACCCGGTGTTGGGCTGACACTGGCCGACTTGCCTGCGGTGGCGTGATCCCAAATTGGCGTTTTGCCCCCGGTTTTTCTGTGCTAGACCTCTGATCAACGGGCCGGTCGGCCCCGAAAAAGAAACGTGAGCGGGGGCGCCTGATGTCGGGCCGCGGCAGAGCTGTCACATCAAACTCTGTTATTGTTGCCGGGGTGTTGGCCCTTGGGGTCCTGGCCGGTTGCAGCGGGTTCGATCCGCGTTCGCCCGGCGCAATGGAGCAATACACCGCCGCGGAAATCTTTGAGCGCGGCGAATACGACCTGGAACGCGGGCGCGAGGATGACGCCGCCTTCTATTTCGGCGAGATCGAGCGGCTTTATCCCTATTCGGAATGGGCCAAGCGCGGCCTGATCATGCAGGCCTTCGCCTATCACCGCGACGGCGATTACGACAATGCACGCTCCAGCGCGCAGCGCTTTCTCGATTTCTACCCCGCCGACGAAGACGCGGCCTATGCGCAGTATCTGCTGGCGCTCAGCTACTACGACCAGATCGACGAGATCGGCCGCGACCAGGGGCTGACCTTCCAGGCCTTGCAGGCGTTGCGCGTGGTGATCGAACGCTATCCCGAAAGCGAGTATGCGCGCTCGGCCATCCTGAAATTCGATCTGGCCTTCGACCACTTGGCCGCCAAGGAAATGGAAGTGGGGCGCTATTACCTCAAGCGCGACCATTTCTCGGCGGCGATCAACCGGTTCCGCGTCGTGGTCGAGGATTTCCAAACTACCAGCCACACGCCCGAGGCGCTGCACCGGCTGGTCGAATCCTACCTGTCGCTGGGCCTGACCGACGAAGCGCAGACGGCTGCCGCGATCCTGGGCCACAATTACCGCGCGACCGAGTGGTATGAAGACAGCTATGCCCTGCTGACCGGGCAGGGGCTGGAACCGGAATCGATCGGGGACAACTGGCTTTCGGCCATCTACCGCCAGATGATCCGCGGCGAGTGGCTCTAGGGGCCACGCATGCTCCGGCATCTCGACATTCGGGACATGTTGATCATCGACCGGCTGGCGTTGGACTTCCAGCCGGGCCTCAACGTGCTGACCGGGGAAACCGGCGCGGGCAAGTCCATCCTGCTGGACAGTCTCGGATTCGTGCTGGGCTGGCGCGGGCGGGCGGAACTCGTGCGCCAGGGGGCCAGCCAGGGCGAGGTGACGGCGGTGTTCGACCTGCCCGGTGGCCACCCGGCCGTGGCGGTCCTGGACGACGCCGGTATCGCCCATGAAAGCGAGCTGATCCTGCGCCGCGTCAATACCCGCGACGGGCGCAAGACCGCCTGGATCAACGATCGCCGGGCCAGCGGCGAGGTGCTGCGCCGGGTGTCGGAAACCCTCGTGGAACTGCACGGGCAGCATGATGACCGGGGCCTTCTGAACCCACGCGGGCACCGCGACCTGCTGGATGCCTACGGTGCGCATGACCTGGACAGTACGCGGCAGGCTTGGCGGGCGCTGCGCGAGGCGCAAAAGGCGCTGGACGCGGCGCGCACCGAGATCGCCGCCCTGGCCGAGGAAGAGGAATTCCTGCGCCACTCCGTGGCCGAACTGGACGCGCTTGCGCCCGAGCCGGGCGAGGACGAGGCGCTGGATACGCGGCGGCGCCTGATGCAGGCGGCCGAAAAAATCGGCGAGGATATTTCCAAGGCGGTCCAGGCCCTTGGGCCCGACGGGGCCGAAGGAATGATGGGCGACGCTCTACGCTGGCTGGACGGGGCCGCCGACAAGGCCGAAGGACGCCTCGAAGAGCCGTTGGCGGCGCTGGACCGGGCCATGACCGAGCTCGGCGAGGCGCAATCGGGGGTCGAGGCCTGCCTGGAGGCGCTGTCCTTCAATCCCGCCGAGCTGGAACAGGTCGAGGAACGGCTTTTCGCCATTCGCGGATTGGCCCGCAAGCATGCCGTCGCCCCCGACGAGCTGAGCCAATTCGCCGAGGGCCTGCGCACGCGTCTGGACGCGCTGGACCGGGGGGCGGGCGACTTGGCAGCGTTGGAAGAGGCCGTGGAGGCGGCGCGGGCCGCGTATGACACCGCCGCCGCGGCGTTGACCACGGCGCGGGCAGACTCTGCCAAGGCGCTGGACGCGGCCATGGCCCGTGAACTGGCGCCGCTGAAGATGGAACGCGCGGTGTTCGCCACGCGGATCACCCCGGCCGAGCCAGGCCCGGACGGTGCGGACGCGGTCGCCTTCGAGGTGGCCACGAACCCCGGCGCCCCGGCCGGCCCTCTGAACAAGATCGCCTCTGGCGGAGAGCTTTCGCGCTTTCTGCTTGCGCTCAAGGTCTGCCTGACCCGCGATGCGGGGGGGTTGACCCTGATCTTCGACGAGATCGACCGGGGCGTTGGCGGGGCCACGGCAGACGCCGTGGGCCGGCGCCTGGCCGACCTGTCGGACGGGGGCCAGGTTCTGGTCGTGACCCATTCGCCGCAGGTCGCGGCGCTTGGCGCGCATCACTGGCGGGTTGAGAAACGGCAGGCGGACGCGGCGACGCTGTCCACCGTCACGCCGCTGGATGCCGCGGCACGCGAGGATGAAATCGCCCGGATGCTGTCCGGCGACACCATCACCGACGAGGCGCGCGCGGCGGCGCGGGCCCTTCTGTCGGCCGTGCCCGGTTGAAGTTCGAAAAAGACAGTTCACGCACTCGTTTCAGTAAAAGTAGGTGTTTTTGGGTTGCAAAAAGTCAATCCTGCCGCACCATCTTGCCCGGGTTCATTACCCTGGCCGGGTCCAGGGCCTGCTTGATCGCGCCCATCACATCCCAACCCGGCCCGTGTTCAGCCGTCATGTAGCCCAGCTTGCCCATGCCGATCCCGTGTTCGCCTGTCACGGTCCCGCCAAGTCGCAGCGCCCGGTCGGCCATGCGGCGTGAGAGGTCCTGCGCGGCGGCCCGTTCAGCCGGGTCATCAGGGTTCATCAGGAGGATCGCGTGGAAATTGCCGTCGCCGACATGGCCGAGGATCGGCGCGGGGATCGGGGCGGCGGCGATATCGGCCTGGGTTTCGGCCACCGCCTGCGCCAGGGCCGAGATCGGCACGCAGACATCCGTGACGATGGCGCGCGTGCCGGGGCGCGCGGCCAGGATCGCCCAATAGGCGTGGTGGCGCATCTGCCAGAGCCGGGTGCGGTCTTCGGGCCGGTCGGCCCAGGCGAAACCGGTCGCGCCATGCTCGGACACGATCTCGCCAAAGCGCTCGGCCTGTTCCGCCACGCCCGCCGGGCTGCCGTGAAATTCCACCATCAAATGCGGCAGGGCGGGAAAATCGGCCCTGGCATAGGCGTTGACCGCCTCGACCGTGGCCGCGTCGACGAATTCGATCCGCGCCATGGGCAGGCCCATCTGGATGGTTTCCGTCACGGCCTCGACCGCTGCCTCGATCCCGTCGAAGGCGCATGTCGCGGCACCGATCGCCTCGGGCTGGCCGTGCAGTTTCAGGGTCAGTTCGGTGACCAGGCCCAGCGTGCCCTCGGACCCCACGAAGAGTGCCGTCAGGTCATAGCCCGCGCTGGACTTGCGCGCCGCGCTGCCTGTGCGGATGATCCGGCCATCGGCCAGCACCACCTCCAGGGCCAGGACGTTGTCGCGCATCGTGCCATAGCGCACCGCCGTCGTCCCCGAGGCGCGGGTCGCGGCCATGCCGCCGATGCTGGCATTGGCGCCCGGATCGACCGGAAAGAACAGCCCCGTCGCCCGCAATTCCTGGTTGAGCGCCTCGCGGGTGATGCCGGGCTGGACCCGCGCGACCATGTCCGTCTCGCGCATCTCCAACACACCCGCCATACGCGAGAAATCCACGCAGACCCCACCGCGCACCGCCAGCGCGTGGCCCTCCAGCGAGGTGCCCGCGCCCCAGCCCACCACCGGCAGGCCGTGTTCGGCGCAGATCGTCACGACCCGGGCGACCTCGGCCGTGGTTTCGGGATAGGCGACCGCGTCGGGCGGGGTGGGGGGAAAGTGGCTTTCGGAATGGCCATGCGCCTCCAGATCGGGCTTGGACAGCGACAGCCGATCGCCTAAGACGGAACGAAGGGCTGCGAACGCGGGGTCATGGGGCATCTTCGGGTCCTCCTCGTCCAGAGACTAGGCCAGCCGCGAGCAGGGGAAAAGCCGGGACTTTGGGCATGGACGAACGTCCGACATCGCCAATCCGACAGGGGCTCACCGACACGGTGGCCGCCTGCCGGCGGGGGTGGGACACCATGTGCAGCTCGGGTCTGGGCCAGGTCCGGTTCTGGTTCATCGCGCTGGCCGTCGGCATCGCCTCGGGCTTGGCTGCGATCGCCTTCCGGTTCGGCATCGAATGGCTGCAAACGACGCTTTACGGCACCGATGACGTGGCCGCATTGCACAGCTTCGCCGCAGGGCTGGACTGGTGGTGGCTGGTGGTGATTCCGGTCTTGGGAGGGCTGGCGGTCGGCTTGATCCTCTACCGCACGACCAGCGACCAGCGGGTGCATTCGGTTTCAGACGTGATCGAGGGCGCCGCGCTCTATGATGGGCGGCTCAAGGTTAAACGCGGGGTCGGGTCGGCGCTGGCGTCGCTCATCACCCTGTCCAGCGGCGGTTCGACCGGCCGCGAAGGCCCGGTCGTGCATATCGCGGCGCTGATCGCCACGGGGGTCAACAACTGGCTGAAGGCGGACGGGATCACCGGGCGGGACCTGCTGGGCTGTGCCGTGGCCGCCGCCGTTTCGGCCAGTTTCAACGCCCCCATCGCCGGAGCGCTTTTCGCGCTGGAGGTGGTGCTGCGCCATTTCGCGCTGCATGCTTTCGCGCCCATCGTCATCGCCTCGGTCGCGGGCACGGTGATCAGCCGCATGGCCTATGGCGACGTGACGGAATTCTACATCCCCGGTCAGAACGCGCTGGCCTTCTACGTGGAACTGCCCGCCTACATGCTGCTCGGGTTGCTCTGTGGTCTCGTCGCGGTGATCTTCATGCGGGCGCTGTTCTGGACCGACCGCGCGGCCACGTACTACCAGAACCGGATCGGCCTGCACCCGGTTCTGCGGCCGGCCGCAGCGGGGCTTCTGCTGGGCCTGATCGCGGTGTTCTTCCCGCATATTATCGGGGTTGGATATGAAACCACATCCGATGCGCTGACGGGCCGCCTGCTGTTCCACGAGGCGGTTGTATTCACCATCTTCAAGGTGATCGCCGTGGCCATCACCTTTGGCGGGCGAATGGGCGGCGGGGTGTTCTCGCCCTCGCTCATGGTGGGGGCGATGACGGGGCTGGCCTTCGGTATGGTCGCGACCGGCATATTCCCCGACGTGTCGGGGTCTGCCGCGCTCTATGCGCTGGCGGGGATGGGCGGGGTTGCGGCAGCGGTGCTGGGGGCGCCGATTTCCACCACGCTGATCGTGTTTGAGCTGACCGGCGATTGGCAGACCGGGCTGGCGGTGATGGTGACGGTGTCGTTGTCCTCGGCGGTGGCGGCGCGGATCGTCGACCGGTCCTTCTTCCTGACACAGCTGGAACAGCGCGGCGTGCACCTGGCCGCGGGGCCACAGGCCTATCTGTTGTCCACCTTCCAGGTCACCAGCGTCATGCGGTCGATGGGCCATCCAAGGGCGGCGGACCCCGAGGCCTGTGCCAAGCTCATCAGCGAAGGGACCTATGTGACCGAGGGCAAGACGCTGGACCAGGCCATGCCAATCCTCGAGGCGTCGAACAGCAATTTCATCCCCGTGCTGCGCGCGGCCAGGGGCGCGGGCCCGCCCGCGCTGCGCGGGGCGCTGTTCCAGGTGGATGCCCTGCGCGCCTTCAACCGGGCCTTGGCCGCCACCGCGGCCGAGGAGCACCGGTAGGGCCTTGACCGCGACGAAACCGCTTCGTAACAAGACCCCATGTTATTTCGTGCCATCCTGGCGGCGCTTGTGCTTGCCGCCCCCGCCCATGCCGATGCGCCCACCGACCGCATGCGCGCGCTTTTGGCCGATATTCCCGCAGACGCGCTTGGCGACACGGTCGAGGTGATCGAATGGGGCGATCCGCGCGCCTTCGGCCCGGTGGCCCTGGGCAACGGGGCGTCGCCCGAGACCGCAGCGCTGGCCGCATTCGGACGCGGATTGCCCGGCGATCTTGCCGAACTCGGCCTGATCCTTTTAGGGGAAATGGAGGCCAGCACAGGGCTGGCCCCCGATGCAGTGACGCAAACCCTGTTCCTGCGCGGCCCCGCCGGTGAGATCACGGTTTTCGGGATCGAGGCGGGCGCCGAAACTGGCATGGCGGCCGCATTGCCGGGCCAGGGCTATGCGCTGGACCGGGACCGGCTGTCGCAACCGGTCTGGGCGCGCGGGCCGGACAGCGGCATGGACATGGCGTTCCGCGAGCCGTCCAATCCCTTCGGTGGCCGGACCGGTCGCAGCGGCCGGATCGCGATCACGCCAGGCCAAGTGGTCTATGCGCCGGCCTGGCCGCAGATCGAGGCCGCCCTGTCGCCTGACGGTCCACGCCTGTCCGAGGCGCCGCAGCCCCAGAGCCTGCTTGCTGCACTCGATACCTTGGCGGTCGATGCGCTGGTCTCCGTCCGTGTTTTTCCGGGCTTGGGCGACCAGTGGGGCAGCCCGGCCTTGCTTCTGGCCGATGCGGTGCGCGGCGGCGCCGATACCGGTATCATGGGGCTAGTCGTGCCCGAGGGCACGGCGGCCGATGATTTCGCGCGGCGCATCGCCGAGAACTGGGCGAGCCGGGCGTCACCGGGCCACCAGACGACCTATGCGACGCTTGCCGGGGCGGTGCCGGCCGTCACGCCGCATACCGGTGGCGCGCTCGATGTCGTCACGATCACGCTCGATCTGGCGGACGAAACGGAATTTGCGAACGAGGCGGCGGACCTTCTGGGCCTTGTCCACCTTTACGGCGACCTGCCGACCCTGACGGCCGAATAGGCGCTCAGACCTCTTCTACGGTGACTTTCGTGGTGTAGAAGGCCAGGTAACCGTCGATCTCGGCCACCTCGGGCTTGGGGGCCTCGTAGGACCAGGCCGCATCCTTGATCGTGCCCGACTTGGCGACGATGTCGTAATAGCGGGCCTTGCCCTTGTAGGGGCAGGTGGTGGTGGCCTCGGAGGGGTCCATGAACACCATCGAGATATCGTCGCGCGGGAAATAGATTACCGGCGGGTAGTCTCCCTCGGTCAATTCCAGCGCACGGTTGCTTTCGCCCAGCACGGCGCCACCGGCGCGGACAACCCAAGTGCCTGTCGCAGGCCGGATCTTGATATGGTCTGCCATTTTCGGTCTCCCTTTCGGCGGCGATCTGTTCTTCAGCTTGCGCGGGGTATCTACCGCGCCGGGTGTGACAGTCCCGTGTCACCGGGCCCGTGTCAAAGGGGTGCGCAGGCGGCCTCGAGCCAATCCAGCGCTGGCCCATCCAGACGCGGGCCGATCCGCGCCACTGTATCCGCGTGGTAGCGATCAATCCAGAGCCGTTCCGCCTCGGTCAGCATGGAAACCTCGATCAGGCGCCGGTCGAGGGGCACCCAGGTCAGTGTATCGAAGCACAGCATCGGGCGATTATCGCCCAAAGCGGGGGCTTCCTGCACCACCACAAGGTTCTCGAGGCGGATACCGAACGCGCCTTCGCGGTAATACCCCGGCTCGTTCGACAGGATCATGCCTGGCTGCAGCGGGGCATGGCCGCGTGACGGCGCGCGGGTAAAGCCCTGCGGCCCTTCATGCACGCACATGTAGACGCCAACGCCATGCCCCGTGCCGTGGCCGTAATCCAGACCCGCCAGCCACAGCGGATAGCGCGCGATGCTGTCCAGGTCGCGCCCGGCGATCCCCGTGGGAAAGCGCGCCCGGCTCAGCGCGATCATGCCCTGCAGGACACGTGTGAAACAGGCCTTTTCCTCGTCACCCACGGGTCCGGTCGCCATCGTGCGGGTGATGTCCGTGGTCCCGTCGAGGTATTGCCCCCCCGAATCGATCAGCAGCAGGTCGCCCGGTGTGACGGGGCGGTTGGTGGCCTCGGTCACGCGATAGTGGACAATGGCGCCATGGGGCCCCGCGCCGCAAATCGTGTCGAAGGAAATATCGCGCAGGGCGTTCGTGTCGCGGCGGAACCCTTCCAGCGCGCGGGCAACGTCGATTTCCGTCAATGCGCCCTTGGGGGCGGTTTCGTCCAACCAATGCAGGAACCGGCACATGGCCGCGCCGTCGCGCAGATGCGCCTCGGTTGTGCCGGAGATCTCGGTCGGGGTCTTGATGGCCTTGGGTAACACGCAAGGGTCCATGTCATGCGCCACGGCCACACCGTGTTCGGCCAAGGTATCGGCTACGATCTGCGGGCAACTTGCCGGGTCCAGCCGCACCGGGCCGTCGAGATCGGTCAAGGCCGCAAGGAAGGCCTCTTGCCCCAGGACCGCCACATCCGGGCCGAGGTGATCGGCCAGCGCCTCCGCCTTGCCGGGCCGCGCGAACAGCTGACAATGGCCATCATCGAAAAGCAGGGCAAAGCTCTGCGGGACCGGGTTGCGCGGGATATCCGCGCCGCGGATGTTCAGCAGCCAGCCGATGGAATCGGGCAGGGTCAGCACCGCGACACGGTGCCCTGCCTTGCGCAGCTCGCGCGCCAGCCGGGTGCGTTTGTCGGCGGCGCTTTCCCCGGCCAGGGCGGTAGCATGGGTGAAGAACGGCGCATCGGGCGGGGCCGGGCGGTCGGTCCAGACGGCATCGACAAGGTTGCCCGTCGGCACCAGCGCCAGCCCGGCGCCCGAAAGCGCCCCGCGCAAAGCTGTGACCTCGTCCACCGTGTGCAGCCACGGATCGAACCCCACCTTGCCCTCGGGCAGGTGCTCGCACAGCCAGGGCCCCAGCTGGGTTTCCGGCCAGTCGACGGGCGTGAAATCCGGCAGCGCCACCTGGTCGCGCACCTGCACCCGGTAGCGGCCATCGACGAAGACCCCGGCGATGTCGCGCAGGGCCGCGCAGAACCCGGCGGACCCGGTGAACCCGGTCAGCCAGGACAGGCGATCGTCGCAGGGGGCCACGTATTCGCCCTGGTGCGCATCGGCTCGCGGCACAAGGAACCCGTCCAGCCCGCGCGCCGCCATTTCGGCGCGCAACGCCGCCAGGCGCGGCGGGCCCTGCTCGGGCGCGGCGCTGGCCTCGAATGACTGGAACATGGGCTTTCCCTTCCTCTTGGCGCATGGGGGCAATGACGGCGATCCGGCGCAGAATGGGCCGGGGCGGGGCAGGGTGCAAGTGGACGGATCAGGCGACCTTGCGCATCCCCATGACACGGGCGCGCTTGCGCGGGTCGCTGTCGAACAGGCTGGCCAGCTGTTCCGTCATGGCCCCGGCCAGTTGTTCCACGTCGGTGATCGTCACCGCGCGGTCGTAATAGCGGGTCACGTCGTGGCCGATGCCGATCGCCGTGAGTTCCACCGCGCGGTGTTTCTCGACCATTGCGATCACGTCGCGCAGGTGCTTTTCCAGGTAATTGGCCGGGTTGACCGACAGGGTGCTGTCATCGACCGGGGCGCCGTCGGAAATCACCATCAGGATCTTGCGCGCCTCGGGGCGGCGTTCCAGCCGCCGATGCGCCCATTCCAGGGCCTCGCCGTCGATGTTTTCCTTCAGCAGGCCCTCTTTCATCATCAGGCCCAGATTCTCGCGCGTGCGCCGCCAGGGCGCATCGGCCCGCTTGTAGATGATATGGCGCAGGTCGTTGAGCCGGCCCGGCCCCTGCGGGCGCCCCTCGGCGAGCCAGCCCTCGCGCGAAAGCCCGCCCTTCCAGGCGCGGGTGGTGAAGCCCAGGATCTCGACCTTGACCTGGCAGCGCTCCAGCGTGCGCGCCAGCACGTCGGCGCAGATCGCCGCGATCGAGATGGGCCGCCCCCGCATCGAACCGGAATTGTCCAGCAGCAGCGTCACCACCGTGTCGCGGAACTCGGTGTCCTGTTCCACCTTGAAGGACAGCGGCGTCGTGGGGTTGGCCACCACGCGCGCCAGCCGCCCGGCGTCGAGGATGCCTTCCTCCTGGTCGAAGGACCACGACCGGTTCTGCTTGGCCTGCAGGCGGCGCTGCAGCTTGTTGGCCAGCCGGCTGACCG
>JAAAPD010000033.1 GCA_009908505.1 Alphaproteobacteria bacterium | reverse complement strand
ATCTGCGCGTCGGTCAGCCAGAAGAGATCAGACATGTTCACCGCTCGTTTTTCGAACCGTGAATCACGCCACCTGAAGGAAATCAATGGGTCCTGACCCTAAGCCCGGTACCAAAGCCATTCGACTATCGCTCTTGTTTTCCGAAAGTAGACACTGGGCACAAGCGATGAATGGCCGTTAAGTCCCGCAAACCTGACTTCTACTCGGTCTCGGCCTCTTCGCCCACGGGGTCCGAGGCCGGGCTGCCGCTGTCCTGGCTGACCAGGGCACCGTCCTGCCATTCGCCCCCGGCGACCTGGCCGGTGGCATAGGTCATGGTTCCTTCGCCCTGGCGGCGGCCCGAGCGGAACATGCCCTCGTAGACATCACCATTGGCATAGGTCGCCACGCCCAGGCCGCTGATCTCGCCGTTCTGCCACTGGCCTTCGTAAACGAAACCGTCGGCCATGGTGATCTTGCCGGTGCCGTGGCGTTGGCCGTCGACGAATTCGCCCTCGTAGACCGTGCCATCGGCATAGGTGGCGGTGCCCATGCCATTGCGCTGACCATCCGCCCATTGGCCGGTATAGGTGTAACCATCGGCATAGGTCATCGTGCCTTGCCCATGGTTCTTGCCGTCCTTGAACTCGCCTTCATAGACCAGTCCGTTGGCATAGGTCGCGACGCCCTCGCCGTCGATCACGCCGTTCGTCCAGGTGCCTTCATAGGTGGACCCGTCGGGATAGGTGATCTTGCCGGTGCCATGGGCAATGTCGTCCTGGAATTCGCCCACATAGACCGAGCCATCTGGATAGGTGACTTCGCCCTCGCCCTCGATCTGGCCCTCGGACCACTGGCCGACATAGCGATAGCCGTCGGTGCCGGTGAAGACCCCCTGGCCGTGGCGCAGGTCGTCCTTGAAACCGCCCTGGTAGACATCGCCATTGGCGAAGGTCACGGTGCCCTCGCCTTCGCGTTTGCCGGCCACCAGGTCGCCTTCGTAGATGTCGCCGCTGGGCTGGATCAGGCGACCCTCGCCCTGGATCTGGCCGTCTTCCCAGGTGCCTTCGTAGACCAGCCCGTCGGGCATGGTCAGCTTGCCCTCGCCTTCGCGGGTGCCGTCCACCAGGTCGCCTTCGTAGATCGCGCCGTCGGGATAGGTGATACGCCCCACGCCCTGCTTGACGCCGTTGACCCATGCGCCTTGGTAGACATAGCCGCCGGGGCTGCGCATGACCCCCTGGCCGTGATGCATGGCATTGCGGAACTCGCCCTCGTAGACGACACCGTTGGCATAGCGCGCGATACCGCGACCGGTGATGTTGCCCTCGGTCCAGTCGCCTTCATAGGTGCCGCCATCGGCAAAGGTGATCTGCCCGAACCCGTGCGGTTTGCCGGCCGCGAATTCGCCTTCATAGACCGAGCCGTTGGGAAACTTGGCAGTACCCTGGCCGCGAATCTCGCCCTCGAACCATTCGCCCGTGTATTCATAGCCGTTGGGCAGCCGGTAGGTGCCTTGGCCGTGTTGAAGCCCGTTGAGGAACTGCCCCTCGTAGACCCCGCCATCGTCGTATTGCTTGGTCTGGACGGACTGCGCCCAGCCCGGCTGGGCGCCGGCCAGGGCCAGCGAGGCGGCAAGGATCATTGGCGTCTTGATGCGCGGCATGGTTGGCTGCTCTCCCCACGAGTGTTGCGGCACAGGGTAATCAGGGCGGGGCCGCAAGACAACGGTGAAACCGGGCCTCTCGGTGGCATTCGGCTTCACCTTGCCGGTCAGTCTGCTACATGGGCGGGAAGGATCGACGAAGGAACTGCAGCAATGGCCGACCGTTTCCGCCTGACCATGGCGCAGCTGAACCCGATTGTGGGGGATATCGCGGGCAATGCCGCCAAGGCGCGCGCCGCCTGGGACAAGGGCAAGGCGGCAAGCGCCAACATGGTCATGCTGCCCGAGATGTTTATCACCGGCTATCAGACGCAGGACCTGGTGATGAAACCGATCTTCGTGCGCCGCGCGGTCGAGGCGGTGGAGGCGCTGGCGGCGGAATGCGCCGATGGGCCGATCCTGGGTATCGGCGGCCCGCTGGCCGAGACCCCCAAGCTGCACAATGCCTATTTCATCCTGAAGGGCGGCAAGGTGCATGCCACGACGCGCAAGTATTTTTTGCCCAATTTCAACGTTTTCGACGAGGTGCGCCTGTTTTCGCGCAGCGACTTGCAGGGGCCGTGGGATGCCGGGCCGCTGCGCATCGGAACGCCGATCTGCGAGGATGCCTGGTATCCGGATGTCTGCGAGGCCATGGCAGAAAGCGGCGCCGAGCTGCTGCTGGTGCCAAATGGCAGCCCCTATTTCCGCGACAAACGCGAGGTGCGGATGAACCAGATGGTGGCCCGCGTCACCGAATGCGACCTGCCGCTGGTCTACCTCAACACCGTGGGGGCGCAGGATGACCAGGTGTTTGACGGTGGCTCGTTCGTGCTGAACCGGCACGGTGCGCTGGCGATGCAGATGGACCATTTCGTCGAAGAGATCGCGCATCTGGATTTCACCCATGACGGCGAAGGCTGGTACGCCGAGCCGGGCGAGATGACCCATGTGCCGGACAGCCTGGAACAGGATTATAACGCCATGGTGCTGGCCCTGCGAGACTACATGGGCAAGACGGGGTTTCAAAAGGTGCTACTGGGCCTGTCGGGCGGGGTGGACTCAGCCATCGTCGCGGCCATCGCCACCGACGCGCTGGGGCCGGAAAACGTGCGCTGCGTGATGCTGCCCTCGGAATACACGTCCGAAGGGTCGCTGAAAGATGCCAAGGCCGCCGCCGAGGCGCTGGGCGTGCGCTACGATACCGTGCCGATCGGCGAGGTGCGGGTGGCGGTGACACAGACGCTTGCGCCGCTTTTTGAGGGGCTGCCCGAGGACCTGACCGAGGAAAACATCCAGTCCCGCATTCGTGGTCTGCTGCTGATGGCGCAATCCAACAAGTTCGGCGAGATGCTGTTGACGACCGGCAACAAGTCCGAGGTCGCGGTGGGCTATGCCACGATCTATGGCGACATGGCGGGCGGCTACAACCCGATCAAGGATCTTTACAAGACGCGGGTCTTCGACATCTGCCGCTGGCGCAACGCCAATCACCGCGGCTGGATGAAGGGGCCGGCGGGCGAGGTCGTGCCGGTTGCGATCATCGACAAGCCGCCCTCGGCCGAGTTGCGCGCCGATCAGAAGGACAGCGACAGCCTGCCCGACTATGAGATGCTGGACGCCATCCTGCATATGCTGGTCGATGAAGAGGCCAGCGTTGCCGATTGCGTGGCGGCGGGCCATGACCTGGAGGTGGTCAAGAAGGTCGAGCACTTGCTCTACATCAGCGAATACAAGCGGTTCCAATCCGCACCCGGCCCGCGCCTGTCGATGAAGGCGTTCTGGCTGGACCGGCGCTATCCGATCGTGAACCGCTGGCGCGACGACAGCTGACGGCGGGGCGCCGCTCGCTGGCCCAGGGCCAGCATCGCCCCGCCCGCCGTCCCGGTTCATGTCGCGAACGGGCGCCGGCGTCGAAAACGGAACAGATCCGCACGCGGTTTCGTATGACAGGGTCTTGTGATCCGCACACATACGGTTCCCGATGCTTTCTTCGCGGCCGAATGCGAGCGCCTGTTGGCCGTAGTCGCGGCGGCCCCGGCCAATGACGCGCGCCTTGTGGGCCGGCAGACCGATCACGACCAGCGCCGTGCCAGCCTGGTCTGGGTCGAGGACCTTTACGAGGTCGATTGGGTCATGGACCGGATCATCACACTGGCCGCCGAGGCCAACCGGACAGTCTTCAATTTCAGCCTGGCCGAGTTCGCCGAAAGCGCCCAGGTCGCCGGCTATGATGCAGGGGTCGGAGGGCATTTCGACTGGCATTCCGATATCGGGGATGGGCCGCTGGCGGGCAAACGCAAGCTGACCATGGTCGTGCAGCTGTCGGACCCCGCCGACTACCAGGGCGGGCGGTTGGAGATCATACCGTCAGGGCATGTCGTTCTTGCCGATACGGCGCGCGGTGCCGCTGTTCTGTTCCCGTCCTACCTGTTGCACCGGGTCGCGCCTGTCACGCGCGGGCAGCGCCATTCCCTGACCATCCGGGCCCATGGCCCGGCCTTCCGCTAGGCCCGTCGAAGTTGTGCGTATTCGCGCAGATGCTATGTGATTTCAGGAAATTGCCGATTTCACGCACTTTGTTACCTAAGACGCGACGCTAATCGAGGACAAGGAGACGACCATGAGCAGCCCGAACATCGCGATCATCTACTATTCGACTTACGGCACCAATCATGGTGTCGCCCAAGCCGCCGCCGAGGCCGCCGCTGAGGCCGGGGCCGAGGTGCGTCTGCGCAGGATCCCCGAAACCGCCCCGGCCGACGTCGTCAATGGCCAGGAGGCCTGGAAGGCCGCCGCCGAGGCCCAGTCGGATATCCCCGAGGTCGGCCATGAAGACCTGGATTGGGCCGATGGTCTGTTCTTCGCCTCGCCCACCCGGTTCGGGACCGTCGCCAGCCAGACCCGCGCCTTCATCGACACGGTCGGGCCGCTTTGGCAGAAGGGCGCGCTGGCCAACAAGGCGGTGACGGCGACGACGTCGTCGCAGAACCCCAATGGCGGCGCGGAAATGACGTTGCTGGGCCTTTACACCACCTTCATGCATTGGGGCGCGATCATCGTACCGCCGGGCTACACCGACCCGGTGAAGTTCGAGGATGGCGGCAATCCCTACGGTTTCTCGACCCAGCCGGGCGCGCTTGACGACGTCGGCCAGCGGTCGGTCGCCCACCAAGCCAAGCGGTTGGTCGAAATCGCCGCGAAGATGGCGGACTGAGCGCCGGAATCATGCTAGGCTGCCCCCGCAACGCAGTCGGGGGTAGCCATGAGCCAGAACAAGACGCAACCGACAGAGCAGGACGTTCAGGCCTTTCTGGACAGCATCGATCATCCGACCCGGCGCGCCGACGCGCTGACGCTGGACGAACTCTTTCGCCGTGTCACCGGTTGGCAGCCGCGCATGTGGGGGCCGACGATCATTGGCTATGGCGAATACCACTACACCTATGACAGCGGGCGAGAGGGGGATTCCCTGGCCACCGGGTTCAGCCCGCGCAAGGCGAACCTGTCGCTCTACATCATGCCCGGCTATGCCGATATGGGCACGATGCTGGACCGGCTGGGCAAGCACAAGATCGGCAAATCCTGCCTTTACATCAACAAGCTGGCCGACGTGGACCTGGCCGTGGTCGAGCAGATCATTCGCAAGGGCCTCGATGACCTGGCCGGGCGTTGGCCGGTGCGCGCGACCTAGAGCGTTTCCACCGCGGTCTTTTTCAAGAGCGCCTCGAAATCCTGTGGCAGGCAAAGCTGTGTGCCCTCGGTCATGCAGGCGGCCGATGCGGCGGCCGAGCCGCGGCGGAACGCCTCTTCGACGGGGTGATCCTGGGACAGCGCCATCACGAACCCCCCGATGAAACTGTCCCCGGCGCCGACGCGGCTGCGCACGGTGACATTGGCGGCGTTGACCCGCAGCTTGCGGGTGCCGTCGGCCAAGACGGACCCGTCGGCGCCCCGGGCCACGATGACCATTCGTGCGGCGCCCTGTTTGACCAGGCGTTCGGCGAAGGCGGCGCTGTCGATCCGGCTGCTGAGCGGGCGCCGGGCCAGGGTTTCGGCCTCGTGACTGTCCATGCGCAACAGGTAGGGCGGGCTGGCCTGCCCCGCGGCCAGGTGCGCAAGGGCCGGCCCGGACGTGTCGAGGATGACCTCGGCGCCGGACGCGCTGACATCCTGGCAGATGCGGGCATAGAGATCGGGCGAGGCGCCATGCGGTCCGCTGCCCGACAGCACGATGTAGCCGTCACGCTGGGCGCTGTCGCGGATCGCCTCCCGCACGCGGGCGATGTCCTCTTGCGACCAGTCGGGGCCGGGCAGCATGAAGCGGAATTGTTCCTCCGTGCTCAGATCGGTCACCGCCAGGCTCTGGCGGGTTTCCCCGGGCGCTTCGTGGATGACGATATCCAGCCCCGTCTTGCGCAGCAGGTGTTCCAGCGCGGTGCCGGTATCGCCGCCCAAGGCCACGAAGGCCTTGGAGGCTCCGCCCAGTTGGTGAATGGCCCGCGACACGTTAAGTCCGCCGCCGCCGGGGTCCTGTTCAGGCGGGGCGCAGCGCAGCTTGGCATCAGGCACCATCTTGGCCACCGATGTGGCCAGGTCGAAGGCGGGGTTCAGCGTAACGGTGAGAATCTCGTGCATGTGCGACTCCTGTTGGCGCTAACATAGCCCTTTCGACGCCCCTATGCCAAGCGGCGGCCCCCTGAACAAGGGCCGCCGCGGCAGACTGCGCAAGGCGCGGGTCTGCTACATCAATTGATAGCTGTGCGGGACGTAGCGGAACCCGTCGCCGCGGGTTTCCACGAAGCCCAGTCCGGGGAAGGGCATGTGATAGCCGATCAGCGGGATGCGATCGGCCGCAGCCATGCCGAGCACGCGGCGCCGGGTTTCGGCGGCGGCGGCCTTGTCGGCATCGAAGCGCACTTCCCAGTCGGGATAGGCCAGCGACCAGACATAGTGGTTGGCCGTGTCCGCCATCAGCATCAGTTGTTCACCGTTTGATTCCAGCATGTAGGCCATGTGGCCCGGCGTGTGTCCGAAGGCCGCCATGGCGGTGATGCCCGAGCGCACGCTGTCGCCGTCGCCCAGGAAGGACATCTTGTCGGCCAGCGGGCGCACCTTGGCCTCGAAGCCGTCATTCTCCATCGCGGCCCATGCATCGTATTCGACCTGGCCCGTGACATAGGCGGCGTTCGAGAATGTCTCGGCGCCGCCGTCATCGGACAGCCCGCCGATATGGTCGCCATGCATATGGGTCAGCACGACATGGGTGATGTCGCCGGGTGCATAGCCTGCGGCGGACAGCGCGTCGGCAGTGCTGGCCGGGGACAGGCCCGCGTCGAAAAGGATCACCTCGCTGCCGGTGTTCACGACCGTCGGGGTGAAGAAGAATTGTGCCATGTCCGTGGGGATGAAATTCGCGGCGCTCGCCTCGGCGAACGCCTCTTCCGAGACATTCATGCCGAAGATGCCTTGCGGGTTCTCGACCGGGCGCGAGCCGGCCAGAAGGGTCGTGACCTTGAAATCCCCCAAGGTGAAATCCCGGAACCGGGGCAGGCTGGTGGCCGGGGCCTGGGCCCGGGCCGTGCCCGCGAGCGTGGTGGCGAAGGGCAGGGCAGCGGTGCCTGCCATGGCTTGGCGTCGTGTCAGTTTCATGGTCTATCTCCCTGTTGGGTCGTGGGATCAAGAATAGCGCCGGTTGCCGGCCCTGACTTGGCCAATGCCGCAGATGTGATCTGCATGGTTGCACAGGATCGCCTTGCCGCGCGCCCGTGGGGCGCCGGCGCGGCGCATCGGCTGGGCTGCGCCCCGGATCGGTGCTCACTCCCACCAGCGGTCGATGGTGGCGATATCGGCATCGGACCAGCCGAAATGATGCGCGAATTCGTGGATCGTCACATGGGCGACCAGCGTGTCCAGGGTCACGTCGCGGTCGTCCAGCTCCATCAGGATCGGCTGGCGGAACAGCCAGACGATATCCGGGCCGTGGGGCTGGTCGTAGCTGGATTTCTCGGTCAGCGGGATACCCTCATACATGCCGGTGATCTCTTCGCGCTGGGCCTGGGGGTCATCGCCGGGGTCAAGCAGGTGGTCGGGCAACCAGTCCACGGCCTGGATCGCCACGTCGCTGGCCAGCCCGGCAAACGGCGCGGGCAGGGCGGCGACGGTCTCGCGGGCGATCTGTTCGATCCGGTCCAGGCTGGGCGTTTCCATGCCCCCGATATGGACAATTCCGCGCGGCTGTGAAAGAGCCTGCGCCGGAATAGGAGAGCCCCATGACCACCACCCGTTTCGCCCCGTCACCGACCGGCTACCTGCATATCGGCAACCTGCGTGCCGCGCTGTTCAACTATTGCATCGCGCGACAGGCCGGGGGCGAATTCATCCTGCGCATCGACGACACCGACCCCGAGCGGTCGAAAGAGGACTATGTCGAGGCCATCAAGGAGGACCTGACCTGGCTGGGCCTGACATGGGATCGGGTGGAACGCCAGTCGGAACGCCTGGACCGCTACACTGCCGCCAAGGCGAAGCTGATCGAGATGGACCGCCTTTACGAATGTTTCGAAACCCCGGGCGAGCTGGACCTCAAGCGCAAGAAACAGCTGAACATGGGCCGACCGCCGGTCTATGACCGGTCCGCGCTGGACCTGACCGAGGACCAAAAGCAGGCCTATCGCGACGAGGGGCGCGCGGGCCATTGGCGATTCAAGCTGAATCATGAACGGATCGAATGGACCGACGGCATCCTGGGCGACATTTCCATTGATGCGGCGAGCGTCAGCGACCCGGTTCTGATCCGGGGGGATGGGCTGGTGCTCTATACCCTGGCCTCGGTCGTGGATGATACGGAAATGGGCATCACCGACGTGGTGCGCGGGTCGGACCACGTGACCAACACCGCCACCCAGATCCAGATGATCCAGGCGCTGGGCGGCACGGTGCCCAATTTCGCGCATCATTCGCTGTTGACCGGGCCCCAGGGTGAGGCGCTGTCGAAGCGCCTGGGCACGCTGGCGCTGCGCGACCTGCGGGCGCGGGGCATCGCCGGGATGGCGGTCAATTCGCTGATGGCGCGGCTGGGATCGTCCGACCCGGTGGAGCTGCGCGAGAGCATCGACGAGGTCGTCGCGGGCTTTGACCTGTCCAAGTTCGGCAGCGCGCCCACCAAGTTCTACAGCGACGACCTCGAGCCGCTGACCCATCGCTGGCTGGCCGCCCGCCCCTTCGCCGAGGTCGAGACACGCGTGCGCGAACTGGGCGTGCCGGACGAGCTGGCCGAGGTGTTCTGGGACGTGGTGCGTGAGAACATCGACACGCTCGACGACATGGCCGAGTGGTGGCAGTTGTTCTACGAGGGCGGCAATCCCAAGGTCGCCGCCGAGGACGCCGAATTCATCGATACCGCGCTCGGCCTGCTGGGCGAGCCGCCCTACACCGCCGACACTTGGGGCGAGTGGACCAATGCCGTCAAGGAAGCCACCGGCCGCAAGGGCAAGGGGCTTTTCATGCCGTTGCGCCGGGCCGTCACCGGCATGGATCGCGGGCCGGAAATGGCCGATGTGATGCGCCTGATGCAGGTGAAGCCGAAGGTCTAGCTGTCCTGCGCGCGGATGATCCGCGCGCCTATATCATTTAGCGCGGTATCGACCAGGCGCCGTTCCGCCTGCGTCAGCGTCTGGTGGCGCGGGTAGATCGGCGCTTTGCGGTCATCGAGGATCGGCCCCTCGAACCCGGCGGTGGTGGCAAAGAAATGCGCCACGCCATCGGCGCCGTGCAGGTTCAAATAGCCCTGCACCACAACGTCAAGATAGCTGAGAAGGATCGGGTGTTCCGTCGAAGGTGGGGCGATGTAGCCGCGCGCGGCCTCGTAGACGGCAGTCTGGCGGCGGGGGCGATCATGGGTCACGTGATCGGTCACGTCACGACGCAGATAGGCCTGTTCGCGCTGATCCAGCGCGGCCCAGTCGCCCCCGGGCACATGGGCCAGCACGCCCAGGATCTCGGCCCCTTCGGCCGGTTCGACGGACAGGAAGGCGACGGGACGGCGCGAGGAATGCTTCCACACCCGCCGCCATCCGCGCAGGCGCGCGGTGAACGGGTCTTCGTAGGCGTGGGTCGCCAGGTTCACGAGCGAGCCGTAACCGAAAAATGCGGGATGCGTGGCGTTTGCACTCATTCTCGTGCCCGCAGCACGCGCGCCGGTTTCGCGGAAAGGGGCCGCAAGGCGAAAATCAGCCCGGCAAAAAGGGTGGTCAGCACCCCGCCCAGCACGATGGCCAGCGCGTTGGACCAGATCGGCGTGAACCCGGTTTCCATGATGAAGGTGGACACCGCCCAGCCGCCGGCCATGCCCGCGCTCAGGGCCACCAGTGCCGCCGCCAGCCCCAGCAGAGCCGCCCGCAGGGCGAAGCTGCGCAGGATACGGGCCCGCGGCGCGCCTAGTGTCTTGAGCACCGCCGCCTCATAGGTGCGCGCCCGTTCGCCGGCCGCCGCCGCCCCGATCAACACAAGGAACCCGGTCACGAGTGTCGCCAGCGCGCCATAGCGCGTTGCCGCCGCGATGCCCCCCAAAACCACAAGTACCTGGTCGATGGCGTCGCGGATGCGGATGGCGGTGATGTTGGGGTAGGCCTGGGCCAGGTCGCGCAGGATCTCCGCCTCGGCCTGCGGTTCGGCATAGACGGTGCTGATCCAGCTATGGGGCGCGCCTTGCAGGGCGGCGGGGTTCATGGACATCACGAATCCCATTCCGGCATCGTCGAAATCCACCTGTCGAAAGCTGGTGATCTCGGCGGTGATGTCGCGGCCCAGCACGTTGACGGTCAGCGTGTCGCCCAGCGACAGGCCCATCTCTTCGGCCTCTTCGCGGCTGAAGCTGACCACGGGCGGGCCATCGTAATCCGCCGCCCACCATTCGCCATCGGTGACGATGGTGCCCGGGCGGGGTTCGGCCGAATAGGTCAGGCCCCGGTCGCCCTGGATCACCCAGTGATCCGTCACCTCGCGGGCGGGCCGATCATTGATGCGGGTGATGATGCCGCGCAGCATCGGGGCGGCCTCGTAATCGCGCACGGCCGGGTCCTCGTCCAGCCGGGCACGGAACCCCTCGATCTGGTCGGGCTGGATGTCGACGAAGAAATAGGACGGCGCGACCTCGGGCAATTCGTCGGAAATGGACTGGCGCAGGTTGCCGTCAATCTGGCCCACCGTGGCCAGCACGGCCAGGCCCAGGCCCAGCGACAGCACCACGGAGGTGGTCTCGCCCCGTTGTGCGCCGATGGCGCCGAGGGCGTAGCGCAGGGCCGGGCGGCCGCGTGCGGGGCGGCGGAACCGGCGCGCCAGCCATCCCACCAGCAGCGCCGCCAGCACCAGCATCCCCAGCGCCAGCGCGATCCCGCCCGTGGTCCACAGCGTCAGGAAGGCGGTGCCGGAGAACCAGATCGCGGCGCCGACCAGGGCGGCCAGCAGCAGGGCGATGGCCAGCAGGTAACGCAGGGCGGGCAGGCGCCCCCCGCTGCCCCCGATATCGCGGAACAGCGTGGCTGCGCGGATCTGTTCGGTTCGCGCCAGCGGCCAGAGCGTGAAGATCCCTGCGGTCAGCAGACCGTAGAGCGCGGCCTCGGCCAGCGGCGCGGGGTAGAGCGTGAAATCGGCCGGGGTCGGCAGCCGTTCGACGATGAGGGGCGACAGGGCCAACGGGACCAGCGCCCCGAGGATCACCCCGACGCCGACCCCGACCAGGGTCAGGATGCCGATCTGCAGGAAATAGGTCAGGAAGATCGTGCCACTGGTCGCGCCCAGGGTCTTGAGCGTGGCGATGACCTCGGTCTTGCCGGCCAGGTAGGCGCGCACCGCCGCCGAAACGCCGACCCCGCCCACGGCCAGCCCCGACAGGCCGACCAGCACCAGGAAGGCGCCAATTCGATCCACGAACTGGCTGACCCCCGGTGCGCCGTCGCGCGCATCGCGCCAGCGCAGCCCGCTGTCGCGGAACCGCTCTTCGGCCTCGGCCTCGAGCGCGGCAAGGTCCGCGCCCTCGGGCAGGTCGAGCCGGTAATTGCTTTCCATCAGCGTGCCTTCGCCCAGAAGGCCACTGCCGGCCAGGTCGGCCAGCCGCACCAAGCTGCGCGGGCCAAGGCCGAAGCCGCCTGCGGAATTGTCCGGGTAGGATTCGAGGATGGCCGAGAGCACGAAATCCTGCGTGCCCAGCCGGAACGTGTCGCCCGGCGCAAGACCAAGACGGTCGGCCAGGACCCGTTCCAGGACCGCGCCGGGGGCCTTGTCGGTTCCGGCGAACGCCTGGTCCAGCGGCATGGTCGGGTCCAGCTCGACCGCGCCGATCAGTGGGTAGAGGTCATCGACCGCCTGCACCTGTGTCAGGCCGCGTTCCGGCGGGTCGCCACGGGTCACCACCATCGACCGGAAATCGGTCGTCTCGGAAACGGCCATTGCGATGGAATGCATCCATTCGGCCTCGTCTGGGGTGGCGAACCGATAGGTGAATCGCACCACCGCATCGCCGCCCAGAAGCGACGCGCCCTCTTCGGCCAGCCCGGCCTGGATCGAGGCGCGGATCGTGCCCACGGCGGCAATCGCCATGACACCCAGCGCCAGGCAGGCTAGGAAGATACGGAACCCCCGCAACCCGCCGCGCAGCTCGCGCCGGGCCAGTCTGTAGGCCAGCGGCGCGTTCATTCGGCGGCCGCCTTGGCCTGTTCGACCCGGCCATCGCGCAACCGCACCACGCGGTCACACCGCCGGGCCAGTTCGGGCGCATGGGTCACGAGAATCAGTGTCGCGCCATGGCGTTCGCGCAGGCCGAACAACATGTCGATGATCGCCGCGCCATTGGTTTCGTCCAGGTTACCGGTCGGTTCATCGGCCAGCAGGATCTTGGGCCGGGGCGCGGCGGCACGGGCCAGGGCCACGCGTTGCTGTTCGCCGCCCGACATCTGGCTGGGGTAATGGCCGGCCCGGTGCGCCAGCCCCACCGCCTGCAGCTCGGCCTCGGCGCGTGCGAAAGCGTCGCGGTGCCCGGCCAGTTCCAGCGGAGTCGCCACGTTTTCCAGAGCGGTCATCGTCGGGATTAGGTGGAAGGATTGAAAGACCACCCCCATATTGTCCCTGCGGAATCGCGCCAGCGCATCCTCGCCCAGCCGGGTGATATCGGTGCCAAGCGCGGCGATGCGCCCCGAAGTCGCGGTTTCCAGCCCGCCCATGAGCATGAGGAGTGACGATTTGCCAGACCCGCTTGGCCCGACCAGTCCCAGGGTTTCCCCCCGCCCAACGTCCAGCGTGATGTCATGCAGGATGTCCACCGGCCCCGCATTGCCCATCAGGGACAGCGAGACAGCGGACAAGGAAAGGGCGAGATCACTCATGGCGCGGGCCTTCGGGCTGTTGCGTTCCATTACATATGGGGCATTCGCCGCCGCCCGCAACGCGATTGCGGCCATCGTTCTGCTTTGCGGGGCGGCGCAGGCCGATACCGTTACGGTGGCGGCGCTGGGCGACAGTCTGACCCAGGGCTACGGTCTGATCGAACAGGAGGGCTTCGTGCCCCAGATGGAGGCCTGGCTGCGGGGCCGGGGCGCCGATGTCGAGATGATCAATGCCGGTGTGTCGGGCGATACCACGGCCGGTGGCCTGTCCCGGGTGGACTGGACGCTGACACCACGGGTCGACGCGATGATCGTGGCGCTTGGCGGCAACGACCTGTTGCGCGGGATCGCGCCCGAGGTGGCGCGCGCCAATCTCGACGGGATCATGCAGGCAGCGGACGCGGCCGGGGTGCCCGTGTTGCTGGTCGGGATGCAGGCGCCGGGCAATTATGGCCCGGACTACAAGGCGGCCTTCGACGCGATCTACCCCGAACTTGCCGAGGCCTATGACAGCCAACTTTTCCCGAGCTTTTTCCAGGGCATCCTTTCAGACGACCTGTCCAGCGCGCGGGCGCGGTTCATGCAGCCCGACGGCATCCATCCCAATGCCGACGGCGTGGCGCGGATCGTCGAGGCGATGGGTCCGGCGGTGCTGGACCTGGTCGACAGAGTCGAGTGAGCGTCTGCGCGGCTCGCCGCCGCCGCGACCCGGCGCAAATGGCCCGCCCTTCGTGGTTGCGGTGTCGGCTGTTAGGCTGGGTCCCGTTCAACCAGTGAAAGGAGGACCGACATGTCCGTCGCCAAAGTAACAGAGATCATCGCCTCGTCGCCGAAATCTTTCGACGACGCGGTCGCGAACGGCATCGAACGGGCGTCGAAGACGCTCAAGGGCATCACCGGCGCCTGGGTCACTGACCAGAAGGTGACCGTCGAGAACGACAAGATCACTGAGTACCGCGTCGTGATGCGCGTGACCTTCGTACTGGACGGCTGAGCCAGAACGCAAAACGCCCGGGCCGATGCGACCCGGGCGCTCGTGCTTGGTATCGTTGTGCCGCGCCGGTTCAGGCCAGCGCAAGATCGACCGCGGATTGCCGGCCGTCACGGCCTTCCTGCAATTCGTAGGTCACCTTCTGATCATCGGCGAGGCCGGTCAGACCGGACCGCTCGACGGCGGAGATGTGGACGAACACGTCCTTGCCGCCATCTTCGGGGGCGATGAACCCATACCCCTTGGTGGTGTTGAACCATTTGACTGTGCCAGTGGCCATGTCACTGTTTCCTTCAATTTGCTCCGCTCGCGGGATGCAGCGGACCGGCTCGTCAGTGCAGAGGATCGAGAGACTGCGCCGATAGAGGAGACAGTGGTAGATCGTGGTAACGTCGCGACGGCAGAATGCGCATCTTGCGCGACTCGATCAAGTGAAATTCCTGTGGCACTCGAATCAGGCAGGGTGCCGCCTTCTTCGGCAGGCCCGCGGCTTTGGCCCGCACGGGGGGCAGGGGTGCGGCGCCATTCCCCTTGGTGGCGGGGCCTTCTGTCTGATAGGGGTTTCCCGAGTAAACGCAACCTTCGGGGATGATGATGTTCAAGTTTCTATTCGGTCGCAAAGCCGGAACAGAGCCGGTCAAGGAAACTCAGCGCGAGACGCTGGAACGTGCCATCGGCGAGATCAACGAGATCATGGCCGGGCTGACCGACAAGCCCAAGCTGACCGTCGATATGGAAACCGGCGGGCTGACGCTGGACCTGCCCGACCAGATGCCGGACGAGGCGCTGGCCCTGCCGGCGCCGGCCGATGCGGAGGCGCCGGCGGCTGATGCCGAGGCGGACGCCGACGCCGAGCCGGACACCGAACAGCAGGCCGAGAAACCCGCCGCCTGACGCCCGGCTCTTGAATTCGCGCTGCCGTATATATATTAGAAATATCTAATATGTTTACGGAGGCCGCCATGGCGGATGAAACGCTGACCTGCCTGGAATGCGGGCAATTGAACAAGGTCCCGTCGGACCGCCTGTCCTCGGGCCCCAAATGCGGCACCTGCGGGGCTAGGCTGATGCCGGCCAAGGCGGTCGAGATCGATCTGCAAACGCTGGAAAAGGCCGCGAAAAAGGACAGCGTGCCGCTGGTCGTGGATTTCTGGGCGCCCTGGTGCGGCCCGTGCCGGATGATGGCGCCGGAATTCTCGAAAGCGGCCGGAGACCTGTCCGGCAGGGCCCGTCTTGTCAAGCTGAACACCGAGGATCACCAGACCGCCGGCATGAAATACGGCATCCGCGGTATCCCGACGATGATCCAGTTCCGCAAGGGCCGCGAGGTCAAGCGCCAGTCGGGCGCGATGCAGGCCCCGGCCATCGTCGGCTGGGCGCAGGGCTAGAACGCAAAAAGGGGCAGCCGCGGCCGCCCCTTTTTCGAAATCCGTCGCGTCCGGCTCAGGCCAGGGCGATGTTCGTCGCGCTTTCGCGGCCGTCACGGCCGGCTTCCACGTCGAAGGTGACCTTCTGGTCATCGGCCAGGCCGGTCAGGCCAGCGCGTTCGACAGCGGAGATGTGGACGAAAACGTCCTTGCCGCCGGTTTCAGGTGCGATAAAGCCGAAGCCTTTGGTGGTGTTGAACCATTTCACGGTGCCATTGGCCATGTGAAGTCTTCCTTTTGATATGTGCTGCCCGCGTTGGTGCGACAGCCCGGCTTGGTCAGTCTGGGTCGAAGAACTGAGTGCCGGTAAAGGAAGTCAGGGTCGAGGTAGAATAACGTCTGCAGAATATATATGGGGGTTCTGCGGGCGGATAGCAAGGAAAAACATTGGGCAGGCGGCGCGCGCCTTGGCCCGATCCCAGGGTGGCACGCGCCCATGGGAACGCGTCGACCCACCCCAAGGCCGGATGCGGTTGGCGGCTTTCGGATGGCCTTGGATGGTCAGGCGCGCCTTGGCAAGCGTTCGAGCCCGCGCCAGAACTCCGTCGTGCCTTGCCGTCTCAGCGACTGAACTTCTTGTGCTTCAGCCGCTTCGGCTCCAGCGCGTCGGCGCCCAGACGCCGCTTCTTGTCTTCCTCGTAATCCTCGAAGTTGCCCTGGAACCATTCGACATGGGCCTCGCCCTCGAAGGCGAGGATGTGGGTACAGATCCGGTCGAGGAAGAAACGGTCGTGCGAAATGACGACGGCGCAGCCCGCGAACTGGGTCAGCGCGTCTTCCAATGCGCGGAGCGTTTCGACGTCCAGATCGTTGGTCGGCTCGTCGAGCAGCAGCACGTTGCCGCCCGATTTCAGCAGCTTGGCCATGTGCACCCGATTGCGTTCACCGCCCGACAGCAGGCCGACCTTTTTCTGCTGGTCGCCGCCCTTGAAGTTGAAGGCGGAGCAATAGGCGCGGGAATTCATCTGGGCGTCGCCCAGCTGGATGATCTCGCCGCCATCGCTGATCTCTTCCCAGACGGTCGCGTCGGGGTTCAGCGCATCGCGGGACTGGTCCACGTAGGACAGCTCGACCGTGTCGCCATATTCCACGCTGCCCTCATCGGGCTGTTCCTGCCCCGTCAGCATCTTGAACAGGGTGGATTTCCCCGCGCCGTTCGGGCCGATCACACCGACGATGCCGCCCGGTGGCAGCGAGAAATCGAGGTTCTCGATCAACAGCTTGTCGCCCATCGCCTTTTTCAGGCCCTCGACCTCGATCACCTTGCCGCCAAGGCGCGGGCCGTTGGGGATGATGATCTGGGCGCGGGCAAGTTTCTCGCGCTCGGACTGGTTGGCCAGTTCCTCATAGGCCTGGATCCGGGCCTTGGACTTGGCCTGGCGGGCCTTCTGGCCCTGCTGCATCCATTCCAGTTCGCGTTCCAGCGTCTTCTGCTTGGACTTGTCCTCGCGCGCCTCTTGTTCCAGGCGCTTGGCCTTCTGTTCCAGCCAGCTGGAATAATTGCCCTCGTAGGGGATGCCCGAGCCGCGGTCGAGTTCGAGGATCCAGCCGGTGATGTCATCAAGGAAATAGCGGTCATGGGTCACGACCAGGATGGTGCCCTTGTAATCGATCAGGTGCTGCTGCAGCCAGGCGATGGTTTCCGCGTCCAGGTGGTTGGTCGGTTCGTCCAGCAGCAGCATGTCGGGCGCTTCAAGCAGCAGCTTGCACAGGGCGACGCGGCGCGCCTCGCCGCCTGAAAGGGTTTCTGGCATGGCATCGTCGGGCGGGCAGCGCAGGGCCTCCATCGCGACGTCGATCTGGGCGTCGAGATCCCACAGGTTCTGGGTGTCGATCTCGTCCTGGAGTTGCGCCATCTCGTCGGCGGTTTCGTCGCTGTAGTTCATGGCCAGGTCGTTGAACCGGTCCAACTTGGCCTTCTTTTCGGCCACGCCTTCCATGACATTCTCGCGCACGGTCTTGGCCGGGTCCAGCTGCGGTTCCTGCGGAAGGTAGCCCACGCGCGCACCCTCGGCGGCCCAGGCCTCGCCCGAGAAATCGGTGTCGATCCCGGCCATGATGCGCAGCAGGGTGGACTTGCCGGCGCCGTTGACGCCGACAACGCCGATCTTGACGCCCGGCAGGAAGGACAGGCGGACATTCTCGAAGCATTTCTTGCCGCCGGGATAGGTCTTGGAGACGCCATCCATGTGGTAGACATATTGGTAAGAAGCCATGACGCACCCCCGGTCAGATCTGCGGATATCCGCAACTCGATAGCGGCTAAGGCGGGGCGCTTCAACTGCCGATCGGCCCTAGCCCGAGATCATCCGAAGGGCCGGGCCGACCTGCTGCGCGGCCAGCCAGCCGGACAGGTCCTCGGGCCGCAGGGGGCGGGAAATCCAGTAGCCCTGGACGGTGGTGCAGCCCATGTTGAGCAAGGCATCGGCGGTCTGGCGATCTTCCACCCCCTCGGCCACGACATCGAGGCCCAGGTCGTTGCACAGCTCGATGATCTTGCGCACGATCTTGGCGGCTGTGTCCTCGGCGCGGACGTTCTGGATCAGGCTGCGGTCGATCTTGACGCCCGAAACGGCCAGTTCCGCCAGATGGGCAAGCCCCGCATAGCCGACCCCGAAATCGTCGAGGTAGACCTTGAAGCCGGCATCGCGCAGGTCGCGGATCGTGGCGGCATGGGAAGAATTCTCGGTCACCTTGCCGAAGGCGGTGGTTTCCAGCACTTCGATTGCGACCTGTTCGCGCGACAGGCCGCCGGCCTCGACCCCCCAGACCAGGCGGTTGACGAATTCCGGGTGCGACAGAAGGCTGCTGGACGCGTTGAACGAAATGGACAGATCGCCATGGCCGGCCCGGTCTAGCAGGTGCTTTTGTTCAAGCGCCTTGCTCATCGAGCCGAGATCGAGCGCGCCCATCAGGCCTAGCTCGTCGGCGATGGGCAGGAAATCATCGGGGCCGATCACCCCGTCTTCGGGGTGGGTCCAGCGCACCAGGGTTTCAAGGCCCTGAACCTTCTGGCCGTGCAGGTCGAAGATCGGCTGGAACACATGGTCCAGCGTGCCGGTATCGACCGCATCGGCCAGTTCGCTGGCGCGTTCGGATTGCTGCATATGGCGGCTGTGCAGCGCCTCGTCGTAGATTTCGGCCCGGGACCGTCCCAGCGTCTTGGCCTCGTAGAGCGCGAAGTCCGCCTGCAACAGCAGGGCGTTGGGGTCGGTTTCCCCTTCGGATTGCAAGGTCGCACCGATGCTGCAGCTGACCGTGATCAGGCGGTCGTTCCAGTCGAACGGTTCCGCGACGGCGCTGGCGACGCGATCGGCGATCTGGCGCAGGTCCTCGACCCGGCGGATTTCGGGCAGGACCGCCACGAATTCGTCGCCGCCGACACGCGCGACAAGGGACCGGTCCGAGGCCTCGGCGCGCAATGCGCTGGCAACATGAATCAAGGCGGCATCGCCCGCCGAATGACCGTGTGTGTCGTTGATCGCCTTGAAATGGTCCAGGTCCACGTGCAGCAGCCCGATCCGGTCGCCGGTGTCGGCCGCAGACTCGAGCGCGCCAGCGGTGAAATCGAGAAAGGCGGCGCGGTTGGACAGCCCTGTCAGGCTGTCGTGGGTGGCTTCGTGGACCAGCTTGTTGCGCGTCTCGCGCAGGCGTTCCTCTTGCTGGATCTGCTGGGTCACGTCGCGGCAGATCAGGATGGCATGGTGATCGCCGGCGGTCGATTTGCGAAAGGAGATGGAGATCTGGTTCCAGAACAATTCACCGTTCTTGCGACGGTTCTGAAACAGTTGCAGCGTGTCGAATACAGGGTCGTCGGGATCGTAGCGAAAGGCCCGTATTTCCTTTTTCGAGGGTGTCTTGTCCTTCGGCAACGCATAGCTGAGGGGATTGCGCCCGATAATTTCCTCGGGCCCGCGGCCCATGATCCGGCAATAGGCGGGGTTGGGCCAGACCACGACGCCGTCCAGGGTCTGGATCACGATGCCGTCGCTGGCATGTTCGCAGGCCATGCGGAAATGCTCGGCCTCGCGCAGCTGGCGGATCAGGTCACGGCGCGTGCCGCGCAGGGTGGCGGACAGGGCCCTGTTGGCGGCCTGGCTGCGCATCAGCAGCGATCCCAGAAGGAAGACACCGCCCAGCAGGGCAATGACGGCTGTGATGAGGAATGACACGGCGTCCGGCACCAAAGGTTGACTCGATTCGAACGACCCTATTCCGCCAAGGGTTTGGGTCCGGTTAAGGGGCGGTCGGTTGCCAAGGCGCGCGCGGCGGCGTAAGGCCCACCCGTGATGCGCGCCTCTTTGCCATATGCCCGGGCCGGACAGGTGATCGGCCTTTTGGGCGGGTCGTTCGACCCGGCCCATTCGGGACATGTGGACCTGACGCGTGCGGCGCTGCGGCGGTTCGGGCTGGATCGGGTGTGGTGGCTGGTCTCGCCCGGCAATCCGCTCAAGACCGACGGGCCGGCCCCGCTGGACCAGCGCATGAGCCGGGCCCGCGCGGTCATGCACCATCCGCGCGTTGCGGTCACCGATATCGAGGCACGGATTGACACGCGCTACACCGCCCGCACGCTGGCCCGGTTGCAGGCGCTCTATCCCGGGGTCCGGTTCGTCTGGCTGATGGGGGCGGACAACTTGGCGCAGTTCCATCGTTGGGGCGAATGGCACGAGATCATGCAGCGGGTGCCGGTCGGCGTCGTGGCCCGGCCCGGAGACCGGATATCCGCACGCCTTTCCCCGGCGGCGCGCATCTATCGGGCGCAGCATCTGCCGGGGCGGGCCTCGGGCCTGCTGGGGCGCGCCGAACCGCCGGCTTGGTGTTTCATCAACATGCCCATGAACGACCTATCCTCGACCCGGATGCGGGCCAGCGGCGCCTGGCGCCGATAGGCGGTTGCCGGGGGGCGGGTGCCCGGCCTAGTTTGGCGGCATGAACGCGAATATGACACGGCGGGGCCTGCTGGGCGGGCTGATCGCGACGGCGGGCGGCGCCGCGCTGGCCAACCCCGTTTCGACCTCGCTTCGGCCCCGGCTGCGGCCGCCGGCCGGCCCGTCCGCGGACGGGATCCTGCCGCGCCCCCGGCCCGATCTGGACGCGCTGATCGCACGGGCGCGACTGGGGGGCGTGGCCGGGATCGAGATGCGCGACATGCAGACCGGCGAACAGGTGCTTTCGCACGCGGGGGATACGGACCTGCCCCCGGCCAGCGTCACCAAATCACTGACCGCGCTCTATGCGCTGCGGCATCTGGGCGGGGCGCATCGCTTTTCCACGCGAATCCTGGCGACGGGACCGGTCGAGGCGGGCGTCGTGCAGGGCGACCTGGTCCTCGCGGGGGGCGGCGATCCGACCCTGACCACCGATCACCTGGCCGAGATGGCCGACACGTTGGCGGCGCGGGGCATTACCGGCATCACCGGGCGGCTTCTGTGTTGGGGCGGGGCGCTGCCCCATATCGAGGAGATCGAGCCGGGCCAACTGGATCACCTGGGCTATAACCCGGCGGTCAGCGGGCTGAACCTGAATTTCAACCGGGTGCATTTCCAATGGGCCCGTGCGGGCGGAGACTACGAGATCACGCTGGATGCCCGCACCGAACGGTATCGCCCGGATGTGGCCATGTCGCGGGTGCGCCTGTCGAGCCGGTCTCTGCCGGTCTATGCCTATGAAGGGCCGGATGACTGGACGGTGGCCCGCTCGGCGCTTGGCGATGGCGGGGCCCGCTGGCTGCCCGTTCGGCGACCGGCGCTTTACGCGGGGGACGTGTTTCGGACGCTGGCGGCGGCCCAGGGGCTGCGCCTACCCGAGCCGGTCGAGATCGACACGCTGCCCGATGGCGGCACGGAGCTGCTGCGCCACGACAGCGCCACGCTGCGCGCGATCCTGGGCGACATGATGCGCTATTCCACCAACCTGACGGCCGAGGTCTGCGGTTTGGCCACGACACGCGCGCGGTTGGGTCGCCCGGTGGGGCTGCATACCTCGGCGGCGGCCATGTCCACCTGGCTGCGGCAAAGCTACGGTATCGGTGCGCAGCTCGCGGACCATTCCGGCCTGTCCGACGCCAGTCGCATCAGCGCCGCCGACATGGTCGGCGTCCTCATGCGCGAAGGCCCCGAAAGCGACTTGCGGCCCCTGCTCAAGCCCATCGCGATGCTGGACCCAGAGCGCCGGCGGATCGCGGACCACCCCGTCACCGTCGCCGCCAAGACCGGCACCCTGAATTTCGTGAGCACCCTTGCAGGCATCGTGACGGCCCCGGACGGGCGGGACTATGCCTTCGCGATCTTCACCGCGAACCTGGAGCGCCGCGAGGCGGCCAAGCGGATCAACGACGAAGTCCCCGAAGGCAGCATCGCCTGGAACCGCCGTTCCAGGCGCCTGCAACAGGAGATCCTGCAGCGTTGGGGCCTGACACGCAGGGGCTAAAGGGTCAGGTGCCGCGCCCGCGCGCCACGTTCGATGGCGGCGGCATGCAGGCGGTCTATGTTCAGCTCGTATCGAATTTCTTCGAGCAGCCGCAGTTCCGATTGCGGGATGTCCCCATCCGCCGCCGCCACGTCGCAGGCCAGCGCATAGGCGGTTTCGAAAAGATGTTCGGGCATGGCATCGCGAACAAGGCCGAACAGGGCATCAAGCCCGTCCTCCTGGGCGAACAGATCGAATACGACGGCCGAAACCTTGCCGATCTGGTCGGTGTCGTAGTTGCCGAAGACCGGCAGGTGATTGACCGTGCTGGTGATCTTGACCAGTTCGGCGGTGCGGATGTCCTCGTCACTGGCGGAAACGGCCACCATGATGGCGACAAGGGCGTCTTGGGCGGTCAGGGCGGCGGTGGCGTTCATGGGAAAACTCCGGTCTGGAACGGGTTACATTTATTGACCCTTTCGCTGCACTGCAATAGGAGGCAGGCCAGCCGGCCATGGGGGCCGGACCAATCCCGAGGAAACCCGAAAGATGTCCGATTTGCGCGATGCCGCGATGAGTTCGAAAGCCTGGCCCTTCGAAGAGGCGCGGGCGCTGCTCAAACGGGTTCAGGCCTCGGGTAAGAAAGAGGTGCTGTTCGAAACCGGTTATGGTCCGTCGGGGCTGCCGCATATCGGCACCTTCGGCGAAGTGCTGCGCACGACGATGATCCGGCGCGCCTTCGAGGTGATCTCGGACATTCCAACCCGCCTGATCTGCTTTTCCGACGACTTGGACGGGATGCGCAAGGTGCCGGGCAACGTGCCCCAGCAGGACATGCTGGCCGAGCATCTGCATAAGCCGCTGACCTCGGTACCCGATCCGTTCGGCACCCATGAAAGCTTTGGTCACCATAACAATGCCATGCTGCGGCGGTTTCTCGATACGTTCGGGTTCCAATACGAATTCTATTCGGCGCGTGACTTCTATCGCTCGGGGCAGTTCGACGAGGTGCTCAAGCGCGCCGTCGAACGGTATGACGAGGTGATGAAGGTGATGCTGAAATCCCTGCGCGAGGAGCGTCAGCAGACCTATTCCATCTTCCTTCCGATCCATCCGGAAACGGGGCGTGTTCTCTATGTGCCGATGAAAGATGTGGATGCGACCGATCACACGGTCACTTTCGACGACGAGGACGGGCGCGAATGGACCCTGCCGGTGACCGGCGGCAACGTGAAGCTGCAATGGAAACCGGATTTCGGCGCACGCTGGGCGGCGCTGGGGGTCGACTTCGAGATGTACGGCAAGGAACACGCCACCAACACCGCGATCTACGACAGCATCTGCGAGATCCTGGGCGGCCAGAAGCCCAAACATTTCAGCTACGAGCTGTTCTTGGACGAGAATGGACAGAAGATTTCCAAGTCGTCGGGCAACGGTATCTCGATCGACGAATGGCTCAGCTATGCCAGCACGGAATCCCTGTCCTACTTCATGTATCTCAAGCCGAAGACGGCCAAGCGGATGCATTTCGATGTGATCCCCAAGGCGGTGGATGAATACCACCAGCAACTGCGCGCCTATGCCACGCAGGACACGGCCGCGCGGCTGAACAACCCGGTTTTTCACATCCACGGCCACAACGTGCCCGAAAGCACGATGGTGGTGCCGTTTTCGATGCTGCTGAACCTGGCCGCCGTGTCCGGGGCCCGGGACAAGCAAAAGTTGTGGGGCTTCATACAGCGCTATGCGCCCGAGGCCAGCCCCGATAAAAATCCCGACCTAGACCAGGCTGCCGGGTTCGCCATCCGCTATTTCGACGATTTCGTGAAGCCGACGCGCCGGTTCCGCCTGCCCGATGAAAAGGAACGCGCCGCCCTGCAAGAGCTGATCGCCTGCCTGCAGGACGAGGCCAAGGCGCTGGACGTGATCGCCCGCAAGAACGCGCAGGACGGCAAGGACATGCCGCTTCCGGCCGTCGACTGGCACGATGACGAGTTCCTGCAATCCATCGTCTTCGCCATCGGCAAGACCCATGGGTTCGACCCGCTGCGCGCCTGGTTCTCGACCCTTTACGAGGTCTTGTTGGGCGCATCCCAGGGCCCGCGCTTCGGCGGCTTCATCGCGCTTTACGGGATCGATGAATCCGTCGCCCTGATCGAAAGCGCGCTGCGCGGCGACTTGGCCGGGTGAAACCGAACCCCCGGTTCGTGCGTATCAGGAATGATGCGGACAAACCGGAGGTTTCCCGATGCGACACCTTTTGACGATCCTTTTCCTGCTGCTGGCCCCACCACTGGCCGCGCAGGATGAAGACATCCAGGCGGTGATCGAAAGCCAGATGCGGGCCTTCCAGGCCGGTGACAGCGCGGCGGCCTTCGAACATGCCAGCCCGATGATCAAGAATATTTTCGGCAATTCGCGCAATTTCGGCATGATGGTCCGGCAGGGGTATCCAATGGTCTGGAACAATGCCGAGACCCAGTTCCTGGACCTGCGCGAGATCGACGGAGCGCTGTGGCAGAAACTCCAGGTGCGCGATGCGGCCGGCGACCTTTACCTGATGGATTACAGGATGGTGCAGACCGAAAGCGGCTGGCAGATCGACGGCGTCGTTTTGCTGCCCGCGCCGCAGCTGGGCGTCTGACAGGCGCCGTTGCGCGGCCCCGCCGGCCATCGTGACGGTGGCCCAAGCGGGCGTTTACCCCGGGCCCATACCCCTTTCGCCCATGCCACGGGTTTTGAACGGCGCTGCCGGGAAAGGGGAACGATGAACAAGGTGATCACGGATGGGCTGGTGCTGATGCCGCCGGCCTTCGCGGACGGTCTGGATGTCTGGTCCAGCGGGGATGGCACGCCCGGCTCGGACACCTATGCGGGGTCGGGGACGGGGGTTTTCGTGCCCGCCGACCAGGATTTCGGCGGCTGCATCGAAATCAGCAAGACCAATTCCGTTCAGAAGCTGCGCTACATGGGGGCCACGCCGATCGTGCCGGGCTGCTACCTGCGGGTGAGCGCGCGCGTCAAGGCCGTGGGCGGGGCCTTGCCCGATGTCCGGATCGCCGGTTTCCCGCTCTGGCCCGACGGGTCGGTTCTGGGCGGTGTCACGAAGGCGGGCCCCGAAACCACGCTGACCAATTACGGCGAGGTGGTCGAGATCAGCGCCATCATCGGCACCGGGCCGCGTGGCGGTGTGGACATGGTCTGGTCGAAGGCGGGCACCGCCCATATCGGGTTGGACCTGACCGGCCCGAATGGCGGGCTGGTGCGGGTCGACGATATCCGCATCGAGGATGTCACCCGCGCCTTTCTGCGCGACATGATGGGCGTGGTCGACGTGCGCGACTACGGCGCGGTGGGCGACGGCGTGACCGATGACCGCGACGCGTTCGAAGCCGCCGACCTGGATGCTGACGGGCGCGAGGTGCTGGTGTCCGCGGGCACCTATTTCTTGGGCAACAACGTGACGATCCAGAACCAGATCCGCTTTGAAGGCACGGTGACGATGGCCGCCGAACACCGGCTGGTCTTTCAGAAGAATTTCGACTTCGCCACCTATGCCGATGCGTTCGGAAACGAGGAACTCGCCTTCAAAAAAGCATTCCAGGCGCTGTTGAACTTCTCGGACCACGAATCCCTGGACCTCTGCGGGCGGCGCATCAACCTGTCCGAGCCTGTCGATGCCTTCGCCGCCGTGGTCAACAAGCCCGCCTTCGAGGTGCGCCGGGTGATCCGCAACGGCCAGTTGCAGCCCGATCCCGGCGCGGCCTGGGATACCGAGGTCGTCACCTCGCAGGCCAGCTATTCGATCGCCAATGGCCGCACGCTGACCAACGTGGGCAACGCCGCCTCGATCCCGGTCGGGGCGCTGGTGACCGGCAACGGCGTGGGCCGCGAGGTCTATGTCAAGGCGGTGGACGTGCCCGGCCAGGAGGTCACGCTGTCCTCGTCGCTCTATGATGCCGAGGGCACGCAGGACTTCACCTTCACCCGTTTCAAGTATCTGCTCGACTTCACCGGGTTCGAGCGGCTGTCAGCACTGGAGTTGGAAGACATCGACTTTCACTGCAAGGGGCTCGCCTCCAGCATGATCCTGGCCCCCGACGGCCATTCCATTCGGGTGCGCGACTGCCAGTTCAACAAGCCCAAGGACCGCGCCATCACCAGCCCGGGCAAGGGCTGCACGGGGCTGGACATCTTCGGCTGCATCTTCAATTCCAACGAGCAGTCCCTGCCGCTGACCGAGCGCACAAGCCTGTGTTTCAATATCAACCACAACGATGCGACGGTCCGCAACAACCGAGCGGCGCGGTTCCGCCATTTCGGCCTGCTGGGCGGCAACGGGAACCTGGTGACGGGCAACCACTGGTTCATGGGTGACGATGAATCCCAGGGCGTGCGGCAGGCCGGGATCGTCCTGACCTCGCATAACAGTGTCTCGTCGATCACGGCGAATTACTGCGACAACAGTTTCATCGAAATCACCAACGAACACGACGCGCACCCGGACGCGCAGAACGAATACACGTTCGGTGGCCTGACAATCACCGGAAACATCTTCGTCTGTTCCGACGTGGCGCCGTGGTTCAGCTGGATCGTGGTCAAGCCCTACGGCCAGGATCATTCGATCCAGGGGCTGGCGGTCACCGGTAACGTGTTCCGAACCTATAGCGGCAATATCGACCGGGTCGAGCATATCGACACCACCTATGCCGACATGGATTTCAACACGATGCGCAACATCACGTTCTCGGGCAACGTGTTCAACGGGGTGAACGAACAGGTGCGCAACCCCTATAGCGACATCCACAACCAGCAGACCGAGGACAGCGTCTGGATCGTGGATACCGGGACCTTCCTGCCCTTCGGCGGCTGGACCCGAACCATCGAAAGCATCGAGCCGGTCCAGGCCATCACCAATTCATCCGGCCAGCCGGTGTTCCACCAGCCCTATATCGACCCGGTGAACGGGGCCAATACCCACGAATTCCGGGTGATTTGGCCCGAGCCGGTCAAGGGCAGGATCCGGTTCTGCGTTCGAATGGACAACCCGGCCTGAGGTCCGGGCCCTGCAACGAAGAAGGCCCGCCAGGCGGCGGGCCTTCTTGCTGTCCGACCGGCATTTCGGTCAGATGTAGTAGAGATCGCGAAAGACGTGATGCGCGATCCGGTCGCGCGAAATGCCCATCTCCGCCAGTTCGGCGTCGGTTTTTTCGTGCAACGCCTCGATCTGGCGGCGGCGCCCGGCGCGGCTGCCATGAGCCTCGGCGGCGGTCCAGAAGGCCCGCCCGATTCCGCGCAAGATCTCGCGAAAGCGCGGTGCGCCGAAGGTGGTGTCGGTGATGTCTGCCATTGGAAACCTCGTCTTGGGTTGTGCGTGGTTTCCTCCCTTACCTGGAAATTAGGGCAGGGCCGGGCGTGGCGCTACGTCCAAACGCGCATTCGCGCTATGCGCCTGTTGCAATGCACGGGCCATGACATGCAGCGGGCGCGACCGGCCTAGCGCAGGCGTTGCTCGGTCTCGCCGTCGAAGAACATCGCGTCGGCGGTGTCGAAGTCGATGACCACGTTCGTGCCCTCGGTCATGGCGCTGTTGTCGCGGCTTTCGACGATGATCTTCTCGCCGCCTGGCGGTATCAGGTAGTCGTAGGACACGCCCCCCAACCGTTCGCGGATGTCCAGCTTGATGGCGCTGTCGCCGGGCGTGATGGTCAGGTGCTGCGGACGCAGGCCCAGGTAGACCGGCTTGCCCTCGGCGGGCAGGGCCGCGGGGGCATCGACCAGGCGATTGCCAAGCGACGGCACCCGAAGCTTGCCGTCCTCGACGACCCCTTCGATGAAATTCATCGAGGGCGACCCGATGAAGCCGGCGACGAACTTGTTGTCCGGGTCCTCGTAAAGGTCCATCGGGCTGCCGACCTGTTCCACCCGGCCCGCGCGCAGCACAACGATCTTGTCGGCCAGGGTCATCGCCTCGACCTGGTCATGGGTGACGTAGATCATCGTCGCGCCGATTTCCTTGTGCAGCCGGGCGATTTCCACGCGCATGTCCACGCGCAATTCGGCGTCCAGGTTGGACAGCGGTTCATCGAACAGGAACACCTCGGGGCCGCGCACGATGGCACGGCCGATGGCGACGCGCTGTCGCTGGCCGCCCGACAGGGCCTTGGGCTTGCGCTTCAGGTACTCGTCCAGCTTCAGGATGCGGCTGGCCTCGGCCACCTTCTCGTTGATCTCGGCCTTGGGGTGGCCGTTCATCTTGAGCCCGAACCCCATGTTCTCCTCAACCGACATGTGCGGGTAGAGTGCGTAGGTCTGGAACACCATGGCCACGCCGCGATCCGCCGGATCGACCCGCGTCACGTCGCGCGCGCCGATATGGATCTGGCCTTCGGTGGTTTCCTCCAACCCCGCGATCATGCGCAGCAGGGTCGACTTGCCACAGCCCGATGGGCCGACGAAGACGCAGAATTCGCCATCCTTAACGTCCAGGTCGATGTCATGAATAACCTGCGTTGCGCCGTATCTTTTAACGGCCTTGGTCAGTGTAACGCCCGTCATCGGATTCTCCTCCTTTCGCGATCAGTCGGGGAACTGCCAGCTTTCGGCAGCCTCGGCGATTTTCGCGGCGGTTTCGGTCAGGGCCGGGCGGAGTTTTTCCAACCCGTCCAGCGTGTTGCGTTGGGTCGAAGTGGTGATCGACAGCGCCCCCATCACCCGGCCCGTTGCCGACAGGATCGGCGCCGCGATGCAGATGATGCCTTGCTCATGCTCCTCGCGGTCAAAGGACACGCCCTCGGCGCGGATCGCGTCCAGTTCCCGCTCCAGCGCTTCGGCCGTGGTCAGGGTTTGCGGGGTGTGGGCGAAAAAGGCCTGCATGTTGATCGCCTTGGCACGGTCGTCCTCGGGCAGGAAGGCCATCATCGCCTTGCCAACCCCGGTGCAATAGCCCGGGCCGATCTTGCCGGCCTCGGAAAACATGTCGATGGGTTTGCGGGCATTGCGCTTGTCGACGTAAAGCACCTGGCCCTGATCCATCTGGGCCAGGTGGATGGTTTCGCCCACCTGTTCGGACAGGGCGTCCAGCAAGGGCCGGGCAATCGGCGCGAGCGAACTTTGCTGCCAGGCGGCATGGGCCAGCCGCACCAGCCGCAGCCCCGGCGCATAGGTCTGCCGCCCCTCGTCATAGGTCAGCATGCCCTGGCTGGTCAGGGTCTGAAGCAACCGGTAGAGCGTCGCCTTGGGGTGGTCGGATTCGGCCAGAAGTTCGGCGAACCGCGCCGGGCGCCCCTTGGCCGCGACAAGGTCCATCACATCCAGTGCCTTGCCGACCGTGCCGTCCGCATGTCCGCCATTCGTCGTCTGCCGGTTCATCCGCGCTACATCCTCCCGTGGCCCGGTCTCCTCGGTCCGGGTGTTGACTTTGCTAACCCGAATCCCGCATAGTTTCAATAGTTGGAATAAGGTTTCATTATATGGAACAATCCGACGCTGCATTATGGGAGGACACCAATGCTCAAGAAACTTGCTTCGGCAGCCGTGGCGCTGACGATGACCACGGGCCTTTCCGGCCCCGCCTTCGCGCAGGATCTCGACGGGACGCTGCGCATCATTTCGGACATGTCGAACCCGGCGCCGCGCGAGGTCATGGAAGGCCTTGCTGCCGATTTCGACGCCATGCACCCGAACCTGACGGTCGAGCTGGACATCGTCGACCGCGAGGCCTGGAAAAGCCAGATTCGCAACGCGCTGTCGGCCAACCCGCCGGACGTGGTCAACTGGTATGCGGCCAACAGGATGGCGCCCTATGTCGATTCGGGTCTGTTCATGGACATCACCGACTGGTGGGATGCCGGCGACTACGAAGGTCTGGAGTCCGTCAAGGGCGCGCTGACCATGGATGGCAAGCAGTGGGGCATCCCCTATACCTACTACCAGTGGGGGGTCTACTACCGCGAGGACATCTTCAACGAACTGGGGCTGGAAGAGCCCGAGACCTTCGAACAGGAAATCGCGAACTGCCAGGCGATCCTGGATTCGGGGCGCAAGTGCTACACGATCGGCACCAAGTTCCTTTGGACCGCCGGCGGCTGGTTCGACTATCTTAACATGCGCACCAACGGGTTTGACCACCACATGGCCCTGGCCCGAGGTGAGCTGTCCTGGACCGAGGATGAGGGCGTTCGCCAGACCTTCGAGAACTGGCGCACCCTGATCGACATGGGCGCCTTCGTGGACGACCACCAGACCTATAGCTGGCAGGAGGCGCTGCCTTTCATGGTCAATGGCGAGGCCGCCGCCTACCTGATGGGCAACTTCGTGGTGCCGCAGCTGCGCGACGCCGGTCTGGGCGATGACCAGATCGACTTCTACCAGTTCCCGGCGATCAACCCCGATGTCGCCATGGGCGAAGACGCCCCGACCGACACGTTCCACGTCGCCTCGGGCGCGCAGAACGTCGAGGCGGCCCGCGCATTCCTGCAATACGTGACCTCGGCCGAGGTGCAGACCGAGATCAACGGCCCTGACGGCCTTGGTCAGCTGCCGGTCAACGCCAACGCGTCGGTCGCTGATGACGAGTTCATCCAGCAGGGCTTTACCATGCTGTCGGAAAACGCCACCGGCGGGATCGCGCAGTTCTTCGACCGCGATTTCCCGGCCGAGATGGCCTCGATCGGCATGGAAGGGCTGCAGGAATTCATGGTGTTCCCGGACAACCTGGACGACATCCTGGCCCGGCTGGAAAACGCGCGCCAGCGCATCTACGACTGATCTGATCCAAGGCCGGGGCCCCGATGCGGGGCCCCGCGCCGCCCGCAAGCCATCCGCAAGCCCGGCCCGGGCTTTCGCATGAATTGCGCACGGCCCAGGCGCCGTGCTCGGAGGACACGCCATGACAATCGCCACCGACCCGGAAACCCAAGGCTGGTTCCAGCGCAACCGGATGATCATCACACCGCTGCTGTTTCTCTTGCCCGGCGTGGCCTTCTTCGCGGTCTACGTGATCTCGCCCATCTTCCAGAGTTTCTACATCTCCACCTTCGAATGGAACGGGCTGGGCAGCCTGTCCGAGCAGGGCGAATTCGTCGGCATGCAGAACTATAGCGAATTGATGGCGGACCGGAATTTCGAGGTTTCTCTCTGGAACAACGTCAAATGGCTGGCCCTTTACCTTCTGGCCATTCCGGGGGGATTGTTCATCGCGCTGTTCCTCAACCAGACCATCAGGGGCATTCGGGTCTACAAATCGCTGTTCTTCTTTCCCTTCGTGATCAGCCAGGTCGTCGTCGGCCTTGTCTTTTCGTGGTTCTACCTGCCCAATGTCGGCTTGCTCAACGTCGTGCTGGGCTGGTTCGGGACCGAGGTGAATATCCTGGGCAACCCCGACCTCGCGACCTACGGCATCATCGCCGCGGGGCTCTGGCCGCAGACGGCCTATTGCATGATCCTCTACCTGACGGGCCTGAACGCCGTGGACCCCGAACAGATCGAAGCCGCCCGTCTGGACGGCGCACGGGGGCGGCACATGCTGTGGCACGTGATTCTGCCGCAGCTGCGCCCGGCCACCTTCATCGCCTTCGTGGTCACGATCATCGGCGCGCTGCGCTCCTTCGACCTCATTTCGGTCATGACCAATGGCGGGCCGTTCGGGTCCACCCGGGTCCTGTCCTTCTACATGTTCGAAAAGGCGCTGTCGGAATACGGGTTCCGCATGGGCTATGGTTCGGCCATCGCGGTGATCCTGTTCCTGATCATGCTGATCTTCATCGGCTATTTCCTGTGGTCCATGTGGCGCGACGAACGCGACGCGCGGCGCTGAGAGGAGGGTAAGAGATGTTTCCGACACCCATCGAAAAGCGGTCGCGCGCGGCGCAGATCACCTATCAATCGCTGGTGCCCCTGGCGCTGATCATGTGGCTGTTGCCGCTGATCGCCGTGGCGCTGTTCTCGATCCGGCCGGGTGTGGATTTCTCGAACGGGAACTACTGGGGCGTGCCGTCCTCGTTCGAGCTGTTCACGAATTACGGCAAGGTCTTCTTCGAAAGTGACATGCCGCGTTACCTGTGGAATTCGGTTCTCATCACCGTGCCCACGGTGATCGGCGCAGTGGCGCTGTCCTGCATGACCGGCTTTGCGCTGGGCATCTACCGGTTTCGGGGCAACCTGCTGATCTTCTTCATGTTCATCGCCGGCAATTTCGTGCCGTTCCAGATCCTCATGGTGCCGGTGCGCGACCTGACCGTGGATGCCGGCCTGTATGATACCAAGCTGGGGCTGGTCCTGTTCCACGTCGCCTTCCAGACCGGGTTCTGCACCCTGTTCATGCGCAACTTCATCCGCGCGCTCCCCTATGAGCTGATCGAGGCTGCGCGGGTCGAGGGCGTCAAGGAATGGCGCATCTTCTGGTATATCGTCCTGCCGCTGATGAAGCCTGCCATCGCGGCGCTGTCGGTGCTGATCTTCACCTTCATCTGGAACGACTACTTCTGGGCCGTCGTGCTGACCCAGGGGCCGGATGCCCAGCCCGTCACTGCCGGGATCACCAGTTTCAACAGCCAGTTCGTGGCACAATACCACCTGATGAGCGCGGGCAGCATCGTCGCCGCCCTGCCGCCGGTGCTGATGTTCTTCCTGATGCAGCGCCACTTCATCGCGGGCCTCACACTCGGAGCCGTCAAATGACCAAGCTGACCTTCATCGGGGCAGGGTCCACGATCTTCATGCGCAACATCGTGGGCGACATGCTGCATTTCGAGGCGCTGCGTGACGCCGAGATCGCGCTGATGGATATCGACGAGCGCCGCCTGGCCGAATCCGAACAGGTGGCGCGGCGCATGATCGCCACCATGGGCAGCGGCGCGACGGTGACCACCCATACAGACCAGCGCCGCGCGCTGGAGGGGGCGGATTTCGTCGTGACCGCGTTCCAGATCGGCGGCTACGATCCCTGCACAATCACCGATTTCGAGATCCCCAAGGCCTACGGGTTGCGCCAGACCATTGCCGATACGCTGGGCGTGGGGGGCATCATGCGCGGCCTGCGCACCGTGCCGCACCTGTGGAAGGTCGCCGAGGACATGACGGCGGTCTGCCCCGATGCGCTGCTCATGCAATACGTCAACCCGATGGCGATCAACACCTGGGCGCTGGCCGAAGCCTACCCGCATATCCGGCAGGTGGGGCTGTGCCATTCGGTGCAGAACACCGTGCAGGAATTGGCCCATGACCTGGACATGGACGAGGGCGACATCCGCTACAAGGTCGCGGGCGTGAACCACGTGGCGTTCTTCCTGCGGCTGGAAGATGCGGGCGGCGCCTCGCTCTATCCACGTCTGCGCGACGGCTACTGCGCCGGGCGGTTGCCCAAGCCGCCGCTGCTGATGCCGCGCTGCCCCAACAATGTGCGCTACGAGGTAATGGAACAGCTTGGCTATTTCTGCACCGAAAGCAGTGAACATTTCGCCGAATACGTACCCTGGTTCATCAAGACGGGCCGCCCGGACCTGATCGAGGCATTCGGTATTCCGCTGGACGAATATCCCAAGCGCTGCGTCGAACAGGTGACCGAGTGGAAGGCGCAGGCCGCCGAACTGGCCCAGCAGGCCAGCATCGACGTGCCCAAGAGCCATGAATTCGCCGCCGAGATGATGAACGCCGTCGTGACAGACCAGCCGTTCACGGCCTATGGCAACTTGCCCAACCGCGGGCAGATCCCGCAATTGCCATTGGGCGCGGCTGTCGAGACGCCCTGCCTGGTGGATCAGAATGGCGTGCAGCCGTCTGTCGTCACCGATATTCCGCCGCAATTGGTCGCCCTGATGCGAACCCAGGTGAACGTGCAGGAACTCACTGTGCGCGCCCTGCTGGACGAGACCCCCGAACATATCTACCACGCCGCCATGATGGACCCGCACACCGCCGCCGAACTGGACCTGCGCCAGATCCGGGCGCTGGTGGATGACCTGCTTGCGGCCCATGGCGACTGGCTGCCCGGCTGGGCGCAAGTGAAGAAAGCGGCCTGAGGCCCCCAATTTCCGACTGGAACGGACCGAACGCATGACCAAGAAACGACGCAGCGCCGCCTGGTATGGCAAGCTCGACCGCGACGGGTTCATTCATCGCAGCTGGATGAAGAACCAGGGCTTTCCCGATCACGCGTTCGATGGCCGGCCGATCATCGGCATCTGCAACACTTGGTCGGAACTGACCCCCTGCAATTCGGGCCTGCGCGAGCTGGCCGAGGGCGTGAAACGCGGCGTCTGGGAGGCTGGCGGTTTCCCGGTGGAATTCCCGGTCATGTCGCTGGGCGAGACCCAGATGAAGCCGACCGCCATGCTGTTCCGCAACCTTCTGGCTATGGATGTCGAGGAATCGATCCGCGCCTACGGGATAGACGGCGTCGTGCTGCTTGGCGGCTGCGACAAGACCACGCCGGGGCAGCTTATGGGCGCGGCCAGCGTCGATCTGCCCTCGATCGTCGTCAGTTCCGGCCCGATGCTGAACGGCAAGTGGCAGGGCAAGGATATCGGCAGCGGCACGGATGTCTGGAAATTCTCCGAAGCGGTGCGGGCGGGCGACATGACCTTGCAGGATTTCATGGCCGCCGAAAGCGGGATGTCCCGGTCCAAGGGGGTTTGCATGACCATGGGCACTGCCAGCACCATGGCCAGCCTGGTCGAGGTGATGGGCCTGTCCCTGCCCACCAATGCGGCACTTCCGGCCGTGGACGCGCGGCGCATGGCCTTGGCGCACCTGACCGGCAAGCGGATCGTTGAAATGGTGGAGGAGGATATCAAGCCCTCGGACGTGCTGACCAAGGCGGCCTTCCTCAACGCTATCCGCGCCAATGCGGCCGTGGGCGGGTCCACCAATGCGGTGATGCATCTTCTGGCGCTGGCCGGCCGGGCTGGCGTGGAGCTGACCCTGGATGATTTCGAACAGGGCAGCGATGTGCCGCTCCTGGTCAATTGCATGCCTTCGGGCGAATACCTGATGGAGGATTTCTGTTACGCGGGCGGCATGCCTGTCGTGTTGCGCCAGTTGGCCGAACAGGGCCTGCTGAATCCGTCCAAGACGGTTCTGGGTGGCGATGTCGCGGCCTATGCGGAGGGCGCGGAATGTTTCAACACGGACGTTATCCGACCCTTCGACAACCCGGTGAAACCGGCGGCGGGCCTGCGCGTGCTGCGCGGCAACCTGGCGCCGCTGGGGGCCATCGTGAAACCCTCGGCGGCCACGGATGCGCTGCTCGAACACGAGGGCGAGGCGTTCGTCTTCGAAAACATCGAGGACATGAAGGCCAATATCGACCGCGACGACCTGCCGGTGACGCCGGAGACGATCCTCGTGCTCAAGGGCTGCGGGCCGAAAGGTTATCCGGGCATGCCCGAGGTGGGCAACATGCCGATCCCGAAAAAACTGGTCCAGCAGGGCGTGCGGGACATGATCCGCATTTCCGACGCGCGCATGTCGGGCACCGCCTATGGCACCGTCATCCTGCACGTCTCGCCCGAGGCACAGGCCGGCGGCAACCTGGCGCTGGTGCGGACCGGCGACCGCATCCGCGTCTCGGCCAGTGTGGGCCAGCTTGATTTGCTTGTCGATGCCGCCGAACTGGAGGCGCGCCGTGCCGCCTGGCAACCCGACGCACCGCACTACACCCGCGGCTACGCGAAGCTTTATATCGACCACGTGTTGCAGGCCGACCGGGGCGCGGACCTCGACTTCCTCGTGGGCAAGGACACCCGCCCCGTGACAAGAGAGAGTCATTGATGACCCAAGCCAGCTATCCCGATCTGAACGGCGCCTCGGTCTTCATCACCGGCGGCGGATCCGGCATCGGCGCGGCGCTGACCGAAGGGTTCCTGCGCCAGGGCGCGCGGGTTGCCTTCGTGGGCCGTTCGGACGCGACGGAGTTCGTTGAACAGATGGCGGCCGAGACCGGCAACCGGCCGCTGTTCATCCAGTGCGACATCACCGACATTCCGGCGCTCAAGGCGGCGATGGAGCAGGCGTCCACCGCCAATGGCCCGATCCGTGCCCTGGTCAACAACGCCGCCAATGACCAGCGCCACACTACCGAAGAGGTCGACGAGTCCTTCTGGGACTGGATGATGGCGATCAACCTCAAGGCCTATTTCTTCGCCTGCCAGGCGGTCATGCCGGGGATGCAGGCGCTGGGCGGCGGGGCGATCATCAACTTCAGCTCGACCAGCTACATGATGGGCAATGCGGGCTATCCGCTCTACACCACGGCCAATTCCGGTATCAACGGCATGACGCGCAGTCTGGCCCGCGAATTCGGGCCGGACAAGATCCGCGTCAACGCGCTCGCGCCGGGCTGGGTGCTGACTGAAAAACAGCTGGAGATGTGGGCCGATCCCGATGCGCTTGCCGCGCATATGGACAAGCAATGCCTCAAGGAACACCTGCATCCCGACGACATCGTCGGAGCCACCCTGTTCCTGGCCTCGGATGCCAGCCGGATGATGACCGGACAGGCCATGGTCGTCGATGGCGGCGTGGCGGTAACCGGGTAGTGAGCGACAAGGAGGGCGACATGACACCGGACTGGCTGGCCGTCGACTGGGGCACCTCGCATCTGCGGGTCTGGCTGATGGGGCCCGACGGCGCCGTGCTGGAACAGCGCCGATCGGACCGGGGCATGGGCCACCTGTCGCGCGATCAGTTCGAACCGGCCCTGCTGGCGCTGGTGGGCGATGCCCTACCCGATGGCGGCACCGTGCCGGTGATCGTCTGCGGCATGGCCGGGTCGCGCCAGGGCTGGGCCGAGGCGCCCTATGCCGCCGTCCCCTGCGCGCCGCCCTCGATCGGCGCCGCCGTGCCGGTGACAACCGCCGATCCGCGCCTGTCGGTCTTCATCGTGCCGGGGATCAAGCAGGCCTCTCCGCCCGATGTGATGCGCGGCGAGGAAACCCAGATCGCGGGGTTCCTGGCCGACAATCCCGGCTTCGACGGGGTGCTCTGCCTGCCCGGCACCCATTGCAAATGGGTGCATGTCAGCGCCGGAGAGGTGGTCAGTTTCCGCACCTTCATGACCGGAGAGCTTTTTGCCCTGCTCGAACAGGCCTCGGTGCTGCGCCATTCGGTGACCGGGGGCGATTGGGATGCAGGGGCGTTTTCGGCGGCCGTCGAGGACGCCATGTCGCGCCCGGCCACCGTGGCGGCCGACCTGTTTTCGATCCGTGCCGGGGCCCTGCTCGACGGCACCGGGCCGGGGGCGTCGCGGGCCCGGCTGTCGGGCCTGTTGATCGGCCTGGAACTGGCCGGCGCGCGGCCCTATTGGCTGGGCCAGGATATTCGCGTGGTCGGGGCGGGGGGCATCGCTGGCGCCTATCGTGACGCGCTCGCCGCCCAGGGCGCAAGCGTCGCCAAGCTGGCCGGTGACGGTATGGCCCTGCGGGGCCTGCGCGCCGCCTATGACACCTTGCGAGAGGCCGCCCAATGACCCGTGAGATCATCGCCATCCTGCGCGGGGTCCAGCCGCACGAGGCCATCGCGATCACCGATTCGCTGATGGGTGCGGGGATCACCCGCATCGAGGTGCCGCTGAATTCGCCCGACCCGTTTGACAGCATCGCGCGCATGGTCCAGCACGCCGGGGAGGCGGCCGAGATCGGGGCCGGCACCGTGCTGGACGTGGATGCGGTGGTGCGGTTGGCCGGGATCGGCGCGCGGATGGTCGTGTCGCCCGACGCCAACCCCGAGGTGATCGAAGCGACCAAGGCCCATGGCATGGCCTCTTATCCCGGTGTCTTCACCGCGACCGAGTGTTTCACCGCCCTGCGACATGGCGCGGACGGTCTGAAATTCTTCCCGGCCTTCAAGCTGGGTCTGGACGGGTTCAAGGCGCTTTCGGCGGTTCTGCCCGACGCGGCCGCCACATACGCGGTGGGCGGGGTCGGCCCCGCCGATTTCGCCGCTTGGCGCGCGGCCGGGATCACCGGGTTCGGGCTGGGCTCGAACCTCTACAAACCCGGATATGACGCAGCCCGCGTGGCCGAACTGGCGGCGGAGGTCGTGGCCGCCTATGACGCCGCGTTTTCCTGATGCCCGAGAAAGACGAGGATCCGATGCAGCGCACCCTTGGCACCTGCTACTACCCCGAGCATTGGCCCGAGGACGTTTGGGAAGCCGACGCCGCGCGTATGGCCGAGGCGGGGCTGACCTGGGTGCGGATCGGTGAATTCGCCTGGGGCCGCATCGAACCCGCCCCCGGCGATTTGCACTGGGACTGGCTGGACCGCGCTATCGAGGTGCTGGGGCAGGCGGGGCTGCGGGTCGTGCTGGGCACGCCCACTGCCACGCCGCCGCGCTGGGTGGTGGACAAGCACCCCGACATGCTGGCCGTCGATGCACAGGGCCACCCGCGCAAGTTCGGCTCGCGCCGGCATTACTGTTTCAGCCACGCGGGCTACCTGGACGAATGCCGCCGGGTCGTCACGCTGATGGCCGACCGCTATGGCCGCAATCCGCATGTTGCGGCCTGGCAGACGGACAATGAATATGGATGTCACGATACGATCCTGTCCTATTCCGATGCCGCTCGGGACGCGTTCCGCGACTGGCTGGCGCAGCGCTATCAATCGGCGCAGGCTCTCAACCGGGCCTGGGGCAACGTGTTCTGGTCGATGGATTATGCGAGCTTCGACGATGTCGACCTGCCCAACCTGACCGTGACGGAACCCAACCCGTCGCATGCGCTTGATTTCCGCCGCTTCAGTTCCGACCAGGTGGTGCGGTTCAACCGGGTGCAGGCCGAGATCATCCGCGTCCGGTCCGACGCACCCATCGCCCATAACTACATGGGGCGGGTCACGGATTTCGATCACTACGCGGTGGGCGACGATCTGGATATCGCGTCCTGGGACAGCTACCCGCTGGGGTTCCTGGAAGATCGGGTCGGGGCGGATGACGCGAAAAAGCGGCATTTCGCGCGCCAGGGCGATCCGGATTTCCAGGCCTTTCACCATGATCTCTATCGTGCCGTGGGGCGCGGGCGCTGGTGGGTGATGGAACAGCAACCCGGCCCGGTGAACTGGGCCCCCTACAACCCCGCGCCGTTGCCGGGCATGGTGCGGCTCTGGTCGTGGGAGGCGTTTGCCCACGGCGCCGAGGCGGTCTGCTATTTCCGCTGGCGTCAGGCGCCTTTCGCGCAGGAACAGATGCATGCGGGCCTGTTGCGCCCGGACAGCGCCGATGCCCCGGCCATGGACGAGGCCCGCCAGGTCGCGGCCGAGATCGCCCAAGCGCCCGAGGTGCAGCCGGTGCAGGCCCCGGTCGCGCTGATCTTCGACTATGACGCGGACTGGGCCTGGACGGTGCAGCCGCACGGTGCGGGCCTGTCCTATTTCGGGCTGGTGCTGGAATGTTACCGCGCGCTGCGCCGGGCGGGGCTGTCGGTGGACATAGTCCGGCCGGATGTGGCCCAGCCGGCCGGCTACAAGGCGATTTTCGCGCCCGGCCTGATGCATGTCACGGACGACATGAAGGCCGCGCTGCTGGCCTCGGACGCGCTGGTGGTGCTTGGCCCGCGCGCCGGGGCGCGGACCCGCGACATGGCCATTCCGGACCGACTGCCGCCGGACCTGCCCGGCATCGACCTCAAGGTGGCGCGCGTGGAATCCTTGCGCCCCGACATGCCTGTTTCCCTGTCGGGCGGAGGGGCCGTGACCGGCTATCTCGACGAGATCGAGGGCGCGGGCGAAACCGTTCTGGAAACCGGGGCCGGCCAGCCCATCGCGATGCGTTTTGGCGGTCTGACCTACCTTGCGGGCTGGCTGGATGCGCCGGGCTTCGACCGGCTGGTTGCCACCGTGGCGGGCCGCGCCGGGCTGGCCACCCACCCCATGCCCGAGGGCGTGCGCATCCGTGACACCGGCACGGAACGGTTCTGGTTCAACTACAACCCGCACCCCGTCGCGACCGAGGCGGGCGAGTTGCCGCCCGCCGGCGTGATCCGGCAGCCGCGCTAGCCCTTGACCGACCCCTCGGACAGGCCCGAGACGAGGTATCTCTGCGCCACCAGGAACACCACCGAGATCGGCAGCCCCGACAGGATCGCGGCGGCGGCGAAATCCCCCCAGAGATACTTGAACTCGTTGAGATAGAGCCGCGACCCGACCGCCAACGTCAGATTTTCCTCGGAGCGCAGCAGGATCGACGCCAGCGGGTAGTCGTTGATCACCGCGATGAAGGTCAGGACGAACACGACCGACATGATCGGCACCGCCAGGGGCAGGAAAATCATGCGGAAGCTCTGCCATGGTGTCGCCCCATCGATGGCCGCTGCCTTGTCCAATGCCGGGTCGATGGAGTCGAAATAGCCCTTGATCGTCCAGATATGCATCATCACCCCGGACAGGTAGACCACGACCAGAGACCAATGGCTGTCGATGCCCAGGATCGGGGAAATGTCGCCCAGGCTGTCGAAGACGGCATATAGCGCGATCAGGGCCAGCGTGGTGGGAAACATCTGCACGATGAATAGCATGTCCAGCAGCCCCGCGCGGCCCCGGAACCTGACCCGGGAAAAGGCATAGGCCGAGATGGTTGAGATCGCCAACACGCCAGTGGCCGCGATGGCGGCGATCTTGACCGAATTCCACATCCACAACAGCACGGGGTAGGGCGGTTCCACCACCGTGCCGTCGGCGCGGGTATAGTCCAGCCCGAAGGCCAGGTACCAGTGTTCCAGCGTCGGATTGGACGGGATTAGCTCACCCACCGTGAAATTTCCCTCGCGGAACGAGATCGACACCACGACCAGAAAGGGGAACATGACCAGCGCGATGAACCCGATCATGAAGCCATGGGCCAGGAGCTTGCGGGTGCGCAGGGTGGATTTCTTTTCGACGATCATGGCTCAGACCTTGGCTGTGGCGCGCCGCATGGCGACGAAATTGGCATAGGCGATGATCGAGACCAGCACGAAAATGATCAGTGTGATGGCCCCGGCAAGCCCGAATTGCGTGCCCGAGTCCTGGAACGCGATACGGTAGGTGAAGGACCCCAGGATATCCGTCTGCCCGGCCGGGATGATCGTGCCGGGAATATCCGGGCCTCCGCCCGACAGCAGCAGGACCAGAACGATATTGTTGAAGTTGAAGGCGAACGAGGCCAGCAGCAGCGGCAGGAAGGGCGGGATGATCTGTGGCAGGGTGATCTTGAAGAAAACCCGCACCGGCCCCGCGCCCTCGAGGTAGGCGGCCTTCTTCTGTTCCTCAGGCACCGCTTGCAGGAAGCCCATGGCCAGCAGCATCATGTAGGGATAGCCCAGCCAGGTATTCACGATCAGCAGCATGGTGCGCGCCAGCGTGCCGTCGGTGTTCCAGTCCGGACGGATGTTGAACACCGCTTCGAGGATCATGTTGATCTCGCCGAAATTCTGGTTGAACAGGCCCCGGAAGATCAGGATCGAGATGAACGCCGGCACGGCATAGGGCAGGATCAGCAGCACCCGGTAGACCGCTTTGAAGCGCAGGTGTTCCCATTGCAGAATCGTGGCCAGTGTCAGGCCGATGGCAAAGGTGAACACGACCGAGGCGGCGGCGAAGGCCACGGTCCAGGCAAAGATCGACACGATGGGGCCGCGGATGCCCTCGGACCCGAAGATGCGTTCGAAATTGCCCAGCCCGATATAGGTGCGCCAGCCGGGGGCGATCGTTTCGCCATCAGCGGTGGTGTAGAATCCGGTCTCGTGGTCCGGGGTCAGGATTTCGCCGCTGGCGACATGGCGCAGGCGGTTGTCCTCCAGCCTTTCGAAATCCGGCGTGACCTTGGCGAATTCCCGCAGCCCCGCATTGCGCAGCAGGTTTCCGTCCGGCAGGGCGATGCCGATTTCGCCCAGCGGGCCGCGCAGCTGGACGGCGGCGCGGCGTTCCATCGTCTCGGCGGGCGGGTTTGCAACCGGCCTGGCCGATACGGTTTCGGCGCTACCATCCAGGGGCACAGGGTCGGACAGGAAACCGCCGCTTTCATCGCTCAGGTATATGCGGTACGCCGCGCCGTCCTGCACCAGGGCAAAGGGGCGGGCGGTGGTTTCGTCAACGCTGCGGCCCGACAGGATGACCTCTTGCGCGCGCTCGAAGGTCAGCAGGTTGAAGGACCCGTAATTCGTGAAGCCCAGGTAGATGGTGTAGAAGATCGGAAACACCACGAAAAGCGCCATGGTGGCGATCCCGGGATAGATGAAGCGCGCCGTGTAGGCGCGGGCGAAGCCGAAGACGTAGAAGAACCCCAAGGCCACCAGAAGCACCACAACGCCGAAAATCGGCTGGCCGATGGCATAGACCGTGTAGGCGACGAAGATCAGCGCCAGGGTGATCACGGCCACCAGCGCCTTGGCGACCAGGCGGCCGGGGCGCCCTTGCGGCATCTCGATGGCGGCGGATTGGGTCACGACGCTTCCTCCCTCGCGTCAGGATGGGGCCCGGCCGTTTGGCCGGACCCCGCCCGGGGCTTATTCGCCCAGGATACGCGCCGCGGCGTCGTTCAGGGCCTGCTCGACCGTGGTGGCGCCGGTGGTGATGTTGCCAAGCGCCGGTTCCATGGCCGACCAGAAGGCGCCCATTTCCGGGTTGGACGGCATCGGGATGCCGATGGTCGCGATTTCCAGGGTTGCGGCGATGCGCGGGTCGTCCTGCGCCGCCCCGGCCGAGATATCGGCCAGCGCGCCCAGCCCGCCATCGGCGTTCCAAGTGGCCAGGCCTTCATCGGTCATGACGTAGTTCTCGATGAATTCGACGGCCAGGTCCGTATTGGGCGAGGCGGCATTGATCGCCAGTGCCTGCACGCCCAGAAAGGGTGGTGCAGCATTGCCGGCCACGGTCGGGATCGGGGCCACGCCCACGTCGATTCCCGCCTCGGCATAGCCGGCCCAGGACCACGGGCCGTTGATGATCATCGCGGCCTCGCCATTGGCGAAGGCGCCGTCCATCACGCCGTAATCCACGCCCGGGGGCAGCACCTCGTCATCGAAGAGCGACCGCAGCACCTTGCCGCCGGTCATCGCACCGTCGTTGTTGACGCCGGTATCGGTCCCGTCATAGGCGCCGTCGACCTTTTGGAAGGCATAGCCGCCATTGGCCATCAGCATCGGCATCGTGAAATAGGTGTTGTTGTAGTCCCACAGGATCGTGGCCACGCCCTCGGGCGTTTCGACATCCTCGAGGTCCTCGAAGGCCGCCGGGGGCGTGTCGATCAGGTCCTTGTTGTAGACAAGGCCGATCGCTTCGACGGCAAGCGGGTAGCCCCAGACCTTGCCGTCGAAAGTGACAGCGTCCCAGGCGCTGTCGAGGATGCCTTCTTTAAGGTCGGCGCCGGGGGTCACCGGCTGGATAAGGCCGCCAGCGGCCCACTCGCCGAACCGGTCATGCGCCCAAAGGACGATGTCAGGGCCATCGCCCGTGGCGGCGGCCTGCTGGAACTTGTCGGTCAACGGGTCGACTTCCTCGACCACGACCTCGATGCCCAGATCGGCCTCGAACCGGTCGACGACGCCCTGCAGTGCGGCATGATCGCGGTTGGGGCCGGTCCAGATCGTCACCACGCCCTCCTCCAGGGCGGCGGCGGGCAGGGCGGTGCTCAGCAGCAGCGCGGCGGCTGCAAGGGGTTTGGTTGGGGTCATGTCTCTCTCCCTTTGGTGCCCATGGCGGGCGGTTCAGGCGGCGTGCGTCAGCGTCACGCCGCCCTTGTGGTCTGCCTGAAGAAAGGCAAACCCGTTCGGTCCCAGGTCCAGCCTGTCGCCGGCCAGCTGGGCGTTGCGCGGCCCGGTGAGGCGGGCCCCGTCGGCGATGATGAGCGCCTGCGGATCCTTCGACAGGTTGAAAACGCAGGTCATGACCTGCCCGTCCGCGGCCCGGTGAAAGGCCAGGATCGGTTCGGGCAGGTCAATGAATTCGGTCCCTCCGGCGCGCAAGGCGGGGCTGTCCTTGCGGAAGGCGATGGTCCGCCGATAGGCGTGCAGCACGCTGTCATTGGCGGCCTCCATCCGGTCCACGGCGCGGGCAAGGTGAGGGGGCTTGACCGGCAGCCAGGGTTTGCCGGTGCCGAAGCCGCCATTGGGCGCCTCGGCCTCCCAGACCATGGGCGTGCGACACCCGTCGCGGCCCTTGACCTCGGGCCAGAAGCGAAGGCCGGGCGGGTCGGTCAGCTCGTGGTAGTCCAACTCGGCCTCGGGCAGGGCCAGTTCCTCGCCCTGGTAGAGGCCGATCGTGCCCTCGAAGGCCATCAGCAGGGCGACTGCCTGCTTGGCCAGCTCGTCGGGGTCGCGGGACTGGGCGGCCCAGCGGGTTACATGGCGCCGGGTGTCATGGTTGGAAAAGCTCCACGATGGCCAGCCATCGGGGGCGGCGGCCTTGAAGGCCTCGATCGCGCCGCGGAAATGGCCGGCCGAATAGCCCGGCCCCAGCATCTCGAAATTGTAACACATGTGCAGGCGTTCATTGCCCTTCGTGTATTCGGCCATGATCTCCATGCCGCGCGTCCCGGCATCGCCGACCTCGCCTACCATCATGCGGGCCTGGTACGCATCGGTAAGGGCGCGCATCCGCTTGAGAAAGGCGATGTTTTCCGGCTGGTTCTTGGAGAATTCATGCACCTGCCAGCCATAGGTTTCGGCGGGCGGGTCCGCGGCGTTGTCCGGATTGGGCGGATTGTCCCGCAGCGACCGGTCGTGGAAATAGTAGTTGACGGTGTCCAGCCGGAACCCGTCGACACCCCGGTCCAGCCAGAACCGCATGGAGTCCAGGATGGCCTGCTGCACCTCGGGATTGTGCATGTTCAGATCGGGCTGTTCGGCCAGGAAATTGTGCAGGTAGAACTGTCGCCGGCGCGGCTCCCATTCCCAGGCGGGGCCACCGAACACCGAAGGCCAGTTGTTTGGCGGTGTGCCATCGGGCTTGGGGTCGGCCCAGACATACCAGTCGGCCTTGGCATTGTCGCGGCTGGCGCGGCTCTCGGTGAACCACGGGTGCTTGTCCGAGCTATGCGACAGGACCTGGTCGATGATGACCTTCAGGCCGAGGTCATGCGCCCGCGCGATAAGCGCATCGAAGTCCGCCAGGTCGCCGAAGATCGGGTCGATATCGACATAGTCGGCCACGTCATAGCCCATGTCCTTCATCGGCGAGGTGAATATCGGGCTGAGCCAGATCGCGTCGACGCCAAGACTGGCCACGTGGTCCAGCCGCCGGGTGATCCCGGCCAGGTCGCCGATCCCGTCACCGGTACTGTCCTGAAAGGAACGGGGATAGATCTGATAGACGATCGCGCCGCGCCACCAGTCGGGATTTGTCATGGCCTGTCCTTCGTCCGTTGGGTGATTCACCGGCAAAGCATAGCCATCTTAGAAAGAATTTCAAAACGTTTTGAATGCTGCTTTGCGGCAAAAAATAACAAGAAAAATGTTGCAATTCTCACAAAGCGCCCTCTATCATCAAAACGTTTTGGAGGATGGGAATGGCCACGCTCAAGGAAATCGCCAATGCGCTCGGACTGTCGCCGGCGACAGTCAGCCGTGCGCTCAATGGCTTTCCCGAGGTCAACGCCCGGACCCGCGCCGCGGTCGAAGAGGCGGCGCAGCGCATGGGGTATCGCCCCAACCAGATCGCCAAGAAACTCGTCTCCGGGCGCTCGGGCATGATCGGGCTGGTGCTCAAGCCGATGCCCGAGACCCATGACGACGCCTCGTTCTACGAGATCATGTTCGGCCTGTCCGACCACCTTGCTCGGCGTGACATGGACCTGGTCTTTCACGCCTCGCCCAGCGAAGATCTTCTGCGTCCCTATGAACGGCTGCTGGCCAAGAATATCCTGGACGGGTTCATCTTGAATGCCCCGGTCGAGGACGACCCGCGTCTTGCCCTGCTGCGCGACCGGGGGGTGCCGTTTGTCGTGCATGGTCGCACCGCCGGGGCGGATTATGCCTTTTACGACATCGACAACCGCCGCACCGCCGAGGAATCCGTGCACCTGTTGGCCGATCTGGGGCATCGTCGCATCGCCTTCCTGAACGGCCCCGTCGATCACAGCTATGCCGCCGAGCGGCGCGCGGGATTTTCGGGCGCGATGCAGGAGGTGGGCCTGCCGGTGCCGGATTTCGCCCAGCGCAACGGCCCGGCGAACGAGGATTACGGCTATGCCGGGGCGCTGGCCCTGCTGTCGGGGCGCGCGGCGCCGCGCCCCACGGCGATCCTGTGCGCCTCGACCCTGGTGGCGGCCGGGGTCTACCGGGCGGCGACGGATCTTGGACTGCGCATACCCGACGACCTGTCGGTCATCGCCCATGACGACGCGGTGCCCCAGATGCGCGCCGTGAATTTCGAACCGGCCCTGACCGTCACCCGGTCGCCCCTGCGCGATGCTTGCGCCCCGCTTGCCGACGCGATCGAGAAGCAGCTGGCCGGCACCCCGGCCCGGGACCTTCAGACACTGGTGCCCGCCGAACTGATCACCAGGAATTCCACCGCGCCGGTGCCGCGCGATGCAAGTGAGGCGACATGGTAGACACAGCCCTACAAGTCGACGGCCTTTTCAAGTCCTTCGGCCCGGTCGAGGTCCTGCGCGACATCTCGGTCGATATTGCACCGGGGGATTTCCTGGTCCTCGTGGGGCCGTCGGGATGCGGCAAGTCCACGCTGCTCAATTGCATCGCCGGGCTGGAAGACACCACCGCCGGGCGGATTGAGATCGCAGGGCGCGACGTGACGGACTTGCCGCCGCGCGACCGCGACATCGCCATGGTGTTCCAGTCCTACGCGCTCTACCCCACGATGAGCGTGGCCGAGAACATCGGCTTCGGCATGCGCATCCGCAAGACCGCCAAGGCCGAGATGGACCGCAAGGTTCAGGAGGTCGGCAAGCTACTGCAGATCGAGCATCTGCTGGACCGCCGTCCCAGCCAGCTGTCGGGCGGCCAGCGCCAGCGTGTCGCCATGGGCCGCGCCCTGGTGCGTGACCCGGCCCTGTTCCTGTTCGACGAGCCGCTGTCGAACCTGGACGCCAAGCTACGTGTCGAGATGCGCGCCGAGATCAAGCGCCTGCACGAGACCACCAACGCCACCATCGTCTATGTCACCCATGACCAGATCGAGGCCATGACGCTGGCAAGCAGGATCGTCGTCTTGAAGGATGGCGTGGTGCAGCAGGTCGGCACGCCCTCGGATATCTATCACCGTCCGGCCAATACCTTCGTCGCCGATTTCATGGGGTCGCCGCCGATGAACCTGGTGCCGGTCAGCGTGGCGGGGGACCGCCTGCGCATCGGCGATCACGAGATCGCCCCCGGCGCGCTACCGCAGGCTGTGCGGGCGGCGGGCGAGGTCACTCTCGGCATTCGGCCCGAAAGTTTCACGGCCGGGCAAAGGCTGCGCGTGCGGCCGACCATGGCAGAGAATACCGGATCGGATCTCTACCTGGGGTTCCGCTTGGGGGACACGCCCCTGACCGCCCGCCTGCCATGGCATTTCGAGGTCGGTGACGAGGTGAGCCTCGATTTCGACACGAGCCAGCTGTGCTATTTCGACAGGCAGTCCGGCATGGCCCTGTCCTGACCCGGGGCCACGCGGACTGAAACGGGGCTGACGAGGTGCGGCGCGCAGTCAGGGTCGTTCGGAGAACAGGTGCGCCTGCGCGGTGTCGAATTCCAGGCCGATTTCCGTGCCGGGCTCGAGCACGCGGTCCTCGGACAGGGCAGCGATGATCTTGGTGCCGTCCTTCATGGCGACATCCACGATGGTTTCCGCCCCCAGCCGTTCGGTCAGCGCGACGGTGCCGTGCAGCATGCCCTTTTCGGGCGCCGTCGGGTGCAGGTATTGCGGCCGAATGCCCAGCGTCGCCGTGCTGCCCGTCGTGACCGGCTGCTTGACGGCCGCGACCCGCACCGGGTCGAGCGACGGGTTCGACACGGTCGCCCCGTCCGGTCCTGCATCGGAGACATCGACGTTCAGGAAATTCATCGACGGTGCGCCCAGGAACCCCGCGACGAACAGATTGGCGGGATCATGGTAGAGTTCCATCGGCGTTCCCACCTGCATCACCTCGCCATCGCGCAGCACGACGATCTTGTCGGCCAGCGTCATCGCCTCGACTTGGTCGTGGGTGACGTAGATCATCGTCGCCTTGAGCTGCTGGTGCAGCTTGCCGATCTCCATGCGCATGTCCATGCGCAGCGCGGCATCGAGGTTCGACAACGGCTCGTCGAAGAGGAAGACGGATGGTTCGCGCACAATGGCGCGGCCGATAGCGACACGCTGGCGCTGGCCGCCCGACAACTGGCTGGGGCGGCGGTCCAGAAGGTGCTCCATCTGCAGGATGCGGGCGGCCTCGTTAACGCGGCGCGCCTTTTCCTCCTTCCCGGCCCGGGCGATGGTCAGGCCGAAGGCCATGTTCTCGCGCACCGTCATGTGCGGGAAAATGGCGTAGGTCTGGAATACCATGCCGACCCCACGCTCTTTCGGGGGCATCTCGTTGACGACCTTGCCGCCGATGCCGAGCGTTCCGCCGCTGATATCTTCCAGCCCGGCGATCATGCGCAGAAGGGTGGACTTGCCACAGCCCGACGGGCCGACGAAGACGACGAATTCGCCGTCCTCCACCTCGATATCCACGCCCTTGATGACCTCGACCGCACCGTAGCGCTTGCGCACATCCTTCAATCTGACATCCGCCATGGGCTCTACTCCGCTGCCTTGTCCTGCGGGCGCACGCGCAGAATTCCCGCGGTGTCGATCTCGACGGGTTCGGGATCCATCACGTGGCCGATGAAATGGTCGTCGGGCCCGCGGTCGGCAAAGCCCATGATCCAGAACCTGCCCTCGTGCTCGAGGATGCGGGCGGCGTAGCGGCGACAGGGATTGGAACCATCCAGGAAACCCGGCGCGATGGACCATGGCCCACGCGGATCCTCGGCAACCAGGTAGTGGTTGCCGGTCACCGGGCCGCCGGGCGTGCCCAGCGCCTGCGCGCGCGAGAAATGCTCGGCCGCCGTGCAGAACAGGCAATACCATCGCCCCCCGGCCTGGAAGACCTGCGGCACTTCCAGTTGGCCGTAGCCGCCCACGAACACAGTCGGCTGAAGTTCCCAGGTGTATAGGTCGGATGACGTGGCGAAGCCGATCGCGCCACCGGCATTGGGTTCGGCGACGTCGGCGCCGCGCGCGGTGAAATACATCAACCAGCCCTCGCCGGAGGGATCACGCATCACCCAGGGGTCGCGCATGGCCCGGTCGTGCCAGAACCCCTTGGCGTGATCGGCCTCGTAGTGCCGCGCATTGGGGCCGGTCAGGTCCAGGCAAAGCCCGTCGCCCACCCGTTCCCAGCTATGCATGTCCGAGGCGGTGGCATGGCCGACCCGCTGATACAGACCTTCCTCGGACTTGCGGCTGCCGGTGTAGAACAGGTGCCAAAGCCCGTCATCGTCCTGCACCACGGACCCGGTCCAGGTGGTGAAATCGTCCCAGGCCGGTCCGTAAGAAGGGGCCAGGCAGGTGCCCAGGTGGTTCCAATTGACCAGGTCGTCGCTGACCGCATGGCCCTGGCTGACGTTGAAATGCCGCAGCTCGGGGTTGATCAGTGATTTGTCGGCCTTGAGGAACCAGGCATGCCAGCGGTCCCCGTCATGGGCATACCAGCTGTCCCAGATCCATTGGTCGGGAAGTGCGAGAACCATGGGTGTTTATCCTTTCACGCCGGTCGAGGCGATTGATGCGATGAAGGCCCGCTGGAGAACCAGGTAGAAGGCGAGGACCGGCACGGTGATCAGTGTCAGGTACGCCATGACCTCGCCCCAGGCGATGTTGAGTTGAAAGAAGTACTGCAGCCCCACCATGACCGGGCGGTAGCTTTCCTGCTGCACCACGATCAGCGGCCACAGGTACTGGTTGTACATGACCAGGAACTTGAGGATCGCGGCCGTGGCCAGAACGGGACCCGATAGCGGCATGACCACCCGGGCGTAGATCTGGAACCAGCTGGCGCCCTCGACCCGCGCGGCCTCGATCAACTCGCGCGGCAGGTCCTTGAAATACTGCACGAAGAGGAAAATCGTCAGGCCATCGGCGATCCAGGGAATGATCTGGACCCGGTAGCTGTTGAGCCAGCCCCATTCCAGCCCGTCCAACCCGATCCAGGGCAGCTTGCTGACCAGCAGCAGGAGCGGGATCGCAATGGTCTCGAACGGGATGATCAGGGTGGCCAGGATCACCGACAGGATCACGCCGCGGCCCTTCCATTCCAGGAAGGTGAAGGAGAACGCGGCCAGCGAGCAGATCGCCAGGCTGAGCAGGACTGTGGCGCCCGTCACCAGGACCGAGTTGAACACGAACAGGCCCACCGGCGCCCGCGCGAAGGCCTCGCGGTAATTGTCCAGGCTCAGGTCCCCCACCGGCAGGAACGCCCGCAGGCTGCTGGTGTCGGACAACAGCTGCTGGTCGGGTTTCAGGCTGGACATACCCATGAAGAGCAGTGGAAAGATGAAGATCACGGCGATCAGGGTCAGCACGGCGTAGCGCACGACCAGGCGCAGGCCGCGATTGTCGGGATTGGTGGCGGCCATGCTACTTCTCCCTCGTCAGCCAGCGTTGGATCAGGCTGATCGTCAGCACCAGCAGGAACAGGATCACCGATATGGTCGACCCGCCCGAGATGTCCTGCTTGCCATAGCCGCGTTCGACCGCCTGGAAGACGACCGTCTGCGTGCTGTCCAGCGGCCCGCCATTGGTCATCACGTCGATCTGGGCGAACAGCGCGAAGGCCTGCATTGTGATCACTATCAACACCAGGACGGCGGTATTGCGCAGGCCCGGCCAGGTCACGTAGCGGAAGGTCTGCCACTTCGATGCGCCCTCGATATCGGCGGCTTCGTAAAGGGTCGGGCTGATTGTCTGAAGCCCCGACAGCCAGATCACCATGTGAAACCCCACGGCCTGCCAGATCGACATGGCCATGATCGATCCCAGCGCTGTGTCGGGATTGCCCAGCCAGTCGACCGGTTGCCAGCCGCCGAAGGTGATCGCGCTTAATAGGTTGTTCAGCAGCCCGTCATTGCCGTCATAGATGAACCGCCACAGCAGCGAGACAACGACGATGGAAACGACCACGGGCATGAAATAGATTGCCCGGTAGACGTTGATACCACGCAGTTTCTGGTTGATCAGAAGCGCCAGCACCAGCGCCAGCGCGCCCTGAACGGGGGCGACCACCAAAACGAACATCAGCGTGTTCACCAGGGCCTTCATGAAGACCACGTCGCTGGCGACGACCACCCGCGCCGTGTCGCCCGACTGCCAGCGGAACCATTCGCGCATGCCGCGATATTGCGGGAAATCGTCGGACCGGGTGATCGTGCGCACGCGGGGATATTCGATTTCGCCGTCCTCGTCGCGGATCACCGCGCCGCTGTCGTCGCGTTCGGGTTCGAGCGTGATGACCGACAGGCTAAGCAAATCGCGGTAATTCTCGAAGCCCACATATTCCGTCGGGTTCGGCGAAATGAGCCGCTGGTTCGTTAGCGACAGACCGAAAGCGAAGAAGAAAGGCACGATGATGAACAGCGCGATCAATCCGAAGCCCGGCAATGCAAAGGCCCAGCCGGCCCCCGTGGACCGGGTCAGTTTCGATGCCATGGTCGTCCTCCGTCGCGGTCGGGCAGGGCAGATGGCGCACCCCGGAGGGGCCGGGGCGCGCGGACTTGCCTAGTGGCCGTAGCCGCTATTGGCCTCGATATCGGCGTCGATCTCGTCGACGGCGGCATCCAGCGTGTCAGCCACGTCCGCACCGTTGGCGATATCGGCCAGGGCCTTTTCGAAGACCTTTGCGGCAACCACGTAGCCGGGGCTGACCGGGCGCACCAGCGCCTGAGCCTCGGACAGGCCGAAGAACGGCTCGAGCGCGCCGCCGGGGGCGTAGTTCTCGGTCATGGTCGCGGCTTCCTCACTTGCCGGGATCAGACCGATGCCGTCCGAGAACGCGGCCAGGTACTTGTCCTGCAACGCGAATTCGACGAAATCGGCCACGCCTTCGGGGTGCGGGCAGGTGGCCGATGCGCCGAACTGCCAGGACCCGGCCCCGATGTTGGGGCCGTTGCCGAAGTCCGGTGCCGGCAGGAAGACAACATCATCGACGCCGCCCTCGATCGTGGCCACGCCAGCCCAGTTTCCGTTCCATTGAAAGGCATACTTGCCCTCGATGAAGCCGTTGTCGCGGTCGGCGGGGTCCTGGCTGGTGCCGGGGGCATAGCCCACGGTGAAGAGGCTTTGCCACCATTCGCCGAATGCGATGCCCGCGTCGCCGTTCAGCGCGCCCTCGGCCGTCTGATAAGTGGACCGGTCCACGATGTCGCCGCCAAAGCTCTGCAGGAAGGGCGAGAAGGCATAAGGATACCATTCCCCGGTCCAGGCCATGCCGGGATCGAAGGCGTATTCGTAGTCGCCCGAGGCCTTTGCGGCCTCAAGCGCGGCCATGAACTCCTCGCCCGTCCAGGGGTTGTCCAATGTGGGCGTGCGAAGGCCAAGGTCGTCCAGCGTCGACTGCCGGGTGTAGAGTGCCACGGCCGCGTCCCACAGGCCGACCGCGTAGATTTCGCCGTCCCAGCGGCCCACGGTGGAGTCCAAGTGGCCGGCAATCGCCTCTTCCGAGATCGGCAGCGGCTGCATGTAGCCCGACCAGGCCCAGTTCGGCATGACCGGCCCGTCCACGTCCAGGATGCACGGCAGGTTGTCCGACAGGGCCCCGGCGACCACCGAGTCGTTATAGCTGTTCTGGGGGAAGCTCTCGACGCTTACGGTCCAGTCGGACTGCGCGGCGTTGAAATCCTCGATGATGCCGTTCAGGATATTGCTTTCGACCTCGTTGCCGGCCCCGTGATACCACATGGATAGCTCGGTCTGGGCCATGGCGCCGGTGGCGATCAGTGTCGTGCCGGCAAGGATGCCGGCGTTTGTCAGTCGTTTCATGTCGTTTTCCTCCCTAGTGGTGTGACATTCGATTTCGGATCGACCAATGGCGTGACACTGTCGCGCCAGCAGACGGGGCCGCTGACAAGCTGCGGCTCCGAGGGCTTTTGGCCCTCTTCCCGGATCAGGGACATGAGAAGCCGGGCCGCCCGCACCCCCATGGCCGCATAGGGCAATTCGACCGTGGTCAGCGGCGGGTAAAGCGTTTCGGCCAGCGTGCGGTAATTGTCATAGCCCGCGATCGAGATATCGCCGGGCAGGTTGAGGCCGCGTGACCGCAGGATGCCATAGGCGCGCATCGCCATGCGGTCATTGCCCATGCACAGCAACGTCGGCGGGTCCTCCAACCCGAGAATTCGGTCGATCGCGTCCCAAAGCAGCTGCGTCTCGACTTCAGGGTCGGGCTCGGCCATGTCGGCCTCGATGACCAGGGACGAATCATAGGCGATCCCGGCATCGGCCAGCGCGCGCGCATAGCCCACCGTGCGCAGCCGCGTCGCGTCCAGCGCATTGGCCAGGGTCAGATAACCGATGCGCCGATGCCCCTTGGCGATGGCCTCGGACACGAGCGCGTATTGCCCCTTCTCATCGTGCGGCAGGACGCAGGGCGTGCCCCGATCGTCATAGCCGTTGGCAATCACGACCTTGCCGATGCCCGGCGTGTCCGGCAGGTCCACCTTCTTGTGGTAGTCCGCCACGTAGATCAGCCCCTCGACCCGGTGTTCGGAAAAGGTCCGCATCAGTTGCGGCACACGGTCGAGGCGGCCGCCGGTATCCGAAATCATAAGCGTCATGTTCAGCGGTTCGATGGCTCGCTGGATGCCCTGCACGATGAACAGTTCCGGCAGGCCCGATAGTTCGACATTGGATGGGGTGCTGGAGATCGCCCCCGTGATCAGTCCGACCAGCCCGGATCGGTTCGACCGCATGGCACGGGCAGCGTTCGACGGGACATAGCCCAGCTTCGCCATGGCCGTTTCGACCTTGTCGCGGGTGCGCTGCCCCACCGGACCGTCGCCGTTCAGCACCCGGCTGACCGTCTTTGGCGAAACCCCGGCCGACCGGGCGACATCATAGATCGTGGCCATCGAATCCTCCCAGCACGGATGTCGGCGATTCGCCTTGTGACATCGGTGTCATGACATCGGTGTCACACGCCATGAACCATTGCAACACATTCTTGATGGTGGAACGGCGCGGGCGGCATGCGCGGCAATGCCAAAAAGACCGTCCGTTGCCGGCAAAGGCGCAGAACCCCGTAAGGGATCCGCGACTATGGGCCAGTCAAGCGCCGGATAAACATCTATTTTTCGGGAATTTGGTGGAGCCTAGGGGAGTCGAACCCCTGACCTCTTGCATGCCATGCAAGCGCTCTCCCAACTGAGCTAAGGCCCCATCCTGGTGCTGCCCTAGGGCAACGTTGTGCTCTCTAAGCACGGGCGCGGGCGAGATCAAGTGAAAAATCCCGCCCTGCCGAAAATCATTCGCCGATCAGCTTTCGTCGTTCGGCGCGGCCACATCGGCCAGGTCGTCCAGCGACACGTCATCGCTTTCGTCGTCGTCCTCGAGAACGTCATCGCCCAGGTCGACATCGGACTCGTCGTCGTCGTCTTCCAGAACGATCTCTTCTTCCTCGTCCGAGGATTCCTTGAGCTTCTTGGTCTGGGCGTCCTCGGCATCGGCGACCATGGTCCGGGTCTTGCCGGTCTCCACCTCGACGATCTCGCCCGTGTAGGGGCTGACGATCGGATCGGCGTTCAGGTCATAGAACCGCTTGCCGGTGGTCGGGCAAACCCGTTTGGTTCCCCATTCTTCCTTGGGCATCGTTTCTTCCTTTGTGCAAACTGACAGCACTTGGCGTGATCGCCGCCACCTGCCATAAGCGTTGGGGCGTGTCAAAGGCTAAGACACGCGGGAAATTCATGAAGGGCGGATATGGGCCGTCTTGTCCTTGAAGGCAACCCCCCGGTCGAGGTGAATATCCGCCGCAGCGCGCGGGCGCGGCGGCTGAGCTTGCGTGTGTCGCGGCTGGACGGAACGGCGACGCTTACCCTGCCGCGCCGGGTGCCCGAGCGCGAGGGCGCGGCCTTCCTGCGCGACCGGGCCGACTGGCTGCGCCGTCAACTGGCGGACCTGGCGCCCGAGATTCGGCCGGCCTTCGGCGAGGCGCTGCCGTTTCGGGGCCGGCCGCTCCTGCTGGCGCCGTCACAGGACCGCCGGGTGCGGCTGGACGGGGATCGCCTGCTGGCCCCGGACGATCCGGGGCGGCTGGCGCCGCGACTGGTCGCCTTTCTCAAGACACAGGCCCGCGATGCCCTGGCCGAGGCCAGCGACCGCCATGCGGCCCGGCTGGGCCGTGGCTATGGCCGGATCACCCTGCGCGATACACGGTCGCGCTGGGGCTCGTGTTCGTCGCACGGCGACCTGATGTATTCTTGGCGGCTGATCATGGCCCCGCCCGAGGTGTTGGATTACGTGGCCGCCCACGAGGTCGCGCATCTGCGGCACATGGACCATTCACCGGCCTTCTGGGCGGTGGTCGAACAGCTCTATCCCGATCATGCGGCACCCCGGCGCTGGCTGCGGACCGAGGGCACGGCCCTGCATCGCATCCGGTTCATGGATTGACCGTCGCAGGATTTGTGATCACATAGGCCCATGCTGATCCAGACCAAGACCACCGAACCGACCGGCTCGGCCCATGATCGTGTCTACCGGGCATTGCGCCTGCGGATCCTGCATGGCGAGATGCATCCGGGCCAACATCTGACCCTGCGCGGCATCGGCAAGGAGTTCGGCGTGTCCATGACCCCCGCGCGCGAGGCGGTGCGCCGTCTGGTGGCCGAGGGGGCGCTGTCGCTGTCCTCGTCGGGGCGTGTGTCCACGCCGGAACTGTCCAACGAGCGGATCGAGGAACTGGCGGCCCTGCGCGCCTTGCTCGAGCCTGAACTGGCCAGCCGTGCCCTGCCGCGCGCCCATCTTGCGCTGATCGAACGGCTGGAGGAGATCAACGGCCGCGTCCGGCAGGTCATCGCGCGCCACGATGCCAGCGGCTATATCCGGCTGAACCTGGAATTTCACCGCACGCTCTACCTGCGGGCCCAGGCCCCGGCGATGCTGGCCATCGCGGAAACCGTGTGGCTGCAGCTGGGGCCGACCATGTCCAAGCTTTACGGCAAGCTGCGCCGCACCGAGCCGCCCTATAACCACAAGCTGATCCTGGCCGCGCTCAAGGCCGGGGACGAGCCGGGCCTGCGGCTGGCGGTGCGCAGTGATGCCACGCAGGGCCTGCGCCTGCTGAAAGTCTGATCAGGCCGCTGGGGTCTTCTGCAAGTTGGCCGAGATCCGGCCTAGCGCCGCGCGGAACTCGGCCCCGTCGATACGCAGCCGGTTCGCGATCTGGCTGACCAATTGGTATTCTTTGGGGTGGATCTGGCCATCGGCCACCGCGATGTGCAGGGCGGATTCCATCACGATCCGGCGTTCCGCATCGCTCAGCCCCTCGCCCAGTGCGTCGATATCGCCGATATGGTTCTGCACCTGGTAGATCATGTCCCGCACCTGCCCCCGGTCATAGCCGCGCCCGGTCAGGCGGGTCAGGATGCCGGCGATATGGGTGACTTCGCGGTCGTCAACGTCACCATCCGAGATCGCCACATGGGCCATGGCGGCCAGGGCGTTGATCGCCAGGGCATCCGAGACCTTGGCTTTGCGGCGGCGCGGTTTGCGGTCATGGATGGCCCAGGACAGCAGTTTGAACAGCCCGGCAAGGGCCAGAAGGACCGGCCCGGCATGGCCGATGAGCAGGTCGCGGGGCGACAGGCGCGGCGTGACCGGCAGATCGGCGGGAAAGGCCCCGAGCGACTGGCCGCGTTCGAACATCTCGGGCGTGAGCGGGCGATAGGAGGTCCCCTCGCAGCCATCTTCGGACATCGCGTAAGACTTGACCGCGGTGTAGACGGGAATGAAGGCCACCGTGATGGTGTCGACCAGGTGGCACAGGGCGAATGTCCCGCCCGCGGCCGTGGGCACTTCGGTTTCGGCCACAAAGACAAGGTCGTCGCCCCATATGCCGCCGCCACGGGCGGCCTCTGCCGGCCCCGCCGGTCCGAGCGCGAAGGCGAGGGTCAGGGTCAGGGCAACAAGCAACTTCTTCATCGGAACGGTCCTGGCTGACGACGGTTGGGCCAGACCTTCCGCGAGAATATGGGCGGGTTTTGGGCCGCAGCGGGGCGATTTGCCGCCCAGCACCGAAAAAAAAGGCCCCGCGCCATGCGGGGCCTTTGGCGGATGTCATGTCGCCGCGTGTGCGTCAGCTGTGGATCGGGCCGTCGCCGCAGGCCAGGGCGGCCTCACGCACCGCTTCGGAATAGGTCGGGTGGGCGTGACTGGTGCGCGCCAGGTCCTCGGCCGCGGCGCCGAATTCCATGGCCACGCAGACCTCGTGGATCAGGTCACCGGCCGCCGGGCCGATGATATGGCAGCCCAGGATGCGGTCGGTTTCCTTGTCGGCCAGGATCTTGACGAAGCCGTCGCCGGCGAAATTCGCCTTGGCGCGGCCGTTGCCCATAAAAGCGAACTTGCCGACCTTGTAGGCACGACCAGCTTCCTTCAATTGCTCTTCGGTCTGGCCGACATTGGCCACCTCGGGGTGGGTGTAGATCACGCCCGGCACCAGGTTGTAGTCCACGTGCCCCGCCTGGCCGGCGAGGTTTTCGGCGCAGGCCATGCCGTCATCCTCGGCCTTGTGGGCCAGCATGGGACCCACGATCGCGTCGCCGATGGCATAGATGCCCGGCACGTTCGTGGCGAAATGCGCGTCGGTCTTGACCTGGCCGCGCTCGGTCATTTCGACGCCGAGCGCCTCCAGCCCCAGCCCGTCGGTATAGGGCTTGCGGCCCGTGGCGACTAGGACGGTATCGGCATCGATTGTGTGTTCGCTGTCGTCCTTCTTGAGCGTGTAGGTCACTTTCGCCTTGGTCTTGAGCGTCTCGACACCCTGCACGGCGGCGCCCATGACGAAATCCATGCCCTGCTTCTTGAGCAGCTTCTGGAAGGCCTTTTGCACCTCGCCGTCCATGCCAGGCGTGATCGCGTCCAGGTATTCGATCACCGTCACCTCGGCGCCCAGGCGCTGATAGACGCTGCCCAGTTCAAGGCCGATGACGCCGGCGCCGATCACCACCAGGTTCTTGGGCGGCTTCTTAAGGCTGAGCGCCCCGGTCGAGGACACGACGGTTTCCTCGTCGATCTCGACGCCGGGCAGGCTGGCCACGTCGGACCCGCTGGCAATGATGATGTTCTTGGCCTCGTGGGTGTCGTCGCCGACCTTGACCTTGCCCGCCTCGGGGATCGACCCCCACCCCTTGAGCCAGTCGATCTTGTTCTTCTTGAACAGGAACTCGATGCCCTTGGTGTTCTGGCCGATCGTGTCGTCCTTGTAGGACAACATCTGGTCCCAATCGACCGAGGGGCTTTTGCCCTTGAGGCCCATGGCGGCGAAATTGTGTTCGGCCTCGTGCAGCATGTGGCTGGCGTGAAGCAGCGCCTTGGAGGGGATGCAGCCCACGTTCAGGCAGGTGCCGCCCAACGTTTCGCGCCCCTCGACAACGGCGGTTTTCAGGCCCAGCTGCGCGCAGCGGATGGCGCAGACATAGCCGCCGGGGCCGGAACCGATAATGATGACGTCATAGGATGCCATGGAAATGTGTCCTTCGTTATGGGTGCGGGCCGGCCCGCGATCAGATCAAGGCTGCCAGAAGCAGGGCCATGGTGGCAAGAAACCCGACGACCCAGATCAGGCTGCGCCAGGGAACCCAGCCCAGCAGGTAGGCGGGAACGTAAAGCAGGCGGGCCGCCAGGTAGACCCAGGCGCAGGCCGCCGTGAAGGCGGTGGATTTGTCGGCGAGGGTTATCACCAGAACGGCGGGGGTAAAGAGGGCAAGACTCTCAAAATGGTTATTCAGCGCCCGCTGCGCGCGCCCCGCCGTGCCGGTCAACTGCCGCGGCTCGTCGCGCGGGGAGGCCGCGTATCTCGGCCCCACCTGCATCTGCGCCAGAACAGAATAGACGCAGAATTGAGCGCCTTGGAGCAGGACGGCCAGGGTGAGGGCGGTGAGTTCGGGGGTCATTCTTGACACCGAAAGCACTCGATCGTGGTGTTAAAATCGCGAAGAAGTGAACGACATAAAGCCCAAGCCAGAAATGCTATCAATAGTCCAAACAACGTAGACATTAGAGGTGACCAGGACCAACTGAAAACAGCGGATAGCGCACCGTCAAAAGATAGTAGGATACCCAGTCCAATACAGCCATTGATGACACGTAGCTTTGCTGAAAACTCACTGAATGCGGCGGCCAGAAACATATTATCGTATCGAGCAACTTTCCCAATTAAGCGGCTCAGTTCGCCGTTCTCTGGCCCGAATTTGGCTCCTGCTATGACCATTGCTTCTCCGAAAATAATCCAGAAGAACACCACAAAAACAGGGATATCGTAAGTAGCCGCGCTTAAGGACTCAAATAACTGGATTTCGGACTGATCAATGACGGTTGGCGCTATATTGCCAAGCCAAACGGGCACCACAGATTTTGAATCCAACATCATGAATGTGGCGCCCAGTCCTAGATTGGTGATGACCCAATAGAAGACTTGGCCGAACTTGAGCCCCATTTCTGACCTCACAAATCCATCAACAACCGACGCGGATCCTCCAGCGCCTCTTTCACGCGCACGAGGAAGGTCACGGCGCCTTTGCCGTCGACGATGCGGTGGTCATAGGACAGGGCCAGATACATCATCGGGCGGATGACGACCTCGCCGTTGATGGCCATGGGGCGGTCCTGGATCTTGTGCATGCCCAGGATACCCGATTGCGGCGGGTTCAGGATGGGCGAGGACATGAGCGAGCCGTAAACCCCGCCATTGGAGATGGTGAAGGTGCCGCCCTGCATTTCGGCCATGGACAGCTTGCCGTCGCGCGCCTTGGCGCCTTTTTCGGCAATGGCCTTCTCGATCGTGGCGAAAGACATGGAATCGGCGTCGTTGATCACCGGCACCACCAGCCCCTGTGGGGTGCCCGCGGCGATGCCTATGTTCACGAAGTTCTTGTAGACGATGTCGGTGCCGTCGATCTCGGCATTGACTTCGGGCACCTCCTTCAGCGCATGGCAGCAGGCCTTGGTGAAGAAGGACATGAAACCAAGCTTCACGCCGTGCTTCTTCAGGAACAGATCCTTGTATTCGTTGCGCAGGGCCATGACCTCGGTCATGTCCACCTCGTTATAGGTGGTCAGCATGGCGGCGGTGTTCTGGCTGTCCTTGAGGCGCTTGGCGATGGTCTGGCGCAGCTTGGTCATCTTGACCCGTTCCTCGCGCGCGGCCTGCTCGGCGGCGACCGGGGCGCGCGGCGCGGCGGCCGGGGCAGGCGCGGACGAGGCGCCCGAGGCCATGGCCTTGAGCACGTCCTCTTTCATGACGCGGCCATCCTTGCCGGTGCCCTGAACGTCCGACAGGTCGTTTTCGGCCATCAGCTTCTTGGCGCTGGGCGCGTCCTCCACATCCTTGTCAGCGCCGGCGTCGGGGGCCGGTTCATCGGGTTTGTCGTCGTCCTCTGCCGGGGCCGGGGCGGCCTCGCCATCGGTGGACATGATGGCCAGCTTGCCGCCGGCCTCGACGGTGCTTCCTTCCTCGGCCAGCACCTTGGTCAGGACACCGGCGGCGGGCGCCGGCACCTCGACCGAGACCTTGTCGGTTTCCAGCTCGCACAGCATCTCGTCGGCGGCAAAGGCCTCGCCCGGTTTCTTGAACCAGGTCGAGACGGTCGCCTCGGACACGCTTTCGCCCAAGGTGGGCACCATCACGTCCATCTCGGACCCGCTGCCGCCGGTATCGGACTTTTCATCCTTGGCCTCGGCGCGGTCGCCGTTTTCCTTCTGGCTGCGTTCCTTGGGCTGTTCGGGGCCGGCATCGTCGGCGGCCGCGATGCTGGCCAGCAGGGCGTCGACACCCACGGTCTCGCCCTCGGATGCGACGATCTCGGACAGGGTGCCGGCAGCGGGCGAGGGGACCTCGACCGTTACCTTGTCGGTTTCCAGTTCGCACAGCATTTCGTCCTGCGCGACCTTGTCGCCGGGCTGCTTGAACCAGGTGGCCACCGTGGCTTCGGTGACGCTTTCGCCCAGGGTGGGGACACGGACTTCGGTCATTGGATTAGTTCCCTTCGATGGTCAGGGCGTCGTTCACGAGCGCCTCTTGTTCTGCTTTGTGGCGCGAGGCCAGGCCCGTGGCGGGCGAGGCGGCGGCGGCGCGGCCCGCGTAGACGGGGCGCGTGTGCTTGGCCTTGATGCGGGTCAGCACCCATTCGATGTTCGGCTCCATGAAATACCAGGCGCCCTGGTTCTTGGGCTCTTCCTGGCACCAGACCATGTCGGCATTGGGGAAGCGTTGAAGCTCTTTCACCGCGGATTGCGCGGGGAACGGGTAGAACTGTTCGAACCGCATCAGGTAGACATCGTCGATGCCGCGCCGGTCGCGTTCCTCCAGCAGGTCGAAATAGACCTTGCCGGAACACATGACCACGCGCCTGATCTTGTCATCACCGACCAGCCGGGTGTCGGAATTGCCGTATTGCGCGTCATCCCACAGCACCCGGTGGAAGCTGTTCCCGGTCTGGAATTCCTCGGCCGTGCTGACGGCCAGCTTGTGGCGCAGCAGGGATTTCGGCGTCATCAGGATCAGCGGCTTGCGGTAGGTGCGGTGGATCTGCCGCCGCAGGATATGAAAGTAGTTGGCCGGGGTGGTGCAGTTGGCGACGATCCAGTTGTCGCCGCCGCTCATCTGCAGGAACCGTTCCAGCCGGGCCGAGGAATGCTCTGGCCCTTGGCCCTCGAACCCGTGCGGCAACAGGCACACAAGGCCCGACATGCGCAGCCATTTCGATTCACCGGAACTGATGAACTGGTCGAACATGATCTGCGCGCCGTTGGCGAAGTCGCCGAACTGCGCCTCCCAGAGCGTCAGCGCGTTGGGCTCGGCCAGCGAATAGCCGTATTCGAAGCCCAGCACCGCGTATTCCGACAGCATCGAGTCGATGACCTCGTAACGCGCCTGCCCCTCGCGGATATGGTTGAGCGGGTAGAAGCGTTCCTCGGTCTCCTGGTTGACGATGGCCGAATGGCGCTGGCTGAACGTGCCGCGGGCGCTGTCCTGGCCGGCAAGGCGCACGGGATAGCCCTCGGTCATCAGGCTGCCGAAGGCAAGCGCCTCTGCGGTGGCCCAGTCGAAGCCCTCGCCGGTTTCGAACATCTTCTGCTTGGTCTCCAGCAGGCGCCCCACGGTCTTGTGGATCGGGAAACCCTCGGGAACCGTCGTGAGCGCACGACCGATCTCGTCGAAGGTCTTCGGCTTGATGGCGGTTTCGCCGCGCTGGTAATCCTCTTGCTTGCGGTCCATGTGGGACCACTTGCCATCCAGCCAGTCGGCCTTGTTGGGCTTGTAGTCCTTGCCGGCCTCGAATTCGTCGTTGAGGTAGCTTTGGAAGCCGGCCTTCTGTTCCTCGACCTCGCCCTCGGGGATCAGCCCGTCCTTGACCAGCCGCTCGGTATACAAGGTCAGCGTGGTCTTCTGCTGCTTGATCTTCTTGTACATGATCGGGTTGGTGAACATCGGTTCATCGCCCTCGTTATGGCCGAACCGGCGATAACAGATCATGTCGATGACCACGTCCTTGTGGAATTTCTGGCGGAACTCGGTAGCTACCTTTGCGGCGTGGACCACGGCCTCGGGGTCGTCGCCGTTCACGTGGAAGATCGGCGCCTCGACCATCAGGGCGATATCCGTCGGATAGGGCGAGGAGCGCGAGAAATGCGGCGCGGTGGTGAAGCCGATCTGGTTGTTGACCACCAGGTGCATGGTGCCGCCCGTGCGATGGCCGCGCAGGCCCGACAGGCCAAAGCCTTCGGCGACGACTCCCTGGCCTGCAAAGGCCGCGTCGCCATGCAGCAGGATGCCCATGACGGCGGTCCGGTCAGTGTCGTTCAACTGGTCCTGCTTGGCGCGGACCTTGCCCAGGACGACCGGGTTGACGGCCTCCAGGTGCGACGGGTTGGCGGTTAGCGACAGGTGCACGGAATTGCCGTCGAATTCGCGGTCCGACGAGGCGCCCAGGTGGTATTTGACGTCGCCCGAGCCGTCCACGTCTTCGGGTTTGAAGCTGCCGCCCTGGAATTCGTTGAAGATGGCGCGGTAAGGCTTGCCCATCACGTTGGCCAGGATGTTCAGGCGCCCGCGGTGCGGCATGCCGATGACGATATCCTTGAGGCCCAAACTGCCGCCGCGCTTGATGATCTGTTCCATGGCCGGGATCAGGCTTTCGGCGCCGTCCAGGCCGAACCGCTTGGTGCCCATGTACTTGACGTGCAAGAACTTTTCGAAGCCCTCGGCCTCGACCATCTTGTTCAGGATCGCCTTGCGGCCGTTCTGGGTAAAGGCGATCTCCTTGCCCAGACCTTCGATCCGCTCTTTCAGCCAGGCGGACTCCTCGGGGTCGGAGATGTGCATGTATTGCAGGGCGAAGGTGCCGCAGTAGGTGCGCTGCACGATGGCCAAAATCTCGCGCATCGAGGCCACTTCGAGGCCCAGCACGTTGTCGATGAAGATCGGCCGGTCCATGTCCTTTTCCTCGAACCCGTAGGATTGCGGGTCGAGTTCGGGATGCGGGGTCTGATCGCGCATGCCCAGCGGGTCGAGGTCGGCCACGAGGTGCCCGCGAATCCGGTAGGCCCGGATGATCATCAGCGCGCGGATCGAATCCAGCACCGCGTTGCGCACCTGTTCTTGGGAAACGGCGACGCCCTTTTCGGCCGCCTTGGCCTTAATTTTGTCGCCTGCGGCCTTGGCCTCCCCGGGATCGGCGGGCCATTGGCCGTCAAGCGCCGCGGTCAGGTCGTCGGCCGGCTGCGGCGGCCAGTCGGGGCGGGCCCAGGACGGGCCGGCGGCCTCGGCGCGGGCCTCGTCGGGGGCGTCCCCAAGCGCCTTGAAGAAGTCGCGCCAGCTCTCGTCCACGGCGCCGGGGTTCTCGGCGTAGCGGGCATAAAGCTGTTCGATGTATTCCGCGTTGTGCCCCTGCATGAAGCTGGAGGCGTGGAAGACGTCGTTGGGCGATTGGTCGGTCATGTTGACGATCCTTCGATGCAGCTGGTGGTGGGCCCTGAAGTGGCAAAGGGTCCGGGCGGCTGTGCCCGCACCTGCGCGGCGATGATGACAAGGCCCAGCACCAGGAACAGCACGGCGAACAGGCGGGGGGCCAGGGCCTCCCGCCCGGGGACGCGGATATCCCGGCGCGGGCGTTGCATCATTTGCCGATCGCTTCCATCACGGCCTCGCCCAGGGTGGCTGGGCTGTCGGCGACGACGATCCCGGCCGATTTCATGGCTTCGATCTTGCTTTCGGCGTCACCCTTGCCGCCCGAGACGATGGCCCCGGCATGGCCCATGCGGCGGCCCGGAGGCGCGGTGCGCCCGGCGATAAACCCGGCGATGGGCTTCCAGCGGCCCTTCTTCTTCTGGTCGGCCAGGAATTCGGCGGCTTCTTCCTCGGCGGTGCCGCCGATCTCGCCGATCATGATCATCGACTGGGTCTCGTCATCATCCAGGAACATGTCCAGCACGTCGATATGTTCGGTCCCCTTGATCGGATCGCCGCCGATACCGACCGCGGTGGACTGGCCCAGGCCCATATCCGAGGTCTGCTTGACCGCCTCGTAGGTGAGCGTGCCCGAGCGCGACACGACCCCGACCGAGCCGCGCTTGTGGATATGGCCCGGCATGATGCCGATCTTGCAGGCGTCGGGGGTGATGATGCCGGGGCAGTTCGGCCCGATCAGGCGCGATTTCGACCCTTCCAGCGCGCGCTGCACCTTCATCATGTCCAGAACCGGGATGCCTTCGGTGATGCAGACGATCAGCTCCATCTCGGCGTCGATCGCTTCGAGAATACTGTCGGCGGCGAAGGGCGGCGGCACGTAGATGACGCTGGCATTGGCCTCGGTCTTGGCCTTCGCCTCGTGCACGCTGTCGAAAACCGGCAGGTCGAGATGCGTCTGGCCACCCTTGCCGGGCGTCACACCGCCGACCATCCTGGTGCCATAGGCAATGGCCTGTTCCGAGTGGAATGTGCCCTGCGAGCCGGTGAAGCCCTGGCAGATCACGCGTGTGTTTTCGTCAACAAGAATGGCCATGGATTGCCTTTCACTTTCTTTGGTGTTTCGCGGCTAGGTCCAGCCGACCGTGATAGGTGGAACGGAGTGGCGCGCCCGGCGCGCGGACCCCGAAATGAGGGTGCAGATGTGCCAGGCCGTCCTCCGGGGCGGGCGGGCCCATCTGTTCGGGTGCGGGCGTCATGCCGCCCCCTCGGCCGCCTTGGCGGCGGCGCGGGCATCGAGAACGCCGATGATCTGGTCGCGGGTCCACAGCCCCATCGACCGGTGCTTGCGCCCTTCGTCGCGTTCGGCGATGTCGGCGGGCAGCTGGTCGGCGGTTTCGTGGATCATGTCGATCGGCGCGGGAAAGTTGAACGGCGCGGCCATCGGGTTGAACTTGGTGAACCCACCGTTCCTGCCCAGTTTCCTGTTTGCCTTGATGTGGTGCATCGTGGTCAGCAAAAGCGGTGTTTCCGAGGCGACGAAGTTTTCAAGAAATTTCCAGCGCAGCCAGAATTTCAGGTGAAACAGCACGTCCCGCGCCATCATCATGTCCGCCTTGGGCAGCGGGTCCGAGGTGATGTCGAGCAGCCGGAAGTCCCGATTCGGGCCGGCATGCGCGGCCCGCACCTCGTCGACCACGGCATCGGCGATGTCGCCGCCGATATAATGGATATCGCCCAGGTCGACCGTCGCCATCCAGTTCCAGTCGCCGCATGGCGCGTCCAGAAACGTGCGCACGCCGTGCTTTTCCAGCAACGCGGGAAGCTGCGCCCGAAGACGTTCGGTGAAGTCCAACGTCGATCCGGCGCCCGATCGGCTTTCGGCCTGCTGGGCATGCCAGATCTTGTCGTTGAATTCCTTGCGCAGGCTGTCCCGCATCGGTCTAGCCCTTGACCGCCTTGACGATTTTCTGGGCACCATCCTTGAGGTCATCGGCGGCGATGACGTCCAGTCCGGAGGTGTTGATGATCTCCTTGCCCTTCTCGACATTCGTGCCCTCCAGGCGCACGACCAGCGGCACCTGAAGGCCCACTTCCTTGACCGCGGCGACCACGCCCTCGGCGATCACGTCACAGCGCATGATGCCGCCGAAGATGTTGACCAGGATGCCTTTGACGTTGTCATCCGAGGTGATGATCTTGAACGCCTCGGTGACCTTTTCCTTGGTCGCACCGCCGCCCACGTCGAGGAAGTTGGCCGGCTCTGCCCCGTAAAGCTTGATGATGTCCATCGTGGCCATGGCCAGGCCCGCGCCGTTCACCATGCAGCCGATTTCACCGTCCAGCGCGATGTAGTTGAGGTCGTATTTGGACGCCTCGAGCTCTTTGGAATCCTCCTCGGTGGTGTCGCGCAACTCGCCGATATCGGAATGGCGGTAGATCGCGTTGCCGTCGAAGCCCATCTTGGCGTCCAGGCATTTCAGGTCGCCCTTGTCGGTCACGATCAGCGGGTTGATTTCCAGCTGTTCCATGTCCTTCTCGACGAATATCTTGTAGAGCGTGCCCATCAGCGCCACGCATTGCTTGACCTGCGGACCTTCCAGGCCCAGGGCGAAGGCGATGCGGCGGCCGTGAAACGGCTGGTAGCCGGTGGCCGGATCGACCGAGAAAGACAGGATCTTCTCGGGGTTGGTCTCGGCGACCTCCTCGATGTCCATGCCGCCCTCGGTCGAGGCGACGAAGGACACGCGCGACGTGGCGCGATCGACCAGCAGGGCGAGGTATAGCTCGCTCTCGATGCCCGAGCCGTCCTCGATATAGATGCGGTTGACCTGCTTGCCTGCGGGACCGGTCTGCTTGGTCACCAGGGTGCGGCCCAGCATCTTCTTGGCTTCATCGGCGGCTTCTTCCACCGACTTGGCCAGGCGCACGCCGCCGGCCTCGCCGGCGCTGTCTTCCTTGAAGGAGCCCTTGCCGCGGCCACCCGCGTGGATCTGCGCCTTGACCACCCAGAGCGGGCCGTCCAGTTCGCCGGCCTTGGTCTTGGCCTCTTCCGCCTTCAGGACAACGCGCCCGTCGCTGACCGGTGCCCCGTACGAACGCAGCAGCGCCTTTGCCTGGTATTCATGGATATTCATGGATGTCCCTCATCAGATGGCTTTGCCCGGGAAAAAAGCACAGCGCCACCTGCGGCAAAAAGCGTTATTTTGACGTGAAGGCGGAAAAAGCGACATTTGTGATCACACCTGTCAGGGCGTGATCACAAAAATGGGTATACAATGGTATTCCGTGGCGCGGGGGTAGAATCACCGGGTCGCTTACTGGGAACCCGTCACGCGCCGACCGCGCGGCCCGGTGATGTCTCGCCCTTTCGGGCAAGATCGTGTCAGTTCAGGATCACCATGAAAAGCGCGGCGTCGCGGCCCATGAGGCGACGGAACATCTGCAGCGAGTCACCGCTCATGCGCGGCCCCGTCCGGGCATAGGGCAGGATGCCTTCGCCCTGGATCATCGCAACGATGTCGATCTCGGGCGGGTCCTGCATCGCGGCCGCCAGGTCGATTCCCGCATTCGGGCCAAGCCGCCAATGCGGGATCAATAGCTCGCCGCGCAGCGCGGCCTCGGCCTCGGCCAGGACCATTTGCCAGGTCTCCCCGGTCTCGGGCGGAAATTCCAGGGGCAGGGCGCTTTGCTGGCCGGCATTCGGGATCCATTCCCGATCGTTGTCGGTCTCGCGGGCGACGCGGGTCCAGAAGGTCCGGTTGTCCTCGATCATGGCCAGGAAATGGCCATGCGCCGCGCGGGACCGTGCCGTGTCGGGCTGACCTTCGATGGCGTGAATGAACATGGCAAGCAGGTCGACCCACTGCGCGTCATTCGGGCTGAAGAACCTTGTATGATTCCCGCCATTGATCGTTGAAAGTGCGGCGGCACTGTCGACCACGCGGCTGATCGCGGTGGTCGGGTCCAGCGCCAGGATGGTTTCGCTGCTGCCTGACAGCAGATGCCCATAGGCCGACAGCCAGGCCGCGTCAGCCGTATCGAAATGTACGACCGGCGGGGCGACGTCGGCGTCTCCGCCCATGTTTCGGGCAAGTTGTGGGGCGGCGATGTCATAGAAACCTTCACCCGCATCCCGCCAGCCGTTATCGTTCACGTCAAACCAGATATCGGCGGTGTCGATCACCACCGATACGTCGTCGTCGTCCGAGATCGGGTCGAGCGCGGCAAGGCTGGCGTCCAGGTCGTCCAGCGCGGTCACGAAGACCTCTTCGACAAGGGCGGGGCGGAACGGCGCGGCATCCGGGTTCGGCGCGACGGGCAACCCCAGGAACGGCAGACCGCTGTTGCGGCCCATATCCGGGTCGATCCGGGTATCGTGGATGGCCTGCAGGGCGGTTTCGACCGCGCCTAGGAACCGTACGCCGCCAAGGGCGAAGTGATCCGACGGTGTCGGGGTCGAGATCGCGGCCAGCGTCGTTTCGGCCGCGGCAAGTCCCTGGTCGCGCAGCAGGGCGGAATAGTCGGTTTGGGCCTGGGCGCCGACGGTGCCGGCCAGAAGGAACAGCGAGGCGGGGAGGAGCGGTTTCATGGTGATTCCTTTCATGACTACAGTGAACATAGTTCATGAACGACGTTCAATCAAGCCCGAAAAGAAAGGCGCCCGACCCGGGGCGCCTTTCGAAAGGGATCAGGCGAGGCTCTCGTCGATGCCCTTGCAGGCGGTAACGAGGCCTTTCACCGCGTCGACCGAGTGGTCGAACATGGCCTGTTCGTCCTTGTTCATCTTGATCTCGACCACGCGCTCGATGCCGCCGGCGCCTATCACCGTGGGCACGCCCACGTAAAACCCGTTCAGTCCGTAGGCATTGTCGACATAGGCGGCGCAGGGCAGAAGGCGCTTCTGGTCCTTCAGGTAGGCTTCGGCCATTTCGATGGCGCTGGTGGCGGGGGCGTAGAAGGCCGACCCGGTCTTGAGCAGGCCGACGATCTCGGCGCCGCCGTCGCGGGTGCGCTGCACGATCGCGTCCAGCTTGTCCTGAGTGGTCCAGCCCATCTGCACCAGGTCGGGCAGCGGGATGCCGGCCACGGTGGAATAGCGGATCAGCGGCACCATGGTGTCGCCGTGGCCACCCAGCACGAAGGCGGTCACGTCCTTCATGGACACTTTGAATTCTTCGGCCAGGAAGTGGCGGAAGCGGGCGCTGTCCAGCACGCCGGCCATGCCGCAAACCTTTTCATGGGGCAGCCCGCTGAATTCGCGCAGTGCCCAGACCATCGCGTCCAGCGGGTTGGTGATGCAGATGACGAAGGCGTCGGGGGCGTGCTTGGCAATGCCTTCGCCGACGGATTTCATGACCTTGAGGTTGATGCCCAGCAGGTCGTCGCGGCTCATGCCCGGCTTGCGCGGGACTCCGGCGGTGACGATGCAGACATCTGCGCCGGCGATATCGGCGTAGTCCTGGGTGCCCTTGAGCGAGGCGTCGAAGCCTTCGGCGGGGCCGGATTCCGCGATGTCGAGCGCCTTGCCCTCGGGGATGCCCTCGGCAATGTCGAAAAGCACAACGTCGCCGAGTTCCTTGATCGCGGTCAGATGGGCGAGCGTGCCGCCGATCTGACCGGCGCCGATTAGGGCGATTTTGGGTCTGGCCATGGTGAATGGATCCTCTGTCCGTTCCGTTTGTAAACGGCGCTTGGGTAGTCCTTTGCGCTGCAACGCGCAAGCCTGAGGGGGCAGGGGCCTGTAACCACGCGATTGTTTGCGCTAAAGCGGCGCGGGTGATCCGACCCGCCGCGATACGCGGTCCGGGTCCGCGACACTGATTCCCCCGGACCGAAAGGAGCCGACGCAACATGGAAGGACCGCTGTTCTGGGCTCTGGCGCTGGTCGCGGCGGTCTCGGTCGGGCTGGGCAAGGGTGGCCTGCCCGCCGTTGCGATGCTGTCGGTGCCCGCGCTGTCGCTGGTCATCAACCCGATCACCGCGGCGGGGCTGCTTCTGCCGATCTATATCCTGTCTGACATCTTCGGCGTCTGGGCCTATCGCAAGGATTTCGATGGCAAGGTGTTGAAGATCGCCATGGTCGGCATGGTGATCGGGACGGGTATCGGCTGGGCCACGGCCGAACTGGTGCCTGCATGGGTCGTGCGACTGATCATTGGCGTGATCGGGGTCAGTTTCGCGCTCAACCTGCTTCTGCGCCAGGGCCGCGATGCCCCGGCTCGCCCGGTGCGCGCCGCGCCGGGGCTGTTCTGGACCAGCATCTCGGGCTTTACCAGTTTCGTGAGCCATTCCGGCGCGCCGCCCTGGCAGGTCTGGGTTCTGCCCCTGCGCCTGTCCAAGATGGCCTTTGCCGGGACCACCACGATCGTCTTCGCCTTCGCCAACGCGCTCAAGCTGGTGCCCTATTACTTCCTTGGTCAGTTGGGCTTGGAGAACCTCAAGATCGCGTTGGTGCTGGCCTTGCCCGCCATCGGCGCGGTTTTCGTCGGGTTGAAACTGGTCAGGATCATCCCCGAGGCGCTGTTTTTCCGCTTCGTGAACTGCCT